>JAVBNM010000046.1:0-8957 GCA_031551565.1 Desulfovibrionaceae bacterium | reverse complement strand
TAACGCGAAAGGCAAGCCAAACGCGAAAAGTTTCAAACAGAAAGTAAGATTCAACTAGATCAACTCTAGCTGATTCTCTTTATCACTCTCCTCAATCTCACTCTTCACTTGTCAAAGAACCAAACAATCGGAGGACCGATTTTTGGGGAGGCGTTCCGGCTATCCGGTTGCCGCTTTCCCCGGCCTGCGCAGTGACGGCGTAAAACCGATGCGCAGCGAGAGGGACTTATGCCTCGTCTTCAAAAAAGAGTCAACCCCTTTTTTGCTGAAAAAAATATTTTCTTGTCCTGTTTGGGTTTGTTCCTGAAAATTCTCCGTCCGGTTCGACAAAGGCCGCTGTCACCGTTTGACTTTAGCCCGCAGAGGACACATTATACCCGCATGCAAAATTGCCGAAGTTCGGCTGTTCAAAATTTAACGCTAAACCCGGTTCACAAGGAGTTCAAAATGGCCGCAAAAGCAGGCGATACCGTCAAGGTTCACTATACGGGCACGTTGCAGGATGGATATGTATTCGACTCGTCCCGTGAGCGCAACATGCCCCTTGAATTCAAACTCGGCGCGGGCATGGTTCTGGCCGGATTTGAAAACGCGGTCATGGGCCAGGAGGTCGGCTATACCGCCACCTTCACCCTGCAGCCGGAAGATGCTTACGGCGTGCTCAATGAAGACCTGATTTACCGCTTCCCCCACTCGGCCTTTCCCGAGGGCGTCAAGCCCGAAGTCGGCAGGGCCATGCAGCTTGTGAGCCCTGAGGGAGTGAACCAGATCGTCGCATACATCACTGAAGTGAACGAGGACGACGTTGTTCTTGACGCCAACCACGAGCTGGCCGGAAAGGCCCTTACCTTTGATATAGAGCTGGTCGGCGTCAACTGACCGCCATTCAAAGGCCGTGCGCGAAAGCCCACGGCCTTTTTACCAACAGGCCTGAGAATGGAAAATTCCGCCAAGATCCGCGCTGATGTTTCTGAGCCTCGGTTCCCCTTCGAGGCCTGCCAGGCCCCGAAGGCCGCAACGGAATTTTCAGGTAACCTTATAAAGGCGCTGGCGCTCATGTCCCGGCATGCCGGTATGAGCGCCAGCGCCTTGTTTGCAGCGAGCCCGTAAAGCATGACCGACAGCCATCCCCCATACGTTTCAAACCGCAAGATCGCCATTTTTTTCACCGGCGGCACCATCTCCATGGAGGAGGCCGAAGACGGGGCGCTCCATCCGGCGCTGAGGCTCGCGGATTTGCTGGCCGAGTTGCCGGACGGCGTTTTGCCCTGGCGCTCCAAAGGGGGCTGCCGCTCGGACATGGTGGACAAGATGCGCGAGTCGCTCATTCCGGTCGAATGGGCCTGCCTGCCAAGCCCCCACATGACCCCGGAGCTGATGTTCAAGCTGGCCGGGGACGTTGGCGCGATGCTGGCCCGGCCCGATGTCGGCGGAGCGGTAATCACCCACGGTACCGATCTTATGGAAGAAACGGCCTTCATGCTGGATATTCTGCTTGATTCCGTCAAGCCGGTCGTGATTACCGGCTCAATGCGCTCGCACGGCGAGCCCGGCTATGACGGCCTTCGCAACCTCGGCGCGGCCCTGAGGGCTTGCGCCCTGCCTTTGCCGCCCGGGACAGGGGTTGTGCTTCTTATGACGGACAAGCTGTTTGCCGCCAGGGAAGTGACCAAGGTGCACTCCATGGGCGTTGACGCCTTTGACGCGCCCGGTTCCGGCCCCATAGGCTCCTGCGTGGCCGGAGGGATCCAGCTTTTCCGCACCCCTGTCCCGCATGACGCTTTGCCGGCAAGGCGGATCGAGTCCAACGTGGATCTCGTCTCCCTGGCGCCCGGCATGGACGGCAGGTTCCTGGCTTGCTCGCGCGAGCATGGGGCCAGGGGCCTGGTCGTTGAGGCTTTCGGGGCCGGCAACGTTCCCCCGGCCGCGCTGCCGGAGCTAAAGGCCTGCGTGGACGCAGGGATGCCTGTTGTTTTGACCTCCCGGTGCATCGAGGGAGGCGTCTGGCCGGTTTACGGCTACAGCGGCGGGGCGAACAGCCTGCGGGACATGGGCTTGATTCTTGGCGGGAATTTGCGGGCGCAAAAGGCCAGGCTGCTCTTGATGGTGGCGCTGGGCCTGGATGGATTCGGCGACTGCCCCATGACCAGGGCGCGGAAGGTTTTTGAATTATACCCCAAATAGCCGGGCCCCTGGCTGTAGTGACAGCAAAAGCAAGGCGTCGATATTATAATGTATAATATCGACGCCTTGTCATATTTCGATCTTTTTTAACCGGCATTTCAACCGGTAACGCGCCTCTACGGCTCCATCCCCCGGCGTTATGCGGAGCGGAGCTGGTTGGTCAGATCCATCAGTTGCTGAACAGCCTTGTTGAGCGCCTTTACTGAATCGCTGGAAGCGTGCATGACCTCCAGGGTCTCGGCCGCCAGTTGGTTGATGGAATCGGTCGTGTGGGTGATTTGCACGCAGGTCGCGGACTGTTCTTCGGTGGCCGCTGCGACGGAGTGGATCTGCTCGGCCGTTCCCTGGGCGATATCAACGATTTTGCGCAGGGAATCTCCGGCGTTGTTGGCCAGGCCTGTGCTGAGTTTTACAGTTTCCGTGGCCTCATGCATGGCCTTGATGTTGTCGGCTATTCCAGTCTGGATGGCCCTGACAACCGAGCCGACCTCACCGGTGGCCTGCATGGTCTTTTCAGCCAGCTTGCGCACCTCGTCGGCGACAACGGCGAATCCCCTGCCGGCATCGCCGGCTCTGGCCGCCTCAATGGCTGCGTTCAAGGCCAGCAGGTTGGTCTGATCAGCGATGTCGCTGATAACAGCCATGACCTGGCCGATGCCCTCGGCCTGCTTGCCAAGATGCCCGAGGCGCTGGCTTAAGGAGGCCGCGCCGTCAGCGACAGCGCCGATAGACTCCATCATGCTGTTGACGATTTTGGCGCCTTCAACAGCGTTCACGCGGGTGGCGTCAGCGGCTGCCGTGGTATTGGTGGTGCTGCGCGCGACTTCCAGGGTTGCCAGGTTGAGCTGTTCCATGGCCAGGGCGGATTCATTCAAACGCTGCTGCTGCACCTGGGCTCCATCGGCAGCCCTGCTGATATGAAGGGACAACTGCCCGGCCGTGTCTTTGGCCAGCTCGGCAATGCCGAGGAGTTGCTCGCCGGCCTGCCGCATGCCAAGGCTTTTGGCCTGTTCAGCCTGATTTTTGGCCGCCTGGGCTTCTTTGACGGCCTCGGTGGCCTTGTTGGATGCTTCCTCGGCCTTGGCTGTGGCTTCCTGGGCCAGGACTATCCTCTCCTTGAGCGAGCGAAGCATGGTTTTCAGCGAGCCGGCCAGCGAGCCGATTTCATTTTTGCTCTCGTAGTCGAAACTGCTGTCAAGGTTGCCTTCGGCTACCTGCTTGGCAAAGGCGTCACACCGCAGGATGGGGTTGACGATAGAGCGGCCGACAAGGAGCAGAAAACCGGCGAACATCAAAATAATAACGAGGCCCGCTGCTTGCAGAAGGAGCATGGATTTGGCGTATGCTGATTTGGCGGATTCGACCGCGCCGTCAAGACGGGAGTTAAGCTCTGCTTCAAACCTGGCGAACGGGGCCATGATTTTGGCCACCTCGCCGGCATAGGCAGGGCTGAAGACAAGTTCGGCGGCTCTGGCCTTGTTTGGCTCGCCCTTGATGGCATATTTGCCTGTGGCGTCCGGGAAAAGGCCGCGCACGGCGTTCATGGCCTCTGTTTCAATAACTATGAGGTCGTTTGAAAGGTCTGACGATTGCTGGAGCAAGGCCATCTCGCTTTGGGTAAAGCCGGCTTGCTTCATGAGTTCAGCCAGGGCTATTCTTTGCCCCGGCGCTATTTTCCAGTTTGGCGGGCGGTCTTCTTTTCCAGCCCTGACATTGACTACATTCATATAGGCGTCGGCAAACCTCTCGTCACCCGTGACGGAAAATTCCCTGACCGTTTCGGTCAATTTGCGGGAACTCTCTCTGAGTTCGTTCGCCAGGGCCAGAGAAAGCTGCCTTTGATGCTGCATCTCCTCGATGGCGCTGTTGCTGCCGCGCACGGTAACTGCGGCGAAAATAAGGAATGCTATGATAATTATCAAAGCGATCCAAGCCATGAAGATTGTTTTCTTGATTGTCATGACGCTCTCTCATTTAAAATGTGACTGATATACACAATGTAATGGATAACTACTCAGTAATGGATAGCTGCTCGGGAATGGCTAACTACTTAGTAATGGATAACTGCTTAAAATAACAGATAACTACTCAAACTTAATAAAAAAAGCGCACGGCGTAGTTTACACGGGGCGGGAAAAAGGTCAACCGGAAAACTTGCAAGCTTGGATTTAAGGCTGTGAAGTAGCACACACTTCCCCAAGGCCGTTAGAATGTCTGCGGCCATGATTTCCGAGCGCGGCCGAAGGCGCCCGGCCTAAAGGCCGCGGTCTTGAACAGGCCGCAAATGTTGTCCGCCCGGGTTTCGCCATATGGCGCTGTTTTGGCCAGGCCTTGAACTGCGCGGCAAAGAGTTATAAGAAGAACGCAGGGAAATTCATGCGCGGCGGGTTCGGCCTGTGCTGGGAGGATTGGACTGTGTGGCGATATATGCAGGGCACATTGGATTTCGCTTGCGGCATCTATGCGGTCATCAATGGGCTCGCGCTGACGCACAATCTCCGCCTGGGCGCCGCGCGGGGTCTGTTGAGCATGGCGCTTTGGGAGTTCTCCAGGCATGACAGAGCCTGGAAGGCGTTTTTGCAGAACGAGACGGATCACTACTGGGTTGTCAGATACATGCTGTCGGCCCACTGCCGGGCCTGGCCGTTCAAGTATGACACATACCAGCCGTTTTCCTCGTCGCTGGCTCCAGGCCAGGAGGCGCTGGATTTGGAGAATGTCCCCATGTATTCCGGCGAGTGCAGGCTTCCCCCGGCTGCGGAACACGCGGCTATTTCGCGGGATATATGGGGAATATTCAGAGATTGCCTGTCGGAGAACACTGAGGCGTCATACAGGCACATATGCCTTTTCCGCTTTCATCGCTACCTCCCGGATGTGGAAAGCCCGGTCATCTCCCATTGGACCTGCGGCTGCCGTTTCTCAAACAATGCTCTCTACCTGCACGATGCCAGCTCTGAAAAAAAAGCATTGTTCGAGATAAATTTGGAAACCCTTCATGCAGCGGACAATGACAGGCCGCTATTCTACATCCCACCGGAATCAATCATTATTCTAAGCAAAGCCCGATAATTGCGCCTGCTTGGCGTTTTCACATGCCAATAACCAAGCCCCCATCCCGCCCTTCCCTGTTTTTGCAGGACATGGCTTCGGAGTGGGGGCTGATATTCCGGGACAACCGCTCGGTCAGCTTGTTCTATTCTTCAGACAGACGTTTCTCCAGATGATCAAAGGCGGCCGCGTCTTGCGTCTTGCCGCGCCAGTTTTCCAGGAGTTGAGAGGCCGTCCTGCCGCTGTTGTCTTTGAGAGAGGCGTCGGCCCCGGCGTCCAGCAGCGTTTCCGCTGTCCGCACGTTGCCTTTTGCCACGGCCAACATCAGAGGGGTCATGCCGGTGTCGGCGGCCTGGGCGTTTATATCTGCCCCGGCCTTGATGAGCATGTCCGGCACTTCCGGAGCGATTTTGTCGCGCTGGGCCACATGGTGAAGGGGCCGTAAGCCGTCGCTTGCGGCGAGGTTGGCGTTTGCGCCGTGCTCAAGCAAGGTCCGTATTATTTCCGGGCGGCAGGCGCCGTCGATTTCAAAGGTCAGGGCGCTGAGCCGCAATTCCTTCATTTCTATGTTCGGGTCAGCGCCGTTTTTCAGCAGCAGATCCATAAGCTCAAGGTCGTTGTTGCCCAGGGATATGATCAGAGCCGTAAAGCCGATGTTGTCCTGGGCGTTGACCGCGGCTCCGGCTGCGAGAAGTCTGGACGCGGCCTCGGCCACCTGCTTGCCGGTGTATTTGTGCATGAGGAACATGAGGATTGATTCGTTCCCGGCGTCAAGCTCAGGGCCCCTGGCAAGAAGCGCGTCCATCATTTCCGGCAACCGCGTTTTGTTCGCGCCGTTTGCAATGGCCTCGCGCAGGGCGTCGTGTCCTTTTTTGTTGCGCGCCCTGACGTCAGCCCCGGCATCAAGAAGAGCCTTGAGCAGTTCGGGATTGTCAAAGCCCCTGGCGGCGAGGATGAGCGGGGTGTCGCCGGCTGCTCCGCTGGCATTGACGTTGGCGCCATTTGCTATGGCCCCGAGGATTTTTTCAGCGTCGCCGCCGCCGGCGAACAATTGCAGGAAGGATTCATCGGAGAGGGACTTTGCGGCAACGGGCGGGTTAACCTCCGGCGCGTCTTGTTCCGGGGCCTTGCCGGTTTCGCCATCCAATGCGGGAGGCGGAGCAGTCCCGGCAGGGGGGGCGGGCTCGGCGGGCTTTTCCGCATCCGCGAGGGGCTTATCGTCAGCGGGCTTTGCGGCATCGGGAGCGCCGGGTGATTTTTCAGCCAGCCCGCCGCCAATTCCCGGCTGGCTGTCCGGAGTGGCAGCGGCAAGGAATTTTTCAGGGAAGAGCTGCTCAAGCCTGGCCTTCATCTTGACCGCGTCCACCTCGACGCTGGCCTCAATCCGGTGTATTCCGTTTTCGACTGTGGAGGAGGTTATTCTGACTGCCGATGTAAAGTCTTGGCTTTTCAGAATAAATGATTCTCTTATCGTCTGCACGTTCTCGACCAGAAAATCCATCGGGACCATCTCGTGCAGGTATTGCCGCACAGCGGCCACTCTGGCGTTGAGCTCCGCTATGGTTTGGTCCTTTCCCTGGGCCGTGACCACGACCTCGTCCGCCAGAACAGCCGGGCAGACGGCAGGGCAAAGAGCAAAAAATGCGGACAAAAACAATAATCCGCGCCAATAACGTTTCATAACTGTGTCTCTCCATACTCTGGATTTTTACAGTATTCCAGATGAACTATACCGCATAGCCGCAAAAAAAGCATCCCCATGAAGGGACAGCAAGAAACCGGCCGGGGAGGACGGCGCAGATCTGCGCCGCCAGCCCCTGAGCCGCCTGGGCCTGATGCCCTGGCCTTGAGCCACCTGGGCCTGAGCCGCCTGGCCTTGAGCGCGTTCGCCGGCCGTATCGCCCCGTGGCGTTCCCATACTCAGGGCGTTCCGGTGAGGCGCTCGTATTCTTCCTCGGATCCTTCCTGATCCGCGTAAAAGGCGAAATCAGGCTCAATCCCGGCATCCTGCCATGTGTGGGAACTATCCGGGAAAAAAAGCCGTTCAGTGGTTAGCTTGAGAATGCTTCCGTCGTCAAGCCGAAACACTTCCTGGGCCACGGCCTTGCCTGCGCTGGTTTTGCCTATGGTCTCGGCGTTAAGGGAATGTCTCAGGGCCGCGATGAATATCTCGGAGGCGCTGGCGGTCAGTTCGTCCTGCCAGATAAACACATACGTTCCGGCCCAGGGGCCCCTGGCGTCGGTTGTTGGCTGGGAGACTCCCTGCCTTGTCGCGATGCGCGCCAGCGGGGCGCTTGCGGGCAAAAACAGCTTCGCGCAATCAATGGCCGAGCGCATATCTCCGCCGGTATTGCCGCGAAGGTCGATTATCAGATCCCCGGCAGACGGGGACGCAGCCAGCAGGCTTTTCAGTTCGTTAAAGGTTTCCGGGCCGAATCTGTAAATTCGTATCCGGGGGATGCCCCTGACCGGGGCTTGCGCCGCCGTGCTTTTTCCGGAAAGTCTCTCCCGTTGCAGGCTGATGGTTCTGGGGCCCTCTCCCTTTGCCGCCACGGTCAGGGTGAGTCTTGTTTTTGCCTCTCCCCGGATGAGCACGGCCACATCGTCAAGTTCGGCCCCTGTGACGGGGTTGCCGTCCACGGCCAGAAGCGTATCGGCGTATTTGATCCCGGCATTCGCGGACGAGGAGTCCGGGTAGGGGATGCAGACGATGTCGCCCGCCTTGTTCCGCACAAGGTCCATGCCCACGCCGTCGCTGTGGATGCGCTGGACGTCCAGCAGGCCGCGGTATTCCGCCGCGGTCAGGTATTTGGCATAGCTGTCGAACTCGCCGAGGAACCGGTCGAGATCTTCCCGGCTTTTCGGGGAATCTTCAAACCGTTGGAGCGCCTCGGCGGGCGGAGGCGTCAGGGCCTTTTCCTCAATCAGCTTAAGGATGCCGTTGACTGGAATCGCGTTGTCGGCGCTTCCCGTTGGGACGAAAAGCGCCGCAAACGCTACGGCCAGAAAAACGCGGCGCGCTATGCCGGCGATCGGGATCATAGACGGCTCAGGGTCTCGGCTTCGCGCTCAAGATCTTCTATCTGGCGGCGAAGGTTGGCCAGCTTGCGCTCTTTGGCCGCTTCGCTTTCGCCGGATCTTTCCAGGTTTCCGGAAGCGCCGGCGAGTTGGTCCCTTCTGGCTCTGAGTTCATCCAGCTTTTTTTGCTGGGCGGCATTCGCGGCCCTTTCGCTATCCAGGGAGCGCGACAGTGTGTCAAGATCCTTGTTGAGCGCGTCGAGCTGCTTTTGCTGGGACGCGACCTTCGCGCTTTTTGCGCCTTTTTGTTTTTCAAGCGTGTCCTTTTCGGCTTCCAGGTCTTCTTTGTCCATTTCCAGGCCGGCCAGCTTGTCTTCGCGCTGCTTCAACCGCTCTTCATGGGCTGAAGGTCTGTAGCCGAACAAGCCCCCCTTTCTGGGATCGCCTGATTCGTTCGCGCAACCGGCCAGAGCGGCCAGCCCGGTCAGGCCGCAGATAAGTATCGCCACAGTAATCTTTCGCATAACTATCCCCTTAAAAAGTCAATTAGTGTCGAATATTCAGCGCAAAAGACCCCCCCCCCGAACACAAGGGTAAAGGAAAGGTTCCCAAGCGCCCAGCACAAATCTTCAATTGCCCCCCTCACGACAAAGGGTAATAGAGGGGCGGGGGCCTGGGGGAGACGGGGGTGGATGGCGGGGGGG
>JAVBNM010000006.1:0-8270 GCA_031551565.1 Desulfovibrionaceae bacterium | reverse complement strand
CGGGCTTTTTCGGCCGGCAAGGAGCAAGGGGAAAATTGGGCGAAGCTGTATTGAAATACTGCAAGATCAATTTTCTCATTGCGACGCAGGCAGACGGAAAAGAGCGGCTTTGCAGCAGGCGGATTAATGAGGGCTGAGCCTAATAGACGGCGAATGCGCCGCTGGCAAAGTCCCAACTTTACCCTTGACAATGCCGCCCATTGGGCTAACCTCCAGGCAGCCTTTTACCACAAAAACATCCTTTAATTACAACGTGTTGCTTAGAATCACTCTTAACATAGCTAAAGTCCGCCTTTAGATTCGCCGATAGGCAGGTTTACATATGTCGGGCCATGGCGGTTAGCCGTTCTTTTGCAGGAGAAGATCATGAAGTTATTGTGGAAAATTTTGATACCTATCATTTTGCTGATCGTCGCCATCATGGGGGCCTCCGGCTACCTTTCCTACAACGAAGCA
This sequence comes from Desulfovibrionaceae bacterium, assembly GCA_031551565.1. GTDB lineage: Bacteria > Desulfobacterota > Desulfovibrionia > Desulfovibrionales > Desulfovibrionaceae > Frigididesulfovibrio. The sequence goes on along the minus strand of JAVBNM010000006.1, from coordinate 7,814 downwards.
GCGGAAAGCCTGGAAAACAAAGTCATAGACAGCATGCGCGGCGAGGCCGCTTCTCTGAAGCGCATCACGGGCGTGGTCCTTGGCGAGGCCGCGCAAAGCGTAAACCGGCTGTCGACTGACGCCTCGATCCAGGACTTCTTCAAAAATGACATTTCAGACAAGGATGCCGGACTGCGGCTTTCAGCCGTGCTGGAAAAAATCATCACAACTTACACGCTGCTGGACAGGGTCAATGTCTTCAACATGAACGGAGACATCGTGGCCTCTTCCAACCCCTCGGTCATCGGGGAAAACTTCGCCGCCAGGGAATACTTCACGGCCGCGGCCGGCGGGCAGGCCTTTATGTCCGCCCCGTTCGTCTCCAGCATCACCAAGCAGGGCATGCTCATCGCCTCCGCTCCGATCAAATCCGGCGGAAAAGTGATCGGCGTCGTCAACGCCACCATAGATCTCCCCACTTACTATCAAATGGTCGTAAAACAGGTAAAAGTCGGCGAAACCGGCTACGCCTACTGCCTTGACGACAAGGGGCAGATCGTGGTCCACAGCAACCCCGACATTCTCTTCAAGGCGGACATCAAGGGCCACGATTCCTACCTCAAAATGGCCACATCGCCGGACGGAAAAATGGAATTCGTCAACGTGCAAGGCAAAGAGTCGTTCGCCTATTTCGTCAAGGAACCTATTTCCAACATGACCCTGGTCGTCCAGGCCGAGCAGGCCGAGGTCTTCAACGAATTGCATGAACTGGCCCAAAATACGGTTATTGTCACCATCGCGGGCATCATCCTCGGCATCATTGTCCTGCTGCTCATCATCAGGCCCATCGTCAGCGCCATGAACCGGGGCGTATCGTATGCCATGGACATCGCCAACGGCAATCTGGAATCAACGCTGGACGTCCGCCGCAAGGATGAAATCGGCTCCCTGGCCGATGCGCTCAGAAGCATCCCGCAATCCCTGAAGTCCATCGTCAGTGAGTACAAGCGGCTTGAAACCGAGCTTGTCAACGGCAACATCGAAATACAGGGCGATCCCGGCAAGTTCTCCGGAGACTACGCCAATCTGATCAAGGGCACCAACGCCATGCTCTCGCGCTACCAGTTGTTCCTGAACTCCCTGGCATCCCCGGTTGTCGTGCTCAACAAGGAGCTAAAAATCACCTACATGAACGAAGTAGCCGTGCGAATAGGCGGAAGCGGCTACCAGGGCATGACCTGCGGCCAGGTCATGGCCCGGGAAGACTTCAACACGCCCGCCTGCGCCTTGAAGCGGGCCGTGGACACCATGATGCCGGCCACGGCCGAAACAGTGGCCCACCCTCAGGGCAGAAACATGGACATCAGCTACACGGCCATCCCGTTCAGGGATGAAAACGGCAGGCTGGCCACTGTCCTGCAACTGATCACCGATCTGACCGAAATCAAAAGCACCCAGCGCACCATCCTTGACGTCGCCATCCAGGCCAGGGAAATATCCACGCGCGTGGCCACAGCCTCCCAGGAACTCTCGGCCAAGGTTGAGCAGGTCAGCAACGGCGCGGACACACAGAGGGACCGAGCTTCCTCCACAGCCACAGCCATGGAGGAAATGAACGCCACCGTGCTTGAAGTGGCCAGAAACGCCGCCCAGGCCAGCCATCAGGCTGAATCAACGCGCCAAAAAGCCAGCGAAGGCGCAGCCCTGGTCAGGCAGGTTGTCGACGCCGTCAACGGGGTCAGCCAGGTCGCGGCCGACCTGGAAAAAAACATGACAGCTCTCGGCCAGCAGGCGGAATCCATCAGCAGCGTCATGAACGTCATCACCGACATAGCCGATCAGACCAACCTGCTGGCCTTGAACGCCGCCATTGAAGCGGCCCGCGCCGGTGAAGCCGGCCGCGGATTCGCCGTGGTGGCCGACGAGGTGCGCAAGCTCGCTGAAAAAACAATGGGCGCGACAAATGAGGTCGGCTCCAGCATCCGGGGCATCCAGGATTCAACCGCCGCAAATATCAAGCGCGTCGGCGAGGGCGGCCAGCAAGTGGCCAAGGCCACCGAACTGGCCACCATTTCCGGCGCCGCCCTGCAGGAAATCCTAAACCTGGTCAATGTGAACTCCAACCTGATAACCGGAATCGCGACGGCCGCCGAGGAACAATCCGCCACATCCGAGGAGATCAACAACTCCATTGAAGACATCAACCGGATTGCCGAGGAGACAGCCCAAGGCATGGCCCAATCCGCCGACTCCGTCCACGAACTATCCGGCATGGCCAGAGACCTTGACCAACTGCTGGGCAGGCTGCAGAAGTAAGAGCGGGCGGAGCGCCCAAAAAAATAAGGGGGATGGAACCTCAAGGGCGTTTGCCCTTGGCGCTCCGTCCCCCTGCTGTTTTTCAGCCTGACCCGGCTATGCCGGGATTGACGAGGTTTTGGGGGCTCTGGACCATATCCGATGCGATTTGAGCGCCTTAAAAAACGCCTCGACCAGTGCGGAAGAAGAATCTGACTGGCAAAGGCCGGGGTCTGTTTCATCGTCAGGCAGGTTGGCTGCTTCCATGAGAAGCCTGGCGTTGCCGTGGAGCCCAATCGGCTTCAAGTATTTGTAAGCCTGGCAAAGCTGATACTTGGCCGGCCCGCTGGCCAAAAGGGCCTTGACGCTCTCCTCGCCGTCCGGAACTATCACTGCGTCGACCAGGGCCGATGGAGTGCCGTGGAGGGTATCGCTGACGGGTATTTCCACGTTGGTGTCGCTCTTGATGGTGCCGGCGGCCGGGGCGAGAATGAGAGGAGTGATGCCTTCATCCTTCAACGCCTTGAGAATGGCGTCGAGGGATTTCTGGCTTACGCCGTCAGCGGCCAAGATGCTGACTTTCCGGCCTCTAAGAATTATTTCGTTACGCGCATAAAGGCTTAAACTGGGGTCGGAGTTGAGACCGCAAACTGGCTTGGGCTCGGGGTAGGCCAGTTGCTCTGGCGAAAGGGACAGGCCCATATTTTTAGCCACAGCCTTGGCCAGTTCCTGATCGATGCGGGCCAGGTGGTCAAGGACGCGCTCGCGGATATAGGCACGGCGCAATTTTGCCAGTTCAAAACTGAAGGCTGCGATCATGTGTTCCTTTTCCGGGTCGGTCTGGCTCAGCCAGAACAAGCGCGGATGGGCGTAGTATTCCAGGAATGAGGGGCTGCGCTCGCGCACCTTCCCCGCCCCGGTTCTGGACGGGAAGGAGTGGAAGCCGCCAGCTTTGGGGGCTGGCGGGGTCTCGCGGGGCCAGTTGCCGCTCAAGGTGTTTGGCTCGTAGTTGGCGCCCGAATCTATCTGCATGCGGTACATGCCGTCGCGCTGATGGTTGGTGACCGGGCAGACTGGGCGGTTGACGGGAATCTCGTTGAAATTGGCGCCCCCCAGGCGGTGGCGCTGGGTGTCCACATACGAGAACACGCGCCCCTGGAGCAGGGGGTCATCGGAAAAGTCTACGCCGGGCACGATATTGGCGGGGCAAAATGCGACCTGCTCGGTTTCGGCGAAAAAATTGTCCGGGTTGCGGTCAAGGACCATCTTGCCGACGAGTTGGACCGGGACCAGGGCCTCGGGGATGATCTTGGTGGGGTCGAGGATGTCGAAGTCAAACTTCAATTCGTCTTCTTCGGGGATGATTTGCAGGCCAAGCTCGTATTCCGGGTAATATCCGTTCTCGATGGCATCCCACAGGTCTTTGCGGTGAAAGTCAGGATCGCGGCCGGTGATGAGCTGTGACTCGTCCCAGAGCAAAGAGCTTTTGCCGTAGACCGGCTTCCAGTGGAAACGCACAAAACAGCTTTTGCCTTCGGCATTGACCAGGCGGAAGGTGTGGATGCCAAATCCCTCCATTGTCCTGTAGCTGCGCGGTATGCCTCGATCGGACATGGCCCACATGACGTTATGCAAGGTCTCGGGCTGAAGGGAAATGAAATCCCAAAAGCTGTCGTGGGCGCTCTGCCCCTGCGGAACCTCGCTTTGCGGCTCGGGTTTCACCGCGTGGACCAGGTCGGGAAACTTGATCGCGTCCTGAATGAAAAACACGCCGGTATTGTTGCCGACCAGGTCAAAATTGCCCTCGCTGGTGTAAAACTTGGTGGCCCAGCCCCGGATATCGCGCACGGTGTCGGGAGATCCGCGAAATCCCTGAACTGTTGAGAAGCGGACAAACACCGGCGTTTTGACTGCCGGGTCTTGCAAAAAGGCGGCCTTGGTATATTGCGCCAGGGATTTGTAAACCTGGAAATAGCCGTGCGCCCCTGAGCCCCTGGCATGCACCACGCGCTCCGGAATGCGCTCGCGGTCGAAATGGGCCAGCTTTTCCTGAAAGTGGAAATCCTCAAGCAGGGCCGGGCCGCGACTGCCGGCCCGCAAGGTATTCTGGTTGTCGGCGATGCGAACGCCGCCGCTGGTCGTCAGCCCCATACCCATGCCGTTTGAGCGGTGGCAGTCAAGATCCCTGCTCTTGTCTGTCTCCTCGGCGCGACACGCCGCGCACTCCACCGCGTCACACGGAATCAGGTCGTCATAATGAGGCTCGGCGGCCTTGCCGTCCGTAAACGGCGGCACATGCGAATTGATATTTTCTTTGCCAGATTTCATATATCCTCCTACAAACGGTTCTATGACCACAGACAGCCTGCACAGGAGAGCCGGCAGGCTACTGCCGTAATGGCCGGGGGCACAGACTTTGCGCCCACTCCTGACCCCTTCCCCTCTTTGGCCGATTTGCAGAGGATTGCCGGGGCGCTGATGTGGCCGGTTCAACTTAGCCTATTTTGCCATGATTACAGTTTTAACTAAGCTCGAAAAATTAGCAAGCCCAATAATATGTCAAAAGTAGCTGATTTTCAGGTTGGAGTATGTGATAATGTTCCAGTTGGATGGTAATGGCATCAGGAATTTTAAGGCGGCAGGGCGGGATTTAAATCTCGCCGCTCCCGCCCGCTCTTGCGCCGGCAGTTCTTATTTTGGCAAATAGCATTATTACCGGGAGATACGCGCCCAAAATCACAACCTCCTGCCTGCAACATATTTCAAAAGCAACTACCCCGTTTACTGCTTGAAAGTCAGCGCTGCTGGCGCGCTGTTGCTGGCGCGCTGTTGCCGGCCGCATTGCCGCCAATTTACATTTTCCGTCTGGCGCATTATAGTGCCACAGCATCCGTCCGGTCGCCCTGGGCGCTTCACCATACCTGCTTGCCATAGACGTCAACACCACCCATGCGGCAACTATGCTAAAAAATTACATGCCCCCAATAGGGACAACAGGGGCGGCCATCTGAAGGCGGGAAAATACAGAGCATGTGCCAGCGGCATCAAGCAACCGCTCCGTGGTCCTCATCCCCGGCGCTTCACCTTACCAGGAGGGTTTATGGGCAGATTGATTCGCCTTCGGCCGACAGTTTTTGGATTGCTGGCCTGCCTGTTTTTTGGGAGTGGTATCTTTGGGGCCAAAGCGGCCGGGCCGGGCGAATATGGTTTCCAGCCGTCGCCGGAAAGCAGGATGGAGAGCTACGAGCAGGGACGGCGGATGATCGCCGAGACCATGGAAAAGGCCACTGTCTGGGTTTATGTTGAACACGCGAACGGAGCCTCGAGCGGCACCGGGTTCGTGGTGGCGGACGGCTACGTCATGACGAACGGGCATGTAGTGGATCACAAAGGCGTGCGGACCATTATCATCACCAACGATTTTTTGCCGCGCACCAAAGCCAAACTGATCAAAAAGGTCAACCGGCAAGGCGCTCAGGACTTCGCGCTCCTGCAATACATCCCGCCCAAAAAAGGCGCCAGCCTGCCGGTGTTGTCCTTCTGCACAGACTTAAAGCGCATGGACCGGGTCAGCGCCTGGGGCTACCCCGGCGTGGTAACCGGGCTTGACACCACCTGGCAGAATTCGTCCCAAAAGGCCCCGCCGGTCATCTATACCGAAGGCGCGGTCAGCGGATTCGTCACCGACAAACTGACCGCCGTGGTCCACACCGCCACCATCGCCGGCGGCAACAGCGGCGGTCCGCTCATCAACCGCCACGGCGAAGTGGTGGGCATGAACACCTGGGTCATAAGCGAAAAAGACAAAGGCACTATCGTCAGCGGTGCGCTCCTGGCCTCAGACATCATCGAATTCCTGGGCGACAACCAGGTCACGGCCAGCATCGCCGACCCGGCCAAACGCTACAGCCCGAACTACGCATCGCTCTCCCCCGGAAACCAGCCCTATTACGAAATCCCGGAACCGGAAAAAGTACGGCCGAACCGCCAGCAGCCGGAGGGTGGCGATATCCGCGGCAACATCACCCCGAAACCCGCGCCGCCGTCACCTCCAGAGCCAATAGCGCCCATTGCCCCGCGCCCCGGCCATGGCAACAAAACCTACGACCCGAACGCCCTCGACAAAAAACTCAAGGACGCTGAAAAGGCTCTCGAAACCCTGCGCCTGGCCATGAACGGAGACTCAAGCGCCATGATGTCCGCCGCCCTGGGCTACATGGACGGCGCCCCGGGCTACACCAAGGACATAGACCGTGGCGTCAACTGGCTGAAAAAAGCCTCAAACGCCGGACACCCCCTGGCCCAGGGCCTGCTCGGCATGCTCTACCTGGCCGAACTTGACCCCCGAAACCCCAAACTTGGCCTGGAAACCTTGCGCAAGGGCGCGGAAAACCCGGACACCATCCCCCAGATCCAGGCCTATCTCGCCCAAGTTCTCATTGAGGGCGAATACCTCGGGGTGCCCTTTAACCCGCGCGAGTCCGCCAACTGGGCCCAAATAGCCGCCCAGGCCGGAGATATGGGCGGGAAAGCAGTCCTTGGCTTTCACTACTACTACGGCTACGTCCTGCCCATGGATCTCAAAAAAGCCGCTGATCTGGCCCTTGAAGCCGCCAACGCGGACAATGCCATGGGCAAATCCCTGCTGGCCAACATCTACTACGACGAAAAGCGGTTCAAGCGCGAACCGCAGAAAATAGTCGATCTGGCCCTTGAAGCCGCCAACGCCGGCGAAGGAACCGCCCAGGGCCTGCTTGCCCGCATCTACGCCTTTGAAGAAGACTACTACGACCCCGCAGAAGCCGCGCACTGGGCCAGACGCGCCGCCGGCCTCACCGACCCGTGCGGGCAATACGTCCTTGGCTGGCTCTACTTAAACGGCATCGCAGTCGAAAAAGACCTCGAACAAGCCTGGGCCTACCTGAAACTGGCCGACCTCAAAATGGAAGACCTGCGCATCGAAACCGGCCCGCCCCTGCTCCAAAAGGCCGAAGAGCAAATGTCCCCGGCCCAGCTCAAAAAAGCCCAAATACTCGTGAACACCTGGAGATCATCCTGGGGCCTGGAGGGATGACAACAGCCTGCCTGGGGGAAGGGAACCAACAGGGCGATTGCCCTGATGGTTCCCTTCCCCCAGACCCCCTTCCCTCCTTTACCCGCTTTGTAGGGTGAGAGGGATTTTGTGGGATTTTGCAAATTGCAGGCGTGTTAACCTCACCTTAACCTACGGAGTATGCGCAGATAGCGCTTTGAGCGGCTTGGCCGGGCAGGCCGGGCTCAGCCCGGAATGCATCTGTACCGGACAACAAAGCGGCCCGTGAGGGAACTGCCTCCGGCTAGTCAGGGCAGAGGGGCAGGGAAATGCAAAAGGCGGTGACGGGCATCGCTGAAAGCCCGCACAAGCTCAAAACGCCAGAAACCTCACCAGCGCGCTCATATCAATCACTGGCGGTCAGTTACGGCAAAAAAACGCGGCCCCGGCCTTGCCGGCCGTGCCGCCCGAAAACATCCCGCAAAACGGGTAAAGGAGGGAGGGGGGT
>JAVBNM010000021.1:0-13531 GCA_031551565.1 Desulfovibrionaceae bacterium | reverse complement strand
CGCCACACTCCAGGGGGCACCGGGCGGGCGCCCCCTGCCGGGGCCCCGCTTCTCCGTTTTGCCGGGTGACGGCTATTTCAGGCATATTGCCCGCCGCGCTCAAAGTTCCAACGGAGCCGGCTTTTCCGGATCAAGCGCCATAACGATGGCCCTGGCCGGGCACTGCAAGGCGCAAACCCCGCAGCCCATACACTTTTGCCTGTCAATAACGGCAAGCCTGGCTGTTTTTCGCCCCCCGCCCGCTGGTTCACCCGGCGGACAGCCTTTCGGATCATCCTTGGCATCCACCGCTGGCGCGTCTTCAAGGCGCACCGCGGCAAACGGGCAGAGCTTCGCACACTTGCCGCACCCCACGCAGCCGGCGGGGTCGACCGCCGCCAGATATCCGGATGAAGCCAGCATCGGCGTGCCGTGCCGAAATGCCTCCATAGCTCCGCAACAGCAGGAACAGCAGTTGCAAATGGCATAATAACGCCCAAGCACCGCTTCCTTGAAAAAGGCGTGGGAGACGTTGCCGCGCATCTGGCAATCCTCGATCACCGCGAGAGCTTCCTGCGCGCTGACGCGCCGGGCTTTGTCGGCGTGATGTTCAAGCACGAAATCGGTGAAGATCTTGCCCACAATCACGCATACGTCCATCGGCTCGCACGGATTCTTCGCGGTCACCCTGCACGGGCAGCGCAAAAGGGCGATGTCGGCCGGGTGTTCTATGAGCAGGTGGCGGGCCTTGGTGTAGGGCAGTATTTTTTCCGGGACGTCAATGTCGACTCTGCGGTCCACCCCGATCAGCCTTCTGGCGTTATCCAGGGGCATTACCTTGGCGTGATAGGTGTCGGCAAAGGTCTTTTTCGCGCCTTCGCCCCAAAGCCCGAAAAGCCTGCCCATGTAATACAGGGGCTTTTGCAGGATGGCGGACAATTTATGACGCCCAAGTCCCATGCGGATATAGAAATGCGTCCAGCGCAAATAGACATAGCCGTGGATGGCCTCGAATATGGAGACGCCGGGGCGTTTTCTGGCCTCCCGCCAGTAAGCCTTTGTCGACGGCAGGATGAAGCGGTTCTTGAATGAAGGTCTTTGCTGTTTGCCGGGCACCGTTACCTCCAGGATAATGCAATCAGGATAATGCAATATAGGAATTTTACGTTTTTGCCGCGTCGCTCCGCGAGGATCCGCATTTTTTCCGGAGCCTTTCTCATACTCTTTTCCGCTTTATCCGGCAATCAGCTAAGGGCGCCAAACAGGACGTTCGCTTTCAATTACCCTGCCGTCGCCCGGCTGAACGCCCAAAAGTATTGTCATTTATTTAAAATAAGGTTATTGAGCTTTCTTTATGTTTAGGATAAAGCGTGGTTTTCGGATTATTTTTAAGGAGCCGTAATGCCGATCAACATACCGGCTGACCTTCCAGCCAAATCCGCCCTGGAAGAAGAAAACATATTCGTGATGACGGCGGACAGAGCGGAAGCGCAGGACATCCGCCCGCTCGCCATTGCCATCGTCAATCTGATGCCGACCAAGATCGCCACGGAAACACAGTTTCTGCGCCTTTTGGGGAACAACCCGATCCAGGTTGACATCACCCTGATCAGGCCGGAGACGCACACCTCGAAAAATACCCCGCCAACGCATATCGAGCGGTTTTACACCACATTTTCAAAGATCAAGCACCGCAAGTTCGACGGGATGATCATAACCGGCGCGCCGGTCGAAAACATTCCATTTGAAGCTGTGAACTACTGGCCGGAGCTTAAGGATATTATCGACTACAGCCGGGAAAACATCTTTTCGACCATGCACATCTGCTGGGGTTGCCAGGCAGCCCTTTATCACACCCACGGAATCCGCAAGTACAGCCTGATGAAAAAGATGTTCGGCGTGTTCCCGCATACCCTGCTGACCAAAAACAACCGGCTGTTTAGGGGGTTCGACGATGTCTTCAACTGCCCGCATTCACGCCACACCGAGATCCGCCGGTCGGACATCGAGCGGCACGACGACCTGGAAATAATGGCCGAATCGCCTGAAGCCGGGGTGTGCATCCTGCGCGAGAAGGACTACCATCGCTACTATATATTCGGCCACCTTGAGTATGATCCGGAAACGCTTGCCCTCGAGTATCAGCGCGATGTAAGCCGGGGGCTGAAAATAGACGTGCCCAAAAACTATTTCCGCCATGACGATCCGCGATACCCGCCTACCGTGACCTGGCGGGCGCACGCCCACCTTTTGTTCAACAACTGGCTCAACTATTGCGTCTACCAGGAAACCCCCTATAGCCAGGAGGACATCGGGACGTGGGAGGTCTCCGGAAACAAGACCAGCGGGAAATAAAAAAACAGGCCTTTTCCGCCAGGCCGCCGCGAAACCGCAGGGAGGAGCGAGAGTCCATGCCGAACGAACCAGATCTGACCTTGATCCTGACCGCCCTGGCCAACGGCGGCATGAGCGTGGACGAGGCCGCCGGCATCCTGCGTTTTTCCCCGTTCTGCCAGACTGTTGGCGGAATTACACCCGATCTGCACCGCGGCATGCGTACCGGTTTTGGCGAGACTGTATTCGCCCAGGGCAAGGGCCTTGAAAAGCTGACCGCCGCCGTGGCCGGGTTGTCCCGGGAAGGCGCAACGCCGGTCCTGGTCAGCCGGGTTTCCCCAAAACAGGGCCGGGCCCTGCTCGAGAATTTCCCCAGTGGCGAATATTGGCGAAATGCGGGCCTTTTCTCCCTGGGACGTCCCTTGAATCTCACCCCGCCCTGGCCGGAAGACGGCGACTGCGTTATCGTCACAGCCGGAGCCTGCGACCAGGCCGTGGCGCTGGAAGCGCTCGGCACCCTGCGCTTTCACGGCTGCAAGGCCGCCCTGGCCCAGGATATCGGCATCGCCGGCCTGCACCGCGTCAAACCCTGGCTGCCGGCTCTTGACCAGGCCAAAATCATCATCGCCATTGCCGGAATGGAAGGAGCGCTGCCCGGAGTGCTGGCCGGGCTGGTAAAAACACCCGTGCTGGCGGTTCCGACGTCTGTGGGCTACGGCGTATCAAAGGGCGGCTACGCGGCCCTCATAAGCATGCTGTCTACCTGCTCGCCGGGCGTCTCTGTCCTGAACATCGACAACGGGTACGGAGCGGCCATGTTCGCGGCAAGGGTGATCGGCAAAAGCAAAGGGCAGCCCGGCGAAGGCGCGCCAACAGGCGAAACGGCGCGGCCAGCATGAATGCCCGCATCCAGGCTTAGCCCAAGTTGACGGTGCGGGCGGTCCTGTTTAAACTGGAAACTGCAAAGCGCTGTACTGGCCGGAAAAAATCAGTTGCTAGGCTCAGTTCAACAGGCGTGAAAGCGGGAGGGCAGCATGACCACGTTCGCCCACGGCGGGGAAATTTACCGTATTGCCGGGATGTTGCGGCGTGACCCGGACGATCTGATCGACTTCAGCTCAAACGCGAACTCCTTCGCGGCCGGGCTGACCGCCCGGTTGGTCAAGGCCAATCCCTACCCGTTTCTGCATTATCCTGACGACAGCGCATCGGCCCTTTGCCAGGCCATAGCCGGGCATGAAGAAACCGGGGCCGATCGCATCCTGGTCGGAAACGGGGCGGCGGAACTCATCTGGACCATGCTCGGGGTGTTTAATCCGCGCAAGGTGCTGTTTGTGGGGCCGATCTTTTCGGAGTACGTCCGGGCCTGCCTTGGGCTTGAAATCGAATACGAGGTACTCACCCCGGCGCCTGAACGTGACTTTACGCCGGACAGCGACGATCTGTCCGCAATATGGGAAACAGACGCGGACCTTATCGTCATCTGCAACCCGAACAACCCGGCAGCCGTGACCTATGGGAACATCGTCCAAATCCTGAGCATGTCGAGAGCGCCGCGTGTGCTGATAGACAGCAGCTACAAAGAATTTCTTTACGGGCTGGAATCATACGAAGACAACAGCCGCAGAATTTACGAGCAGGCCCTGCGTCCCGGGGTGAGCCTGTACACCCTGCACAGCTTTACCAAGTTCTTTTGCTGCCCGGGAATAAGGCTTGGCTATGTGTGCGGGGAACGGGCGGTTCTGGCCCGCGCGGCGCAGAAGCGGCCGGCCTGGACAGTGTCGCCGTACGCCCAGTTGATGGGCCGGGCCTTTCTGGAAAATATCGAGGCCTACCGGCAGACCCTGCCCGCCCTGAACCAGGCGGCGGGCAATCTGGCCAGGGAGCTTCGGCGGCTTCGATTCGTACACCCGGATTTGGTCTTTGAGGGGCCTGGCTTTGTCACCCTGCGCCTGAAAAGGCCGCTGACCCCGGCAAAAGCCGCCGACTATCTGCAAAACCACCTGCTGCTGGTGCGCAATTGCGACAACATACCCGGCATGCCTCAGGGGTTTGTCCGCATCCAGGCAAGGCCGGATAAGGACATGCAGACGCTTTTCGGCCTCCTGGAACGCCTTGAAACTCTGTGCTGATTATTCGCTAATTGTTTCATATCGTTAGGGTTGGGGGCAAAAAAATGTCGCAAGTTTTTTTAGGAAATTCTCATTTTTCTCTTGCCTTTTATCAAAATGGCAAGTAATAGCTCTTCTTCGTTGCCGGCGTAGCTCAACTGGCAGAGCAGCTGATTTGTAATCAGCAGGTTGCGGGTTCGAGTCCCATCGCCGGCTCCATATTGTATCGTGGTGGGGTTCCCGAGTGGCCAAAGGGAACAGACTGTAAATCTGTCGTCGGACGACTTCGGTGGTTCAAATCCACCCCCCACCACCAGCATACCGCCCAAAAGCCCGGATGCTTTCAGTTAGAAAGACATACCGGTTGCATGAAGGCTGTAGGAGACAGTAAAACTGTCGGGGAACTACGGCGAGTGCGCGGGAATAGCTCAATGGCTAGAGCATCAGCCTTCCAAGCTGAGGGTTGCGAGTTCGAGTCTCGTTTCCCGCTCCAAAAATTGCGCCCCTCGTTTCCCCTCCGTTGTTTTAATACCGGTAAGCCCACGTAGCTCAGTAGGTAGAGCGCGTCCTTGGTAAGGACGAGGTCAGCAGTTCAATTCTGCTCGTGGGCTCCATTCTTTTCAAACCAAACCTTATTGTTGAAAAAACGCCATCCAGGGAGACGACCATGGGCAAGGAAAAATTTCAGCGTACAAAGCCTCACGTAAACATCGGCACCATCGGTCACATCGACCACGGTAAGACCACGCTGACAGCCGCCATCACCAAGATCGCCGCGTTGAAAGGCGGCGGCAAGTTCGTAGGCTATGACGAAATCGACAAGGCCCCCGAAGAAAAAGAGCGCGGCATCACCATCGCGACAGCCCACGTGGAATACGAGACCGCAAACCGTCACTACGCCCACGTTGACTGCCCCGGCCACGCCGACTACATCAAGAACATGATCACCGGCGCAGCCCAGATGGACGGCGGTATCATCGTTGTCGCCGCGACAGACGGCCCCATGCCGCAGACCCGCGAGCACATCCTTCTGGCCCGTCAGGTCGGCGTGCCCTACCTGGTCGTGTTCCTGAACAAGTGCGACATGGTCGACGACCCCGAACTGCTCGAGCTGGTTGAACTGGAAGTTCGCGAACTGCTTTCTTCCTACGGCTTCCCCGGCGACGACGTTCCCGTGGTTCGCGGCTCCGCCCTGAAGGCCCTTGAAAGCGACACCGCCGACAGCGCCGACGCCAAGTGCATCCTTGACCTGCTCGAGGCCTGCGACACTTACATTCCTGAGCCGCAGCGCGAAATCGACAAGCCCTTCCTCATGCCCATCGAAGACGTGTTCTCGATCTCCGGCCGCGGTACCGTTGTTACCGGCCGTGTTGAGCGTGGCGTTATCAAGGTTGGCGAAGAAGTCGAAATCGTCGGCATCAAAGACACCATCAAGACCACCTGCACCGGCGTTGAAATGTTCCGCAAGCTGCTTGACCAAGGTCAGGCCGGCGACAACATCGGCGCCCTTCTGCGTGGCGTGAAGCGTGACGACGTTGAGCGCGGCCAGGTTCTTGCCGCTCCCAAGTCCATCACCCCGCACAGGAAGTTCAAGGCTGAAGTGTACGTTCTCTCCAAGGAAGAAGGCGGCCGTCATACCCCGTTCTTCACCGGTTACCGTCCCCAGTTCTCCTTCAGAACCACCGACATCACCGGCGTAATCGGCCTGGACGAAGGCGTGGAAATGGTTATCCCCGGCGATAACGCCACCTTCCACGTTGAACTTATCGCCCCCATCGCCATGGAGCAGGGCCTGCGCTTCGCCATCCGCGAAGGCGGCCGCACTGTCGGCGCGGGCGTTGTATCCGAAATCGTGGAGTAAATCATGCGCGTTAATATCCTGCTCGCCTGCACCGAGTGCAAGCGGCGCAATTACGCAACAGTGAAAAACAAAAAGAACACCACCGGCCGTCTTGAACTGAAGAAGTATTGTCCCTGGGACAAGAAAATGACCGTTCACCGCGAAACCAGGTAGTCTTTTTGGAAATATTCCTCACCGGCCGGCTTTAATGCCGGGCCGAAGAGGGCCAGATTGCAGGGCAGTAGCTCCAACGGCTAGAGCGGCGGTCTCCAAAACCGCATGTTGGGGGTTCGAATCCCTCCTGCCCTGCCATTATCCGAGTGCTGCGGCCGGATTATCCTGCCGCAGCATTCTGTCCAGAAGGCTTGGCCGATTGCGGCCCGCGCCTTTGGCGATGAACAAAGGACAAACCGCCGGTTACGGCGATATTTAAAAGGCAACATATGGCCGCCAAACAGAGCAAACAACAGGATCAGGCACAAGCCAAGCCGGGCAAGATCGCATCCTTGATTCGCTATTTCGAGGAATCAAAAGTCGAACTCGGCAAGGTGTCCTGGCCTACCAAGAAAGAAGTCAAGGTTACCTTCCTGGCCGTTATCGGCCTGGTGGCGGTCATGGCCATATTCCTCGGAGTGGTTGATTTCCTGTGGACGACCATTGTCCAGGCGATCCTTTCCATAGGCCTGATAATATGACTGAGAGCACCGCGCAAAAGGCACGCTGGTATATCGTGCACACATATTCCGGTTTCGAGAACCGGGTTGAGCAGACTATCCGCGAGATGATGCGCAACGGGCAGGACAACGGCGAAATCGAAACCGTGGTCATCCCGACGGAAAAGGTCATTGAACTGGTTCGTGGCGAGAAGAAGACGTTCACCCGCAAATTCTACCCCGGCTATGTCATGCTGCGCATGGTCATGACCGACCTTTCCTGGCATCTTGTCCAGTCCATCCCCAAGGTGACCGGATTCGTCGGCGGCAAGAACAGGCCCGCGCCAATGCGCGACAGCGAAGCTGAACGCATTCTCAGCCTTATGGAAGCCCGTCAGGAACAGCCCAGGCCAAAGTTCAAATTCGAACGCGGCGACGAAGTCAGAGTTATTGATGGCCCCTTCGGCGGGTTCAATGGCGTTGTTGAAGACGTCAACTACGACAAGGGCAAGCTGCGCGTTTCAGTCTCGATTTTTGGAAGACAGACCCCGGTTGAACTGGACTTTATCCAGGTTTCCAAGGGCTGATCTGTCAAGAAAATAAATACGCAGTCGCCGGAATCATCCGACGGCCGGCGCAGGATAAAGGAACAATCCAATGGCCAAGAAAGAAGTAGCCAAGATCAAACTGCAGATTCCCGGCGGAGTGGCCAACCCCTCTCCCCCGGTTGGTCCGGCCCTGGGTCAACACGGTCTGAACATCATGGAGTTCTGCAAGGCATTTAACGCCAGGACCGAAAAAGACAAGGGCACGATCATCCCGGTGGTCATCACTGTCTATCACGACCGGTCTTTCACGTTCGTCACCAAGACCCCGCCGGCTTCCGTGCTTATCGCCAAAGCCGCCAAGATTCAAAAGGGTTCCGGCGAACCTAACCGTAACAAGGTCGGCGTTCTCAGCATGCAGCAGATTGACGAAATCGCCACTCTGAAAATGCAGGATCTGACCGCCAAAGACCTGGATGCCGCCAGAAAAAGCATCATGGGCACTGCCCGCAGCATGGGAATTGAAATCAAGTAGCGCAGGCTGCTTGCGGCTCTGCTGATACCCGTGCGCCGGCAAGACGACAGCGCGCAGCGCTGACCTTGTCCCGCCGATTGGTTTTACGGCCGACTTGGGATTCACCGCCCGGTGCCCATAAAATTAACAATTCTACCGTTTCAATCATCCGTACTGCCGATTTTCGCCTTTAGAGCAAGGTTTTACGGCAGGAGATTCAAACGACCAAGGAAAGGTTCAAGCCATGCCGAAACATGGAAAAAAATATCGTAAGTCCGTTGAAGGCCTGGACAGGCTGGTAAAATTTCCGGTGGAAGATGCCGTAAGCAAGGCGATCGGCGCCTCTTTCGCCAAGTTTGACGAGACCGTTGACGTCGCCCTGTGTCTTGGCGTTGACCCCAAATACTCCGACCAGATGGTGCGCGGCGCCGTCGCCCTGCCCCACGGGCTTGGCAAGACCGTGCGCGTGGCCGTTTTCTGCAAGGGTGAGAAGCAAGCCGAAGCCAAGGCAGCCGGCGCCGACATTGTCGGAGCCGAAGACCTGGTCGCCCAGGTCAAGGAAGGCATGCTTGATTTCGACACCGCCATCGCAACCCCCGACGTCATGGCCCTGGTGGGCCAGATCGGCAAGGTGCTCGGACCGCGCGGCCTTATGCCCAACGCCAAGACCGGCACCGTTACCTTTGACGTGTCCTCTGCCGTCAAAGAAGTAAAGGCCGGACGCGTTGAATTCCGCGTTGACAAGGCCGGCGTGCTGCACGCCCCGCTTGGCAAGGTGTCCTTCGGGTCCGAAAAAATTCTCGACAACCTGCGCGCCCTTCTCGACCAGGTCAACCGCTTAAAGCCCTCCAGCGCCAAAGGCACCTATATGCGCGCCATGGCCGTGTCCACCACCATGGGCCCGGGCTATAAAGTTGAACCCACGCTCATCCGCAAATTCATCGAAGGCGTCAGCTAAAAATGCACTCAACCCGCCGCCGGGGTCAGGCTCCGGCGGCGGGATTTTGTGAGAGGTTTGGGTTATACCATCCTCTTATTGACTAAGGACTGGAATTCGAGTCAATGAAAGCCGGCTTGGCGTAAGCCTGTAAGTCCTGCCGAGATTCATCTTTGGCTTGATATTCCACACGGCTAACTCAACTCCCAGGAGAGTCGCGTGAACAGAACTGAAAAATCCGCGCTTATCGAGAAGATAAAGGCCAAGGCCGAATCTTCCTCAATTGCGCTGGTCGCGGACTTTAAGGGAATGCCGGTGGAAGAGATGACCCGTCTCAGGGAAAAACTTCGCGCAAGCGGCGGCGAGCTGCTTATCGTGAAGAACACCCTGGCCCGCATAGCCCTGTCTGGCGGCGCCCATGACGCGATCAAAGATCACTTCCGTGAAAACTGCGCATTGGCCTTAACGAACGACGACCCGGTTGCGGTCACCAAGGCGCTCATTGATTTTGCCAAAACAAGCAAAACTTTGAAAGTCCGCCACGCCAGCTTCGAAGGAAAGTTCCTCGACGCAGCCCAGATCGACGCCCTGTCCAAGCTGCCGGGACGCACCGAACTGCTGGCCATGACCCTTGGCACCCTCAATGCAGTGCCGACCAACTTTGTATCGCTGTTTGCCAACATGATTCGTGGCGTGCTCTATGCGCTCAAGGCCATCGAATCACAAAAGGCTGCCTAACCACAATTTTTACGCCAAAGAATACTTAAGGAGTATCCCATGTCCGTAACGAAAGAACAAGTTGTCGAGTTTATCTCCAATATGACCGTTCTTGAACTCTCCGTGTTCATCAAAGAACTCGAAGAAAAGTTCGGCGTATCCGCCGCCGCCCCGGCCGTTGCCGTTGCCGCCGGCCCCGCTGCCCCTGTCGCTGAAGTCGAAGAAAAAACCGAATTCGACGTTATCCTCAAGGGCGCCGGCGCCAACAAGATCGGCGTCATCAAAGTCGTTCGCGCCCTGACCAGCCTGGGTCTGAAGGAAGCCAAAGACAAAGTCGACGGCGCCCCTTCCACCATCCTGGAAGCCGTAGCCAAAGACAAGGCCGAAGACGCCAAGAAGCAACTGCTCGAAGCCGGCGCCGAAGTCGAAGTGAAGTAAGCTTCCCGCCTTTTGACACAAAAAAAATCCCCTGCATCGCGGGGGATTTTTTTTGTGGTCTGCGGACCGGGAGAACAGCGACTTTACTTTTACAGCGACAATCAGCATCCAAAGCATGCCCAGAGCGAGAAAAAGCCCTTTTTTACGAAGGGAACGCGCTCTTGTGGAGCTTAACCGGAGCAAAAAAAGCTCTGACGAAGCAACCCGCCTCAAAACACTTATTTCGCCCCGCCTCCCGGCGCTTGCAAGCCCACTCAGCGAGCAGCAGCTTAGTTTATATAGCCGTGCTTTCTTTCCCGGTCTTGCCCAACCGCTTTGTAGAAAACGGACATAATATCATAATCGGCCGGGACAAAGTGAGGATCAGACGGCTTGGCATCGAACCTGTGCTGCAGGATAACCTCGTCGTTCCAGGTGACAATAAGATCCAGGGCCTTGCCTTGATATTTCGGGCTCTTGCGCAAATCTTCCCACTCAACCATCGCGAACACCGGGGTGTCGCCAGCTTCTTTGCTCACCACATCTACGGTTCCGTCTTTCAGCATAATCTTGAACATGTTGGTCTCCTTTCTGGCGTCACCGCTCAAGGTCGACGGCGGCTACGGCTGTTTTTTGTTCCAATGATTCAACCAAGTCACAATTGCGCTGTCTATTTTCTGGTAACATTAAGGAAGCGGTTATGTCTACAAAGATAACCCCCTGACGGGCAACGCCCGCGCCGCGCCCGATTTTGGCCTTTACCCGTTTCAGTCCCGGCGGCTCTTTTTAGAGCGAAACATCGCTCGCCGGGTTGACCGGCAATTGTGCGGCTACTATAAAGCTGGGAGGCACGATTATTTTGAAAACATTCGGGAGAATCCAATGACGCTCAGTTGCCTTGATATGGAAACGATACTGATGAAGGAGCTTCGCCTGTATCACCACCCGGTTGCCGTTACCTTTCTGTTTACCGACGAGGAGGTGAACGATTTCGCCCGAATGACTCCCCACCACAAGCCGGCAAAGCCCATGACTTTCTGCCAGTGGGAAATCGCGGCAAGGATGCAGGGCAAGACGGTGCTGGGAGCAAAAAAGGATCTTGATTGTTCCGGGGCGCTGGTCAGTTTCGGATGGATGGACAAGACAGACCCGGCCCATGCAAAAACCCTGTCCAGATATTGTGTGGACAGGGCACAGCTCGAACGCTTCATGCAGGCAAAGCCGTGCATGGAAAGAGACGCCCTCAAGGCCGTGGCGGTCGGTCCTCTGGGGCAGGCCAAGGTCAAGCCCCATATTGTCCACTTTTTTTGCGATACCATGCAGGCCTATCACCTGTCTGTCGACTATATGGCCGCCACAGACACCCCTGCCTTGCGTCCCATGCTGGCAGGAGCCGCAGCGGCCTGCGGAGGTTGCGCTTTCTGCTGGCAGGAGCAGACCTTCAACATGTGCCCTGGCTGCGCGGGAAATTACAACTCCGGAAAACTGGAACGCGGCGAGGTGAATGTTTTTATTCCCGGCGGCCATATTGAGCAGACGGTAAACCGCCTGCTGGAGCGCATCAAGGAAACGGGAACCGGCGCCATTGCCAGGCCTGGCGAGCCGTTTCCGGGCAGCGACGTGTGCAAGAACTGCCCGCAGATTGCCTTCAAAAAAATCAGCTCCTAGGCGTCTGGTCCATGCGCATTATATTCACGGCAATGCCATTTCAAAAAAAGTCCCTTGAACTGCAAGGCCTGTTTCTGTTAGCCTTTAGAATATAAAACTGGAACTGGCCGCTGTTCCGCGCTTTTTCTGCCGTTTTTTTGGGCGGAGCGCTTTTGTCTCAGACGCGCGTTACGGCTCGCGTTCATGCTCCAGTGCTGACACCGAAAAGACAAGGAGTTGATATGAAACCCTTTTTTACTTTCCTTTCCGCAATATTAAGTCTAGCTGTGTGCGCTGGCGTTCTGTCGGGCTGCTCCATGTCTCCCCGTTACGGTATTGAGGGCAACACCTTCTATAACGTGGCAGTTCCGCGGGTGCAGATTCATGTTGACCCGACTTTGAAACTGGTCGGCACCGGCGGGCTTTGGGCTGATTTCCCAAGCCGCGAAATGCAAAGCCCGATGGGCCGTTTCGTCTGGTCCGCCTTTGCCGACGACGGTCAGGGGCCGGTGACGCGCGCCGCCCACACCATTGTCGCCAACCTCCCGGACGCGGCCTGGGAATTTGAAAAGGAAACCTGGCCAGAAGCCTGGGATCTGTCTCTGGAGCATGACACCAGCGGAGGCAAGGCGTCATACTTTTGGACCGAACACATAGTCATAGTCGATGCCGAAGCAGACTGGTTCAGCGCCATGCTCAGGGCCAACGGCCGCAAAACTCCCCGCTACTGGCTTGGAAAGCGCTGGTCCACAACGGTCAACGATTCAAACCGCATCGTCGCCGAATATCGCGAGCCGGCCGCTCCCTGCATTGTGGAGGCGCTTGCAGATGAACTCGGCGCCTCCAACGAAATGATCTTGCTCAAATGCAGGACCGAGCTGAACCAATTCATAAAAAATTCAAACGATGTTTTCGTGCTTGAAGGCAAGCTTGGGGAAGACCCCCAGTTCGACCCCGCCCCGCAAATAACCATGCCCGACTTCATGCCGGGCATCAAAAAACTGGTCGGCGTTGCCCAATACTCGCTGCGCGGCGAAGGAACCTACGACATTGACGACTGACCGCGGAAAATGATGGGCGAAGGCCATACAGGGCAAGACGCCGAAATAAAAGAACGGAACCCATCTTATTAGTCGAATCCGGAGCAAAACGCCGCCAGCAGGATGATTTTGCGCCAAATTCAGCTATAAGATGGGTTCTCTTGAAAGATTTGCCCTGCGGGATGTAAAGACATGTCTGCCTCCGGCCGATAAGTTATTGAGCAGACCTTTAATGGAGGAATACGCCATGTCAAATGCGAACAATCTGGCCAATGCCATCTCGCAAAGCAAAATCGACAGCGAGATCATAACGGGAACACTGGACAAGCTGAACAGCACGGGCTGCAGCGCGAAAAAATGCTCCAAATCTTCAGGTTCCTCAATGAGCGAGGTATACAATCTCAGCAAAGACGTGCTGTCATCCTATTACGAAGCCAAGGGCAGCATTATTAACGAAACAAGCAAACCCTGACCGTGCGCCATGCGCGGCCGGATGCCGCGCAGAGAGGAATTGCCGCCACACGGTTGCGACAACGCGACGCAAAACGCGTAAAACGCCCGGCTGTTGCATTCCAGATCCAATCGCGCCAGGGAATGCGAAACACCAGACCTGAGAGGCGCCGGGGCGCTGCCGGCAACCCTCCCGAGAGGCGCGGCTTTTCGGGAGGCGGCATTTCCAGTCAACCTTGCGGCAAATGCCAGCGGGGTGCGGAAGGGGGGTTTGAGCCGGTGGGGGCCCCCCGGGGGATTTGAGGTTGGGCGGGGGGGGGGCAGGGCCGATGAACAAAGAGGGGGGG
>JAVBNM010000044.1:0-52286 GCA_031551565.1 Desulfovibrionaceae bacterium | reverse complement strand
CCATCAGGGCAATCGCCCTGTTGGTTCCCCTCCCCCGGCTCTTTAATGCAGCCACCAGATCAGGGCGAATATGAGCAGGGCCAGGGTTACTGCCAGGGCCAGGTAGCGCTGAAGGTCGCTGTTTTGGAGTTTTGCTCCGGTTTGGCCGATGTTCTGAACGCCCCGGGCCGTGCCGTCGACGAGTCCGTCGATGGCGGTCCGGTCAAAAGCGGAGCAGAGCCTGGCGGACAGGAGCATGAGGCCAAGGCCGGCGACCCGGTATATTTCTCCCCAAAGTTTGTCCAGCCAGGCCAGGGGGCGGGACACGCAGCGATATATGAGCGTTCCGAGCAGGCGGTAGAAATAGTCAAGGTCGAGGTTCAGCCCCGCCTGCGGGGTGATGACGCGGCGCAGGATGATAAAGGCCAGGGATGAGAAGGCGATCAGCATGAGCATCTGAAGAACGTGCCATTTGGTCCAGGGCACATAGGGGGCTGCCGACATGTCAAAGGGCAGGTAGCGGTAGAGGATGTCCGGGCACACGCCCTGGATAATGCAGATAACGGCCGGGACAGCCATGGCGGCATAGATGTTCCAGGGAATGGGGTTGAGTTCCCGGCGCATGCCCTGGGGCTTGCCGCCGAAAAAGGCGAAATATGGGAGCTTCAGGCCGACGGAGATGACCGTGCCGACGGCTGCGACTTCAAGGGCCAGGGCGATCCAGGTGGCGTGGGCGGATGCGGCTCCGGAGATGGTCATGGTTTTTGAGACGAAACCATTGAAGAGGGGCACGCCGGAAATGGAAAAAGCGCCGATCATGTAGAAAATGAAAAGCCAGGGAAGCCTGGCTGCCAGGCCCCCGAGTTCGTCGATTTTGACGGTGCGGGCGCTGTGGAGAAGACCGCCCACGGCCATGAAAAGCAGGGCCTTGAACATGCTGTCGGCGTAGGCGTGGGCCATGGCGCCGTTCATGGTGACGGCGGTGCCAAGGCCCACACCGGCAACCATGTAACCGACCTGGGAAACGATGTGGTAGGACAGGATGCGCCTGGCGTTGTTGTCAATGCAGGCGAAAAGGACGCCGTAGACGGCCATGACCGCGCCGAGTACGGCCAGGACGTCAAGGCCGGGGTAGACCCGGGCAAGGCAATAGAGGGCGGTTTTGGTGGTGCAGGCGCACATGAAGATGATCCCGCCAAAGGAAGCCCTGGGATAGGCGTCGGAGAGCCAGGCGTGCAGGGGCACGACGGCAGCGTTGACGCAGAATCCGGCCAGAATGAGCCAGTCGTGCAATGCCAGGCCGTTTTCCGCCAGATACATCGGCGGAATCATGGAGAAATCGCCGACATCGTGGTAGCGCAGCATGATCCCGGCCAGAAGCAACAGGCCGCCGATGATGTGGTAGATGAAATAGCGCAGGGCCGAGAGGGCGGATTCCCTGGAGCGGTTCAGGTAGACCAGGAGGGTCGAGCCGATTGTCATGATCTCCCAGAACAGGAAAAGGGTCAGATAGTCGCCGGCAAAGACGCAGCCAAAGGCCGAGCCTACATAGACGCAGGCCGAGACGAGTTGGGGCTTGTCCTTTAAGTGCATGGAATAAAGCATGCCGGCCAGGGAAACGAAGGCGAAAATCTGAGAGAAAAATAGGGATAGCGAATCAACCCGGCCGAAGGTCAGGGTGGCATTAAGCCATTTGAGATGCGCGAAATCTCCGGGCTGCTGGGCGAAGGCGGCCCAGACGGCGAGCAACGGCGGAATGGGCAAAAGAAAGCGCCAGGGATTCAGCCCCTTGCCGCCCGGCGAGAAGAAGATGATCGCGGCCAGGATGAAAAAGGCCGGGGCCGGATGGAAGAATTCAGATATCGCCATAAAAATCTTCTTTGCGCTTGATCAGCGGCTGGACGATTTTCTTCATGACCAGGATCATGACAAGGCCGGTGACCAGGCCGAAAGCGGGCCAGAAGCCGGAATATTTGTCGTAATAAAAATGGGGGTCGTCCGTGTTGTGGAAAAAATTCAGAATGACGAGGGCGGCCATGAAGAGCAAAGAGTAAATGAGCCACTGAGGAAGGCGCGGCCAAAAGCCGCGTTTGCGCGGGGATGGGTCGTTATATTCGTGCTTGCTCATTTCAACCTCTTCATTCTTAAAACTGGCTCAGGACTGGCCGGCGGCCGGCTCAGAATTTGCCGCTAAAGGCCAGGATGAAGTCCTGAAATATCCAGGGCAGGATGCCGAGAACGACCGATACAGCCCCGGTCACGCACAGGGGAACGACCATTGTGGCCGGGGCCTCCTGGCGGGGTACGGCGGCGGCGGTTGCCCTGTCGTAAACCGCCGTGCCGCCGGCCAAGGCCGCGCCGGCGTCAGATTTCAAAAAATACGCCCGGAAGACGATCGGCGCAAAATAGGCGGCGTTGAGCGCCGAGGACAGCAAAAACAGACCCATCAGCCAGGGAAAACCAGCATCGACCGCGCCTTGCCCGAGATACCATTTGGAGACGAACCCGGCCACGGGCGGGATGCCAATCATCGAGAGGCTGGCCAGGGCAAAGGCGCCGAAGGTGAAGGGCATGCGTCGGCCAAGCCCGTTCATCGCGCTTACGGCCTTGACGCCGGTGGCCACATAAATGGCCCCGGCCCCGAAGAACAGGGTGATTTTGGAAAATGCGTGATGGGCGATGTGCATCAGCCCTCCCTGAACAGCCATCGGCGTGAGCAGGGCCACGCCGATGATCACATAGGAAAGCTGGCTGATGGTCGAATAGGCAAGGCGTGCCTTGATGTCGTCCTTGGTCAGGGCTATGAGCGAGCCGATAAGGATCGTGGCCCCGGCGACGCAGGACGTGGGCAGGCTCAAGCCAAGCGATTGCATGGTCTCAACGCCGAACCCGGACAGGATGATCCGGCAGATCGAAAACACCCCGGCCTTGACCACGGCTACGGCGTGCAGCAGGGCGGAAACCGGAGTCGGCGCGACCATGGCCGAGGGCAGCCAGTTGTGCAAAGGCACGAGAGCTGCTTTGCCGATTCCGGCCAGGAAGAGGAAATACGCGACCCTGACCATATTGGGATATTCAGCCGCCACATCCGGCGGGAATATGCCCCTGGTCACGTCGCCGAGCCTGAAATCAAGCGTGCCGCAAATGGAATAGGTGATGATCATGGCGGCCAGCAAAAACAGCTTGGATGTGCCCATCAGATAAACCAGATACTTGCGCCCGCCCAAAAATCCTTCCCTGTCCTGATGGTGAGCGACCAGGGGATAGGTGAAGATGGTGATGATCTCGTAGAAAAGATACAGAGTGAAGATGTTGGCGGCAAAGGCAACGCCGAGCGCCCCGAAGATGGACACGGCAAAACAGAAGTAATAGCGCGTCTGGGCGTGTTCCTTGAGGGAGCGCATGTAGCCGATATTGTAAAATGTGGCCAGGCCCCACAGGAAGGTGGCCACAAGCGCGAAGACGAGGGAGAGCCCGTCGGCGCAGAAGCTGAGCTTCACGCCGGGGAGAAGCTCGCTCGCGGTGAATGTTTTAATTTCACCGCCCAATGCCGCGCCCGCCAGCAGGATGACCCCGGCAAAGGCCAGGAGCGCTCCTGCGAAAGATGCCCCCTCCCTGGCGTTGGGATGCCTACGCAGGACCAGGACGGCCAGGGAAGCCAGAAGGGTTGCGGCCATTGGCGTGAGAAGCAATGGTGAGTTAACGATGGTCGGCATCCCGGCTATTCCTTGAGGGTGGTGATGTCTTTGGTGCTGGTCGAGTCGAAGCGGCGATGGACGACCACGATGATCGCCAGGATCAGCGTGGCCTCTGCCGCGGCCAGCCCCATGACCAAAAGGGTGGCGAGCTGGCCTATTCCGGCCTTGCTCACGCTGATGCCGCCAAGCTGCCCGGCGGCGGCGAGAGCCAGCCCAGCGCCGTTGAGCATGAGTTCGACCGCGATCAGCATCCCGACCAGGGTGCGGCGGCGGGCCATGCCCACAACGCCCGCGGCCAGCAGGATGAAGGCGGCGATTTGATACAAGGTAAGGGCGCTCATTTTTTCCGCACCTCCCGGACCAAAAATACGCCCCCGGCCATGGCGGCCAGAAGGACCAGGGAAATCAGCTCAAACGGCAGGGTAAATTTTTCAAGAAGCAGACGGCCGATTTCGCTCAAGGGCACCTCAACCGGCAGGCCGGAGGTTTCGGACGGATGAAGGATCACGGCGGGCAAAAGCACGGCCAGGGAGGTAAGCCCGGCGGCGATTCCCTTCAAGGTGCGCCCTGAAGCGCGCCTGGCCTCGTCGCCCCCGGAGTGGGCCTCGGCCAGGCGGATGGCGAAGAAAATCAGCACGCAGACCGCGCCCATGTAAATCAATACCTGCATGAAGGCCAGAAATGGCGCCTGCATGAGCAGATACATCCCGGCAACGCCCGTCAGGCTGCCGATAAGCCCGACCAGGGCCCGGACCAGGCTGCGGGCAAAGACCGCAAACATGGCGCTGAGCAGGATGATCAGAAGGTAAAAGCCGTATGCTGCGTATGCCGCGTATGCCAGGTTCATCCTCGCGCCTCCGCGTTGTTTTTCCCTGTGGCCCGCTCATCCCGCGCGGTTTGCGCGGCGGCTTGTTTTGTCCCGGCCTGACCGGGCTGGCGGCCTTGGGAATCAGAATTCGGGCATCCGGAACACAGTTGGCCGCCCTTGCGCCTGAGCCGGGCAAGCAGGTCCAGATGGAAGTCCTCGCGGTTTTGGCTGGCCAGGTAGATCTCGTGCGAAAAGGCGATCGATTTGACCGGGCAGGTCTCAACGCAAGCCCCGCAAAGGCAGCACAGACTGTAGTCGTAATCCCATACCGCCGGAACCTTGGATGCGCCGGAGGCGGCAGCCCGGCCGGCTTTCTCGCCCCGTTCGGCGGCTTCCTTCATTGCCTGGATTTCTTCGGGCGTGGGCTTCGCAGGCTTGGCCTTTTCAATGCGGATGCAGTTGTTCGGGCAGGCCTGAACGCAAAGCATGCAGCCGATGCATCTTGGCAGGCGAGGGTCGGCGTCTGTCCCGACAAGCTCGATCGGTCCCCGGAAGTCGCGGGTGCGCTCCGGCTCGATAACCTGGCGCGGGTAATAGACCGTGGGCTTTTTGCAGAAAAAATACTTTCCGGTGATCAAAAGCCCGACCACCAGGCTCCAGAGGTCCGCGATGTGTTTGAATATCTTCACGGCATCCCTCCTACAGCACCTTCATAAGGACGACAGTCCCGATGAGGTTCAGGGTGGCCAGGGGGATGAGCCATTTCCAGTTCATGGTCAGAAGCTGGTCGATCCTGATTCTCGGATAGGTCCAGCGAACCCACATCATGAGGAACAAAAGGGCGTAGGTCTTGGCCAGCAGCCACCAGACTCCGTCGTAAAACGGCCCCTTCCATCCTCCCAGAAAGAGCGTGGCCGCGACCGCGCACACGACCACCATTGAGGCATACTCAGCCATGAAAAACAGCCCGAAGCCCATGCCGGAATACTCGGTGTGAAAGCCTCCGGTCAGTTCGGATTCGGTCTCGGCCAGATCGAACGGGGTGCGGTTGGTTTCGCCGAACACGCTCACCCAGTAGATGCAAAAGGCCAGCGGCTGGGTGAAGATGTTCCACTGCCAGGGCATGCTCCCCTGGGAATCCACTATCGACGACAGACTCAAGGTGCCGTGCTGAAAGGCAATGGCCAAAACAGCCATGAGCAGCGGGATTTCATAGGCCACGTTCTGGGCCACGCCCCGGGCCGCGCCGTAAAGCGAATATTTGTTGTTGGACGACCACCCGGCCAGCAGGACCGACAAGACGTGTACCCCGGAAAAGGCCAGGATGAGCAAAAGCCCCAGATCCGGGTTCCAGCCGGTCAAAAGGGGCGAGAAGGGCAGGGGCAGAAAAAGGACCAGGATCGGCAGCATGGCCAGAACCGGGGCCAGCCAGAACAGGAAGGGGTCGGCGTGGCTCGGTCTTAGCAGTTGCTTGCTCAAGAGCTTTGGCACATCGCAGAAGATCTGCAGGATGCCGTGCGGGCCGACCTCGTATGGCCCCGGCCGGCGCTGGATGAAAGCGGCGATCTTGCGCTCCGCATAGACCAGGCCCATGGCGTTCGCGGCCACGAACATGATAATGGCCGCAAAAGCTATGCCCAGGCGGATCAGCTCATCCATGGAGACAGTCATGCCAACGATGGCGAGAGGCGCGTCAATTTCCGTCATCTGTCAAGCTCCGGTATGACCAGATCCAGGCTGCCCAAAAGGGCCATGGCGTCGGATATGAGAAGGCCTTTGGCCGCTTCCGCGAAAAGGCTCAAATTTGAAAAACTCGGGGCGCGCAGTTTGACCCGGTAGGGCGTCTTGCCGCCGTCGCTGACGATCCACACCTTGGCCAGCCCCTTGCTTGCCTCGACCGCAAAACAGGCCTCGCCCGGCGGCAGTTTGAAATTGGCCCTGGGCGCTTTGGCCGGCAGGATCGGCCCGTCGGGGATGGCGGCCATGGCCTGCTCGACAATGTTCAGGCTTTGGGACATCTCGGCCACGCGGACCTTGTAGCGGGCCATGCAGCAGCCGTTTTTTTCAACCGGGATCTCAAAGTCGAAACGGTCGTAGATGGAATAGGGCTCGCTCTTCCTGATGTCCCAATTCATGCCAGCCCCCCTGGCCACCGGGCCGGACGCGCCGTAGCGGCGGCACATGTCCGCGTCGATAAAGCCGACGTCGATCGTGCGGTATTTCAGGATCATGTTTTTTTCGACCAGCTTCTTGTACATGGGCAGGCGCTTGCGCAAACGGCCGATGAAATCGGAGACGCGCCGGAAAAATTCGTCGTTCGCGTCGGCCGCCACGCCGCCAAAGCGGAAATAGCTGTAAGTCAGGCGGGAGCCGGACACCATCTGGAGAATGTCCAGGATATGTTCGCGGTCGTCAAAAGTATAGAGGATCGGGGTAAAAGCGCCCAGGTCGAGCAAAAAAGCGCCCAGCCAGACCAGGTGGGAGGCGACCCGGTTCAACTCGGTGACGATGACCCGCAAATACTCGGCCCTTTCCGGCACCTCGATCCCGGCCAGGCGCTCGACCGCCCCGGCGTAGGCCCAGTTCCAGGCCATGGAGTGCAGGTAGTCGAGCCGCCCCATGTTGGGCATGAGCTGGGAGGGCGTCTTCACCTCGCCCATTTTTTCGTGCATGCGGTGCAGATAGCCGATCACCGGCTCGGCTCTCAAAATGTATTCGCCGTCAAGCTCGACCATGATGCGCAAAACCCCGTGGGTGGAGGGGTGCTGCGGGCCGAGGTTGAGGATGATCGAGCCTTCGCCGGTTTTTTGCTCAAAGTTGCAGGTGTAAAAATCGCCCTGCATCTGTTCGTGCAGCACGCTGCTCATGGGGTTGCTCCCTGGGCTGTTTCCCGAGGGCTCTGCGCTGCTTCAGGCGATCCGGGCGCGGCGTCCGGAAGCGGCACGCGCTCGGGCGGCGGCCCTGCTATCTGCTCCGGCAGAAACCCCGGCGCGGCAAAGGCGATTCTGCCCAGATCTTGCGGCGAGTCGCTTCCGGCGAAAAGAGCAAGCCAGGGTTTGCGCACTTCCGGCGATTTGCGCAAAGGGCGTTCGGTCGCGCCGACCGGCATCAGGAGCGGAATGAGGTTGGGATGGCCGTCAAAGAACAGCCCGTAAAAGTCCCTGGCCTCCTGTTCGTGCCACTCGGCTCCCTGGAATATGGAGCTTATGCTGGGCAGGCTCGGTTCCTCCCGCGGGACGAACACCCGCAGGCAGACCCGCCCCTGCGGCCTGCCGTTGTCACCGGTTTGCCCGGCGCGGTCGAAGCAATAAGATGCGCAATAACCTTCGGCCATATCAAGGCCGGAAATGTCTTCAAGGTGAAAGCCGGCCTCATGGAGGCGCTTTGCCGCCTGGACGAGGCTGTTTGCCGGAAAGATTACCAGCCAGGCATTGCCGGTCTTTTTGGGATTCTGCTCAACGGCCAGAGAGATCTCAACATCTTTGAAAAGATCAAGCATCGGCCTCCTCCGGTGAGGGCTTGGCGGATCCGGCCTGCGGGCAAGGCGCGTCGGCGTCGGCGCTGGCCCCAGCCTCGAACTCGGCCTGTGGGCCGGGGTCTCCAGCAGCGGGGTATCCCTCGCATTTTGCCCTTTCCCGGGCGGCCACGCTGTCTTTGTAAACGTCCGGGTCATAGCCTTCGGGCATCTGCCAGAAGCGCTTGCCGATAATCTTTTTTTGCAGGGTGAACAGCCCTTCGAGCAGGGCCTCTGGTCTGGGCGGGCAGCCAGGCACATAGACGTCCACAGGGATGAGCTTGTCCACTCCCTCGACAATGCCGTATTGCCCCTCAAAGGCGAAAGGGCCGCCGGATATGGCGCAGTTGCCAAGGGCCATGACGTAGCGCGGGGCCGGGATCTGCTCGTAAAGACGGACCACGGCCGGGGCCAGTTTGCGGGTGACGGTGCCTGCGACGATCATCAGATCCGATTGGCGCGGGGACGGGCGGAAGACCTCGGACCCGAAGCGGGAGAGGTCGAAGCGGGCCATGCCGGCGGCCATCATTTCAATGGCGCAGCAGGCCAGACCAAAGGTCATGGGCCAGAGCGACATGCCCCGGCACAGGTTCAGGAACTTGTTGACGATGCCGATATTGACTATCGGCGGGTCAATGGTGGCGGTGGTCCCGACAATGGGATCGTTCGTGATTATGCACGTCTTCGGGGCCACGAGAAAACTCCCTTGGCCCGGAAATATACCAGGGCCAGAGCAAGGAAAAACAGAAAGACCAGAATCTTGGCCAGCGGGGCGTAACCTACGCTGTCCTTATAGTACGCGGCCACGGGAAAGAGATAGAGTACATCCACGTCAAAGGCGATGAACAAGAGGGCGTAAACGTAATAGCTGATGCCAAACGATGTCCAGGCGTGGCCGTACGGGCGCATGCCGCATTCGTAGGGCATGCCGATGTCTCCGCCCCTGGCGCGTGGCGACACGAGCGCGGCCGTGATCAGGGGCCCAAGGGCAAAGCCGATGCCGCCGATGCAGAAAAGGATTATTGCCAGATGCAAAGCGTCAAAAACCATGAAGTCACCGTTCCGGGTAAAGCCAGTCAGCAGTTTAATCGCCAAAGGAGGAAATGTCAGGGAGAGAGAAAGGGCGCCCAGCGATTTGTGAAAGTATTCACGGGCCGGAAATTTTGCAAGTAAAATTTCATCCGGGGCGCCGGCGGCGGTTTCAAGGCAAACGCGATCCCGCCACGCCTGTTTGGGCACGAAGGGTAACACAACCGGGTTCGCAGAGCGCTCGTTTTGAACCAGGCTCAGCCCTCATTGAATCCGCCGTCCGCCTTTCGCTTTTTTAGGCACAGCCTTAAAAAATAATGCCCCCAACTTAGTTTTTTTCATGTTTTGTTATAATCATCTTAAATATAAAAGATATTTTAAGTACGCCTGCCCGTCAGGCCTTGATATTCCCCGCCGATCCGGACTTGACGGCGTGCGCTTACAGGGCTAGAAGGTTAGACACATTATAACGCGCGGCCTGCCTTTTGGCGGTTGTGCTTCAAATTCCGGAACACACACCCTTATTATCAGGGGAGGAGATTTCATGCGTAAATGTTTCCTTCTGGCCGCCTGCTTTCTTCTGCTGACGGCCTCCGTTGCCCGGGCCGCCGAACTGAACGTCGGCGTGGTCAACATCCAGCAGGTTATGGAAAAATCCCAGGCTTTTAAAGATCTCAGCGTCAAGATGAAGGCCACGATCGAGCCCAAAAAGAAGGCCATTGAGAAGGAAAAGGCCAGGATCGAGCAGATGGCCAAGGGCCTGAGCGCGAGCAGCCCTGAAGCCAAGAAGCAGGAGTTCATGAAGGCCCAGGAAGCCTTCAACAAGATGGGCAACGACTTTCTCGAATTCGCCCAGAAAGAAGACAGGGCCATGCGCACCAAGATTGAAGGCTACTTCCTTGACGCGTCGACCAATGTCGCAAAGAGCAAGAAACTCAATCTGGTTCTGGACATGCAGGGCGTCATGTACTTTGAAAAAAGCATGGACGTGACCAATGAAGTCATGGCCGAGCTCGACAAACTCTGGAAACAGAGGGGCGGAAAATAGCATTTTCCAGCTTTGGGCGGCGCGCCCGGTAAAAATCCGGGCGCGCTCGCTGTTATTTTAACATAGCAAGAATTTCGCCATGAAGATGACCTTATCATCGCTGGCCTCGATGCTGGGGCTGACCCTCAAAGGTGAAGACCGCGAATTCAGCGGCCTGAACACCATTACCGATGCCAGTGAAACCGAGGTCACTTTTCTGTCCAATCCGCGCTACGTCAAGTTTCTTAAAGATACCAAGGCCTGCGCGGTTATCGTGTCGAAAGAGCATGCTGGCGATGTGCGAAGCGCGGCCTTAATCAGCGACAACCCCTATGTCGACTACGCAAGGGCCGCTTCCCTGTTCGTCCGCGAGCAGGGGGAGTTTTCCGGGGTCAGCGAGCTGGCCTGGATCCACCCTGACGCCGAAATCGGCAAAGATTGCGTGATCCATCCGTTTGCCCGCATCGGTGCGCGCAGCAAGGTTGGGGGCGGAACGGCCGTCTTCCCCGGAGCCTACATCGGCGAGGACTGCGTCATAGGCGAAAGCTGCTGTATTTGGCCAAACGCCGTGATTCTGGCGGGCGTCACCCTTGGAGATTGCTGCGTCATAAATTCCGGGGCGGTCATCGGCACGGACGGGTTCGGTTTTGTGCGCCACTCCGGGATGATGTTCAAAATCCCGCAGATCGGCACGGTTGAGCTGGCCGATGGGGTCGATGTGGGCGCAAATTCCTGCATAGA
Organism: Desulfovibrionaceae bacterium; assembly: GCA_031551565.1. Classification (GTDB taxonomy): domain Bacteria; phylum Desulfobacterota; class Desulfovibrionia; order Desulfovibrionales; family Desulfovibrionaceae; genus Frigididesulfovibrio. Next base: position 41,490 of record JAVBNM010000044.1, on the reverse strand, counting down.
CCGCTCCGCCCTTGGCGCGACCAGCATCGGCGACAGCACCAAGATCGACAATCTGGTCCAGATCGGCCACAACGTGAAGATGGGCGAACAGTGCCTTATCATCTCCCAGGTGGGCATCTCGGGCAGCACAAAAGTAGGCGACCGCGTGACCATGGCCGGGCAGGCCGGCATATCCGGGCACCTGAACATCGGCGACGATGTGACCATCGGACCCCAGGCCGGAGTGCCCAAAGACATTGCCGACGGTATAACCGGCGGCGGCAGCCCCTTCATGGAAGGCAGCCACTATATGCGAGTGGCCGCGACCATGCCCAAGCTGCATGAGATGAACAAGAAAATCGCCCAACTCGAAAAAGAGATCGACAGACTCAAGGCGCTTTTTTCTCAGGAGGAGAAATGACCACTTCCAGCAAACCCGGTAACGCGGCCGTCGGATATCGCAACGTCCGCGATATCATGAAGCTTCTTCCACACAGGTATCCTTTCCTGCTGATTGACCGGGTGATTCGGATTGAATCCGGGAAATTCGTGGATGCATACAAATGTGTGTCGGTTAACGAACCATATTTTCAAGGGCACTTTCCGGACCTGCCGGTCATGCCCGGAGTGCTGACGCTTGAAGCCCTGGCCCAGGCCGGCGGGGTGCTGGTCTTGTCGGATCTGGATGAAGACTTCCTGGTCGATAACATATTTTTGTTCTCCGGCATCGAGAAGGTCAAGTTCAGAAGGCCGGTTTATCCGGGCGACCGGCTTGACATGCGCTGCGAGTTGGTCAAGCAGAAAATGCGGATTTGGAAAATGAAGGGTACGGCCACCGTGGACGGCGTCCTGGCCTGCGAGGCCGAATTGACCGCAGCCCTGATGCGCAAGGCGGACATTTGATGAGTGCCTTTATCCATCCGTCCGCGTTTGTGGATCCTGGCGCTGAAATCGGCGCTGACGTCACGATCGGCCCCTGCGCGCTCATTGAAAAGAACGTGATCATCGGGGACGGCTGCCGCATCGACGCCTTTGCCTCCATCAAGGAATATACGAAAATGGGGCGCGGCAACGTGGTCCATTCATACGCCATGGTCGGGAACGTGCCCCAGGATTTGAAGTTTCGAGGCGAGGAGTCGCGGCTTGAGATCGGCGACAACAACGTCATTCGCGAGTTCGCCACCCTGCACCGCGGCACCGAGGGCGGCGGAGGGTTGACCAGAATAGGCAACGAGAACCTGCTCATGTCTTACACCCATGTCGCCCACGATTGCAAAATCGGCGACAAGGTGATCATGTCCAACAACGCCACCCTGGCCGGACATGTGACGGTTGGCGACGGGGCGATCATCGGCGGGCTTTCGCCGGTTCACCAGTTTTGCCGCATAGGAAACCACGCTTTTGTTGGCGGTCTTTCCGGCATCCGCCTTGACGTGCCGCCCTATCTTATGGCCGCGCACCCGCAGGCCAGGCTGATCGGCCCCAACGTCGTCGGCTTAAGGCGCATGGGCGCATCCTCGTCAACCGTAGCCGCTCTGCGGGCCGCTTTCAGGCTCATCTTTCTTTCAGGCACTGTCCGCGCCGACGCCTTGGCCATGGCTGAGGCTGAATATGCCCATCTGCCCGAAGTGTCCGAGATGGTTAAGTTCATCAAGGAAAGTCCGCGCGGCGTGCTGGCCGCCGGCAAAGAGGACGACGAATAGATATGGCGGAGACTTTCGGGCTTATCGCCGGAAGCGGGCAATTCCCTTTTCTTGTGGCCCAGGGTGCGAAAAAGAAAGGGTATGACGTTATTATATGCGGATTCGCCGGCAATACCGACCCGGCCCTTGAAAGTGAGGCGGCGGCCTTTAATATGCTGCACCTCGGGCAGTTTTCCTCGCTGATTAAATTCATGCGGGACCACGGCGTGAAAAAGCTGTGCATGGCCGGGGCCATCAACAAACCCAAGGCCAGGGACATCAGGCCGGATTGGCGGGCAGCGAAAATTCTTTTCCGCCTGGGCAGACACTGGGGCGACGACGCCATCCTGCGGGCTGTCTGCGACGAATTGGCCGGCGAAGGGTTTGAGGTCGTAAGGCCGGAAACAATGGCCGAAGGCATAGGCCGCGGCCACAGCGGCGTTCTGACCAAAACCGCGCCGGACGCGGAAGGCTGGCGGGACGTAATGCTCGGCTGGGAAATGGCCCGCGCCGTCGGCCGGCTGGATATCGGGCAGTGTGTGGCCGTGAAGCAGTCCGTCATCGTGGCGGTCGAGGCCATTGAAGGCACGGACGCGCTTATCGCCAGGGCCGGCCAGCTTGTCGGACCTGGCTGCACCTTGGTCAAGGCGGCCAAGCCAGACCAGGACAACCGGGTGGATCTGCCTGCGCTCGGGCGGGAAACCGTCCGCCTGGCCGCTGAATACGGCTTTGCAAACATCGCCTTTGACGGCCGCAGAGCGCTTTTTTTCGACGCGGCAGAAAGCGTCAATCTTGCCGATGCAAAGGGAATCAGTGTTATCGCGGTCCCAGAGGACGATGAAGTTTTTTTCAAGGATTACAGGAGTTAAAGGCTACACGATTTAATTGCCTTGGCGGCCCTTGAACCGGCTGCGGATCAATTACAGGAGTAACGTTTTGAAGAATTTTGCGAGAATCGACGGTATCGGCAAGGGGAAACTAAAAAAATGCCTGCTCTGCTGTCTGGTGTTTGCCATGTGCCTGTTTGTGGCATTGGAACAGACCCAGACAGCTGAGGCGTCTGCCCAAAAGAAGAGCAGCGCCGCCTTGAATGCCCGGAAGGCCTCGACGAAAAACGCGTCCAGCGCCAAGTCGTCCGCGAAACCCGCCGCGAGTACGGCGTCCGGCAAGAAGGCAACCGCCAGAAAAGCCTCCGCAAAGAAAGCTCCCGCAAAGAGAGCGCCTGCAAAAAAAGCCTCAGTCAAAAAATCCGCTCCCAAGAGAAAAGCCGTCAGCCGGGCGATGCGTAAGCCCGCCAGAAAGGCCCCGCGCAAATCCTCCGCAAGAGGCCTGGCCGAGCAACCCACGAGCGAGTCCCGCTTAAGCCTTTATCAGCGCGGCATCTATTCCACCTTCGGCTGGCGCAGCCTCGGGCGCAGAGGTTCCAGGATGCACAAGGGCGTGGACATCTCCGCCAAGTCCGGCGCGGACATCGTGGCCTTTGAGTCCGGCGAGGTCATCCAGTCCGGCCGTGACGGTCTTTACGGCATCTGCGTGCTGATCAAGCAAGACGACGGCATCACTGCCAGATACGCCCACATGAGCGCCACCAACCTTAAGGAGGGCGATCGCGTCGCTCTCGGAGAGGCTGTCGGCAAGGTGGGGCGCACCGGCCGCGCCACGGGCACCCATCTGCACTTTGAGTTGATCCGTGAGGACGGCAAGTTGCTCAACCCGGCCCTGCACTTGAAGGACGGCCGCCAACTTGTGGCCGACGCCCACATCGCCCCCGGAGCTTTGGCCTACGTCCCGCAAAAAGCGGCCAAGCAGCCTGTGACCGTGGCCACCGTCGAGGCAGCCAGAAAATTTACCGAATCATCCCGCCTGGGCCTCATGGGTGACTTCCCCAAACAGGTCCACATTCTGCCTTAAGAACTGGGTGATGGGAACCGTCAGGGCGTCGCCCTGACGGTTCCCATCACCCGGTCCCCCCTCCCTTGCCCAGTTTATTTTGGGTTTTATCTCCACACCTTGACCTGCGGATGTTTGCGCGGGCAACTCTTTGAACGGCCTATGCCGGCTCCCTTCTTCGTCTTTCTCCTGATACCCGTTTTGCGGGAGGATTTCAGGACGATCCTGCCGGCAAGGTTCGGGCCGCTTTTTCGGTTGGCGGGTATTGATTCGCGTATGACTCGTAACTATCTATAAATACGAAAAAATTATATAAACCGAAAGCAGAGGAGGCGTGGAGAGGCTCGGAAATTGGGTAGAGCAACGCCTATGCCCGCGCAGCAATGGCGATCCTTGCGGGGTTCACCCGGCTCTATACAGTTGAATTTATCTCGGGTATATTCAGGCCATTAATTTTTGGAGTGGTTATGAGCGGCAAAAAATGCCAGGGCGGGATGATAGCCCAGAACAAGAAGGCCAGGCACCTCTTTGAGCTGATGGACTTTGTCGAGGCCGGGATTGTTTTGACCGGGTCGGAGATGAAGAGCATTCGCCAGGGCAAGGTCAATTTTCGCGACTCGCATGTGACCTTCCGAAACGGGGAGGCCTATCTGATAGGCCTGCATATCGCCCCTTACGCCAATGCCGGCTATGCCGGGCACGACCCGGACAGAGACCGCAAGCTTTTGCTGCACAGCCGGGAGATATGCGCGCTTGCCGCCAAGGTGGAACAGAAGGGATTGGCGCTTGTGCCGGTCAACATGCATTTTTCCTCTGGCAAAGTGAAGGTGGAACTGGCCGTCGGACGCGGCAAGAAGCTGCACGATCAGAGAAGCTCGCTGCGCAGCGCGGCTGAAATGCGCGACGCCGAGCGGGAAATGCGGCGTTATGATTGATTTTTTTTCGGATAGACGATGAAGATCCTGATGGTGAATCTGACCAGGTTCGGGGACCTGATCCAGTCGCAGGCGGCTGTTACGGACTTGCGCCGACAAGGGCATGAGGTGGCAGTGCTTTGCCTTGAAAACTTTGCCCGGGCCGCCATGATGCTTCGAGGCGTTGCGGCGGTCTTTCCGTTCAGCGGTTCGCGGGTGCTGGCGGAGCTGGACCGGGGCTGGATTCACGGCTTGAAGGGGATTTTGGGATTCAGGGAAGAGGTGTTCAGGAACTTTCCCGCTGATGCGGTCTGCAATCTGACCCCGACTACCAGCGCGCAGATTTTGTCCAGCCTCCTGATCGGGGACGGTCCCTTGTGGGGATTTGGGCTTGATTCCCACGGCTTTGACCGCAACTCCACTCCTTGGGCCGCTTTTCTGGAAGGCGCTTCGGCGGGGCGGCGGGGCAGTCCGTTCAATCTTATAGATGTCTTTCGCCAAATCGCCAGGGACCCGGACGGCGATGTGGCCAGGGCGTCCAGGGACCTGGCCGCCGGAACCGCGTCTGGCGTTCGGCTGCCCCTGTTTCAGCCGGGTGATTCGAGGCTGGACCATGCTTGCAATATGTCTGAGCGCGCGCCAAGGGGGCTGGAATGCCCGTCGTTTTTCCAGGGTGCGCCGGATGGAGCGGACGGGTTCGTGGCTTTTCAGCTTGGGGCCAGCCAGGACATCCGGCGCTGGCCAACGGAATATTTCGCCTCGCTCGGACGCATTTTATGGGCGGAAAAACGGCTCTGCCCCGTGCTTCTGGGGTCTGAAGCCGAGCGGAGCCTGGCGGCGCGGTATGCGGAACTCGCCGATCATCCCCACATAGATCTTGTAGGCAAGACCGACCTTGACGCGCTGGCCGGCGCGCTTTGCGCCGTATCCCTGCTGGTGACCAACGACACGGGCACCATGCATCTTGCCGCCGGCCTGGGGACGCCTTTGCTGGCGATATTCCTGGCCACGGCCCAGCCGTTCGACACCGGCCCTTCGCTTGCGGGAAGCTGCTGCCTTGAGCCTGATCTTGACTGCCACCCCTGCTCGTTCTCTGCTGACTGCCCCAACCAGCAGGCCTGCCGGCGGACGATCAAGCCGGAGATTGCCGCCGGGCTTTGCCTGAATTACCTGGAAGGCGGCAAATGGACGGGTGGCGCAGACCGGGGCAAAGTTGGCGAAACCGGCAGGCTGGCGCATCCCGGCTGCCGCATCTGGCAGACTTCATTTGACGATTACGGCTATATCCGCCTGAATTCCCTCTCCGGGCACGGGGGGGAGGATCGGACGATCTGGCTTGAGGCCCAGAGAGATTTTCTTCGCCAATTTATTGACAGGGACAAGGCCGAGCCATTGTTTCACCCCCGGTTTGCCGGTCACGGGGCGGATGTAGCGGATGCCGATGACGGCGTAGCCTCTTCCCCGGCCGGTCTTTCTCTGGGCTCCCGCCGTGAGATCTCCGCTCAGATCAAGGAACTCCAGGCCTTTTTACATCTCATACTGACCCAGGCCGAGTTAATGGCGGTCAGGCCGACGCCGGCGGTGCGCCAGAAATTCCTCGGCACCTGGTCAAAAATTCACGCGGCCCTGAACCACAGCCAGTGGTTCGCCAACCTGGCCCCCCTGTGGGCCGAGGAGGCGCAGCAGGCCGATATCTCCTTCACCCAGGTGCTCGCCATAATCAGGCATTACCAGGCCCTTCTGGACGGTTTGGCCGGCTTTATGCACGTTTGAGGCAGCCTTCAGCCCAAACGCAATTTTTTCCCGTTCCCTCCCCTCCTTTCTCTTCGGTCATTTCCCCATGTTTGTCCTGCAGTTTGGATCGTATTTTGCAAAAGATCGGCAGCAACTGCAAATTTTGCCCCGCGGGGGGAACAAGGAGATTAACATGATCGTTATAGACGGACGCCAAAGCGAAATGTGCCTGGCCAATTACGCCACTCTTGAAGAAGTCCTTGCAACGCTCGTCAAGGAAGAGTTGAGCGAACGCATCGTCACCGACGTTCTGGTCAACAAGGAAGCCTTCTCGGAGCTTTATCCGCATCAGGCAGAGGATATCGACGCAAAGGATATCGAGCACCTCGAACTGAAAACCGTATCGCTCGACCAGATGGCGGCCGATGTCATTCTGGAGTTGCCCAAGGTGGTCGAGCTTGTGGCCGGAGGCTGCCGCCAGGTGGCCGATCTCTTCCGCAAGGCCGAAATCGCCGAAGGCATCGATGTGCTTCAGGACGTGCTCTACGTCAGCCGCGACTTTCTTGAAACCATCAATACGCTGCGCAACACCTACTCCAGCGGCCAAGACAGCCCGGTTCTGGAAAAATTGAGCGGCGACCTTGGCGCCCTTCTCGACGAAATAGTCGAGGTTCTGGCCAACGAAGACTGGATGCTCATGGCGGATCTGTTGGAATTTGAATACCTCCCCGCCTGCGAAGGCTGGAAGGATGTTATCGCCGAACTTTCAGAAGCCGTGGTCAAGGCGGCGGAGTAGCATTATGCACCCCTGCATGGTTTTACTGGATAAGGCCTTCGAGCTGGCCAAACAGGAAGAACTCGCTCTGGCCGCGGAAGACGTCGACCAGTTGGAAACCCTGTCGGCCCAGCGAACAGACCTTCTGATCAAGGCCTGGAAGCAGCGCAAGGGCATGGACGAAGATGACCTTAAAGCACGCCTCCATGACATGCGGGTCATGCACGAAAAATTAACTCGCTCGACCGAATGCCTGCACGAATCAATTCGTTCCCAGCTAAGCACCCGCCGCAAGCAGAACGGATACTTCGCAGGATCCCGATCCCGCACAGCCCACGCAAGCAAATCATTCTATTTAAGCAAGACATCCTGAGATCTGGAGGGAGGAAGCTATCAGGGCAGGCGCCTGTGGGTTTCCTCCCCCCAGCCTCACCTTTTTTTACCGGTTTCGCGGGATATTCAGGGAGGCACGGCCATGAGTCTGGGGCCGTGTTGCTGTTTTAGGCTGATCTAAACCATGCTTTGTCTTGCTTCATGCCGGGTTTTTAGCTAAGACATGCTTGTTTCAAGCGCTTTTCGCCGCGTTTTACACTCCTTCCTCCAGCATTTAAAATCCGGAAAACAAATGACAGACCGTGACGACGAAAAAAAACGCCCTGACGCCCGTGAGGGTTCCGGCCAGGACCAAAATACCAGCCCCGGACATAACCGGGTGAAAAGACCCTTTGCCCCTCGCCGCCAGAGTCGCGATGATGACAGGCCCGGCCGCGATGCCGGCTTTTCCGGCCGTTCTCCAGATCGCTTTTCCGATCGCTCTTCAGACCGGGAACCCGGGCGCAGACGGCCCGAGCAGCGCGAAGGCTCGTCGTCCTCCGGCCCCGAAGGCTCGGCCAGGGCGCTTGTCCATCTTGATCAGGACATTATGAAACTGCTCGTAAGACGAGCCACCCTGGTCTCAAGAATCCGCGAAGGCAGGGACCACGCCGCCTCGGCTGCGGCTGTTCAGGCCGAAAAAACCGTGCGCACCGCCTGGGAAAGAAATGCCCGGGCGTTCAGCAATGATCCCCGCTTCGCGCGCAACCTGTTCGATATGTTGCAGGGCCTCAAGATACTGTCAAAGACCGAGGCCGAATCCAAGGGACGTTTCGTCCTGCATCCGCCTGCCAAGCCGGTCAGCCTGACCCTCTCCGGACCGGCCGACTCCCGGGTAGCGGCCATGTGGATGGCCCTGTCAGCCGCTCTGAACGTGGCCTCAGCTCTCTCTCCGGTGCCGTTGAGCCAGACCTTGACCGACACCGTCAAAGCCCTGAATCAGGCCGGGGCGACCATCTCCTTCGAGGCTCCGGGCCGCGTGTCGTGTCAGGCCAATGAAAAATTCAAATCAGGGCCATCCCTTGGCGGAAAAAATATATTTGTCGGCGACAGCCCCCTGGCCCTTTATCTTATGGCCTTTCTCGGCGTCGAAAGCCCCGGCGCCTGCCGCTTTTCCGGAGGAAACATCCTCAAGATGGCCGACCTCTCCGGCCTGCGCCATACGCTGCCCCTGCTTGGGGCCAGGCTGGCCCATGTCGTTCCCCGCTCGCAAGGCTTGCCGGTGACTGTCGAATACTCCGGCGAGCTGCACGACCATATAGCCGTTCCGGAAGACCTGCCCGTCGAAGGCGTCTGCGCCCTTCTGACCGCCGCTCTGGCCTGGCGCAGAACCGTCAGCATAGACCTCGGAGAACTGCCAGGTCATGTCGCCGCGACCGCTTTGGCCGAGGCCTTCGTCCTCTACGAACTGGCCGGGGCCGATGTTGACTCCAGAGGTTCGTCAGTCTGTTTCTCCGGCCGCCCGGAGACGTTGCCCCCCAGCGCGCCGTTGCCGCTTGACGCCGAAACAGCCGCCTACCTGCTTGCCTTGCCCGCTTTCACCGGCGGAGCCGTCACTCTGAACGGCGTCTGGCCCAAGCTGCCCATGGCCCATGACGTCGCCGCCATGCTGGCCCACGCCGGCCTTGAGTTTACAATCAGCCCTGAATCCGTCACCGCGCGCGCCGGCGAGAAATCTTTCCCCGGCATCCCGGCGCCGGACCATGTATCCGAATCTCTCCACCCGCTGTTCTGGGCCTTGTCGGCTCTGGCTGCCAGGCTCTCCCAGGAGGATCTCTCCATCTCAAGCCCGCCGCTCGGAGCGGACATGAACCTGGCTGGAGACTTTCTCTCCCTGCTTAACCTGGCCCTGCTCGGAGATGACGCCCCTCGCCTCAGAAAAGCCATGTTCGAAGACAAGGATCCGACCTGGGTAAGCCCTGACCGCTTCTGGGGCCTGGCATTGTGCCTTGCCTCCTTCCTGCGTCCCGGCCTGGCCCTGGCCAACCCCGACATCATTACCGCCGGTTTGCCCTACTACTGGACGCTGTTCAACTCCCTGCCCGAGCCGCAGGATTTCGCCCTGATCGCAAAGCCCAAAAAAGAGGAAGCAGCGGATGAAAAACCCGCCCGCCGAAGAATTATTGCCGACTGACGAGCCAGGGCTTGTCGCCCACATTGCGGATCTGACCAGCCGCCACGCCGAGCTTGACAAACGCATCAGGGAACTGATGGACCTGGAAAAACCCGGCCAGGGCATATTCATGGCCGCCGAAATCCACCAGGCAAAACACACGCGAACAATCACAAAATTCCAAATCGATTTCTGCAAAGCCCGCTTGAACCAGTTGCGAGGCGCAGGGCGTTAAGAGCGAATTGGAAGGAGGCAAAACCCAGGGGCGTTCGCCCCTGGGTTTTGCCTCCTTCTTGTTTGCCTTTTCGCGGCTTTTTTTAAAGACTCCCGGCCTTGTCAGCCCCAGGCATTTATTCGGTCAGGGACTGCACGGTGTCTTTGTGTTCAAACAGGACGCAGCCGCCTTTGTGCGGTTGGCTCAAGATGCCGCTGGAGCGCAGGCGCTGGAAGAGAGGGGAGGACAAGGCTTCGGCCAGGGTGAAGTTTTTCAGGTTGCGGTCGGAGTATGGAGAAAAGGGGCAGGGCTCCGCCCCGCCGGTGGGGTTGATGTGGAAGAAGCCCCGGCCGGCGGCGAGGCAGCCGCCCATGAACTGCTCATCGCCCGGGAAGCAGATGAACAGGGTGTTGCTGAATTCATTGGTCAGCGTTTCCTTGCGCTTGACCAGGAATTCGCAAGCATCAGGTTCGAGCGTCAGGTGGGCGCTTTGTTCGTCCAGCGGGACGTATTCCACAAACAGGACCAGGCCGCAGCCGCGTTTGTGGAGCGAGCCGACGAATTCCGAGGAGGATACTTCCTCAAGGTTGGCCGATGTTACGGTGATTGATACTCCGAAGAAGATGCCTTTGGCCTTGAACTCTCGCATTGTGTTGTTGATGGAAAGGGTGATGCCAGCCCCGCGCCTGGCGTCGGTCGCGGCTTCGCCGCCCTCAAGGGAGATCACGGGCAAAAGATTGCGGTGGCGGTTAAAGAGTTCGAGATATTCGGCATCGACCAGGGTGCCGTTGGTGAGTATGGGAAAAATGATTCCGGAGTGCCTGGCGGCTGCGTTGATGACGTCGCGGCGCATCAGCGGCTCGCCGCCGGCCAGGAGGATGAAGGATACGCCAAGCTCTTCGGCCTGTGTGAAGATGCCGGACCACTGCTCGGCGGTGAGTTCGTCCGGGCGTTCGGCGTCCGAGCAACCGCCGGTGGCTCTGGCGTAGCAGCCTGAGCAATGCAGGTTGCAGCGGGCGGATATGCTGGCGATTAGAAACGGCGGCACATGCAGGCCGTTTTTATCCATATCGTCGCGTTTGACGGAGTCGTTTCTGAGTTTCGGGATCATCCTGGTGATGAAGGCGAATTCCCTGGCGCTGCCAAAGGCGAAGCGCAGCGCGGTCTTGGCCATCATCTTGATGGAATCTGACATGTACTTGTTTATGTTCATCGAAGGTCGGTCCAAATGGGGTGATATTCGGCGGCAACCGAAAATGTTTAAGGGTATTGATGGCTGAAACAACATTTAGCAAATAGAAAATACCTAAACGATTAGTTTGGAGATATAATCGTTTTTCGGCGTTTTGTGAAGGCCCAAAAATAACTATATGCCGGGGCGAAGCATCAAAACGCGGCCGTTTGGCATGCAGTCGCGTCAAACCCCCGGCCATGCGCGTGGAGCGCGATTTATTTTAGGCCCGGCGGGCAAAGTTTGCTTTATTATGTTGTGCTTTGTCTTTATTGGGATTAAAAGACGCTGTGGACAGAGGTTGCGCCTATGAAATATCTGATAATATCTTTTCTGGCTCTGCTGCTCATGCCTTCAATGGCCATGGCCGAGCCGCTCAAAATATACGGACTGTTTGAAGAAATGGTCTTGCCGCAGATCCGTGAGAAGCCCATCAAGGCCAAACTTGACACCGGCGCTCAGACTACCTCGCTCGGGGCCAAGGACATATCTGTATTTGAAAAGCACGACCGCAAATGGGTGCGTTTCACCCCTCAGATTAAGGGCGTTGGGCCGGTTGAGCTTCCCCTGGCGCGCTACATGCGGGTGAAGCTGCGTCCTGTGAAAGGCCTTAAGAAAAAAAATATCAGAAGGCCGGTCGTGGTCATGCAGATATGCTTTGACGGCGAATTGCGGTCCACGGAAGTGAATTTGGTCGACCGCTCGCGCTTTCGTTATCCGTTGCTTATCGGCAGTTCGACACTTATTGAATTCAGCGCCGCTGTCGATCCCGGTGCGCAGTACACATCAACCCCCGATTGCGAATGAACTCATCACGACATCTCAAAATACTGGCGTTGATCCTGGCCCTGATCGGGATTTGCGTGACGTCTTACCAGATCTTTGTTCTTAAAACGCCGCTTGAGGAAAGCCAGAGCGCGGATCTTTGGACCATTGACGCCCGCATCACCATGCAGGTCAAGGGCGGAAAGCCGGTTGATCTCTCCTTCTACCTGCCGCCGCACGGGCAGGGCTTTGACATAACGAACGAGCTGTTCATCGCAAACGGCTACGGTCAGAGCATCTTTGACAGCGGGGAAAATCGCCTGGCCCAGTGGACCGCGCGTAACAGAAGCGGACGGCAGACCATTTTTTACCGTTTCAATTTGTCGAGAGCCGTGCAGTCCCAGGATGTGACGCCCGGCGAGACGTGGTGTCCGGCCATTGAGATGAATGAGTCTGAGAAACTCGCGGCCGATGCCCTTTTAAGCGACATCAGGCAAAAATCGGCCGACACGGGCAGCTTCATAACCACGGCCATAAACGCGCTTCAAGATACCCAGGACAACAACGTCAAGCTTCTTCTCGGAATCAAGGCCAAGGTCGAGGTCACTCCGGAGAAGAGATTCACCGTTCTCAAGCAAATGCTTTCCCAGGCGCACATTCCGGTCGAGGCCGCGCATGTGGTAAAGCTCGTCCAAGGTGTTCCGCCGGAGCCCGAAATCTGGGCGCGCAGCTTTATCAAGTCCGGCAAGTCGTCCACCGGCAAATGGCGCTATTTCAACCTGAACACCTCCGCGCAAGGGCTGCCCAGGGATTCCCTGGTCTGGTGGGTCGGCGATGAGCCGCTTCTCAAGACTAACCCGGCCTTCAAGCCGCAGGTGTCCTTCAGCATCGCCAAGGACGAGCTGACCGCGCGCAGTCTGGAAAAACTGGCCGGAACCGGCGACTTTTCCCTTTACAGCCTGCCCATCGCCACCCAGTTCGCCTACAAGCTCATGCTGATGATCCCCTTTGGCGTCTTTATCACTCTGCTGCTCAGAAACATCGTCGGCATTGAGACGCTTGGCACCTTCACGCCGGTTCTGATCGCCCTGGCCTTCCGGGAAACAGGACTGACAGTGGGCATAGTGTTCTTCTGCATCATCGTTTCCATAGGCCTGCTCTTGCGAGGCTATCTCGAGCAGTTGAAACTCCAGATGCTGCCGCGGCTGGGCGTGGTCCTTTCCTGCGTGATAATGCTGATCATCGCCTCGAGCATGCTCTGTCACAAACTCGGATTCACCAGGGGTTTGTCCGTCACCCTCTTTCCCATGGTCATCCTGACCATGTCCATCGAGCGCTTGTCCATCACTTGGGAAGAGCGGGGCGGCGCCAATGCCTTTAAAGTGATTATCGGCACCCTTGTCGCCGCTTCCCTGGTCTATCTGGTGTTGAACATAGAACGGCTGAGTTACTTCGTGTTCACCTTTCCGGCCAGCCTGTTGGTCCTGATCGTCATTATGCTGGGCATCGGCAGATATCGCGGTTACCGCCTAAGCGAGCTGTTCCGCTTCCGGTCGCTGATCAACAAGGGCTGATGGGGATGGCGATATGATCTCCTTGTCCAAGACGTGGCGCGCCCTGAAAAGCCGGGGCATCATGGGCATAAACCAGCGCAATGCCGGCTACATCATCAAGTACAACAAGCGGCGTTTCTACCCCCTGGTTGACGACAAGATCCTGACCAAGGAGCGGGCCATCGCCGCGGGCATCAGCGTGCCCGAGCTCTACAGCGTGATTGACAGCGAGCACCAGATAAAAAGGCTTGACGAAATCCTGGGAGACCGCACCGACTTTGTCATCAAGCCAGCCCACGGCTCTGGCGGGGAGGGGATCATCGTCATCTCCGACAGGTTCGACAAGTTGCGCTACAAGACAGTCTCCGGGCGCATGATCGCCTACTCGGAGTTGCAGTATCAGCTCTCGAACATCCTCACGGGCATCTATTCTCTCGGCGGGGCCAGGGACAAGGCCATAATCGAATATCGCGTCAAGCCGGACCCTGTATTTAAGAGCATCTCCTACGAGGGCGTTCCCGACATCCGCATCATTGTCCTGCTTGGCTATCCGATCATGGCAATGCTCCGGCTGCCCACCCGGCAGTCAAACGGCAAGGCCAACCTTCACCAGGGCGCGATAGGCGTGGGGCTGAATCTTCTTACCGGCACGACTCTGAACGGCACCTGGCTCAACGACAAGATTGACCGCCATCCGGATACCGGCTCTCCTGTAAGCGGCGTTCAGGTGCCCTATTGGGACAAGTTCATGGACATCGCCACCCGTTGCTACGAACTCGTCAACCTTGGCTACATCGGTGTGGACCTTGTCCTTGACGAAACCAAAGGCCCGATGATCCTCGAGTTGAACGCCCGTCCCGGCCTGAACATCCAGATAGCCAATGACACCGGATTGCACAAACGCGCCAGCCTGGTCGAAAAACACGTTGCCGCGCTGTCTCAGCCCGAATCGCCCGAAATCCGGGTCGCGTTTTCACAACAGCACATGCAGCCGGCGTAAAATACGGCGCATACCCTTTTTGCCGAAGTTTATGGAGCGGCCCGGCTGGCAAGCCGGGCCGCTCCACTTCTTCAAGCTATGCCTGACTCATGCCTTCCTGAAGCAATCTCGCCTTTTCCCGGCGGGACTCAATCCTCCAGGCAATGGCAGCCAGGGTCAGGCAGACCAGCAGGTTGATGCCAAGAAGGACGTACGTCGTGGAAATGCCGGCCGCCATGGCTGCCGGGGGGCTGCTTGTGAAGTCGTTGCGCACGGCTATGGGAGCCACGGAAGACGCGCCTATGGCAAAGGCGGTAAAGACCATGGGCATACCGCTGCCCTGGCCAAGCACGCGGGTGTATGTCAGCAAGCCCGAGGCCACGCCCAGGGATTCTCTGGGTGCGGCGCCGATAACCGAGGAGTTGTTGGCGCTCTGGAAGATGCCGACGCCCACGCCGATGCACAGGCTGCGCAGCGCGATGCTCCACCAGGGGGTGTCAACGCCAAGCCCGGACATCAGCCAGGCCCCGGTGCACAAAATGGCCAACCCGACGAAGCTTACTATGCGCGTGCCATAGGTATCGGCCAGCCAGCCGGAGAAGTAGGAGATTACGGCCATGGCGCAAGGCTGGATCATCAGGTAAAAGCCGGCTATCTGCACTGAAAATCCCCTGCCCTGCATCAGGTAGAGCGGCAGGATGGTGTTGGCCGTGCTTGTAAAAAATGACAGGAAGTTGACAAGCAGATTCAGGGTGAAGATTGGATTCTTGAATAGGCCCAGGGCGATCATCGGGTACTTGACCCTTCTTTCCACCTGGACAAAGATGAATATGCCGACAATTGCCGTACAGAAGAGAGCGATGACGTATCTGTTGTCAAAACCAAGCCGCTGGGCCAGCGTCAGGGCCAGGCTGTATGAGCCAAGGGCGATGATGGTCAGGACAGCCCCGGGGATGTCAAACTTCTGGTTGCTATACGGCGGCACAAGGCGCGGGACAAACTTGTAAATGCAAAACAGGGCCACGACGCCGATGGGGATGTTGATGAAGAATATGGCCCGCCAGTCCCATAAATACACGCACATGCTGCCCACGGAAGGGCCAACCATCAGGCCGACGGAGAAAAAGGCCACGAACATGCCCATGGCCCGCCCCCGGAACTTTGGCCCGGCGATCTCGGCAATGATTGCCGCAGCCAGAGATTGGCACATGGCGGCCCCAATGCCCTGGAATACCCTGGCTACGATCAGCGCCTCCGCTCTGGGCGAGAGACCGCAGGCAACGGAAGAGGCGGTGAATATGGCCACGCCGGTGAAGAACAGGGCCTTCTTGTCGCGCAGATCGCCAAGCCTGGCGAATTGCAGCAAAAGGCAGGCTATGGCCAACATATAGCTGATCACAACCCATTGGACGGAGCCAAGCGAGGCGTTCAGATCCGACATGATGGCTTTAAGGGAGATGTTCACCGCGCTGACGTCCACAGAGCACATCAGGATCATTAAATTGATGCTCAAAATGGAGACGACCGTGCGCCAAGTCAGTCGTTCCGGTGCTTGGTATGTGGCTGCTTGAGACATAAGTGATACCTCACATGGATAGTTTGTTACTGCCAATGTCAAAAGAAACGGGGGACAATCTGGAAGCCGGCGTTTTTTCTCTGCCCCTGGACATGCCTGGAACCCGCATTATGGTTGGTCTGCGGTCACTGCTGGCGAAGGTTGGAGCTTGTTAAACAGAACGTGTTCAGAACATATTCTGTTTTTAAAAAAGGGTCAACTAAAATCAGAATATATTCTGTTAGTGTGATATAAACTCAGAAAGCCCGGCTCATTAGCCGGGCTTTCTATAGTCAAGGCCGTTATATATTGGATTTTTTGACGGCGGCGCGCTTCGCTCTGGTTAACGCTGACTGGCCCCTAGGGCCCAAGCATTTGCGTCATTTGCCAAACTCTTTGAGATATTCAGGCGTAACCACAGACATAAGGTAGCGCCTGAATATTCTGCCAGACAGTGCCTGCAAATCGAGGGTTCCCTCCGACACGCACCACTCAAAAACACAGCATTTTGCCAGTGTGTAAACATCCTGGACACACTCCGTGAGGTTTACGTCGTCTTTGATATGGCCGCGTTTTTGCGCCTTGGTGAGTTCCTCGAAGTTTTTAGCCATAATCGGCAAAGTGCCTTCGGGATCCGGAACGGCCCTTTGCCGCGCATACAGGCCCTTGTTGGCGGGGTTGAACAAAGCCCGCATAAAGGCCAGCCCGCGTTCCAGGGAATATTCATTGAACACGGCGTTGTTGTTTACGATGGTCTCGATAATGTCGGGGGTGACGTTTTCCTCGAATTGCCGCTGATATTGGCTGAATATTGAGGCGTTATGGCGGGCGAGCAAATCGTCCTTATTGCTGAAATGATGATAGAAACAGCCCACGGAAACTCCCGCAGCGTCGCAAATGCCGCTGACGGTGAGATATTCGTATCCGTGATCTTTAATCAGCGTGAACGCGGCCCTGAGAATTTTCTCTTTGGCCAACTGGCTCTTTATCTGGCGGGGAACCCGCACTTTTTTTTTCATGTCTTTCTCCAAAAGCACGCCACCTCTTCCAGCGGACCCAACTGACTATAAATGCTCGTTCTGTTGTTGTGGCAGTATAGGTATGTTTAAGCGTACGCTCCACTGAGAATAAAGTCAATTACAACCGGCTGTTGCGGCTGGCGGGCTCTGCGAGTCGCGATGCCGAACGATTTCGCGGCTATTCAGGTTGAAGTATAAATGATTGGCGGCCTGGCATTCATGGGCCCTGGCAACGGCAACCATGCCTTTGCCGCCGCGCTGCATTCTGTCATTTTCCTTTGCTGCATTGAGCTTTTCCGGCAAAATCACCCTTGGGGTGATTTCCCTTGCACCCCTTTCCGGCTACCTTTCACTGGTTTAATACAAAGCCGCAGCACTAAGCCCCGGCTTTTTTCAGACGCCGCCGTTCATTGCGGGAACGTTCCGGCGTGAATGTCGCGGGCGTTCCCGCAACAGCGCGGGGATAGCCAAGAAAAATGGCGGACATGTCCTTCAGGGGGATTGCAACATGCTAAAAAAACTCACTCCTCTGCGCAGCTTCCTGCCTGGAGCCTTGGTCTTTGCGCTTCTTCTCCTGCCGCCTGCCGCCGCCCTGGCCGGCCGTTGCCCCGAATGGCTGGGCAGCTCGGGCGTATCCATAACGCTGGAAGGGGAGCGCTTTCCGCCCGGAGCAGGCATTCCCTTCACCGTCACCGGCATCAAGCCCGAGCATGTGAAGGTTCCGAGCTTCAACGGCATCTACGTTTCCTTTACCAAGGCCAACCAGCCTGGGTATGTGGAATACGCCAATGTCCAGAAACTGCTCAAGGCCGGCGGTCATTCCGGCCGGATCATCGGGCCGGGGCGTGAAGGCCTGTACGACATGAAGGTGTTCATAAACGCCGGCGCCGGAAGGGATCTGGCTATTCTGGCGCAAGCGCCTTTTGAAATCAGCAAGGATGCCGCACCCGCGCCCGCCAAAGCGGAACCGTCTTTGGCCGGGCAAGTTGTTCCGGCGGCCAAGACGGCGCCGGAAGCGGACAAGACTTTGGTCCCGCCCGGGAACATTCCGTCCGGCAAAAGCGCGCTGGAGCTATCCCCCGTCCAGTCCGCCGTCCCGGCGCCGGAGGATAGCCTCCTGGGAACTTGGCGGCATACGAGATATTCGAGTTCTGACCCCAAAAAGCCCCTGCATATGGAGGATTACACCTTCAGGCCGGACGGCAGTTTTGAAATCGTCAACACCGAACTGCCGAACCTCCCCGGCACCACAAAGAAAGTCGTCAAGCAGGAGGGGGTGCGTTACAAAATCCGGAAAACCGGCGACAACGGCCAGCAACTCTGGTTTTACGCGCCGGCGGTCATGTCTTGTGAGTTTCGGCGCCCGTTCCAGTTTTCCGGCGAAAAGATCGTCATTTACAACGAGGAATTTGAAAAAATCGCCGAGTGGAAAGGCCCGGGCAAGACCGCGCTCAATCCCGCCGGGCCTGTCGGCGCCTGGGAGCGTTATACGAGCGTCAATCAGCTCCCCAATACTATTCAGCTTATGCAGGAACTCACTTTCACCGCTGACGGCAAATTCACGTCGCTTCGCGTAATCAACGCGCCCGGGCGGGCTTCTTTGCGCGCGCAGCGCGGGTTCTACCGCGTGAGCGCAGGCCAATTGGAATGTTTTGGCGTCGAAGAGGCCGGTCTTGAGGCCTGCGGCGACTACGGCCCGGCCTGCGACTTCGGCAAGGTGCGGCAAGAGCTGGAAGCCATGGAAAAGGAGTATAAGCCTTACAATGATTACGCCTGGACCTGGGAGCCAAACGTTGACGGCAGCCTGCTTCTGAACGGCGGCGACAACAAGGCCCAGGACGAGATTTTCAAGCCATTCGACATCCAGGCCCGCGCCCCCATCCCCTCCAGGGCGGAGCCGGCCCCGGACGCCGTCAAGGCCGCGCCGGAAGACAAACTGCTCGGCGTCTGGCGTTTTGTCGATTATCACAGCGGTTCCAGCACCCCGGCGTATATCAAGGAGTATACCTTCAGACCGGACGGCAGCTTTGAAATCAACGACACCTACATTCCCTTGGGTTCCGAGCCCATTGTCGACAAGATTACCGGTTCCCGCTTCACCGTCCAGGAAACCGGCGACGGCGGCCAGCAGATCTGGTTTTACGGAACACAGTCCCAATCCTGGCGGGCCTTCAAATTCGCCGGCTCCAAGCTGGTCATTTTCGGCGAAGAATATGAAAAAATCGCTGAAGACAAAGGAGCGGGAAAGCCCGCCCCTGATCCCGGCAAGCTTGTCGGTTCCTGGGAAAACAGGCGTAGCGCGGGCTCGATTCCCCACATGCTCAGGATGCGGCAGGATCTGACCTTTTCCAATGACGGCAAATTCACCCTGGAACGCGTGATTTGCTCCAGCTCACACGCCTCCCTGCACGCACAGCGCGGTTCGTACCGCGTGGCGGGCGACAGGGTGGAATGCTTTGACGTGGAAGAGGCCAAAGTAAAGCCACCCGCCGGCTTCAGCCCGGCCAGCGGCATCGACGAGGCGAGGGAAGCGCTTCGCGCCGAGAAAAGGGAATATCAGCCAGGCCACAGCTACACCTGGATATGGGACACCAACGTGGATGGGAGCCTGCTCATGAACGGCGGCGACAACAACGACGAAGATCTGATTTTCAACAAGAATAAATAACGAGGTTCTTCCATGCTCAAGAAAAGCGCGCTCATGTTCTTTGTGCTGTTGTTTTTGCCTGTGCCGGCAGCGGCCTTCGCGGCGCAGCAGTCTCAAGTAAACCTGGAGAAGCCCAAGATCTCCTTTGTCAAGGCAAATCCAAACCTGAAGGCGTTTCAGGAATACATCGACAAAGCCTCTCCAGACGAGCCGTATTCGGACAAACACGACCTTGTCGGCGAGTATGACCCGGACGGCGACGGCAACCCGGAAATGCCCCACCTGCTGGCGACCGGTAAAAGCGTCTGCCTGCTGACTCTGGCCAACGCCAAGGTGAGCGAAAAAGGCGGGCGTCTGCCCCTGGACCATCTGGAAGTCACATCGGCCCTGGTGGTGGACATGAACGGGCGGGACACGCCATATGTTTTGCTAAACACCGCGGAGGAAACTGAGCAGACCCGTTCCTATAAGGCAGTGGACTACCCTATGGAGCTTGCGCCGCCGGTCATGGTGCAACTCACCCCAAAAAACGGCGCGAACCAGCCTGACTGGCGCAATCCCGCTCATTTTGACGCCCTGGTCACTCCTTCCCCTGAATCCTTAATCTGGCAGCAATCAGCAGAGGACGGCGACCTGGAAGCCGCAGGCATGGAGTTGCTTGAGCAGGGCTTCCAGATTGACTGGCGCGTTCAGGGCGGCCAGTGGCACCTGCAGGACGACTCGGGCGGCTGCCTGAAATTCAGCTTTGCCCAGGGAGAGGCCCTGGAGCCGCAGACCACGCTGCGTTTCAGCGCGCCGGAGCTTGAGTTTGGCGAGCGGCTGGATAAAAACGGCGGCCTGAATCTTGAGGGCCTGCCTTTGGAATTTCGCCTGCGCTCCTACCTCATTTACGGCGAGAAGCATACAGGCGCCAAACAGTTGCTGCTCTCGGACTGGTCTGAAATAGTCCGGCTGGAGCGCAAATGACGCCACGGGCGAAGCGGCCGGGCTATCATCTTTGATGCACGGCTGGGCGAAACGCCAAAAGAACAATCACAGCCGCTAGTCAGTTCAGCGCAGCCGGAGGGTGATGGCTCTGCCCCGGAAAGCTGCGTCGCATCATGCGTCAGATCATGGATGCGGCAAAGTTTTTCATCCGCAGGGGCGACCAGGCTCAGCCCTCATTGGCGCGATTGCCGCAAAACCGGGCCTTTCGCGGGCGTCGAATCAACGAGGACGGAGCCTTGAGGCCGGATTCAGTATTGTTAACATAGCTTTTTTCCTGTATTCTCATCCCAGGACACGTGGATGTCTTCTTATTTAATTCGTACACGATTTGGCGTCGGCGCGTCATAATTACATGCCCAGGAAAGATGTCGAAACCTGGCAGGTCGTCATTGGGGCGACTGCCTTTTGCCGCGTTGCGGCAAGAAAGTCCAGAACCACCGGAGCGCCTGTGAAGAGAAGCGTTTTTGCGCTGTGGGCTTTTATGGTTTTTCTCTGCTTGCCGTCCGGGTGTTCGGAATCGTCTTCCCTTGACCCGGACAAGCCCGTCACGCTGACCTTCTGGCACGTCTTCGGCGCACAGGCCGACAGCCCCATGAACGCCCTGGTGGAGCGCTTCAACCGGACGCTGGGCCGGGAAAAAGGCATTGTGGTCAGCGTCACTTCCATTTCCAACTCCACAGACATTCATTTCGCCCTGGTGGCCGCCGCCAGAAGGGAGCCTGGCGCGGGCAGCCTGCCCGACATGTTCGTCACCTATCCCAAAACCGTGCTGGCCATCGGGCCGGAACGCATGA
This sequence comes from Desulfovibrionaceae bacterium, assembly GCA_031551565.1. Lineage (GTDB taxonomy): Bacteria > Desulfobacterota > Desulfovibrionia > Desulfovibrionales > Desulfovibrionaceae > Frigididesulfovibrio. The sequence continues at coordinate 20,287 of JAVBNM010000044.1, read as the reverse complement.
TGGACTGGGCGGATCTGCTGCCCGATGAAATTATCGGCGAATATGTCCCCTCCTTTGTGGAAGAGGGCAAGGTGAACGGCCGCCTGGTGCTGCTGCCTGTCGCCAAATCGACAAACGCCCTTTTCCTCAACGCCACCATCTTTGACGGCTTTTCCCGCGATACCGGCATAACCTACGCGGATCTCTCCACCTGGGAAGGCATGTTCCGCGCGGCCGGGCGCTATTATGAATGGTCCGGGGGCAAGGCGTTTTTCAAGTATGACGACTGGCTGTACTACAGCATGCTCAACACAGCTTCTCTGGGAGGGGATATTTTCAAGGACGGGAAGATCAATTTCCGCGATGAACAGTTCCGGAAAACCTGGGGCATGCTGGCCGAATGCGCGGCAGCGGGCGGGGTTTGCCTTCTCGACGGCTATTCGACCACGGCCATGATGACCGGGGAGGCCTTGTGCGGCGTTGAATCCACTGCCTCTCTGCTCTATTTCAGAGACAAGGTCATCTTTCCGGACAACACGACCATGCCCCTGCGCCTGAAGATCCTGCCGGTCCCCGGCTTTGAGGGGGGCAAGCCCCTTGCCGTTCAGAGGGGCGGCGGGCTGGGAGTAATCAAATCCACAAAGCGAAAGGAACAGGCCGCCGCCGTCTTCGGCCGCTGGCTGACGGAAACGGAAAACAACCTGCCTTTTGCCACGTCCACCGGCTATCTGCCCGTCAAGGAAAGCGCATGCCGGGCTCTGCTCGGCGGCGAGGCAGGCCCTTTCGCCAATGAGACTTACAAAGAGCTGTACGCCACGGTCAGCGACATTTACGCGACTCACGCCTTTTATGTGCCGTCCTTTTTCGAGCGCTATGGTGAAGTTGAAGAGACCTTTTGCGAGACTCAACGCGAAATTTTCATCAAATACAGAACGCTGGCGCAAACAGGCGCGTCTATTTCGGCGGATCTCGTCCGAGAAATGCTCAAAGAGATGGAACAGGGAATGGAGCCGGCGCTTCCGTAACCATATGTTTGCGAAAGTCAGGAAAATCATAAAGATGCCCAAGGGCGCCGACAGGAGCAGCATTGTTCTGCGCTGGCGGCTTTTCCTCTTTCTTTCCGTGCTGGCCCTGGTGCTGCTTGGGGGCATGCTTTTGCTCTTTTTTGTCCTTGACGTTTCCCCCGGCCGCAAGGCCAAGGAAGACCTGCGCGGGCATCTGGAACGCTACGAGGACCACCTCTTCACCTATTTCGGCAACACGGCGGCCAGGGGCATTCAGCTTTCCGGCCAGGTGGCCAAGGAGGTGGAAAGAACCCTGGCCGAACACAAGGCCGGGTTTGCCGACGTTTCCGACAACCCCGGCCTTATTGCGGCTCTTGAGCGCAACACCTTTGATATCTTGCGCAACTCCATGCTTATCACCGATTGCAGCGGCGCTTTCATTATTTTCGACGCCACTGTGAACAGCTCTCTGCCCGGCAGCGAGCATTCCCGCTGCGGCCTGTATTTGAAGCTTGCCAACATAAACGCGTCCAATCCCGTCAACCCGGAGATGCTCTGGACCAGGGGCGCGCACGAAGTGGGACTGGAAAACAAATTGATTTTCCACAACCAGTGGGAGCTTGAGTTCACCACCAACCGCAAGCCATTTTACCGCATGGTGCTGGGCAAGGCCTCCGCAACTCTCAGGGAAAGCTACTACTATTCTCCGGTCATCCGCCTGCAGGGCACCTGGGAACGCGTCATGCTGCTATTTGTGCCCATTGTGGGAAAAGGCGGCCAGGTCTACGGCGTTTGCGGCTTTGAAATCAGCGCCATCTTTTTCAAGCTGACGCATCCGGCGAGCGAAGGGCGGGGCAAGCGCATAAGCGGCCTGATCGCCCAGAAGAGCGACAATGTCATCCACGTTGGAACAGGCCTGGAATCAGGAGCGGCCTCGGGCTACTTCGCCGAATTGGGCGGCGGAGAGTTGAGACTGAAAAGAAAAGACGGCCGCCTGAACATCTTCACGCTGGAGGACGGCAGGGAATTTGTGGGGATGTACAAGAAAATCTCTTTGTCGCCCCTTTCCGGCGACGAGGGAAAAACATGGGTGGCGGCCTGTTTTATGCCCAAGGAGGAGTACGACCGCGCCATCAGGAAAAACTATCTGAGAATTGCGGTGTGCTGCGCGGTTTTTCTGGCCCTGGCCGCGGCTTTGTGCTGGTATATCAATCGTAAGTGCGTGGTGCCGCTGCTGGCCGGCATTGACGCCATCAAATCCGGCGCGGCGCGCAAGACGAACATTCAGGAAATAGACGACCTGCTGGAGTTTTTGGCCGCCAACGACCGGGCGAAAGATGGGGCCGCCGGAGGCGGCGCTGCGGAAAACAGCTCCAGCCAGGGCGATTCTCCTGAAAACAGCCTTGGCCAGGAAGGTTCCGTCCAAAGCGGCTCCGGCGGACGCGACATCGACATGTCCGGATTCTACGAATTCGAGAAAAACATCGCCACACTTTCCAAAGCGGAAAAAAGCGTCTTCGATTTATATATGGCAGGGCGCTCGGCTTCGGAAATCGCGGAGCTTCTCTACATTTCCATCAATACCGTCAAGTCCCACAACAAGAACATTTATCGCAAGCTCAACGTATCCTCGCGCAAAGCGTTGATGATTTACATCCAGATGATGAAAGGCGCGCATGAGTGACGTTTGCGTATTGTTCGCCCAGGCGTTGCTTGTTGCGTCGTCCTCCCCAACTAACGCAACCCCGGCCAATGGAATAGACACAGAATATATTGTTATGCGCCACCGTTACGGGTTCGCATTTTAGGCATAGGAGATTTCCTTACAGCGAGCGAATGCAAGGGGCTTCGGGCGCGACAAGTCGTTGGTAGGCGCGAAAGGCGAGGCCGTAGCAAGTCGGCTCGTCCGACATGACAAGGCGTTTTATTGTCCGCATGAGCGAAATTGCGAGGTCATCAGAAGCCTCTCCCAGGTTTGTCTGTCGCCTAAATTGCAAACCCTTTGAATTGGGCGGTGTAGAGTTCTTCGTAGAAACCGCGTTTTGCCATAAGCTCGGTGTGGGTGCCTGATTCCACCACCTGGCCGTTGTTGATGACCAGGATTTTATTCGCGTTTTTGATGGTGGAGAGGCGGTGGGCGATGATGAAGGTGGTTTTGCCCCGCGTCAGCTCGGTCAGGGCTTGCTGGATGAGCATTTCCGTGCGTGTGTCGATGGATGAGGTGGCTTCGTCCAGGATGAGCACAGAGGCGTCGGAGGCAATGGCGCGGGCGATGCCCAGAAGCTGGCGTTGCCCTTGGGAGATGTTTCGCCCGTTGTCGACGAGAATGGTGTCATACCCATGGGGCAGGGAGCAGATGAACTCGTGCGCGCGGGCTTTTTTGGCGGCTTCTTCCACGTCCTGATCTGTGGCGGCTGGTCTGCCGTAGCGGATATTTTCGCGAATGGAGTCGGAGAATAGAAAGGTGTCTTGAAGGACCACGGCGATGGAGCGGCGCAGACTGCTTAAGGTAAGGGTGCGCGCGTCTTTCCCGTCAATGAGGATGGTTCCCTCGTCAAGGTCATAAAATCTGGTCAAGAGGTTGATTATGGTGGTTTTGCCGGAACCGGTCGGGCCGACGATGGCCACGGTCTGGCCTGTTTGGGCGGAAATTTTAGCCCCGCGCAGCACATTTTTTTCTGGTACATAGGAAAAGCTCTGTATGTCCATGTCGATGTCGCCGCGGATGCCTTCAATGGCAGCAGCACCGGGGCTGTCTGCTTCTTCTTTTTCGTCCATGAGCTCGAAAACGCGTTCGGCGCTGGCGCTGGCCAGTTGCAAGGTGTTGATCAGGATGAGAATGTTGTTGATGGGCATGGTGAAATTTCGCATATACATCAGAAATGAGAGGATAACGCCAACGGTGATGCCCCCGGAACCGTTTATGATGGCTGCGCCGCCCGCAGCGGACACCGCGATGTAAGCCAGGATGTTCACAAAGTTGTTGAGCGGACCGACCAGGTTGCTCATGCAAATGGCCTTGAAGTTGCTGATTGCGAAGCGGGTGTTGGTGTTGTCGAAAGAGGCCTGCACCATCTTTTCGTGCCCGAACAGGCGAACGACCTTTTGTCCGGAGATCATTTCTTCAATATAGCCGTTCATCTCTCCCAATTCGCGCTGTTGTATGCCGTAAAAACGTTGGGCCAGACGCAGAATAACCCGGGAAGTGATTACGGTTAAGGGCAGGGTGACAAGGCAGATCAAAGTCAGGAACGGGCTTAGGATAATCATGGCCAAGAGCATGCCCACGATCATGATTATGCTCGTGAAAAACTGCACCATGTTTTGGGAAAGGGCTGTATTAATATTGTCGACATCGTTGGTCAGACGGCTCATGAGGTCGCCGCTGCTGTGGGTATCGTAATACCTGAGAGGAAGCGCCTGCATGCTGGCAAAAAGGTCTTTGCGAATGTCGGCTGCGGCGCGCTGGGCAGTTTTTATCATAAGCGTGTTCTGCAGATACGTCCCTACGACCCCTATCAGGTAAATCGCGAGCAGTGTCAGGCAGATCTCGGCCAGACCCTGCAGATCGCCTTGCGTGATGTAGGCGTCCACCGCATATCCGGTCAGGCGTGTTCCCACTATTGTGATGACGGTGGTCGCCAGCGAAAGCGCGAATACAGCCGCAATCGTTTTCCACCTGGATCTCAGATAGCCCCAGATCCTGCTTGCAACCATCCTGGACTCTTGGCCCTTTGGCGCTGAGCCTACAGGAAAACGCGAGCCAGGCCTTGACAATTTTGACTGTTCAGATCTGGTCTGGCTCATTTTAGCACCTCATCTCCCAGTTGGGACACGGCTATTGATTTGTAAATATCATTATTTAGCAAAAGTTCGCGGTGGGTTCCGCTGCCCGTGACTTGCCCGTTGTCCAGAACAAGGATGAAATCGCAATCCATTATACTTGAGATTCGCTGGGTAATAACGAATAGAGAGCCGGGGTTGATCCACCTGGCAACGGCCTCTCTGAGCCGGGCTTCGGTGGCCAGATCAAGGGCGCTGGCAGAGTCGTCCATAATCAGGACTTTTGGCTTGCGCACAAGGGTGCGGGCAATATTCAGGCGTTGCTTCTGGCCTCCGGAAAAGTTTGTTCCCCGTTGCTCGACCCGGGATTCCAGATGTTCGGGCAGATCCGTCACAAAGCCGGCCTGGGCGGCGTCTAGGGCTGCCCATAATTCTTCGTCTTGCGCGTTTTCGTCTCCATAGCGAAGATTTTGCGCCACTGTGCCCGAGAAAAGCAGACTGTCCTGCAGAACCAGGCCGACGATGCGCCTTAGATCATCCTGGCGCATGTCTCGCACATCAACATTGCCGATGCGCACGGCGCCTGAGGTGACGTCATAAAAACGGGCCGCAAGGGCGGCGATGGTGCTTTTGCCGCTTCCTGTGGCGCCGATCAGGCCGACTTTGCTGCCCGGAGGAATTGTGAAAGAAATTTCCTTAAGGGTGCATTCCCCGTCCGCATAACCGAAACTGACATTGTCAAAGGTGAGGGCGCTGCCGTCGGGGTGCTTTTCCCGTGTTGGGTCAACGACGCTTGGGGGAGTATTCATGACCTGTGAGATGCGCCGCGCCGAGGCCGCGGCCCGGGACAATACCGCCATGCTCAGGGCCAGCATGCTCCAGGTGTAGGCCAACTGGAGCAGGTAATTTACATAGGCCATGATTTTTCCGGCGGGCAGCGAGCCGGCTATGCTCATTCTGCCGCCAAACCACAAGACGGTCACCACGCTGAGATTCATGATCAGCGTTATCAGGGGCAAAAGCAAAAAGGCGGTGGATTGGGCCTTGATACTGCTATTTTGAAGGGCCTTATTTATGATTTCAAAGAGTGAAAATCGTTTTTTCTCAAGCGTGAGCGCCTTGACCACCCTTACGCCGAGAAGGTTCTCGCGGGCAGCAGTTCCCATGTTGTCAATTTCAGCCTGAACTCTTCCGAAAAGCGATGTGGACCTGTTGATGACCAAAAACACGCCTAAAATCAGTATCAAAACAGACAGGCAAAGCACTATGCCCAACTTTGGGCTAAGGAAAAAAGCCATGCCCACGGCCCCGATGCTCCAAAGGGGGGCCCGAATGCCGCGCAGCAAAACTTCCAGAAGCTGCTGCATCTGGGTGACGTCGTTGGTCAGGCGGGTTATGAGAGATGATGTTTTGAAAGAGTCTACTTCCGCAAAAGAAAGCGCCTGTATCTTTTCAAATTGAGCCTGCCGGATGCTGGCCGCCATTTGAGACGAGGAATAGGTGGTCAGGACTGCGCAGGCCACCCCGGCCAGAAGGCCGACCAGGGAAAAAGAAATCATCTTGATGCTGGAATTCAGGACAAACGAAAGATCTCCCGAGGCAACGCCGATGTCAATGATCTCGGACAGCAGCCTCGGCTGTTGAATATCGGCAAAGACCTCAAGAACCATGGACAATGGAGCAAGCACTGCGCAAATCGCGACCGGTCCCCGCAAGTTTTTCCATATCAAACCGAGCATCGCCAGCCCTCCCGGACGCCTGTTCTGGAAAAGTTTTCCGTTCCCATAGCGCTCTAAGTATAAAAAAACAAGGTGGTTTTGCCGGCCTTATTGAACAGCAATCGGCCCGGTCAAGGCAGAAAAATATGAAATGTCCAGAGTTGGCAGTCGGTTGCCTCAAAAAGCTTCCACTCCAGCCAAAGCACACAGGCAAAGCGAAGCAAGAAAGAGAATCCCCAGCGGAATTATATATAAAGTGTTTAGAACCCCGGTGAGGAGAAGGGACACAAGAGCGCTTTTGGCGATTATTAAAAAATAGGCCACCTTTGTCTTCTTGTTGGTCAGAAAGATGCAATGGGGCAGGGTGCTGTTCATTAACTCGGCGTCATCAATATCAAACGCGTCGGCTATCTTGCCCAGCAAGACTTCCTCATCCGGCAAAAGGGCAAGTGTGTCAGGCAGGGAGCATTCCCGGCCCGGAAACGCCGGGATGGCGGATTTTTGCTTGCTCTCGGCAAGGTCTGATTCCGGCTTTTTTTTGACCGCCTTGAACCATTCTTTATACTTTCCCCGAAGCCCGATAAGCGTTTGCCGCGAATACGGCTTGATTGTCAGGCTTGTTAGCCGGCTCATGTATGCGCTCCAGACGGCCCACAAGATGAAGGCGAATAATGTGACCAGCCCCAGGAATGATGTGTAGCCGCTCTCTGAAGCGCCAAACGCGACAGAGAGGTTTCTGAATAAACCGCCGCCGACCCACATAATGGTGACAAAGCCCCAGAAAGCTCTTATGGCAAAGGCGATAATTTTACGGTTCCGCTTGGCTGTCATACAGTCATCCTGGCTTGAGCAGGTGAACGCACAAAATGGCCGATGAGGAAAGAGAGGCCCAAGAGTTTAAATGCAGCAAGTCGCCTTGCTCAAGGTAGCTCGACTCGCCTTTCCCCGCAAGAGAGCGCGGCGCCTTTGCCGCGGACAAATTGATTCCGTATTCACAAGGGCTTTTGCCCTGCCGCAATATGCTAAATTATATAGAAAATCATCATTGATGGCCAGTGAATGTTTTTTGAATGGCGCTTCCTGCGCGGGTTCACTCTTGAGGAGCAGCCCCCAGATTATTCAAGCACGATAAGGCTTTCTTAGGTTGCCATTTTATGGCATGCACAATAATCTAATGCATGACAGCCTGCTCATACTCGGCGTTCGCGGCGAGCGAATGATCAGGCACTTCACGTTTTACACCGCGTTCAACACGCCGGAAGAATACCGACTGGAGCATGAAGGCGGATCCTTGGGTTCCATTCCTGTAACCATGCCTCTGGCTGTTGGTCGGCTTGTTCTGTTCGCCGGAAAGCGCTGGGAAGTTTTGCATGTTGCGGAAGAAGAAAAGCGCATATCATTCAATGAAAAACACGATGCGCTCATTCCAAAAGAGCTGCGTGATTTGAATTACGGCGCTAAATTTTTTGATGTCGACAGCGCCTGGCGCTGGTTTTCCAGTATAAGTGCTTTGTGAGATAAATATGGCTTATAGACCCTTTTTTAAGATCAGCATTGACGAGCTTGAGAAAAAATTCGAACAGGAATCAGGTGATCCGAATTTCTGCAAGCTCCTCCGAGAAGAGCTTCAACACAGAACGACACAGAGGGCTGAGCGCCTGAAAAAGCGCCTCGCCGTCGCTGAAGAAACAGCGCAAAAGGCTTCTAAGGCAGCTTCTCCTGAAAAACCTGTTCCCACTCAAAGCAAATCATCGGATGTGGTCACTCCACGTGCCAATCCAGAGGGGTGGGCCGCGGCTCCAATAAAAGAAAATTTTATTGAAGATCCAGCAATACCCACCAGGAATATCACGGTATCTCCTGAATCGATCGAACCCATGGTTTTAGGTTTGCCGCCGACAATGGAGAGCTCACACAAATATTCCAAGCCCGAAGCGGTCCTGAACGCCTGGACCGCCATGGAAGTGCTGTCTCCGGCAACATTCCGCAAACCAGAGACTTTGTGCGACGGAAACCCCAGAAACGTCATTCCGTTTTCAAATGGCGTGATGCCTTGGCAGGATGGAGTTAAGCGATATCGTAAGGGATACCGTCTCTATTATCAGATCATCCTTGGCACTATACCCATGGAGCCGGCTATAGAGGCTTTACTCAAAGTTTATACGGACACCAGGGCGCAGCGTCCCGCTGCAAGAGGTGAAGCTGTTCTTGCAAGCGTCATGGTCGATAGCGAAGGACGACTGGCTGGGCAAAGCCCTGCGGTAATCTCCAGTTTCGGTTGGGGCGTCCCGGTCGCGCTGGCAGGAGATCTGCGTCGCCTGGAGCAATGGCCTCTGGCAGAGCAAAAATTGGTCGAAGCGCTGGCGGGCAGGTTGGCGGTACTGGATGATGACGGCAATGCGCTTCCCTTGACGGCTGATAACATTTTCGATGCATTCACTTGGCTGAAGCGGTCGCTTGACCTTGCAGACGAACTGGTGAGTAAGCCTTCTTTCGCGTTATGCATGTACCAGTGGAATCCGTTGCCGGACGTTCCGGATCCGGCGCTGCTCAATTCTTTTTTTCTCAAAGACCTTGCCTGGGCAAAAGGTTTGGCTCAGAGAAATGAACTGCCCAGTAATATAAAGCGATATTTAGGCGTCACAGCCCCAGAAACGCGTTGGAACCTGATGCAAAACCAGGATGCTGTCAGGCGTGTTCTTGCACCCTCCAGGTTTCCAGCCGCTTCGTGGCCAGGCAAGGGGCGGCACCCTTTGGCCCCGCTACAACAGTGCGCGGTCAATATAGCGTTGTCTGATCTGAAAAACGGCGGAATTCTTGCGGTCAATGGCCCTCCTGGGACAGGGAAAACGACACTGCTCAGGGATATTGTAGCGGCCATCATTACCGAGCGGGCAAAGGTCCTCGCAAACTACGCTGATCCGGAAGATGCTTTTACACATTCTGGGCATCAGTTGAAGCGGGGCGGCGCTTTTCTTCATATGTACGCCGTGGACAGAAAGCTTCGCGGCTTTGAGATAGTCGTTGCATCCTCAAACAACAAAGCCGTTGAAAACGTTAGCGTCGAGCTGCCCGGTCGTGATGCCGTCGCTGAGGATAGCTTCGCAGGCGGGTATTTTTCCACAGTATCCAATGCGCTTTTTTCCGACGGGACGTGGGGAATGATAAGCGCCGTGTTGGGTAATGCCGCCAACCGTTCGCGTTTCCGGCAGACGTTCTGGTGGGACAAGGACTGCGGCATGCAGGGGTATTTGCGGCAGGCCTGCGGTACACCGGTCACCTACATGGATGACAACGGTAAGCAGTGCATTCCCTCGATTATCCAAAAAGAAAACCCACCGGCAGATCACAGTGCCGCGCTTACACGATGGAAACTTGCGCAAAAACAGTTTCAGCAGACACTCAAAAGCGTGGAAATTCGCCTTGCAGACCTGCAAAAAGTTCATGAACTATATGACGAAATTTGTCGTCGTCACTCGAAAATTGACGAGATGCGGGCACAACTGCCTTATCTTGAGTCCCAACTTCCCCTTTTGGGCGAGAATTTGCTTCTGGCACAAAGCGCGTTTGCCGGTACGCAGTCTCTATTGAACTCCGCCGCTGCCGAATTAAAGGCTGTAGAGGCGGAAAAACCAGGTTTTTTCAGTCGCCTGTTTTCGCCATCCGGCTATAGGGTGTGGTCAGCGCGCCACACACAAACTGGCGAAAAGCTGCACTCCGCGCAAGCTGAATTCAAGCAAGCCAAGTCGCATTATGATATGGCGGTTGCGCAAAAGGCTGCTCTTGAAAATCAAGTAAAGGAGTATGCAGGAGCGATACAGGTACTATCAAAAGAACTCGCTCAGATGACTGAACAATATGCTGCTTTCGCTTCGGGTCATTCCGGTGTCTGTATAGACGCGGCATTCTTTTTAAGGAGCCACGCTGAACGGCAAACAACACCTCCGTGGCTGGATGCCCAAACAGCCAAATTGCGCGGCGATCTTTTTGAGGCGGCATTAGCTCTGCATAAGGCGTTCGTCGACGGCGCGGCTAAACCTATTCGTCATAATTGTGGTGTTTTTCTTGAGAACTATGGCGCCAAATCCCTTGGTAGTCCTGAAAAAGATTCCCTCATTGCGGATCTGTGGACCACTTTTTTCTTGATTGTTCCTGTCGTTTCCACAACATTTGCATCTGCCGGCAATATGTTTTCAGGACTGGGAGAGGAGGACCTGGGCTGGCTGCTCATTGACGAGGCGGGGCAGGCCCTGCCGCAAGCAGCGCTCGGCGCGTTACTGCGCTCTAAAAGAGCTGTTGTGGTTGGAGACCCCTTGCAGATTGAACCTATTGTCGTGCTGCCCGAGAGCCTGACGGGAAAGATATGCGACAACTTCTTTGTTGATACGAATATCTATAATCCCCCTGGCGCGTCGGCGCAAACTTTGGCGGATCGCGGCACAGGATATATTGGCAGCTTTGAAACGCCTTATGGGACGCGGGAAGTTGGAGTTCCTCTGCTTGTTCATCGCAGGTGCGCTGAACCGATGTTTTCCATTTCCAATGCAATTGCCTATGAAAACTTGATGGTTCAGGCAAAGCAACCGAAACCTTCGTCAATTATCGGCGCAGCAGGTAAATCGCGATGGCTGGATGTCTCCGGCAGAGCCCTGGGTAAGTGGTGCCCGCAGGAAGGGGAACGCGTGTTGGAGCTTTTACAGGCCATCCGTCGTAATGGCTGTACTCCCGACGTATATCTTGTAACTCCTTTTGTGGATGTCCAAAACGGCCTGCGCTCTCTGCTGATTTCTTCCTCCGTACTTGATGGGTGGGTAGAAAGTTCTAGGGAATGGGTCAACGAACGCATAGGCACAGTACATACAGTGCAGGGACGTGAAGCTGAGGCGGTCATCTTTGTTTTAGGCGCTCCCGAAGCATCACAACTTGGAGCCCGAGCTTGGGCTGGAAAAGCGCCTAATCTATTAAATGTTGCAGTTACACGGGCAAAAGAAGCGGTATATGTTGTCGGGTGCAGGGATGCTTGGAAAGATGCCGGACGTTTTGAGACACTAGACCGTATGTTGCGGTAGCAGATCTGGTATCCATTTTCTGTTGCCGTACTTAGGTTATGCCTACGCCGGTGGATATTTAGTTCTCGCAAGCGGAAAACGGAAAATAGCCTGTAGACCGCCTTCCGGCCTGCTTTGCGGGGGTAGAGCACCACCATGGAGATGTGTTTTTCCCTACTCCTAAGCTTAACATATTTTTATTCCGGGTCCCTTTCTGAACTTTTTCAAGGCAGATAAAAATAAGGGACTATTGGCTATCTAATTTATCCTGCATGAAGTTTGCAAATTCAGATAAATCATCATCGTCGTTGATTCTGATAACTTGATCCCATGTCCAATCTACAAGCAGCAAATCACCAAAGCTTCCAATGGATTTAAGCGTAGAAAAGAATAATTCATTATCAGTTTTATCAATAAATCCGTAATCAAGCCATATGGCAGTAACGATGCTATTGTCTATTAGGCAGAAAAGAGTGAAACAATCACCTGCATAAGCAATAAACGGAGTCATTTCTAGTCTAGAGCTGTATGTGCCTGTTACGACAGATGTATATTTTTCAGTAAGAGGCAATTGTTCTTCAAGGTCGTCTAGTTTAATACCACATGCGCTAATAGGGATAGCGTCTTTGCTCGAGTTTGGCATCGCATTTTTGATGCTGGACTGGTCACCTAAAAATATTTCTTTCAAATATTCCAGGTCTTCGTGAAAGAAAAATGGTTCTGTATGCACGGAATATTTTTCATTTTTTAAGATGGCTATTGGCGCATCGTTTTCAGATGGGCTCGGTTTATGCGATCCATCACAGAAACAAATCCCTGATAAAAAATGTTTGAGCCTGTTGAGCATGGTGGCCTTCAGATGCTCTATGGATTGACTTTTAGGGGGTGCCCTTAAAAACAGTTAAGCAAGCATACAGCCTAAAGCGGCAATGTACAATCTGGTAACAGTGACGGCGCTAATCTTGTAAGGCCTTTTCTTAAGCTACAGTGCTTTAAGTTTTGTGTCGATGCGGTGAGGGCATCGGGACAAATCCTGTTTCCAGAAGATCTTTCTCTGCTTTTATCCCGACCGAATTTGTATCCCGACCGATTATGCCTACAAGTGGGGCAGAACGCTTCCATCCCGCGTCCCCATCGTCTAGCTGGCCCAGGACATCGGCCTTTCATTCCTTACATTTCCGGTCTAAAACAGAAAAAGGCGCTCACATTTCTGCAAGCGCCTTTTAAATTTGGCGTCCCCAAGGGGATTTGAACCCCTGTCGTCGACGTGAAAGGCCGATGTCCTGGGCCAGCTAGACGATGGGGACGCTGGCCGCGAGCGGTGGCCGCTCGTGAAGCTGTGTCTTATACTGGCTGAGGGCGGATCGTCAACCACTTTTTTTATGATTTTGTCATTTTTTTGCATCCGGCGGTTTTGGCTGGCGGCGGCACGGGGAAGGTGTTGCGGTAATTGAGGGTTAAAGCTCCTCTTTTCGAGGATGCCTGGCTTCTTTGCAATGTGCGAAAAGTCTGTTAAAATCAGCAAATCGCCAAAGCGGGTCAGGCATTGCTGCTGCTCAGGCATTGCTGTTCGGGATTACTGCCCGGGCGTAACGCAGATGTTGCTCGCGCGTTTCGGCCCGTCTTGGTGGGGCGCGGGCTTTTTCCGGTCTTTGCCGCAGAGTTTCGTTCCTGTTGGCCGTGTTGGGCTGCCCCGGACATATCCGGGCGTTAGTCCGGTTGCGCTGGCGGTGTTTTCCGGACTTGCGGGCGGTGCGTTGTGGCCTCATGCGATATAGCCAAATTACCAAACCACGGGCTTAGCGCCCGGCAACACGCTCAGTCGGCAGGGCCGCCAAACACATGTCACAAGCCCGAAAAGAAATAAAAGACGCCTGGGTCAAGAGGCACAATCGTTTTCGCCGCAGGATCAAATCAGATGAAAGGTTCCTGCTGGTGTCCGAAGACGGCTCTGGTTCCTGCTTTTACGCTTTGCCCGCCACTGTCGGTGACCGCACCTGGGTGAACATTGTCCCGGATCTCTATCGGGGGCCGCTCGGCCCCATCCCGGCCCTGAACGGCTGGGTGCTTGTGCTTGAGGCCAAAAACATCCCTCATGTCGTGCATCTGGACGGACTTTTACCGCGCATCCATGTGCCGGCGCTACTGTCCAAGGTTGCGGTCGGGGAAATTCAGGCCGTGGCTCAGGAGCGGCCCCAGCCCGCTCTCAAGCCCAAGATTCACGACAACCTGCCCGGTGTATTTTTCTTCCTCCTGCTGCTTGCCGCCTGGCACGGGCTGCGCATGGGCTGGGCAGGCTTCTCCCTGCCCGGTTTTCCGCCCGCGTTCCAGTGGGCGGATGATTTCGGGCTTAACGGCTACCGGGTTCTGCACATGGGCGAGTGGTGGCGCTGTGCGACATCTCTGACCATACATTCCGGAGGCGGGCATCTTTTGTCCAACGTCGCCTTTGGTCTTTTGTTTTTGCTCCCCTTGTGCCGCCGGGCCGGGCTCGGACTAGGCCTATTCATAACCGTCGCCTCCGGCGTTATTGGTAATTTTCTCAATACCTTCACCCAAGTCCCCGGTTCGATAAGCATCGGATTTTCAACCTCCCTGTTTGGCTGTGTGGGGGCTTTGTGCGCTCTGGCCGTGATCGACGTCCTGCGGCAGGGTGGCGGTCATGGGGGCGGACTGCGCGATTTCAGGCGGATTTTTCTTACCTTGGGCGCAGGTCTGGCCCTGCTGGGAATGTTGGGCGGGGGACATAAGGAAAACGTGGACTATCTGGCTCACCTGTGGGGATTCGGCGCCGGGATCGCCGTCGGTTTCATCTTTTTTCCTCTGCATATTCTGGCCTACCACCTTGGCGCGCGACATGGACGGGCCATGCAGGGCTTTTTTCTTTTCCTGGCCGCCGCCCTTATGGTTATTCCCTGGATGGCGGCACTGGCGCGGTGAGGAAAAATTCGCCAAACCAGCCAAACCAGCAGTGCCGCGCTCGTCGCGCCGCTCCCCGTTGCTGTCCATTGGCGGAGATCCCGCCATTAAGCGCGCGGCATAAGAGTGCATCCCGCAATCTGTCGCCGGCGCCCCACAAACACCTGCCGCAAAAAGCGGGCGAAAGAATAGATGAGGTATTGGCGGGGTAGACGCCAGCGCCTTGTCCGCGTTCATCATGGCAGCCTCCCTGCTCGTTTTCACCCCTCGGTTTTTTACCCCGCCTTTTCATGCAGAAAACAGCGGCGGCATTTGACAGCGCGGCATTTTCGTGGCACATCCACGCTGATATCGTCGCGTTTGTGTTATAATGGCACAATAATGGAATCCACACTCTGGAGGTAAACTCATGTTTGGTAAAAAATGGTTTGCGCTTTTGGCCGCGGCCCTGCTGTTGCCAGTTTTTTCAGGCTCAGCCCTGGCCGCTGACACCATCAAGCTCGGCCTGCCCGGCGCTCATACCGGCGATTTGGCCGGCTACGGCCTGCCTGCGATGAACGCCGCCACCCTGGTGGTCGAAGACATCAACGCCAAGGGCGGCATCCTCGGAATGAAAGTGGAAATCCTCGCCCAGGACGACCAGTGCAAGCCTGAATTGGCCACCAACGCGGCCACCAAGCTTGTGACCGACGGCGCCATTGTGGCCATGGGGCCGACCTGCACCGGCGCCACCAAGGCCGCCCTGCCCATCCTTATGGATAAAAAGATCGTCACAATCTCTCCGTCGGCCACGGCTCCGGATCTCACCCAAAGCGGCGCCAACCCCTACTTTTTCCGCACCATCCCCTCTGATGACGCCCAGGCCAGATTTGGCGTGGACTTCATCCAGAAGTCACTTAAAGGTAAAAAAATCGCCATCATTCACGACAAGGGCGATTATGGCAAGGGTTACGCGGAATTTGCCAAGAAATTCATCGAAGCCGACGGCGTGGCCGAAGTGGTGTTCTTTGAAGGCATCACCCCCGGCGGTGTGGACTATTCCGCCACAATCATGAAGGTCGCCCGCACCGGCGCGGACACGATCCTCTTCGGCGGCTACTATCCTGAAGCCTCCAAGCTGGTCACCGCCATCCGCTCCCAGGGTCTTGAAGTCAATTTTGTGTCCGAAGACGGCGTCAAGACCGACGCCTTCCTCGAACTGGCCGGACAGGACGGCGAAGGCGTCTATGCCTCCAGTTCTCTGGACAATTCGCATCGCCCCGCCTACAAGGCGGCCACCGCCGCCCATGAGGCCAAATACGGCGGCGCTCCCGGCCAGTTCTTCTATGAAGCCCACGCCGCCACGACAGCGCTGCTCAACGCTATTCAAAAGGCCGGCTCCACCGACCCGGACGCCATCGTGAAAGTACTGCACACTGAAGACTGCGAAACCACCCTCGGCGCAATTCATTTTGACGAAAAGGGCGACGCCGTGGGCATAGGCTTCACCATGTACAAGGTTGTAGACGGCAAGTACGAGGATACCAAGTTCAGCCAGCAATAGACGAAAAGGCGACAGACAGGCTGGGGGGATGCAACCTTAAAAGGCGATTGCCTTAGGCTGCATCCCCTCAGCCCCCTCCCTTCTTATCCCCTTTTTTTGGGGTGAGCTATTTTTGGGGAAACCTCAACCGCCGGTGATGCTTTTATCCGGCGTGGCGCCGTATGTAACATGGAAAATACAGGATTTGACTGGCTGTACATGGCCCAGCTGTTTTTCGGCGGGCTGACCAAGGGCGGGATATACGCCCTGATTTCGCTTGGCTACACGATGGTCTATGGAATCATCGAGTTGATCAACTTCGCGCACGGCGAGATCTATATGATCGGCGCCTTCACCGGGCTGGTTATGGCCGGAGTTTTGAGTTACTTCGGTTTTCCGCTTATGGGCATCCTGCTCATCGGCGGCACGGTCGCGGTTGTCTATTGCGCTGCCTACGGCTATACCGTCGAGAAGATCGCCTACAAGCCCCTGCGCGGGGCGCAACGCCTTTCGCCGCTCATCAGCGCCATCGGAATGTCCATTTTTCTGTCAAATTATGTACTGATTGCCCAAAGCGACCAGTTTCTGCGTTTTCCGCGCCTTGTTCCGCCGATGCCTTTTTTGAAGCCAATTGCTTTTATTTTGCAGCCGTCGAGCCTTATGATTATCGTGACCAGCGGCGTGGTCATGATCGTGCTTACGCTTTTCATCAAGTACACCAGACTGGGCAAGGCCATGCGGGCCACGGCCCAGAACCGCAAAATGGCCATGCTGCTCGGCATTGACACCGACCGGATCGTCTCGGCGACCTTTATCATCGGTTCAGGCCTGGCGGCCATCGGCGGCATTCTGATTGCCTCGCACACCCAGCAGATCAACTTCAACATCGGGTTTCTGGCCGGGATCAAAGCCTTCACGGCGGCGGTGCTTGGCGGCATCGGCTCCATTCCGGGAGCCATGCTCGGCGGGATCGTGCTCGGACTTTGCGAAAGCTTCGCGTCCGGGTATATTTCGTCTGATTATGAAGATATGTTCGCCTTTGCCATTCTCATTCTCATCCTGATTTTCAGGCCATCCGGGCTGCTCGGACGGCCCACGACCCAGAAGGTGTAGCATGAGAAGCGTCATCCGTTCCCTTCTGGTAAGTTTATGGTTCATGGCTTTGACGTTCCCGCTGGCGGTTTTGAAAATCGCCCCGAAATCGGGCGAAATCATCCTGCGCTGGCACAACTGCGTCTACATCGGCGTGGGGATCTTCATCCTGTCCTTCGTCTGGCGGGCGCTGTTGGTCAAAAAAGGGCAGAGCACCCCCGAAGAGGCCGATCTGGTCTGGCTTTTCAACTGGCTTGAGAAGCCGTCCAACGTCAATCTGGCCTATGCCCTGGCCTTTTTAGTCATCGGCCTGGCCCCGATTGCCTTTGTGCTTCTTTCCGGCGCCGAGACCGCGCAGGGAACGGTTATCGCCACGGCCATATGGGCCGTTCTCGGCATTTTGGGCGCCGCTCTTTCCCTGACTGGCAGACGCGGCAAGACCGCAGGCAGCGTGAGAAACGCGGCCAGCGCGCTGACCAGGCCGGGGCTGCCGCGCGTGGCCGCTATCCTGGTGGTCCTGTGTCTTATCGTGCCTATCCCGTTTTTCGGCAATATCTATCAGACCAACGTCCTGACCCAGGCCTTCATCTGGGTAATGCTCGGGCTTGGGCTTAACATTGTTGTCGGTCAGACGGGTCTGCTTGTACTCGGCTATGTGGCCTTTTACGCTGTAGGCGCTTATACTTATGCCATCCTGAACGTGCATTTCGGCAGCGCCTACTTCGGCTTTTGGATCTGCCTGCCCCTTGGCGGGCTCATGGCCGCGATCGCCGGAATTCTTCTCAGTTTGCCTGTCCTGCGGCTGCGCGGCGACTATCTGGCCATCGTTACCCTGGGGTTTGGCGAGATCGTCCGCCTGGTTCTGGAGAGCGGCAGTATTTCTTTCCGCTTTCTGGCCTACATCTGGATGTGCATCAAGAATTTTTCGCTTGAACCGTTGCAGTCGGGCTTGTCGCAGTCGACCATTGAGGAATTGCCCAGGTGGATGACCACCCCGCTTGACCTCAAAGGCCCGGCCGGGTTCTCGAATATTCCCTATCCGAGCTTTTTCGGGCGGACGCTCAGCATCGACAACAGCGTCATCTTCGTGTTTTTTATCGCCCTGGCCATGATGGTCCTCACCATCTTCGCTGTGGCCCGGCTGCGTGATTCGCGCCTGGGCCGTTCCTGGATGGCCTTGCGCGAGGACGAGATCGCCTGCGAGGCCATGGGCGTGGACAAGGTCAAAGCCAAGCTCACGGCCTTTGCGCTCGGGGCCTGCTGGGCCGGATTCGGAGGGGTGCTTTTCGCGGCCAAACTCAACTACATCAACCCGCCGTGCTTCACCTTCATGGAATCCGCCCTGATTCTCTCGGTCGTGGTGCTTGGCGGGCTGGGCTCCATCCTCGGCGTGGTGCTTGGCGCGCTTGTGCTCATCGTCTTGCCCGAATATCTGCGGACCTTTGAGGAATACCGCATGTTGGTCTTTGGCGGCTGCATGGTTCTTATGATGGTCTTCAGGCCGCAGGGGTTGCTCACCCCGCAGCGCAAGGAGAGGGTGATCAATGACGAAAACGTGAGGGTGACAGTCAAAAAGGAGGGCGCGTGATGTCCATGGTAACCGCCTCCTCCATATCTTCGGCCGTTTCGAGCGGTTACGCCCGGGCTGCCGCGCCCGAGGCCGTTCTTAAAATCGCGGGCTTGACCATGCGCTTTGGCGGCCTGCTCGCCCTGTCCGAGGTCGACCTGACGGTGCGCGAGAACGAGATCGTCTCCCTGATCGGACCGAACGGCGCCGGCAAAACCACGCTGTTCAACTGCGTGACCAATATTTACATCCCCACGTCCGGCAAGGTCGAGTTCATCCACCCAGGCAAAAAACCGAAAAATTTGCAGGGCCTCAAGCCTCACGAGGTCACGGAACTTGGCATGGCCCGCACCTTTCAGAACATCCGGCTTTTCCCGACCATGAGTGTTCTGGAAAACGTCATGATCGCAAGACACTGCCGCACCAAGTCAGGCATCCTCGGCGCGCTGTTCCGCCCGCCCTGGGTCAGGCGCGAGGAACGCGACATTGAGGAACGCAGCTATGCCTACCTCAAATACATGGGACTTGCCGACGTTTACGCCGAAGAGGCCCGCAACCTTCCCTACGGCCAGCAGCGCCGCCTTGAAATCGCCCGCGCCCTGGCCACCGGGCCGTCCATGCTCCTGCTCGACGAGCCGGCCGCAGGCATGAACCCCCAGGAAACCCAGGAGTTGCGCGTTACAGTGCAGCGCATCCGCGACGAGTTTAATCTGTCCGTCCTGCTCATCGAACACGACATGAGCATGGTCATGTCCATATCCGACCGCATCTACGTCATGGAATACGGCCGCAACATAGCAGAGGGTTCCCCGGAGGATATCCGCTCCAACCCCGAAGTCATCCGGGCCTATCTGGGGGAAGAGCATGCTTGAGCTTAAGGGCGTATGCACCTACTACGGCAACATTCAGGCCCTCTGGGATGTCGATCTCAAAGTGGGCGAAGGCGAGATCATAACCTTGGTCGGTGCGAACGGCGCGGGCAAGACCACCACCCTGATGTCCATCTGCGGCGTGGCCCCCATCCGGCGCGGTGAAATCCTCTTCGGGGGCAAGCCAATCCATAGCCTCAAGACCGATCGCATCGTCCGTCTTGGCATTTCGCAGGTTCCCGAAGGCCGACTCATCTTTCCGGACCTCACCGTGGCCGACAACCTCTCCCTCGGCGCTTACCTGCGCCGCGACCCCGAAGGCATCAAAAAAGACCTCCAGTACATCTATGACCTCTTCCCCATCCTGGCCCGCCGCCGCAGCCAGGCCGGAGGCACGCTTTCCGGAGGCGAGCAGCAGATGCTGGCCATTTCAAGGGCCCTTATGGCCCGCCCCAGTCTTCTCCTCCTTGACGAGCCATCACTTGGACTCGCCCCAATCATCATCCGCCAGATATTCGACATCATCAGCCAGGTGAACCTTGGCGGCACAACCGTCTTCCTCGTCGAGCAAAACGCCAGCCAGGCCCTGAAAATAGCCGATTACGGCTATGTAATGGAAAACGGCCGCATCACCATGAAAGGAAAGGGCGAGGAACTTCTCGAAAACCCCGACATCCAAAAAGCATATTTGGGCATGTAGCCAGGCCAAAGGGCAGCCCGGGGGAGAAAACCAACAGGGCGGTTGCCCTGATGGTTTTCTCCCCCGGACCCCCTCTTTCCTTTACC
>JAVBNM010000042.1:0-19775 GCA_031551565.1 Desulfovibrionaceae bacterium | reverse complement strand
GAACCAACAGGGCGATTGCCCTGATGGTTCCTTCCCCCCAGACCCCCCATCCTCCTTTACCCGTTTTGTTTGGGGGGGGCGAGGGGTGAAGGGGCAAAGCCCTGCGCCCCATTCTTGCCGTCAGCGCCCTTTATCCGTTTTGTTTGGGGAAAGGGTTTGGCAATGCTCGGGTATTCTGCGGGCGTTATTCGCGCCTCTGGGCCAAGCATCTATTCTCCTCCGGCCAGCTCCGGGGTGCGGTCGATGTAGTCTTGCCAGACAGCCAAAACCTCGGGCAGGTTTTCGCGGCCGAAACCGATGCGGGCGTGGCCGCAGCCATAGTCGAACATCTCGGATGGCACCAGCATTATGCCTGTTTCGGTCACGAGCTTTTCGCCGTAGTCGTAGGCGCTGAGCGCGCTTTTCAGCTCGATGAGGGCGGTGGAGCCGGATTTCGCGGGGTGAAAGCCGATGAGACGGCTGTTTTTGCGGGCGAACTCCCCGAACAGGCGCTGGTTTTTGACTATTTTGGCGATATTTGGAGCGATGAATTTTTCCTTGCGGCAAAGCGCGATGCAGGCGAGAACCTCTCCGGCCGCGTTGTTGCAAATGCTCAGGTAGTCTTTGAAAGACAGCGCCTTTTCCAGCACGTCCCGCCGTTTTCCGGCCAGCCAGCCCAGGCGCAGCCCGGCCAGGCCAAAAGACTTGGCCGTGCCCCACAGGCTGACCGCGTTGTCATAGATGTCGCACATGGCCGGAATGTGGTCTGCCGGGTCGTGTACCAATTGATGGTACATCTCGTCGCTGAAAACAACGAGTTTGTGACGGTCCGCGATTTCGGCGATGCGCTCCAACTGCGCGCGGGCAGGGATGAAGCCGGTGGGGTTGTGGGGGAAGTTGACGATCAAAAGCTTTGTCCGGGGCGTAATCAGCCCGGCCAGGGTTTCCGGATCAAACTCGTGCGCTCCGCCCGGGCCGGCTGTCATCGGCCATTTTTTGACAACACAGCCAAGGCTCGCCGCCACCTGATACAGGGACTGGTAGGCCGGGCTCATGCAGATCATCTCGTCTCCGGCCTCAAGAAGCACGTTCATCATGGCGAAGTTGAGTTCACCCGGAGAGCCGACCACCACGTTATCCGGGGAAACGGCCCGGTATTGCGCGGCTATGGCCTCGCGCAAAAACAGGCTCCCGGCCGAGTCGGTATAGCCAAGCTTCAAGTTCTCCCACAGGTCACGCTCGCGCTCGCCGGCGCAATCAAGGACATATTTAAGGGAATACCCGTCGCAGTCCGAGCTGGACAGCAAATAACGGGTGCTGAATTCATATTTGGCGAAATACCGCTCCAGCTTGAAAGGCTCTATTCGCATAAAAATTACCTGAGTGTGGTTTTGTTTGGGCTGCGGCCGCGACTCTTTGTATCTCCATCCACGGTTTCAAGGAAGCGGTTTTTGGCATGCCCCGCGAAGATGCGAAGGCCCATACGCCTGCCGCTCACTCAAGCCCCCCCGTTCAAGCCCGCCCAGCGCGCTGTCAGCGCCGCAGCCGCAGCGCCGTGCCGCCGTTCATATTCGCGAAAACAACCCCACACACAAGAGGGTAAAGTAGGGGGTGGGGGGGCTGGGGGCTTACCACCTCAATGTTACCAGGAAGTGGCCGGTGGTGGAGATGGATATTTGGGTGTTGTGGAGCTGGGCGATGCGTTTGGCTATGGAGAGGCCGAGGCCGCTGCCGGCCTGGGTTTGCCCGGGCGGGCGGAAGAAGCGTTCGCCGAGGCGGGCGGCGTCGGCCGGGGGGATGTCCTGGCAGGTGTTTTTGATGGTCAGGGAGCGCGCGGCGAGAGTGACGTCAATCGTTCCTGATTCAGGGGTGTATTTTGTGGCGTTGCTGACAATGTTTCGCAGCATTACGCCGAGCAGCTCGGGCTGGCCGCTTATCCCGGCATCGGGGCATTGATTATGGACTTGCAGATTTATGTTTTTGGCCTCGAGCTGCTCGCGGACTTCGTCCAGGGAGGATTCGAGCAGGCTTGTCCATTTCAGATGGGTTTGCCAGGCGTTTTGGGGGTCTTTCTCACGGGCGCGGGCTTCGTGAAGGGATTCGAGCTTGAAGAGCAGGAGCAGTTGGTCGACGAGGCGGCTGGTGCGGTCAATGCCTTTGCGCAACTGCGAGAGGGCGTGGGCGCGGGTTTCGGGTTGTCTGGCGCTTTGGGCGACCTGGGCCTGGATGCTCAGTCCGGCCAGGGGGGTACGCAACTCGTGGGCCGCGTTGGCGATGAAGGAGCGCTCGCGGCTGAGCATGGCGCCCATGCGGGCGAACAGGCTGTTCAGGGCCTGAAGCAGGGGCCGGATTTCGGGCTGGACGCTGATTTCGATGGCGGAAGTGTCGTCAGGGTCGCGCCTGGTGAGGCTTGAGGCCACCGAGCGCAGGGGGGACAGCTCGCGGCTGAGCATCCAGACCAGTCCGATGAGCAGGACCGGCAGCAGGATGAGCCAGGGAAGCATCTGGCCCATGATCATTTCAAGGGCCAGATCGTCGCGGTATTCCAGCTCCTGCCCAACGGCCACCACGACGTTTCTGTCCAGGGAGGTCAGCCAGACGATGCGCCAGAGGTCGCCGTCGGCCCTGGTGTTGACGAAGCCGTTGGCTTTCGGGTTGAAGACGAAGTCGCGCCCGTCGTCGCCGTCGCTCAGGAGCAGTTTGCCGTCCGGGCTGAAGACGGCAAAGGCCAGGGCGTCGTCTTCCTGCTCGCCTTCGTCGCCGCGCCCGGCCACGGCCAGCATGTCGTCTGTGTCCGGCAGGTGGATGGCGCCGGATTTGTAGTGGGCCGAGGCCAGGCGTTTGGCGAAGAGCATTTGCTGGGTGTCGAAAAATGTGTCGATGCTCTTCATGCTTTCAAGCCAGGACAAAACTGCGGCCGCGGCCCAGGCCGCGAACAGCAGGGCCGCGAAGAAAAGGCTCAAGCGCAGGCGCAGGCTCCAGTTGCGCTTTCTGGTCATTTCGCCTCGCCCAGGGAGTAGCCCACGCCGTGGACGGTGCGGATGAATCCCTCGCCGAGCTTGCGGCGGATATGGTGGATGTGTACGCCCACGGCGTTGCTGACCACTTCCTCTCCCCAGGGATAGAGTTTTTCCTCAATCTGTTCTTTGGACAGAACGCGGTCTTTGCGCAGCATGAACAGCTCGACGAGCATCATCTCTTTGGGGCTCAGGGGAACCTCCTTGCCGTGTTTGAACACCTTGCGGCGCTCCGGGTCAAAGGTTGTTTCGCCGTGCGCGAGCATGGGCGCGGCCTGGCCGTGGCTGCGGCGGATGAGGGCGCGCAGCCTGGCGTTGAGTTCCTCAAGGGCGAATGGTTTGCCGAGATAGTCGTCAGCGCCCAGGTTCAGGCCTTCGACCCTGTTTTCCAGGCTGCTTCTGGCTGTGAGGATGAGGACCGGAAACGCCAGCCCGGCCTCGCGCCAGAGCTTGAGGATTTCAAGCCCGTCGGCCGACGGCAGGCTCAAATCCAGGATGACGGCGTCGTAGCCGGCGTTTTTTCCGGCATCCAGGCCGTTGCGGCCATCGGTAAACCAGTCGACCGCGTATTCAAGGTCGGTCAGCCCGGCCTTGATGCCGTCGCCGATAATCGGGTCGTCTTCAATCAGCAGGATACGCATGGACGGTCGCTCCCTTGCGCCTGCGTCCCGGCGGGCCTTTAAGTGGCTGCGCCGGGACGAGCGGATAAACCGTATTTATAAGTAACAGCCGCTTTTTTGCCGTGTTGAGCTTGGCCCGCGTCAGGACGTGCCGGGACGTGCCGGGCAAAGCCCTCGCGCCCCGGTTGCGGGGAGCGGCATCCGTTCTCTAAGGGGCCACGCCGGCGGCCGGGCCTGCGCCGCTTTGCTTGACCACGGATGAGACGTCAATATAGGTGTGGCTCCATTCCTTGTCCACTTCGCCGGAGATGATGACGATATCGGCCGGGGTGACGGTCTGCCCGTGCCAGTTGTCGTTGTCGATTTCAACCTCGATTGTGCCGGTGGCATCCTGGAATACATACATTTCATCGCCCAGGTTCTTAACGATGCTGCCCTTGATGGATACCTTGGAGTCGTCCCTCATGCTGAGAGCCTGCTGGACAGTGGCCAGTTCCGGACCGGGGCCGCTGAAGCCGCCGGCATTGCTGCCGGGAGCGGCCAGGCCTTCGGCCAGGGCGCCTGTGGCCAGTGACACGGCCATAACAAGGGCTGCGGCGATGGCCAGAACATGTCTGCCGAATCTGGAATTGCCGGTGGAATTGGAATTAACGGTCATTTTGCACCTCTCGTGTCATGTGTTGTTTGCTCAAAATAAATCGTTCGCGCCGTTGGGCGATGAAACCGGCGTCTCAGGGGCGGGCTTCATCCATGGTTTAGAATTTAAGGGCAGCATATTAAGGATTTATTAAGATCGCAAAAAAATAAAATATTTTCCGGACATTCTTCGGAAAACTGCCGAGGCAGAGCGTCAAAAGGCCCTTGGAGCGTTGCGTTAGAATCGGAAACATTGACGCAATGCGTCTTTCCGGCTACCACAATAGCAGAGATCCCGCATAAATGCGACTGGCAAATCATCCCCATCCGCCATGCGCCGGATCCAATCCTCATTTACTGAACGCCAAGCTTCTTTTGGAGGCATAATGGAATTTCGCCAGATCAAAAATATAGTTACCGGAAAACCCACGGTGGACGGCGCCGGGGTCCACCTTACGCGCGTCCTCGGGCCGGAGACCGTGGAGGTTTTTGACCCCTTTCTCATGCTCGATGCCTTTGATTCCAGCAATCCTGACGAATACATGGCAGGTTTCCCCATGCACCCGCACCGGGGCATTGAAACCCTGACCTATCTTCTCGAGGGGGAGATTGAACACCAGGACAGCCTCGGCCGCAAAGGCATCATCCGCGCCGGCGAATGCCAGTGGATGACCAGCGGCAGCGGCATATTGCACCAGGAAATGCCAAGGCGCTCCAGGCGGCTGTTCGGCCTGCAATTGTGGGTCAACCTGCCCAAGAGGCACAAAATGGCCCGGCCAAAGTACCGTGGCATAGATGTCGCCGACATCCCGGCAGTTGAAAGCGATTCCTGCACGGTCCGCATCCTGGCCGGAGAATATGACGGCGTCAGCGGAGCCATAACCCCGGATTACGTCCAGGTCCGCTATCTGGATGTGGAACTCAAGCCCTGGGCCAGTTTTGAATGGCGCACGCCCGCCTGGGAGACGATGTTCGCATACGTTCTGGAGGGCGGCGTTACGCCTGAAGGGAGCGCCACGCCCCTGGAGCGCAGGCAGGCCGCTTTGTTCACCCACGCTGAAAAGCTGAAGATTCGGGCCGGAGGCGAAGGGGCGCGCCTTGTGCTGCTTTGCGCCCCGCCTTTGGGCGAATCAGTGGCCTGGGGCGGACCGATCGTCATGAATACCGCGGAAGAGCTTGACCAGGCCTTTCGCGAGCTGAGAGATGGCGCATTTATAAAATACAATTAGAGGATGCCCCCGCCCGCCTAACCATGGGCTGAAACCCCTGGTTAAGCGGGCAATTGCATGCTAGGCTCAGCCCTCATCTGGTAATGCGGTTGCAGCAGGCTGGGCCTTTCGGAACCGGCATCCGCGCATTGTCCGGCAAACTTAATGCGAACGGCGCTCGCCGCCGGGGAAGGAGCATCGGGCACTATGGCATTGCGCGCGATTGTGTTTGACTGTGACGGCGTCATACTGGAGAGCGTGGACGCCAAAACCCGCGCGTTCGCCGGGATCGGGCTGACTTTCGGGCAAGAGGCCGCTGACAGGCTCGTTCAATACCACAGGCGGCATCCGGCTCTGGGCAGGTTTGAAAAATTCTCCTGGTTTTTTAAAACCGTCCTGAATCGCGATATGTCCGACAAGGAATACGCGCTGCTCAATGACGCCTTCGCCAGGCTATGCCTTGAGAGCGCCTGCGGCATGATGCTCGTGCCAGGTATCCGGGGAGTGCTGGAAGCCTGGAGCGGCAGGGTTCCCATGTATGTGGCCTCCGGCGCTCCTGAAGGGGAGTTGCGCAAAATCCTGGCCGGACGCGGTCTGGCGCGTTATTTTGCGGGGATTTTCGGAGCGCCGTCCCGCAAGACGGACATTTTGCGCAATATATTGGCCGCTACAGACGCGACGGCCTGTGATTGCCTGATGGTCGGGGACAGCGGCTCAGACCAGTACGCGGCCGAGGCGGTAGGCATGAGTTTTTACGGGCGCGGCGAATACTTCAAATACTCGGATTGGCCGTGGGGGCACGATCTTTTGAGTCTTAACAGCTACCTTGAGAACATGTGCGCCGGTTCAGCGCAGGATGAGCCGTTTTGCACCGGTTGACCGCAGCCGGTCGGCGCAGAGCGTAAGGGCAGCGCGTAAAAGTTGCCGTATTCACCGGCGTTCTTGAACGCAAAGCGCCGCTTCCTTGGCAGGATGAAAGCGGCGCTTTGGTTCGTCTGGTACATGGCTTGCTGTGAGTTGATGGGTCAGGTTTGTAGAAAATGAAAATCAAAGTCAATAACAATTTGCCGGATTTTCATTTTTTTATTTTTTCCTCTTAAAATCATGAGGCTGCGCGGGCAAGAAGAGAGCAAAAGCAAAGCGCCGCTTCCTTGGCAGGATGAAAGCGGCGCTTTGGTTCGTCTGGTACATGGCTTGCTGTGAGTTGATGGGTCATATTTATAGAAAATGAAAATCAAAGTCAATAATAATTTGCCGGATTTTCATTTTTTTATTTTTTCATTTTTTTATTCTTATATGCCGGTGGGTTGATTGGGCAAAAAAGTGAGGCGGGCCGATTTTTGTTTTTATTGGTTTAGACGTCCGGCCTGCGGGGTTCGCAGGTCGGACGTCTAAGGGTTTGGAGCCTCGGTATCCGGAAATGATCACTGCCTCTGAGGATATCGGGCGCGTTTGCGGCTGCCGCTGGAATGGACAGTTTTTTGATGCGGGGCCGCGCCGCGCTTTTTGGGGCAGCCTTTTTGAAGGGCGAAACCGCTTCTAATGCCGCCGTGGTTTGTTGCCTTTGGTGATAGTTGGATCAGATTGGCCAGGATTCTTCATCCTTAATATATTAAAAAGAGGCGTGCTTGCCCGGCAGGCAACTAGCCGGGTGTGACCGCGCAGGCCGGAGTCCTGGGAACCCTGCCTCTACTGTACACTAAAATTTTCGTTTGTACACGAAAATCGCTTTTTGCGGCGGATAAAAAGTAAAAAAGCCCGGCAGAACCGGGCCGCAAATCGGCGCGAGGCGCCGGGAAAAACTTCGGCAGGAGATTGAGCGGGCCTGCTTTACCAGAATACGTCCACAAGCATGGCGATCCACAAAAGCCCGTTGATGCAAAGGCCCACAAAGATCGCGCCCGAGGCCATGTCCTTTCCGTATTTGACCTTGATGTTGTAGTCTGGGGATATCAGGTTGAAGGCCTCTTCAATGGCCGAGTTAAGAAGCTCCAGGGCCATGACGAGAAGCCATGCGGCCAGCAGTCCGGCCGACCAGCCCAGGCCCGGCCGCAAGAGCGCCAGGGCCACGATGATCACCGGCAGCAGGATGACTTCATGCCTGAAGGCCTGCTCGGCGGCAAAGGCCCGGCGCAGCCCGGCCAGTGAAAACAACAGGGCCCTGAACAGATGGCGGGGATTAATCAGCGGGGGCATATTGACCATTCCTCGGCTTATGATTCACTTGCTGGCGGGCAAGCTCTTGCGCCCGGCCCTCATTGATTCGCCCGCAAAAGGCGATGTCTTTCGTCTGTCTGCGCCGCAAAGAAAAAATTGGCCTTGCTGTATTTCAATACAGATTCGCCCAATTTTCCCCTTGCTCCTTGCCAGCCGAAAAAGCCCGGCTTTCCGCGGGCGGCGGATTGTAATGCCGGCCAAGCCTAGCCGGCGTTTTTTGGAGCCTTGCCGGGAAGGAGCTGGGCTAGCTTGGCCTCGCAATGCTCGCGGAAGCCTATTTCAAAGGGAGAGGCCACGCAGCGCACCGGAACTTTGATTTTGACAGTTTTCCCGTCAGCGTTGAGGAACAGGTACATATTGCGGTGGTCCACCCTGTAGTCGGTGATGATCTCGTTGGGTATGGTGTATACCGGCGACCAGGCGTTCAGCCTGACGGTTATGAAGTCGCGGTGGAGCAGCCCGACATATTGTTTTTGCAGGCGCAGGGCCCTGATGAGGAGCGTTGTGCCGAAAAAGAAGAACATCAGGGTCGCGCAGTTCAGGCCGTCGATATACATGAAGCCCGCGCCAAACGCCATGAGCAGGATGCCTGGAACAGAGCTGGTATAGAGGGCCGAAAACGGGCCGGGGATGGGCGTTTCGTCTTCATCTTCTTGCGGGTGGAACTGCTCAAGGCAGCGGTATTTGTCTCTGTTGTAGGCGCGAAGGCAGCCTTCAAGGTAAATCAGCCCGAACGGCCATGTGACGAGGCAGCCAAGGGCGGCCACTAGGATTCCGGTCATGCCGCCGGGCAGAACGGTCAGGATTGCGACCCCCAGGACCTGGACGCCAAATCCGAACGCCAGCACCTTTTTCAGAATGAGCAGGTTGGTCGGGTTCAGCCAGTCGCCGCCCCAGAACATCGATGATTCCCAGGAATAATTTCCGATAGCGGCGTCCGGATGTTTGCTCAGCAAAAATGTGGCGAGCAGCCAGGCAACAGCGGTCACGAGCAGCCCGGCCAAGCTCAGGGCGTTGAATCCTTTCACAAAGAACCTCCGGTTCAGACAAGGGGGACATTGTGCCGCAAAAGCATATGCCCGAGTGTGTTTATGGCGTATTGCCTGTCTTTTTGGGCGACCAGCCCGGATGAAACATGCAGAATTCTGAGCGCGCCACCGGCGCTGACCTCAAGGGCGGCCCTGTTCTCGCCGACAAGGGTGGCTTTTTTAACCGCCTGATATTCTATTTTTATGGTCTTTGAGAAAAGGGCCGGCGTATAAACGAAATAATCATCAAAAAATGCCAGCACATCGCGGTTTTTGAGATATGCCTGGATGTAAAACAAAAATGCGCCGGAGCCGATGAACGTCACGCCCATGAACAGGTTGGTGAACAGGCTCAAAAGCCCCCCGCAGACCATGACGGCGGTGGTCATGCCGGGCAAAACCCTGGCCATGGAAAACGGGTATGCGCCGACGCCCGCCGTTTGCCCCGCCTGCCTTGGCGCGGCCGTCTCGAAGTGGGCGTACATCCAGGCATAGTGGCTGATGGCGCAGCCGGTGAAGTAGATATAGGCGGCCGGGAGGTTCGGGATGGCGGCTATGCCGGCCAGATAAATGGCGAACGGTCTTTTCAGGGCGATTAAAACCAGGGCCAGGGCTTGCAGGGCGATGAAAAACCACAAGATTTTAAGCGTGCCCGCGACCACTGAAAGCACCGACTTGTCGCCGAACATTTCGGCTGCTTCCGGAGCGTTTATCCCTGCCTGAATGATCGCCATGCATCCCAGATGCAGGGCCAGGCCGAGAAAGGAGGCTGGGTGCATGTGCTTAAGATTCATGGCATTCCTTGTTTCAGGGCCGTTGGGCGGGACGCTGGATAATTCTAATTGGACAGCAAGAAATATCCGGTCTCTCGCCTTGCGTCAACCGGCGATTCGCAGATATTCCCCGGCAAACGGCTTGGCTGCTGGCGGTTGTTGCGCGCGGGCAGGGCTTTTGCTTTTTTCGCGAAGATTTCCTTAAAGCTGGAGCCATGGCGCATGATTTTACCTGTCTGCCCGGACGGGGAGCGGCCTTCGGGCGAGCGGTTATTTACAGGGGGCTGTGCTTGCAATTTAATCGGCAATGGTTATACTGTCCTGAATCTTTTTGCTATTTTATTGCTAAATTTATTGTAAAAAAACTTTACAGTCATTATATTGCATACTATGACCGGGGGCTGTATAATCTGCCGCTCAAGGCGGATTCAGTCGGCAACATGTTGATATCTCAGTCAGAATAATATGCGAAAAGCTCGCGAAGACGCTTGGCGCGCACCAGTTGGCGGGGTTTATCCTCCGCCAGGGCGGCGGGCAGTTATTGGGGCGGACCCGGCAAAACAGACAGACACGGGCGCCGCGCGGCAATATCTCGCTTTTGCGGAGGGATACCAGTGGTACAAGAAAACACCAGCAAGCAGACTATCCTGATAGTTGACGACACCCCCGACAACATAACGCTTTTATGTTCTCTGTTGGGTGAGCAATATAAAAACAAGGTGGCCACCAACGGCTTCAAGGCGCTGAAAATCGCCCAAGCCACCCCCCAGCCGGACCTCATCCTGCTTGACATCATGATGCCGGACATGGACGGTTACGAGGTTTGCCAGAAACTTAAGCAAGACCCGCGCACCGAGCACATCCCGGTCATATTTCTGACCGCCAAGACCCAGGAAGGCGACGAGACAAGGGGTTTTGAGCTTGGAGCGGTAGACTACATCACAAAACCGATCGTGCCGCCCATCCTTATGGCCAGGGTTCATACCCATCTGGCCCTGCAGGACGCCCGCAAGTATCTTGAAAAGCAAAATGAAGTCCTCGAGGAGCAGGTCGAACAGCGGACCAAGCAACTGGCCAACCTCCAGGACGCCATTATCATCGCCATGGCCTCCCTGGCTGAAACCCGCGACAACGACACCGGGCACCACATCCGGCGAACCCAGCACTACATCAGGGAACTGGCCGTCAGCTTGCAGGATCATCCCGACTTTCGCCCCATTCTTGACGACAGATATATTGACACCCTGTACAAGTCGGCCCCGCTGCACGATATAGGCAAGGTCGGCGTTCCCGATCGCATACTGCTCAAGCCCGGCAGCCTGACCAAGGAAGAGTTCGACGAGATGAAGCGCCACACCATCTATGGCCGCGACACGATTATCGAGATCGAAAACAGCCTTGAGGCCCCGGAGAGCTTTCTTGTGGCTGCGAGAGACATCGCCTATTACCACCACGAGAGGTGGGACGGCACCGGCTATCCCGTGGGGCTGTCCGGGGCTGACATCCCGATCTGCGCCAGGCTCATGGCCCTGGTGGACGTCTATGATGCCCTGACCACCAAGCGCATTTACAAAGATGCCAGTTCCCACGATGAGGCCGTGAAGATCATCACCAGCGCGAGAGGCGCCCATTTCGACCCGCAGGTAGTCGACGCCTTTGTGAAGATACAAAACAAGTTCGCGGCAATCGCCGACCATTTCAAAGAAGTGGTGTGATGAAGGCCGACGAAAACGCCACAAGCGGCAACCAATGAACGGCGAAAAGACACCGCACAGGCCCAAGCGCTCCCTTGGGCAGAATTTTTTGCAGGATCGCAATATCGCAAGAAAGATCGTCTCGTGTCTTGACATACGGCCGGGCGACTATGTGGTTGAGATTGGTCCTGGCCCCGGGGCTTTGACGTCGTTTTTGCTCCAGTCCAAGGCCGCGAAACTTCTGCTTGTTGAAAAAGACGCCGCCCTGGCCGCCGAAAGGCGCAAAGAGGCCGAGGCACGCAAAGAGGCCGATGGCCCTTGTGTGGAAATACTCAACATTGACGCCTTGACCCTGCCTTTCGAGGAGTTGCCGGACGGGTTCAAGTGCATCGGCAATCTGCCCTACAATGTGGCTTCTCCCCTGATGTGGGAGTGTTTCAGCCGGGCAAAAGGGCTCGCCAGAGCCGTATTCATGATCCAAAAAGAGGTCGGGCAACGGCTGGCGGCCAAGCCCGGCAACAGGGATTACGGCGCGCTGACCGTATGGGTGCAGAGCTTTGTCTCGCCCAGGCTCGAATTCATAGTGCCGCCGAACGTGTTTTACCCAAGGCCGAAGGTCGATTCAGCCGTTCTCTCCTTTGTTCCAAAAGGCGAAGATGCCTTTGGGGGCGACAAGGCCGCCCTGTCCGGCGTTGTGAAGGCCTGCTTCCAGATGCGGCGCAAACAGATAGGGACAATTCTGAAGAGTTGCGATATTTCCTTGTCATTATTGGAAAAATCTAATATATGTTCTTCCGCCAGGCCAGAGGAGCTGACCTTGGAGCAATTCCATTCCATGGCCGCATCAGGTTTTTTTTCGCGAGGGCATTGACTTTACAGCGGGAATGATGTCTTTTTACCCTGCAGTTGATTTATAAGCCTTGTGAAATTTGGACTAACATAAGTTTAGGCGTTCTGCCGTCGCATGATGTTTATATGTGCTTACTATGTAAATCCTTGCGGCTATCAAACGGCCATGCTTTTGGCAGAACGTACTCTTTGCTTAACATCCCGAGATATTTCAAATGCTGGCCATGCCCTGGGATGCGCTCGGCCCGTATTTAGCAATTTTTCAGGGAAGCTTGTTTATCGTCTTGATGAGCTGTCTCGTTGAACCACACTTAATGGAGGAAGCAAGGTATGACCAAAGCTGAACTTGTTGAAAAGATCGCCGCAAAGGCCGGAATGACCAAGACTGCAGCGGAAAAGTCCCTGAACGCCTTTCTTGCCAGTGTCCAGAACACGCTTTTGGCTGACGGCAAGCTGACCTTGACCGGGTTTGGAACATTCGCTGTCGAAAAACGTAAGGCCCGCAAGGGCAGAAACCCGCGCACCGGCACCGCGATCAACATCCCGGCCTCCAAGGTCGTGAAGTTCCGCGCCGGCAAAGCATTGAAAGATGCCGTAAAATAGCAGCTTGTGTTTCTTCTCATAAAAAAACTGTCGCCGTGCGCCACACGGCGACAGTTTTTTTATGAGAAGAACGCGGCTGAAAAGCCGGGGAAGGGGATTGACGGAAATAGAAAAACCCCCGGCATAGAATGGCGGGGGTCTTCCACTGTCAAGGAGCCTGTATAAAAACTAGTAGCGTGGTTGACGTGGGGCTCTGGGTTGGGCTTCGTTCACACGAAGCGTGCGACCGCCAAAACTGGCGCCGTCAAGGGCTTCAATCGCGGCAGGGGCATCGGATTCGTCCATTTCCACAAAACCAAATCCGCGTGCGCGTCCGGTCTCACGATCGCTTACCAATTTCACGGAGCGCACGTTGCCGTGGCTTGAAAACAGACTGCGAACTTCGTCTTCCGTTGCCGACCAGGGCAGGTTGCCCACATAAAGAGACTTACTCATTCCAAAAATCCTCTTGCAAAGAAAAAATTAAAACCGCGCCCGATCCACCTTGCAAACATCTGCTGGTAACGCGCGTTGCTTAGGAAGCCGTGCCATAATATAAGCAATACGTCAATACCAATAATCGAAAAAGGCCTAATTTGCTGGGTTTTGAGGAAAAAAAACATCTTGTTCAGAAAGTCTTTTTCCTGTTAAGGGCGTGATATATTAAAATTAAAAAAATAATTACTTTTTTTTCACCTTGAGCGCCCCTGCGGCCCCGCGGTTGCTCTTTATTATGGGCAAATGCATCTTGGGCGGGCTGTGGACATCGCCGTGACACGCTTTACTTTTTCGCGGCAGTTGGTAGTGTCGCAAAAACAGCCGCCAGGCGAACTATAAAATCAGGGAGCATTGCCATGAAAAATTTTTTCCTCACAGCCGCGCTCGCAGTGTGTCTGCTGGCGTGTCCGGCCGCGCGGGCCATGGACGACACGCTGAAATTCACAGCCGACAAGAAGGCGGCAAGCCTTAATGTCGGCGATATTGAAGTCGTGGCAATCGAGGATTCCGAGATAAGCATGGAGCAGGGCCTTTTCAGCGGACCGTTGCCGGACGGGGAACGCTCCGCTTATTTTCCCGGCAAAAGCGTCGCCGCTTCCGTCAATGTCTTTCTGGTCAAGACAGGCGGCAAGACCATCCTCATCGATTCGGGATGGGGGCCTGACGGACCTGTCCAGGGCAAGACTCTTGCAAGGCTCGCCGCTCTTGGCGTCACTCCCGAGAATATAGACGCGGTTATACTGACTCATATGCACCTTGACCACATCGGCGGCCTGCTTGACAACGGCAAGGCGGCCTTCCCCAGGGCCGTGGTGATGGTAAGCGCACCTGAGCGCGATTTCTGGCTCGATCCCGCGCAACTTGCCGGGCAGTACAAGGACGGCGCGATCCTTGCCGGGCAGGTGGCCAAGGCCTACGGCAACAGGCTCAGCACATTCAGCTTCGGCGATCTTGTCGCGCCGGGGATAACCGCGCTTGACGGGGTTGGGCACACGCCCGGCCACACCATGTTCATGCTCGCCTCCGGCAACGACCGCCTGCTGGTTGTCGGCGATCTGCTTCACGCTGCCGCGCTCCAGCTCGCTCACCCGGATGAAACGGTCGTCTACGATGTGGACCAGCCCAAGGCGGCGCTCACCCGCAAGGCGGTTCTCAAGGAAGCCGGCGCCAAAAACACTCCGATTGCCGGAATGCACATCCCCTTTGCCGGCATCGGCCGCGTCAAGGACAACGGCCAGGGCGGCTTTGATTTTACGCCGTTTCGCTGAGCTTGCCCCGGCAACCGCTTGGCCGCCTGCGGCTGTTTCCATCGCCTTTTTCCCCTGCCTTGGAAGCTGTTTGGCAACAATGCCGCGGGCGCCCGCGCATTTTGCCGCTCTGGCAAGAATATCCCGCCCCAAAAAGATCGGCGTGTCTGGATTTCAGATATGCGCGGTTTCCCCGTGAGTTTCGGCTGCAAAGCCGTCTTTTTCCAACAGCCGCGTCACAAAGAAAGAGGCGCCCGGCAGTAACCTGATGCTGCTTTGTCCGGTTTCCCGTCTGTTCCCCGGCCCACATGAAAATCACGCCGTTTTCCGGCGCCGGCCCGATGATGCCCCGCTCTGGAGACAAAGCGGGCCGCTGATTTGGCGGACTTCCAGCTTTAGCAAATTCTTTATGGCGTTTTAGGCGCGGTATCTGCTATGATAGTGCTGATCCCCCCCTTTGCCGCATTGCCCTTGAGGAGCAACCGCGGCAGGGCCGGGAATTTTTCGCGCGCCGGCCTCCCGGGCTGCGCCAATTTGATAATCCCCGGCAAAGAGCCGGACAAGGAGAATATTATGCCCATACACTACCGAAACGCCAAAAATGCCGATGCTTACGGCAGCAGCTATTCCAGAAGGGAGCTTCCGAAATACGCCGTGCCCGGAGACGGCATGGACCCTGATGTGGCCTATAACCTGGTAAAGGACGAGTTGATGCTGGACGGCAACGCCCGGCAGAACCTGGCGACTTTCTGCCAGACCTGGATGGAGAAGAATGTCCACAAGATCATGGATGACTGCATAGACAAGAACATGATCGACAAGGATGAATATCCGGCCACGGCCGAGCTTGAGAACCGCTGCGTCCACATGCTCGCCGACCTTTGGAACTCGCCCGAGTCGCACGATACCGCGGGCTGTTCCACCACCGGCTCAAGCGAGGCGGCCATGCTTGGCGGCCTGGCCATGAAATTCAGGTGGCGCAACCAGAGAAAGGCCGAGGGCAAAAGCTGCGACAAGCCCAATATCGTCACCGGGCCGGTCCAGGTGTGCTGGCACAAGTTCGCCCGCTATTTCGACGTCGAGCTTCGGGAAATTCCGATCGAGGAAGGGCGTCTGGGGATGGATGCGTCCGTCGTCCTCAAGTATGTCGACGAAAACACCATCGGCGTCGTGCCGACCTTTGGGGTCACTTTCACCTGCCATTATGAGCCGGTCGAGGAGATCTGCAAGGCCCTCGACATGCTTCAGGCCGAAAAGGGACTCGATATCCCGGTCCATGTGGATGCGGCCTCGGGCGGCTTTATCGCCCCCTTTGTCCAGCCGGACATCAAGTGGGACTTCCGCCTGCCCCGGGTCATGTCCATCAACGCCTCCGGCCACAAGTACGGCCTTGCTCCCCTTGGCGTCGGCTGGGTGGTCTGGCGCGAGCGCGCCGATCTGCCGGAAGAGCTGATCTTCTGGGTCAACTACCTTGGCGGCAACATGCCGACCTTTGCCCTGAACTTCTCCCGGCCGGGCGGACAGATCGTGGCCCAGTACTACCTCCTGAACCGCCTCGGACGGCGGGGGTATGCGGAAATCATGAACAACCTTTATGCGAGCGCCAAATATATCAGCGACTCCATACAGGAGATGGATGACTTTGACATCTTTTTTGACGGCGATCCCAGGCGCGGACTGCCGGCTGTGTCCTGGACTCTGAAGAAATCGGTCAAAAATTACAGCCTGTACGATCTTTCCGACAGGATGCGCATGCGCGGCTGGCAGGTTGCCGCCTACTCAATGCTCCCGGACATCGAGGATGTCGTGATCGTGCGCGTGGTCCTGCGACACGGCTTTAGCAAGGACATGGCCTATCTCTTCATGGAGGACGTGCAGCGCTGCATTGATTACTTTGAAAAACATCCGGTTTCGGTCGTCCAGACCTCCGGTGAGGTCAATGTTTTTGATCACGCCGGACGTTAAGCGCGCAGCCGTGTGGACCGAACGCGGCTAATCGGCCTGCGCCGCGCGCAGGCCCTGTGCCCGGCCTGACCCGGCCACCCTCCTTCCTCCCCTGCTCCCGGGAGGAGGGAGGGGCTTTGAAAGAGCATGGGCGGCGGCGCGGCGCCGGAAACGGGCCTCTTCCGCCTTTCAGCGCGGTGAAGAGGGCCGCAGTACGGATTTGTAAAACCTGATACTAAAGAGGGTGCTTTATGGAATGGTTCAAGACAACCCTGCAAACATACCCGGCGATAGCCATATTCCTGTCGCTGTGCATCGGCTACTGGGCGGGCGGCAAAACCTTCAAGGGGTTCAGCCTGGGAGCGGTTACGGCCACCCTGTTGGCGGCAATTGTTATCGGGCAGTTGGAGATCAAGGTTGCCGACGACGTTAAGAACGTATTTTTTCTCATGTTTCTCTTTGCGGTCGGTTATGGAATCGGCCCGCAGTTTGTCAAGGGCATTGCCAAGGACGGGCTGCCCCAGGCAATCTTCGCCCTTGTGCAGTGCTGCTTATGCCTGATTTTTCCCATCATTGCCGCGAAAATAGCGGGCTATGACCTTGGCGCGGCCACCGGGCTCTACGCCGGCTCACAGACCATATCGGCATCAATGGGCATGGCTACCGACGCCATCAGCCGCCTTGGCCTGTCGGCCGCTGAAAATTCCGCAATCCAGTCGTCCATGCCCGTGGCTTATGCGGTCACATATATTTTCGGCACGGTCGGCTCGGCCATCCTCCTTTCCCAGGTGCTTCCGGTAATAATGCGCGTCAATCTTTTTGAGGCCTGCAAGGATTACGAGCAAAAGCACGGCATGGTCAAGGACGATAACTCCAGCGGAACGGCGTGGCACGAGTATGAGCTGCGCGCCTACAAGATCAGCGGCGAAGCTTGCGCCGGCGGCGAAACTCTGCGCCAGTTTGAAGAGAAATTTCCCGGACGCAAGGTATTCGTCGAAGGCGTACGCAGGGACGGCAAGATAATCGCCTTGAGCCAGGACACGGAAATCATGCCTGGCGACGTGCTGGCCATCGGCGGAAACCACGCGGCGGTGGTTGAGCTGTTCAGCCACGCGAACTGCTATGACGAGGTCGAAGACGTGGAGTTGCTCAGCCAGCCGGTCACCGGCGTGGATGTTTACATCTGCCGCAAGACGGTGGAGGGCAAAACCCTGCACGAACTGGCCCGCCTGGGCAACGCCCACGGCGTTTTTCTGCGCGGGATAAGGCGCGGCCCGACGGGAACGGAAATACCGATCATGCCTCAGACCAAGCTGCTTCGCGGCGACGTGGTCACCTTGTCCGGCCTGACCAAGGACGTTGAGCGGGCGGCCAAGGCTATCGGAGTGGTGGACAAGAAGACAAACATCTCCGATGTGGCCTTCATCGGCGGGGCCATAACCGTTGGCGCGCTGATCGGCGCTATTGTCATCCACATCGGCGGGGTGCCCATCACCTTGTCAACGGCCGGGGGCTCGCTTGTCGCCGGGCTTGTCTTCGGATGGATCCGCTCGTTTCACCCCACATTCGGCAGAATACCCGATTCAACGGTATGGTTCATGAATTCCGTGGGCTTGAACGTCTTTATAGCCGTGGTGGGCCTGACCGCCGGCCCCAACTTTGTGGCCGGGCTTCAGGAACTGGGGATAAGCCTCTTTCTCTGGGGCATTTTCAGCACGAGCCTGCCGCTTGTGTGCGGGGCCATGATCGGGCGATATGTGTTCAAGTTCCACCCGGCCATCTTGTTTGGGTGCTGCGCCGGGGCGCGGACCACCACCGCCGCCCTGGGGATGGTCAGCGAGAAGGCAAAGAGCAACATACCCGGACTTGGCTATACGATCACCTATGCCGTCGGAAACACCTTTCTGACAATCTGGGGCATGGTGTTGATTATGATTTTGTCGTGACTGCCCGGGCAATCGTGGCGGCGGGGGCGGCGAGCCGTCTTCGCCGCCTTTTTCCAAGGCGCTTCGCTGCAAGTGAAAAACCGTCGGAGGGGTATTAAAAATACCCACCCGACGGTTTTTTATTCCCCCTCTCCCGTTGAAAAATCGCCCAGCCCGAGTTCCCGGCTTTTCGCTCCCGAAATTCGTTTAAAGACAGTCCCTGGCGGCCGGCGGGTTCGTCTTGCCGCGCCTGGGTGAAATACATAGCCAAATCGCACGGAAAAGCTTGATCCGGAACGCATTTGAGAGTAGCAATGTGCGTGCGCCGCTTTGGCCTTCATGCGAACGGACCGGGCATCCCGGCCCCGGCATCCCTGTCCGGCCGTTTTGGCCGGCGGGCGCGAAACCTTTTTGGAGCTTTCTCATGACAAAGGCACTTCTTTTTCCAGGCCAGGGTTCCCAGGAGATCGGCATGTCGCGCGACGTGGCCGAAGCCTTCCCCGAGGCCATGGAACTCTGGAAACTGGCCGAGCGCAAAAGCAAAATCAGCTTGCGCGAAATATACTGGGACGGCGACGAAGCGGCCATGTCCCTGACCAGAAACCTCCAGCCCGCCCTGGTCGCCGCCAATATGGCCCTGTGGCTGGCTTTGTCCAAATACCTTTCCCCGGCCTGCGCCGCTGGCCACAGCC
This sequence comes from Desulfovibrionaceae bacterium, assembly GCA_031551565.1. Taxonomy (GTDB): domain Bacteria; phylum Desulfobacterota; class Desulfovibrionia; order Desulfovibrionales; family Desulfovibrionaceae; genus Frigididesulfovibrio. Next base: position 866 of record JAVBNM010000042.1, on the reverse strand, counting down.
TGGGGGAATACAACGCCCTGGCGGCGGCCCGGGTGCTTTCGCCCGAGCATGTTTTCGATCTGGTCAGCCTGAGAGGCCGGCTGATGGAAGAAGCAGACCCGAAAGGCGCAGGGGCAATGGCCGCCATTGTCAAGCTTTCGCTCGGCGAGGTTGAGGAATGCGTGGCTCAGGCCACAGCGCGGCTTGGCGACGGCGAGACCCTGGTCATCGCCAACTACAACACCCCGGCGCAGTTCGTGGTCAGCGGAACGAAAAAGGCCATTGACGCCATCCTGGAGCCGGTCAAGGAAAGAAAGGGCCGGGCCATTCCCCTGGCTGTGTCCGGAGCGTTTCACAGCCCGCTCATGGCCGAGGCCTCGCGCGAACTGGAAAAGGCCCTGGACAGCCTTGGCAAGGGCGCCTGGAATCACGCGCGTTTCCCGGTTTACTCGAATGCGACCGCCAAAGCCGCTACCGACTGCGAGGCCCTCAAAGCCAGCCTGAAAAAGCAGATGACGTCCTCTGTGTTCTGGATCCCGACCATGGAAAACATGTGGGACGCCGGGATTTCCTCCTTTGTCGAATGCGGCCCGAAAGGCGTTTTGACCAAAATGGTCGGGCAGATCCTGAAGGAACGGGCCGCCTCGCCGTCCGCTTCGGCAGAGGGCGCTTTTGGCGATTGCGAAAACGCGCCCGCGCGTGAGCTGAGCGCCGAGGGCCTGGGCAGTCTCGAGCAGATTATTGAATTTAAAGTTAAAAACGCTTCTTAGACCGCGCCGCCGCGAGAATGGTTTTGTTTTGAGCCTGGACGCGGGCGGTACCCCCCCCCCGCGGGGCGCCGAAAGGGGGGGGGGGGGCCACCCGCCCAAAAGCCAAAAGACAAAATG
>JAVBNM010000016.1:0-12671 GCA_031551565.1 Desulfovibrionaceae bacterium | reverse complement strand
CCCCGGGGGCGGCTGGTGCCGGCCCCAAGCACCGGCGCCCGGCCCCCGGCCGCGTCCGGCTATTTGTTGGTCTGCATGAATTGCTTGGCCCTTGAGGCCTCGGGGCTCTTGGGATAATTGGCCACCAGTTCGTCAAGGCGCACCTTGGCCGCGTCTTTTTTGCCCGCGAAATAAAGGGCCATGCCCTGCTTGAGCAGCGCGGAAAGATACTTGTTGCTGCCGGGGAATTTCTGGATGACTTCCTGATAGGCCATGGCGGCATTGGCGTAGTCCTTCACCTGATAATAGGACTCTCCCTCCCAGAAAAGGGCGTTGCTGGCCAGCTTGTGCTGCGGGAAATTCTGACTGAAGTCGTTGAACGATTTCATGGCGTCGTTGTAACGGCGCTCGTCAAAGGCCTTGATGCCGGAGTCGTAGAGGGCGGTGGCGGTGTCGACCACGCCGTCACCCTGGCCTGCGCTGGCCGGGGGGGGCGGGGGAGTTGTGGCCGGCGGTGGGGCAACTGGGGGCGTTGCCGTCGCTGGCCCGGCGGGCTGGCCGTAATTTCCGCTGTTGCCCGAGGGCGGGTAGGGCGCGGGTGTGGAAGCCTCCGGCAGAGGAGCGTCGAGGGCCGAGCTGTCCACGCCGAGTTGGGCGGCCATTCTGCGCACGACGATCTCAAGCCTGTTCACCCGCTCGGCCAGTTGGCCCATGTTGCCGGCGCTTGCGATGTTGCGCTGGATGTCGTCGAGCGCGCCGTGCATCTGGTTCATTTCCTGGCGCATGGTCTGGGTCTGGGACCACATTTCAGCCTGAGCGGGAAGAACCTGGTCCACCTGCCCGAACTGCGATCTCATGGCCTTGATTTCCTGGTCGTGGCGGTAAACTTGCTGATCGAGGCTTTCGCCGCCCGAACCTCCGGAAGAAGAGCGGCTGGACGGCATACAGCCGGCCAGACCAATCATCAAGAGGGAAATGATAAGAAGACAATGCTTGTTCATGCAAGCTCTCCTGTGTTTTTTGTCGAAACCAATGACAGACGCAGCCCTCTGCCATTCGCAAGATAGGGACGAGGGCTACTCGGGGGCGTCAGGCTTTCTGGAGCGCCTGACGCCAAAAAATATATACACCAAACCGCCGATGACCGGAACCATCGTGGCGATCATTATCCAGATCTGTTTTTCCGTGGTGGATGCAAACTGCCGGGTGAACGCATGCCAAATAGACCACAGGTTCAGCAAAATGGGAACAAACAAAAAGGCTAAGTGCCAATACTCTAACCTGAACTGACCAAAATCCACTATATTCGATCCTTTCCTTTAGGTGTCCCTGTGAACAGCATCAGAGCAGTGAACACGATGCCCAGGCAAATGGCGATATCAGCCACGTTAAAGGCCGGCCAGTGCATGCCGGCCGCATGCAGATCAAAAAAATCAACGACCGCGCCAAGGCGCATGCGGTCAATCCAGTTGCCCAAAGCCCCGCCCGTGATCAGGCCAAGGCCGACAAACAAAAGCCTGGACCGCGGCGGGGCGCTTCTGGCAATGCAGACAATCACGACGACCGCGATCAGGGTGGCGGCGGTGAAAAGCCACATCTGCCAGGTTGTGGCCGGGTCGTTGAAAATGCCAAAGGCCGCTCCGTAGTTGAGAACGAGCACAAGATTGAAGAAGCCCGTTATCACAACAGGTTCAATCGGGTCAATGTTGGCCAGGGCCAGGTGCTTCGTCCACTGGTCCAGGGCAATGACCAGGGCGGCCAGTAAAACAATCGTGACGTAACGCACCGTTAAAACCCGCTCTCATTTTTCAATACAGAAGCGCAGCGGGGGCAGCAGTCGGCGTATTCCGCGTCCTTGCCAAGCTCGGTGCTGTAAATCCAGCAGCGGGCGCATTTTTCGCCTTCCGCTTTCCTGACGCTCACAACCAGGCCGGGCATTGATGATTCCGCATCCTTCCCAGCCATGTCGCCATCCAGGGGCAAAAGCTCAATCTGCGAGACGATGAGGATGGAGCGCAGGTCGCTGCCCAGGTTTTGCAGGGCGCCAAACAGGCCGGGTTCGGCGTAAAGCCTGACGGCGGTGTCAAGGGAATGGCCGATCTCCCCGTCCTTGCGCATGGGTTCGATGCACCTGGTCACCTCTGCCCGGACGTCCAGGAGCCTGAGCCACGGCTCGCGCGTTTTATCATCCATGATAAAGGCCGGGGCCTCCTCCGCCGTCAGGGCGAAGACGGTCGGCACACCGGGCTTCAGGGTCGGGCAAAGATAGCCAAAGACCTCTTCGGCCGTGAATGAAAGCACCGGGGCCATGTCGACCACGAGCATCATCAATATGCGCCAGAGCGCGGTCTGGGCAGAGCGCCTGGCCTTGCTTCTTTTGCCGGACGAATAGAGCCTGTCTTTCAGGATGTCCAGGTAGAAGGCCGAAAGGTCGGTGACGCAAAGGTTGTGCAGGGTGTGGAATACCTTGTGGAATTCGTAGTTGCCGTAAGCGGCCTGGACGTCGGCGTGCGCCTTTGAGACGAGATCAAGGGCAAAGGCGTCAAGGGGGTCCAGCTCCTGATAGGGGACGGCGTCGTCAGCGGTAAAGTCGCCCAGGTTGCCGAGAAGGTAGCGGCAGGTGTTGCGGATGCGGCGATAGGCGTCGATCTGCCGGTTCAGGATCTCGTCGGAGATGCGCAGATCCTCGCGATAGTCGACCGAAGCCACCCACATGCGCAGAATCTCCGCGCCGTGCTTGGCGATGATCTCGCCTGGAGCGATCACGTTGCCGACAGACTTGGACATTTTCTTGCCCTCGCCGTCCACGACATAGCCGTGGGTCAGGACCGCCTTGTAAGGCGGCACCAGGCGCGTGCCCATAGAGGCCAGAAGGGAGCTGTGAAACCAGCCGCGGTGCTGGTCGGTTCCTTCAAGGTAAAGATCGGCCGGGAAGCGGCACTCGGGCCTTTGCTCGACAACTGCGGCAAAGCTTGTGCCGGAGTCGAACCAGACGTCCAGGATGTCCGTCTCCCTCTTCCATTTGCCGCAGCCGCAAGATGAGCAGTTGAGGCCGGCGGGCACAATTTCCTCCAGCGGGGCGGAAAACCAATAGTCGCAGCCGGTGGGATGCTTGGAGAAGCGATCCGCCATGTCTTTGTTCCAGGCCGGATTGTGCCAGGCCTCGCCGCAGCCCTCGCATAAAAGGGCGACGATAGGCACGCCCCAGGTGCGCTGCCTTGAGACGCACCAGTCCGGCCGGTTTTCGATCATGGAATAAATGCGCTCTTCGCCCCAGGGCGGTATCCAGGCGACATCCTTGCGGATGGCCTCCAGGGTGCGGCTGCGCAGGTTGTTTTTTTCCATTGAGATGAACCACTGGGTGGTGGCGCGGAAGATGACCGGACTTTTACACCGCCAGCAATGGGGGTAGGAGTGGGTGACCTTGCTCTGGGTGAGCAGGTTGTCGTTTTGAATCAGCTTTTCAATGACCAGGGGGTTGGCCTCAAAGATTGTGTGCCCGGCAAAATAGGGCACGCTCTCCAGAAAGCGCCCGTCATCGTCAATCGGAGATAAAATTTCCAGGCCGTATTTCAAGCCGACTTCATAGTCTTCGCGGCCGTGTCCCGGCGCGGTATGGACGCAGCCGGTTCCGGCCTCAAGCGTCACATGGGCGCCCAGAACAACCGGCGATTTGCGGTCGTAGAAGGGATGGCGGCAGACAAGGCCCTCCAGGTCGGCGCCCTTGACCATGCCGACCATAGTGGCGTTGACCCAGCCAAGGGTCTTGCGGCAGCTTTCCAAAAGGCCTTCGGCGATGATGTAGTATTCGCCCTCGGCTTCGATCAGGGCGTAGTCGAATTCTGGATGCACGGCAACGGCCATGTTGTCGGGCAGGGTCCAGGGGGTGGTCGTCCAGATGACCATCCAGGCGTGGCCGGGCTTGGCCTTGGGCAGCACCTTGGACAACTTCTCGTCCTCCAGCCTGAAGCGGACGTAAATCGACGGCGATGTGTGCTCGTAATATTCAACCTCGGCCTCGGCCAGGGCGGTCTTGCACGAGCAACACCAGTGAATCGGCTTTTTGCTGCGGACCACGGAGCCGGCGGCCATGAAATTGCCAAGCTCCCGGGCCGTGGCAGCCTCATAGGAGGGGGCCATGCTCAGATAGGGAGATTCCCAGGCGCCCATGACGCCCAGGCGCTTGAATTCCTCGCGCTGGACGTCTATCCACTTGGAAGCATACTTGCGGCAAAGCTCCCGCACCTTGGCCGGGGGCAGGCTCTTTTTCTTCTCGCCCAGTTCGTGTTCGACCTTGAGTTCGATGGGCAGACCGTGGCAGTCCCAGCCGGGGACGTAGGGAGCGCGATAACCCTGCATGTTGCGCGACTTGACGATGATATCCTTGAGGATCTTGTTCATGGCCGTGCCCAGGTGAATGTGCCCGTTGGCGTAAGGGGGGCCATCGTGCAGCACATACATGCCTTTCTTGCCGCCTGAAGCGACCATGGCTTCGTAAGCCTTCTTCTCCTCCCACTGCCTGAGCAGCTCCGGCTCGCGCTGGGTGAGGTTGGCTTTCATGGGGAAGCCGGTTTCCGGCAGGTTGAGGGTCTTTTTATAGTCGCTCACAAAATGCTCCGTGAAATTTACTTGATATTGTTTATCGCTGTACAATGGTTCCGGCGTGGCGCGCCTTTTCGGGTAAGTATATTGGCACGCCTTGTCAAGTTAGGCAAGCCCCGGTGTTCAGCGCTTGCCCGGCATGCTGGACAAGGCGGACTTGTAGTTGATGATGCCCTGGGTCAGGCCCTCGGCCACGCGCTGCAGGAATTTGTCGCTTTTTATTCTTTTGGCGTCGTCATCGTTGGTTATATAGCCCAGTTCTACCAGGACGGCCGGCATTCTTGCCCCCATGAGAACATAAAACGGGGCGGCCCGCACACCGTTATCCTTGTGGGTGAAGCCGGCCTTTTTCAGGCGGGCCAGTGTTCCTTTGTGGGTGTACGAAGCCAGTTGTCTTGATTCCTTCAACTTTGAATCGAGCATGAGATCGGCCAGAATGTATTGCAGGTCGCTTATTTCTTTGGTGGATATCCCGTTTTCCCTGGCCGCGACTGTGACGGCGTCGTTTGATTTGGCCGGGCTGAGGTAATAGGTCTCAAAGCCGTTCACCTTGGAGGAGTTGTTGGCGTTGCAGTGAATTGAGATAAAGAGGTCGGCCTTCTTCTCGTTGGACATCTGGGCGCGTTTTTCCAGAGGGATGAATATGTTGTTCTTTCTGGTGTAGATGACGGTGAAGCCTTTCTTTTTCAACTCGTCCCCAAGCAGCAGGGCCATTTTCAGGGCCGTATTCTTTTCCGTGATTTTGTTGGCCTGGGCTCCGGGGTCCTTGCCGCCGTGTCCGGCGTCAATCATGATAGTCTCAACAGTCAGGCCCAGTTGGCTGAGCAGATCGTCCGAGGCCGGCTTTCCGGGGCGCCTTCCCGAGTTGCCGCCGCCATCCGGCCTCTGCGCCTGCCCCGCCTGCCCGGTGCGGGCCGATGCAGGGGCATTGAGCCTGTCTCTCAACTCCTTGGCTTTTGCGATCTGATCGCCTTTCGGATAGCGCTTTATAAGGCCGTCAAGAACCTTGACCGCATCGTTTTCCCGGCCAAGGCCAAGCCCCAGCACATATGCCTGTCTGTAGAGGCAGTCATCGGCCAGAGAGTGCTTCGGATGCGACTTGGCAGCCTGGGCATAGTGATCGGCCGCTGTCTCCATGTCGGTGCGGTTGTACGATCTCGCCGACAGCTCCTCCCTGGTGCGGCCTTTCATATACGCGGCCCATGCCTGGGTGTCTCCACGGGCTTCTTTTTGGAGCGCGTTCCATGATTTTTCCAGTTTAAGCCAGTTGTCCCGCAGAGTCCCTTTCTTCGCGTCGCCTTTCAAACTGTCGAATTGGGCGCGCAGAGTTTTAAATCGTGCCTCCGGCGTGATTTTTCCTCCGGCGGCCATGCTTTCGGGGGAAATAAAAAATACGCCCGCCGTCAGCGCCAGCAGGCAAAAAACAAGCCTGATCACCGCGTCAGGCAAACGTGCGTTGTGCGTATTCTTCATAGACAGGGCCGAGCCAAAACAGGGTTATCAATGCCAGAAGAGGGAACGCGCTTCACGCCCCCCTCCTCTTGTCAAACCACACGAATTTAATCTTGCCGAATCTTTTTTCAACACAAAACTCCTCCCAAAGGGACAAGGAGGGGAGGGGGCCTGATGGCAACCGCAAGGGCGTTCGCCCTTGCGGTTGCCATCCCCCGGCTCTTTATCCTAGAAGAACTGGCCCATGGAGAACTCGAAGCGGCCGCTCTTTTTGTTGCCCTGGCGGTCTTCGTCGAGGGGTATGCCGTAGCTGAAGCGCAGATCTCCCATGGGTGAGCGCCAGCGCAGTTCCAGACCCACAGATTTCAGGATTTCGTCGTTGAAGTTGTAGTCCTGGTCGTCGGCGTAGTTGAAGCCGATGTCGAAGAAGGGCACGATGTTAAGGCCCAGTTCGTTGCTCAGGCTCCAGATATACTCGAGGTTGGCGAAGGCCATTCTCGTGCCGCCGATGCGGTCGCCTGTTTTCGGGTCTCTGGGGACGATGTCCCGGCTGCGGTAACCGCGCACGGTTTCGATGCCGCCCATCCAGAAACGCTCGAAGACCGGAATTTCGGAAGAGCCGTTCTTGAATATGGCCGAGCCCTTGATCCTGGCGTGCAGGACGTGATCCGGCACGAGCTGGTAGTAGGTCTGGTGTTCGGCGGTGACAGTGATGAAGTCGTCGTCGCCGCCAACGATGCCGCCGCCGTATTCGAGGCTGATCCAGTCGATATTGCCGTCGGTCGGGTGTTCACGGTTTGTCGTGTCTCTCATTATGCGCATCATGACGGCGCTGGTGTAGCGGTCGCCGGTGTCATACCTGGAGATCAATTCCGAGACATCGTCGTCAAGGTCGTAGATTCTGTAGCGGTCCAGGCGGTATCCCCAGCCAAGGGTCGTGTATTCGCCTATCGGGTAGCCAAAGCGCATCACGCCGCCGGTCGTTCTCTTCTGATAGTCGATATAGTCGTCACGCCAGTGGTAGAGGTCAACGCCGAAAGCGAGGTTGGTGTCGTTCACCCGGGGGTTGTTGAAGGTGACGGTATAGGAGTTGCGGCGCCCGGAGAAGCCGGCCTGGAAGGCCAGGGTGTAGCCCTTGCCCCACAGGTTGCGCTCCATGACAGTGCCGGACACGCCGAACGAGGAGAAGGTCGAGTAGCCAAAGCCGCCCATGAGGGCGCCGGTCGGCTTTTCTTTGACCTTGATCTTGAGATCCACTTCTTCGTCGTTCTCGGTGGGGACGAGTTCGGCCTCGGCCACTTCAAAGTAGCCGAGCTTGTTGAGGCGGTCGGTGCTGCGGCGCAGCTTGGTGCCGTCAAAGACGTCGCCGTCGGTCAGGCGCATTTCACGCAGGATGACGTTGTCGCGGGTCTTGTTGTTGCCTTCCACAGTGACTCTGCGGACGTAGACCTTGTTTTTCTTGTTTATGTGATAGACCACATTCACGGTGTTGGGCATATCCGGAACCTTGCGCGGGCTCGGGCTGATGTCCGCGAACGCGTAGCCGTAGTCGGCGTAGAATTCGGTCAGCTTTCTGGCGTCTTCCTGCATGACCGAGAGCTTGAAGTTGCTTTTGTCAGCGGCAAGATCATCCATCTCGATGAGCTCAAACAGCCTGTCGTTAGTGTCGATCACGTCGCCGTCAAAGATAACTTCGTTCAGCGTGTATTGGGCGCCTTCCTTGATGGGGAATACGATATCGATGCCGTCTTCGGTGTAGTCGATCTTGGCCGCGCCGACGGTGATGTCGATGAAGCCATGGTCGAGGTAGTATTGGGATATGGCCGCTGAATCGCGCTCAATCAGCTCTTCCTTCAGAACGCCGGTGCCGGTGATCCAGGAGATCATGCCCCGCTCGGACAAGAGGAGCTGGTCCTTGACGTCGCTTTCGCTGATTTGCTCGGCGCCTTCGATTTTAACCGAGGAAATGTAAAGGCGCTTGCCTTCGTTGACCGTCAGGACAAGGGCGGCGGTGGCGCCGTCCTTGCGCATGTCCACCCTTTGATCGACGGTGGCCAGGTAGTAGCCTTTCTGCCGGTAAAGTTCGAGTATCTTCATCAGATCCTGGGAAAGGACCTTTTCGTTCAGAACCGAGCCGCTCTTGGTGCTGATGGCCGAGAGAATGTCGTCGGAGTCGATTTCTTCGGCCCCTTCAACCGTGATGGTCTCTATGCGGGGCTTCTCAGTGACTGTATAGACCAGGAAAAGCCCGTCGGGCCGTTCTTCGACGTCAACGGTGACGTCGCTGAAATAGCCGAGATCCCAGATGCGCTTGATCTCGCGGTCAATCGCGGCGGAATCAAGGGGGTCGCCCTTTCTGGTGTTGATGCGCATGAGGACGACATCAGCGTCAAGCACCTTGGTGCCCTTGACCTCGACGCCCGCGACAGAGCCTTTGCGCTCGATTTCGCCGTTGATCCTGCTGGCCAGTTCTTCAACGGCCTGGGAAACGCTCGCCTTCGAAGCCGGGACTTCCACGAAAAGCGGTTTGGTGGTTTGGGCGCCGCCCACTTCCACCAGCCGGACGTCTATGCTTAAGGCGTCACCCACCTGGCTGACGCTGCCGTAGACCGCATGGGTGGCCCCAATCGTCTTGCCCAGTTCGCGCACATTCTTCACGTCCAGGGTGGCGATCTTGCGCGAGGTCAGGAGTTTTATCATGTCCTGTTCCGAAACGACGCGCAGGCCCTTGGCCGTCAGGCTGCCTGATAAAAGACCGGGCAAATCTGCGTCCAGGTATTGGAATTGCGGCCCGGTAGTGACCTGGAACGGCAGCACCAGAATGCGAAGATCCTGCAACTCAGCCGCTTTTGCCGTGCAGACGCTTGAAAACGTCAGGGCAAGCAAGATGAGCAGCCCTAAAAATCCCTTCAATTTCAAGGCGGCAGGCTGTTCAGTGCCCCGGTTAACGAGTTTGTTCATACAAATCTCCGGCTTTAAGTTCGAAACATTTTTCCATGCGGTTGGCCAGCTCAAGGTTGTGCGTGACTACTACTACAGTTGTTTTGTGTTCACTGTTAATGGCCATCAAAAGCTCGGCAATCATCTCGCCGTTTTTTTCATCAAGGTTTCCGGTAGGCTCGTCAGCCAAAATGGCCTTGGGGTTGTTCAAAAGAGCCCTGGCAATGGCCGTGCGCTGGCGCTCCCCGCCGGAAAGGTAAGTTACCCGAAAGTTGCCCCTTGCCTTGAGCCCGACGATTTCAAGGGCGCTTTGGGCCTTTTCAAGGGCCTTGCCTCTGCTCATGCCGCCGACCATGGCCGGCATGGCCACATTTTCCAGCGCGGTGAACTCGGGCAAAAGGTGGTGAAACTGAAAAACAAAACCGATTGAACTGTTGCGAAGCGCGGCTTTTCGGTCATCAGGCAGGGTCGCGATGTTTTTGCCTTGAAACATGACCTGTCCGCTGGTCGGGGTGGCCAGCGAGCCCAAAATGTGCAACAGGGTGGACTTGCCGCAGCCGGAGGCGCCGATCACGGCCAGGGTCTGGCCCCGCTCAATGGAGAAGTTCACATTGTCAAGAACGCGGACTTTCTCGCCAGGGCCTTCATATTCCTTGCTGACCCCGACCAGTTCGTAGAGTGGTCCGCTTTCTGTGCCGGACGTTTTATTCATGCCTCAAGGCCTCGACAGGTTCAAGCCCGGCGGCCTGCCTGGCCGGGTAAAGAGTGGCCAGAAAACAGATCAGGACAGCGCCGACGCCAGTGAGCACCAGTTCCTGCCAGTGCAGCAGCACCGGCAGATAGTCAAGCGAATACACGCCCCTGGGCAGCTTGATGAACTGGTAACGCTCAAGCACAAAACAGGAGCCAAGCCCCAGGATAAAGCCGATGACCGTGCCGGTCAGGCCGATGATCGTCCCCTGGAGCATGAAAATCATCCGGATTGCCTTCTTCGACGCGCCGATGGACATGAGGATGGCTATATCGCGCGTCTTTTCCATGACCAGCATGACCAGGGCGGTGACAATCGAAAAAGATCCCACAAGAATGAGCAAGGTCAGTATGATGGCCATGGCGATCTTTTCCAGCTTCAGGGCCGCGAAAAGGTTGGCGTTCATGGTCATCCAGGTCCGGCTGTAGTACTGGGGCCCGAGTTTTTCCGTAACGTCCTGGGCGATGTCTTCCGCCTTATACACGTCTTTTACGGCAATCTCCACACCTGTTATAACGCCGTCCGGCCAGCCCAGAATGTCTCGGGCCGCGGCCAGAGAGGTGAAAACCAGGGATGAGTCGTATTCGTAAAGCCCGATGGAAAATACGCCGACCACTTTAAAGGACTTTATCCTCGGAGTGTACCCGGCCGACGTCTGCTGGCCGGACGGGGCCAGCAGGGAAACCCGGTCGCCCAGGAAAATTCCGTACCTTTTGGCCATCTCGTCGCCGATAATCACGCCCGGAAGACCCTCGGCACTGGCAAGCGCCTCCACGCTGCCCTGGGTGATCTTGTTCAGCGCCCCCAGGACCTTTGGGCCGGTGACCGGGTCGACCCCGCGCAGGACGATCCCTTTCACCCCGCCGGCGGCCGAGAGCATCATCTCCGAATAGATGAACGGCGTGGCCGCGGCGACGCCAGGCACGCTTTCGATTTCCTTGATGACCGCCGGATCCTCCTGGGGATGCCCGAAAGAGTCAAAAATGATTCCGTGAGCCGTGACCCCTATGATCTTGTCGCGCAAGTCGGTGGTAAATCCGTTCATCACGCCCATGACAATGATCAGGGCGGCCACGCCAAGGGCCACGCCGATCACTGAAATCCATGAAATTACGGAGATGAACGCCTGCCCTCTGCGGGCGAACAGATAACGTCGAGAGATAAAAAATTCAAAGCGCATATAACGCTACATCAACCTTCCGGTTTGAGCAGGGGAAACAGGATTACTTCGCGGATCGAGGGCGAATCGGTCAGCAACATGGCCATCCGGTCAATGCCGATGCCCTGGCCTGCCGCCGGGGGCATGCCGTATTCAAGGGAGCGCAGGAAATCCTCGTCCATGCAGTGGGCCTCGTCGTCGCCGGCCTCTTTTTCAGCCACCTGCTCCACAAAGCGCATGCGCTGATCCACCGGGTCATTGAGTTCCGAGAAGGCGTTGGCCAGCTCCCGGCCGGTCATGAAAAGCTCGTAGCGGTCGGTAATGGTCGGATCGGCCTCGTTTTTGCGCGACAGAGGAGAAATATCGGTAGGATAATGGTAGATGAAGTGGGGCTGGATGAGCTTGGGCTCAACGTCAAGGTCAAAGAGCTTGGCCTGCAGCTTGCCCAGACGCTCCCCCTTGATTACCTTTTCCCCTTTTTCCCGGATGTATTTGGAGAGCGCGTCGTAGTCCTCGTACAACTGCGGCGAGTGTCCGCCGATCGTCTGCAAAGACTCATAAAAAGACACGCGCTTCCAGGTGCCGGGGGTCAGGTCGATGTCATGTCCCTGGTAGTGGACGATCGTGGAGCCGCAGACCTCTTTGGCGATGTGGGCGAAGAGCCGCTCGGTCAGATCCATCAAATCGGCAAAGGTGGCATAGGCCCAGTAGAATTCGCACATGGTGAATTCCGGGTTGTGCTGGGTGGAAATGCCCTCGTTGCGAAAGTTGCGGTTGATTTCAAACACCTTCTCAAAGCCGCCGACCAGAAGGCGCTTCAAATACAGCTCGGGAGCGATGCGCAGGGAAAGGCGCATGTCCAGGGCGTTATGGTGCGTGGAGAATGGTTTGGCTGTGGCCCCGCCTGGAATCGGGTGAAGCATCGGGGTCTCGACCTCGAGAAAGCCCTCGGCCTCCATGAAATTTCTGAACGCCCTGACGATCTGCACGCGCTTGACAAAGACGTCGCGGGCCTTGGGCGTGACGATGAGGTCAACGTAACGCTGGCGGTAGCGGGTTTCGATGTCTTTCAGGCCGTGGTATTTTTCCGGCAGGGGCCGGATGGACTTGGTCAGAAGCACCAAGGTGGAACAAGCCACGGTCAACTCGCCGGTCTTGGTCTTGAAAAGCTTGCCGCGAAGGCCGACGATGTCGCCGGTATCCAGTTTTCTGAACAGTCCCCACGTGCTGTCGTCCAGGTCTTCCCTGGCTACATAGCACTGAATCCGCCCGGACGCGTCCATCAGGTGGAAAAAGGCCACCTTGCCGAAAGAGCGCAAAGAAATAACCCGGCCGGCCAGGCAGAATTCCCCGGCGGTTTCCAGTTCCGCCTCGTCCTTTTCCCCGTATTGGGCCATTACGTCAGCCGCGTCGTGTTCCTTGACAAATCCGTTGGCGTAAAGCATTTGTCCGGAATCAAGGATCTCGCAGGATTTGGCTATGCGGTTTTTGATGACCTCGTTCAACTCGTCTCTTTCCGCCAGGCTCTCGGCCATGGGCATGAAATATGGAAGGTGGGGCGATTTGCTGGCGATCTTGACCACGCTTTTGCGCGGGGATTCTTTTTTCTGATCCTGGTTGTTTTGGGACGAAGACACCTTGGAACTCTCCATTATTGCAAGCCTATAAATTCTACGAACGGTATGCCAAATGCCGGCCGCCGTCAAGAAATAGCAAGCATAAAATGCATTTTACCGCATCTTGCGCCGGGGGAGGGGAACCAGCAGGGGCGCGGCCCCTGATGGTTCC
>JAVBNM010000009.1:0-6130 GCA_031551565.1 Desulfovibrionaceae bacterium | reverse complement strand
CGCCCTGTTGGTTCCCTCCCCCCAGGCAGGCCTAGCCTTCTGAATCTTCCAGGGATTCGGCCTGGAGCAGGAGTTCTTCGAATTGGATGTCGATGCCGATCACGCCGGTGATTTCGTCGTGTTCGTTGGTGATGGCGGTTGAGACGGTGATGATCAGTTTTTTGGTGTAGTAGGACTGATAGATATCGGTGATGTGCAGGTTTCCGGTTTTCATCGGGTTGATGAACCACTCGCGGTTGGAGAAGTCATAGCCGATGGGCATGGCCTGATACTTGTCGGTGTATGTGGCCCTGGTGGCCGCGCCAAGGAGCATGGCCTTGTCGTCCGTGATGTAGAGATACTGGATGAACTGGTGTTCCTTGATGAACTGCTCAAGCCAGGGATAGTTCTCGCTGCCGGACCCCTTGACGGAGCAGTCTTTGGCCAGGCGCAGGATGAGCCCGGCGGCCAGCTTGTGGGCCACGGCCTTGATCTTTTGCAGCTCGGACGGGAAAAGCTCGGGCATGTAGCGCTTGCACAGGGCCAGCATTTCCTTGTTGGAATAGGAGGTAATGCGTCCTTTGGCATATGATTCGAGGATGCGGCTGTAGATGAGGCCGACGGCCGGGTGGGTCTTGGAGATGGCCGTATCCTTCGGCAACTCGATATTGTGGTTGATCCAATAGGCGACGCCGGCGCGTCCGGATTTGTCGGTGACGATGATCGGCACTTCCCGGTCCAGGATGGCGCGGGTGTCGAAGATATTGTAGATTTCCTCGTTCTTGGCCAGGCCGTCGACGTGGATGCCCGCCCTGGTGGCGTTGAAATCCTTGCCGACAAACGGGTAATTGTCAGGGATGCGGTAGTCAAGCTCGGTTTCAAAATAACGGGCGATCTTGTTTATGACCCTGGGGTTGGCGGCGTCGTCGTCGCCGGTCAGGGAGATGTATTCAATGACCAGAGCCTCGAGCGGGGTGTTGCCGGTGCGCTCGCCAAAACCGAGCAGTGTGGAGTTCACGCCTGAGCAGCCATACAGCCAGGCGGTCGTGCCGTTCACCAGCACCTTGTGAAAATCGTTGTGCCCGTGCCATTCCAGCCAGTTGCCCGGCACTCCGGCCGCGTCAGTGAAGGCCCGCACCAGGCGCGGCACCGAGCGCGGCAAGGCCGCCCCCGGATAAGGCACGCCATAGCCCATAGTGTCGCAAAGGCGGATTTTGACAGGCAGGCCGCTCTCCTTTGACAGTTCCATGAGCTTGGCGGCCAGCGGCAGGCAAAAGCCCATGATGTCAGCCCTGGTTATGTCTTCAAAGTGGCAGCGCGGGCTGATGCCCCACTCAAGCGCCTGGGAGGCCAGCTTGATGTAATTGTCAAAGGCCTGCTGGCGATCCCAGCCAAGCTTCAGGAAAATGTGGTAGTCGGACACGCTCGTCAGCATGCCCACTTCCTTGAACTCCATGTCCCTGGCGATGCGCAGATCGTCAAGATGCGCCCGGATCCAGCCGGTCACCTGCGGATAGGTATAGCCCCTGGACCGGCAGGCCTCAATGGCTTGGCGATCCTTGTCGGAATACATGAAAAATTCCGACGCCCGGATAAGCCCGCTTCTGCCGCCAAGGTCGTGGAGCAAATCGTAAATATCGGCAATCTGCTTGACCGTGTAAGGCGGTCTGGCCTGCTGGCCGTCACGGAAAGTGGTGTCCGTGATGAACATCGGAGATGCCGGGCGCAACTCGACGAACAGCCCGTCAAAAGTCACCCGGCTCACCTTGGAATATGGAAAAACATCCCGGAACAGCTCCGCCTTGGCTTTGTTTTGCAAAGTCAGAACAGACGGATTGGATTTGGAATGCAAAAGCGACATCTTGGTACCCCTGAAATTAGCGTTATCCCGACGCTTACCTCATTTCCCAAGGCAGGTAAAGAGGCGCGGCAAGCGGCAATCAACAGGGGCTGAACATGGTGATTGCTGGTTGCGCTCCGAACGGGTTTTCAATAAGGTGCGGCGCGAGCATCCGTTGCATCGGGGATTTTTTTCTATTTATCAGATTAACCTCAGGGGAAGATTCAGAATGAATGCCAATAATGATGCCGGTCATAGGCCCGAAGATATCGAGGAACTGGAATCCTTGTGGAAGCAGCGTTGGCTGTGGTGGGTTCTGACCTGGCTATTTCTTCTGCCCGGTCTGTTTTTTCAGGCCGGCCCGGTAAAACGCCTGAAAGAAGCCAAAGAAAACGGCGATGTCGAAGCCGCGCGCAAGGAAGTCGCCAGAATGAGGCTTGTAGCGGCCATCAGCGTTCCGATCGGCATAGTCATCATGGTTTTTTATTTCGGCTACGGCCTGCACCGCTACTAGGACAGTTTTGACAATGCCGGACAACCCTTGGCCGTCATGGGCAATAGCGATAATAACCGCGATGTGGTGCGCGGGCTTGCGTCCGCAGCAGGACGCGCATGAAGGCGGCGCCATGCTTCCACTGCTGACTATGCGTAGAATTCAGGCTGCCTTTTTCCCACTGCGCCTTTCGATAAGCCCCCTGACCAAGGTTACGACGGCCAAAATCGCGCCGCCCGCGACAAGGCCGGCAAGGGCGGTTGCGATTATCTCGGTAAGCCAGGGCGCCGGCCATTGGGCCAGGGTGTCGGCTACGGCATGATACATGGGCAAGTTGTGGAGGAGGATGCCTCCGCCAACGGTGAACATGGCGAAGGTGCCGGCCAGGGCAAGAAAACGCATGATGACGGGCGCGGCTTTTATGAGCCAGAGGCCGAAGGTGTTCATCGGGCCTTTTTTGCCTGATTTGTCGATAAGGTGAGCGCCGATGTCGTCAAGCTTCACTATGGCGGCCACAAGACCGTAAACGAAAACGGTCATGAGCAGGCCCACCACGATGATCACCATGGCCTTAACCCAGAACGGCTGCTGATCCGGTATGGAGCCAAGGGCTATGACGATGACTTCGGCCGAGAGAATGAAATCGGTGCGGACGGCGCCGCGTATTTTCTTTTTTTCAAGCTCAAGCAAAACCTCGCGGCAGGGAGGACCGGAAATCCGATCCTGGTCGAGCTCCTTTTCAAGTTCGGCTGATTTGGCGGCCTCTTCTCGTCTGGCGTGGACCATGTAGTGGTGTACCTTCTCGGCCCCTTCAAAGGCGAGATAGGCGCCGCCGATCATGAGCAGGACAGTAATCAGAGGCGGGTAGATGAAGCTTATGAACAAAACGATCGGGATGATGATGGCCTTGTTCAAAAGCGACCCCCTGGCCACTGCAAAGACCACGGGCAACTCCCGGGCAGCGGCCAGGCCGGCGACCTGCTGGGCGTTAAGGGCAAGATCGTCGCCAAGAACAGCCGCTGTTTTTTTGGCGGCCACCTTGGTCATGATGGAGATGTCGTCGAGTAGGGCCAGAAGGCTGAAGCTTGACATGGTTTCCTTATTTTTATAGGTGAGCGGCCAATCCCTCAGGATGCCGGAATACGCGTTATTCTAACACATATTAACGCTTTCCCCCAAAAAAGAAAGATAATTGTCAGCGCTGGTTCGGGGGCGGACTATTTTGCCTTTTGCCCATAATGATGTAATGATGCGCCGTTGTCAAATTCACCCACCTCAACCACCTGCGATCACCAGCCATAACGGCCGGCAATTGCCGTGTTGCCACCACCTCGCCTTCTAAAACGCAAGAAGGCGAAACCCCTTTCGGGAGTTCGCCAATGTTTCAGGATATCGCCCCACACCGCTTTTGCATCGAGTTTGAACGGCTTGAAGCGCGGGATGAAGACTTCGTTTTCATCTACCGCAGCGGCCAGGCCCTTCTCCATATAGCCGGGGATCACCCGGCAATACCGCGCCTTCGCGACGTTGGCAAAACCGCGCCCGCCCCGGATCTCGCCTATCTTTTCCGGATCAATGACCAGCGGTTCTTCCTGGCCCTGCGCGATCTCCCCCAAGCTCCGGCCGCCGGCCTGTCCTGGAGCGACACCCGCCTGTTCCGCGACCTGAAGCCCGCCTGGATGGCCTTTGCCGGGGCAACCGCCGCTCACCTGGCATTCTGGTATGAAAATAACCGCTTTTGCGGAAAATGCGCCGCCCCCATGCTGCAAAGCCAAACCGAACGCGCCCTGCGCTGCCCGCCCTGCAATCGGACCATCTATCCGTCAATCGCCCCGGTAATCATGGCAGCCGTCGTCGACGGAGATCGCATCCTGCTGACCCGTTACGCCAACCGCCCCTACAAAGGGCCGGCCCTTGTCGCCGGATACATCGAAGCGGGAGAAACCCTTGAAGACGCCGTACGCCGCGAGGTCATGGAAGAAACCGGGCTGTCCGTCAAAAACATCCGCTACCACAAAAGCCAGCCCTGGCCCTTCTCCCAGTCCATCCTCGCCGGCTTCTTCGCCGATCTCGCCGGCCCGGACACAATCCGCCTCGACACTACAGAACTCGAACACGCCGCCTGGACCAGCCGCGCCGATCTCCCCATAGATCCGTCCCCATTAAGCCTGACCGGCGATATGATTGAAACATTCAGAAATGGCGGCAAATAAGGCGACGATCCCGTCCTTCTTGCCCCATTCTGCCGTGGGGCAGCTTGCATTAAAAGATAAATTCATCGCTCTGTTATGACATCCGGGGCGTCTGCCACGAGCGATGCTTCGCGGATGGCCCACGACAAAACCTCGCCCGCCGAAGCGTTAAACTCCCGGCACAGGCGGATGAAGTCCTCTAGGCACAGCTTTGTCTTTCCCGACAATATATTGTTGACCTTTTTCTGTGGGTCTTTTACCCCGAGCGGAGCAAAAACTCTGTCGCCAAGCCGTTTTTCGGTCAACCTGTGCGACTTTTTAAGACGAAGCAACTCGCCCCTGATGGCCTCGGCAGCCCTCCCGGCCATGTCCACGCCGGCCAGGGCGGCTGGCGCTGCCTCGCAAGTTCCGCCAGCGCGCGCGATCCTTTCATATTTTTCCCTGGTCATCGCATCAGCCTTTTTTAGAGGTGAAACCGCCAAAAGCGGTGGTCGGCAGGGCGCACGCGGACAAATTCAAAGTCAGCGCGCCTCACCCTTGCCTTTCTGGAACTTTATTCCAACATCAACACCGCCGGACATTTCAAAAAAGAGCCCGGCACTTCCACCCATTGTAGCAAACAAAAAACACTTCAGGCATTATTATAACCAGGCAATTACCGCCTCACGCATGCAAACAGGAATGCCGAAAAATGCATCGGCCCTGCTCAACCGTCCGGCAAGCATCCGCAGTTCCTGCCAGACTGCGCCCGGATCACGTATTTATCAGCCGGAACATGTTGAATCTTTGAAGAATATAAACTACTGTACACTCACAGGCATACATGCTCTTTCCGCCTTCTTCCGCCAATTTGCCAAAAACGCCAGGAAAGGAGGCGCGTTGGGGAAGTGTGCAGGCCAGCATCCACATCATGAAAGGCAAGCGCCCTGGGGTTTTCGCTCCCACAGGCGCCCTTCGCCAAACCGCCACTATCAAGGAGACACAAATGCCTCGCCTCCAGTTGCCGGGACTGATTTTGATTCTCTCCCTGGCCTTTTTCCCGGCCTGCAAAGCCGATTCCCCCAAGCCCGAAGCACAGCTTGCATTTTCCGCCCTCATTGAAAGGTCGAAAGAACAATACCTCAAGGCCGACACCGACTTCAAAAAAAGCGAGGCCGTCAAAGAATTTCAGACCGCTCTGGCCAAAGCCTACGAAGCCGACCCCGGTTTCGCCGACTGGGTCTGCCAGGTCAGCCAGGTCAGGGTGGAAGATCTGCTCATCAGCGGGCCTATCGCCATCCTCACCGTTGACTGCGGAACCTTCGACCTGTTCAACCTCGACACAGCCGTGGTCGGAAAACCCGACCACGCCGTAACCGAAGGAACGCCGGCCTACAACCTTGTCACCGGTCTTGGCAAAGGCGATCTCATCCTCGTAAGCGGCAACTTCGTGAAAGACTCCGATAGCGGCATAAAAGAAGCCAGCGTAACTGAAGCCGGAAAACTGACCCACCCCGAATTTGTGGTCCGCTTCACCAACATCGCCCGCCCAAAATAGGCAGGGGTGGGGCGACAGGCAGCCTGGGGGAGGGGAACCAACAGGGGCGAGGCCCCTGATGGTTCCCCTCCCCCAGACCCCCTCCCCTC
>JAVBNM010000056.1:0-21774 GCA_031551565.1 Desulfovibrionaceae bacterium | reverse complement strand
CCCCTCCCCCGGCTCTTCATCCCTAATTGCCGGAGTTCTCTTTGCGGCGGATGAGGTTGGCGACGTGGCGCAGGGCGTTGTTCAGGTCGGCGCTCATCAGCGGTTTGGTGAGGAAGTAGTCGAGCCCCATTGCCAGGAAGCGTTCTTTGTCTCCCGGGACGGAGTGAGCGGTCAGGGCGACGATGGGCAGGTCGGCCGGGATGTTGAGCAGGGGGTCGGCGCCGAACGGTATGGCTTCCCGCACTTTGGCCGAGGGGATGACGTTGTGGTATTCGCCTCCCCTGATGCGCAGGGCGGTGGTGAGCCCGTCGAGAACGGGCATCTGGATGTCGGTGATCATAAGGTCGAAGCGTCTGAGGCGCAGGGCTTCCAGCGCTTCCATGCCGTTTTCCACGCAGATGGTGTTGTGCCCGTCTTTTTTGAGCATGTTGACCAGGGTGAACTGGCTGATCGGCTCATCCTCGGCCACCAGGATGTCGAAGAATACTCTGCCTTTGTCCGGGTCGGTGCTGCGGCGCATGAATTTGGCCGGCTGGGTTTTGGTTCCGAACGGCAGCGAGCAGTGGATGGTTGTCCCTTCCCCAAGGACGCTTTCAACGCAAAGGCTCGCGTTCATCAGTCTGATGATGCGCTGGACAATGCCAAGGCCAAGGCCGGTGCCGGCGTAGCGTCTGGTCGTCGAGCTGTCGAGTTGGGTGAAGGGGTTGAAAATGACGTCGATTTTGTCTTCCGGCATGCCGATGCCGCTGTCTTTGACGGCGATGTAAATCCGTTTGGAGTTTTTCGCGGCAAAGGGCAGAAGCGAGCATTCCACAGTGACCGAGCCGGATGCGGTGAATTTGATCGCGTTTCCGACGAGGTTGATGAGCACCTGGCGCAGCCTGGCCTCGTCTCCGAGCAGGACGCCCGGTATGGCCGGATCGATCGACAGATTGAAGGCGATATTCTTTTCCCTGGCCTGGTGGGCGAACATCCCGAGGCAGGAGTTGACTGTGGAGGCGAAGTCGAATTCCTTGCATTCAAGCTCGACCTTGCCGGAGTCGAGCCTTGAAAAGTCAAGGATGTCGGAAATGATGCTCAAAAGCCCCTTGCCGGAAGAGGCGGCTGTTTCCACCCAATGTTTCTGCTTGTCGGTGAGCGCGCTCATCGCCAGAAGCTGCATCGTGCCCATTATCCCGTTTAAGGGGGTGCGCAGCTCGTGGCTGACGTTGGCCAGAAACTCGCTTTTGGCCCTGTTGGCGGCCTCGGCCTTTTCCATTGACTGTTGCATGGTCTGCATGTGCCTGCGCCGGCGCAGGTGATACCACATGCCGCTGATAAAAAGTTCCAGTTGGCGCAGGTCGGAGGATTCATAGTCCTCTGCCTTGTTGGCCACTCCGGCGATGCAGACGATGCGGCCCTCCTCGATGACGGGCGCGAGCATGTGCCGGGCAATGGGATAAAGGCCGTCCATGCGCCAGGTTCCCGAGGCCGGGGCGGTGTTGAAAATCTGGGCTTTCAAGGGGAGCTGGCCCCCTGCCGGCAGACAGGACGGCCGGGGAATGATCTTGGCCTGCCCGGCGTCGTCGGTATCGGCGAGCATCCGCCTGGACCAGAATGTCCGGCCGTGTCCGGGCTCGTTGGGCAGTTGCAGGTGCAGGTAGCCGATATCGCTGCCGGTCAGCCTGACAGCCTGCTCGAGGGCGAACTGGATGACGTCTTCTTCGGAGGTCATGTCCATGTGGCTGAGCTGATAAAGGGCCGCGAATCTGGCCTCGTTTAGGCGCAGGCCCTGCTCGACATTGTGCAGGCGCGTCACATCCTTGATGATGCAGGCCACGCGGCCCGGCTCCGGGATGTAGGTGTTGACGTCAAGATACCTGCCGTCCGCGGTTTTTTTGGAAAATGAGTGCGGGGCGTTGCCGGCGACAGTCAGGGCAAGGCCCCTGATCAGGTCGCCGGCCTCTTCGTGCATGAGGGCGTAGAGGCTTTGCCCGGCGGAATGCTTCCCGTCCAGATGGAACATTTTGGCCAGGGCGGGGTTGATGGCCTTGAGGACGAAGTCGCCTGAGGGGTTTCCGCCGGCCGCGCCCGGATCGTAGGAAAACAGCGCGAAACCGTCGGCCATGGAGGTGAACAGGGCCTGGTAGTTTTCCTGCAGGCCGTTGACCAGGGCCATATCCCTGATTTGGACGGTGATTGACTTCACCTCTCCGGTGTCGGCGAAGTCCGGGAAAAAGCGGCAGTCAGCGGTGAACATGCCCGAAGTCAGGGTCGGGATGCTTGTTTCCGCGCGCATGGAGAGCCCGTTTTCAACCGCCTGCCGCAGATATTCCGGCAAAAAGGACCTGAGCGGCTCTATTTCAAGGGCATGGGCGGATTTTCCGATCAAATCGCCGCGGTCAACGTCCGTGAACCGGGATATTGCCGGGCTTGCGTAGATGAGGTTGAAATTGCGGTCAAACTGCAGGACAAGGTCGGATGAATCCTCGGCCAGGGCGCGAAACTTGACCTCCGCCGCGTGCTGGGCGAATTCGTTTTCCTTTTGGGCGGTGATGTCGGCCATCGCGCCGATCAGGCAACAGGGCTTGCCGGAGTCGTCAGCCAGGCAGACCGCCCTGAACAGGCCCCAGTTCCAGCCCTTGTCCTTTCTGGCGATCCTGACCTTGGCCCTGACTTCCCGCCTGGCCCCCTGGAGGAGTTCGTTAACGTCGCCCTTGAGCAACTGGGCGTCTGTGGGATGCAGGCAACTGTACCACTTGCCGAGTTCAACCGGCGAAAAGGCCGGGTAGCCGAGCAGTTGCGACCAGCGCCTTGAGAAGTACATCTCCCCGGAGCGCAGATCCCAGTAGTAGATCCCCTCGGAAATATATTCAAGGATTGCCGCAAGGGGGTCGGACCCGCCCACAAGGGCGGCTTTGCAGAGGCTTTGGGGAGAATCAAACGAGTCTTCGCCCGCGGCGGAACCGGCGTGGCCGCCAAAGTCAAAGACGACACTGTCGCCAGGGGCCTCGGATGCGACCTGAAAGACGCGGCTGGACACGCCGGGCGCCTTGTTGGGCTTGATGCTGTCCGGCGCGTCGGGCCCGAGGCTGGGCCTGGTATCGTCGTTTCCCTCAATGCCGAGATAATCGCTGATATCGGGCGAGGGCTCTACAAGCTCCAGCCGGTCAAGCATGCTTTGGGCAGGGGCGCTTGCGGCGTCGACGGGCTTGCCCGTTTCCGACTCAAGCTCTATCCCGGTTCCGAGCAAAGCAGAGGTCTGGGTGACGGCTTTTTCAAGTCGTTCCACCCTCTTTCTGGCCTCATAGAGCTCTTCGAGCAGGGCCAAATGGATTTGTTCAGGCTTTGCCGCGGGCATTAAAATCTCCGGGTGCGAAAATGGATATAATCGCCTTCCTGCATAAAGGCTACTTGGTTCTATAAGATAAGATAAACATAAATACAATCTTTTTGGTCGGCTACCCTGTCCTTTTTGTCTGCTTTATGGTTAAATTCCGCTTAACCAGCGTGTTGTGCCCATTAACGGCAATGGTTCGCCTGCGACTCCATTTTCCCTTGCAACGAAGCTCCCTGGAAAAGCGGCGCCGCGGCCGGGTTTGGCCATGTGACGGGCGCCGGCGCAACAAGAGGCCCCGGACGGAGTGTTAACCCCCCGGGGCCTCTTGCGCGGATATTGCGTTGCTTGCGGCGCGGCGTCAGGGGGCGCCCACCGGATCCGGCTCATCCTCTGCCGGAGGTGTTTCGCCGTCAGCCGGGGCGGCATCCCCGTTTTTTTTGCCGTCGCCGCTCTTGGAACCGTCCGAGTAGTAGGAAATGATTTCCACGTCGTTGAATTTGACCGTTCTTCCGTCGTTCAGATACAGCATGTGGTTGCCGTCCTTGGCGGTCTCGACCCTGCTGACCAGGCCGATGGAGCTGAATTCGCAAAGCACGTTGTTGCCGCTTGCGGTCGTGCCGTTGACGGTGATGATGTATGTTCCGTCGGCCAGGGTGTTGCCGCTGTTGTCCTTGCCGGACCATGTGTACGGATAGGTCGCGGCCGGGACGGAGCCTAGCTCGTCGCTGAATACGAGCGAGGTGGGCTTGCCGCTTGCGTCAGTGGCGTAGACGTTGATTTTGCCGCCGGAGATCGATTCCGGAATGCTCACAAACACTTCGCTGACGTAATCGCCGGTCTTGGTTATGTTGTCGCCCTTGGCCGATACGAGCATGCCGATCAGGCTGGCCGCGGTGGATACGGTTTGCTTGGTCTGCAACTCGTTCAGGGAGGTGATGCCGGAGCTGATGTTCTGCAATTCCTCAACCTGGGTGAATTGGGCGAGCTGGGCGATGAATTCCTTGTCTTCCACCGGGTTGAGGGGGTCCTGGTGCGTAAGCTGGGCGATGAGCAGCTTGAGGAACGTGTCCTTGTCCGTGGCCAGGCGGTCGCCGTTGGCGCCAGCGGCCTTGCTTGTTTCGTAGCTGCCGAGAAGGCTGTTGGTTAAAGCGGTAGACATGCGGTGTTCCTTTTGAATTAAGCGATGATATGCAGGCCTTCCGACTGGGCGGAAAGCGCGGCGGCGGTTCTTTCAACGGCGTTGCCGATGCTTTGGCCGGCTTCGCGGCGCAGGCGGGCGAGACGCTGGAAACGGTCGCGCTCCTGGGAGTCGTGCATCATATTGTGTTCGTTCGCGCCCTGCCATTCGCCGTTTGCTGAATAATTGTTCTGCAGTTCGACCTGCACTTCAAGCTCGCTGACCTTGAGTCCCTGCTCCTCAAGGGAGGCGTGCAGTTTCTCCAGGTTTTCCGACAGAGCCTTTGCGGTTTCCTCGTTGTCGGTTTTGATGGTGGCCTTTAATTCTCCCTCGCGCATGGTGAGAACAACCGTCACCTGGCCGCACTCAACCGGGTTGAGCTGCAGGGTGAGGCGCTGCACGCCGTTTTGCGCGGTATTGAGGATGGCGTTTTCCACCTGGGAGAAAACTTCCGCCCTGGCCGCCTGCGGGGTCCGCGGGATGTTGCCTTGCCCTTGGTCGAACTGGGCCTGGTGAGCGCCTGTGAGCGGCGCGTCCACGTTCAGGCGGCTCAAAAGCTTTTCAAGGGCCGCGTCTTTGGATTCGGCAGCCTTTTCAGTATCGGCGGGTTTTTGGTCCCGGCCGGTGGCCATGATGCGTTCAGCCCTGGTCCGCTGTCCTTCCCGGGCGTTTTGGTCGAAAAATTCGGCGTTTTCCCTGTCGGCCTGATCGGACTGGCCGAGGATGCCCCGGATGGAATTGCCCTTGGCGTCAAGGCGGTTCTGGACGGAATCGTGCATCATGGCTTCGGACTGGTCCATGCGGCGGCTGCCGCGCTTGTCCGCGATCTGGGCGTTGAGTTCGGCCAGCTTGGCGGCGTCAAGGGCGTCGACCACAGCGTCGCGCAGGCCGGATTGAAGGGTGCGGGCCGCCAGATCCTTGGCGCCGATTTCCTGCCCGGCGCCGTTCAAAAGGGCCTGGAGCTGCTCGCTGTCAAGGCTCAACTCGTCGTTTGCCCCAAAGAGGGCGTGGAGCTTGCCCTTGGTTGATTCGGACAGATCCAGGCCGCGCAGGAGCGCTCCGAATTCGTCGGCGTGCATGTCCAGTTTTTCGCCTTTAAGCCCCTTCATCTTGGCGTCCAGGCGCTTCCAGATCGTGTTGCTGTCGCCGGCGTCGGACAAATCAAGAAGCTCCGAAGCCTCTTCCTGGGTAAAGCCGAGCTTTTGCATCAGGCTGCTGAAATTCATGCGCTCGTTGTCATCCAGGCTTGCCGAGATGCGCTCCTTGCCCATGAGCGTGGACATGATGCGGGTCACAGTAAGGCCCTGCCCGGAAGCGGCCAGTTGATCGAGCATGGCCAGGCTTTCTTCCTGGATGTTGCGCTTTTTCAGCGCGTTTTTGAGCAGTCCGAGGTTTTGCTTGGCCATTGTGCCGACATTTTCCTCAAGGCCGGCAAAACCTTCGGGCATGCCGGCATAACTTTCCCGTCCGGCGGAGATGAATGACGATAAAACCTTGTCGAACGACTCCTCGTCGGAGAGGCCGGAAGCATTGAAAGAGTCGGAACCGCCCGAAGAGGCGTTCGCGCTTGTATTGACAGAGACTGTCTGGTCAGCGAAAGATATGGTTGTTGACGAAGGCAAAAATTGCATGGCCGATCTCCTTGGACCATGGTAATACAAGTGCCGTGCCAAAGTTCACGGTTTTGCCCTGGGCGCATAACGCGCCAAAATACAAGGGTTTGTTTTTAACGCTGTCGGAACCGGCCGCCATTATGCCGTCACATGCGGCAAGGTTTTCCGGCTGTTGAGGTGGATGATGAAGATCGCTGTTTTTTCCCTTGAGCAGGCCTGGGAGAACAAGGCGGCCAACCAGGACAGGTGCCGGTCCTTGCTTGGGCTCTGCTCCGGGATCAATTTGGATCTGGCCGTGTTTCCGGAACTCACCCTGACCGGCTTCTCGATGAATACGGCTCTGGCGGAGCCGCTTGACGATTCGCCCAGCCTTGAATTTTTCGCGAACCTGGCCAGGGAAAGCGAGACGGCCTGCCTGTTCGGCCTGATGCTCAGGCAGGGCGGCAAGACGTTCAACTCCGCCCTGTTGCTGGGCAGGAGAGGGGAGTTGCTCGCCAGGTATGACAAAATCCACCCCTTCTCCTTTTCGGGCGAGGATAGATATTATGCCGCCGGCAACGAGCCGGTGACAGCCGCGCTCGATGGCGTCAGGATCGGCTTGAGCGTCTGCTACGATCTGCGCTTTCCCGAGCTTTACCAGCGCCTTTCGGCCGAATCCCCGCTATTGCTCAACATCGCCTGCTGGCCGAAGCGCCGGGTCATGCACTGGCGAGCCCTGCTTTGCGCGCGGGCCATCGAGAACCAGTCGTTCATGATCGGCGTTAATTGCGCGGGGGTGGACGGCAACGGGGTTGAATATGAAAAATCAAGCCTCGTCTTTAACCCGTCCGGAACAGCCCTTGAGCCGGAACTGTCATTTGACGGCGGGGATGTATATTCAGTAGACCCGGCGCAAGCGCATGAATCACGCGAGTCCTTTCCCATGAAGCAAGACAGAAAGCCGGGAGTTTACAGGACATTCTATCAATAACCCCCCGGCAAAAGCGTCTTTTTGCCTCAACCAACCGGCCGGGCCGGTTCGGCGATGCCCGCGCATCCGCCGGGCCGGCCCGGCGTTTGAATTTTGACGCGAAAAAGGCGGGCTTGCTTTCCGCTTCCGGAACCTTGCGGTGCTTCCCGGCGCTATTGCTCCGGCAATTTCTCCGGTAATTTCACAAGGCTTGATATTTTTTCAGGAAAATTAATATTTTTGTTACGCCAGAGAAAAAAATAGTGTATTAAAGAAGTAAGATCTCATAGATGTCGAAAAAGTTTTTTTCCGTCGGCATTGTTCATGCCGACGGGGCGCACGGGGCTGACCGGCCCCTCAAGGAAAGGAGCATTGTATGCACCATAGGATAGTTACCAGTCCGGCCAGTCATGTGGTAATACGGATGCACCAGTTACCGGAGCAATCGTTTTCCTTTCACTTTGAGCTGGCAGAAGTCAAGTTTGAGAGAGATGAGGCGGATTTGCTGATCAAGTTCGCGAATCACGGCAAGGCTGTCCTGGACGGGTTTTTCCCTCCGGAGCCCGAGGGCGAGTTGCCCTTGATCGTCTTGGCCAGCGGCCAGGTCGTGCCGGGCGAGTTTCTTTGCATGGCCTGTCCCGCGCTGAACGCGCAAAGGCATGAGAACTATGAGTACACTTTTAATGACGGCGACGCCTTGGTGGGCATAACCCTTGGCGGCCGTCCGGCTGGCAGGCAAAACGCCTTTTAGGCGCGGACGCCGCAAGCCGTTCCAGAATCGGTTTTTTTTGCGCTCCGCCAATCAGGGCGGGCTCATGTCCGGCGGCATTCTCGGTGTATATTTTCATTGTCGGCCCGAGGCATCCCCTGGCGCCTGGCGGCTGTTGACCTTATAATCCCGGCAAGCGGGAATGCAGGGCCGGGTCGCGGCGCGAGAGGAACTTGGGATGAAGATACTCAGCCCCTTCAAGATCAAAAACGTCCTTTTTTCCAACCGGGTGGTAATGGCCCCCATGGTCGTATTCGGCATGCAGTCGGTCGACGGCGTGATGGGCAAACCGTTGATCGACCACTACGTCAAGCGGGCCGAAACCGGGATGGGTCTGGTTATAAGCCAGGCCCTGTCCGTAACCGGCCGGACCCCGCCGCCCAACATGGCCGGCGCCTATTCCCCGGAACACGCCGATTATCTCTCCCGGATAGCCGCGGCCTGCCATGCGAACGGCGCCAGGTTTTTCGCCCAGCTCGCCTACCCCACGGTCGGGCATCGCGGGGGCGATTCCATCAACTCCCTTTTGCCCGACGAGATCAAAACCGTTGAGGCTGAATATATCCAGGCCGCCAAAATCGCCATGGACGCCGGATGCGATGGAATTGAGCTGCACGGCGCGCATACCTATTTCCTGAACATGTTCACAAGCCGCGTCGCCAACCAGCGCGCCGACGAATACGGGCACGGCCATGAAGGGGGGATGCGCCTGTCCGGCAATATAATCGCGGGCATCAGGGAGTTTGCCGACGAAAACTTCATTGTCGGCTACCGCATGGGCGTTTGCGGGCGGCACGAGGCGGACGCGCTGTCGGCAAAGGCGCTGGAAGCCGCCGGCGTCGACCTTTTGCACATTTCCAGCGGGGTTATGGAAGATGAAGCCGACCTTAATCCGCCCGTGAACCTCGACTGTTCCCACACAGCCTGGGCCGGCTGCCGCGCGCAGCGCGCCGTGTCCATCCCCGTCATAGCGGTCGAGGACTTCAGAAGCCTGGACAGGGGAAACAATATCCTTGAGCGCGGCCTGTGCGCCATGATCGCCTACGGGAAACCATTTCTGGCCGATTGGCGGTTCATGGAAAAATCGCGCGAAGACCCGGCCTACCAGCCCTGCCTGCGCTGCCGGGTCTGCCAATGGCACACGGACGGCCAGAAATGCCCGGCCGTGCTTTTGCGCGAGCAAAAAGAAATTTGAGCCGGCAGCCCCACCTTCCCTGACCGCGTTTCGCGGGAGTCTTCTTTGCGGCTCGGCCTTTTGGCCGGGCCGCATTTTACAGTTTTACACTTTTGATATTGACGTTTATATTGTCTGCGGTCACGCAAGCCGGATATGTCCGGGCAGCGGCGCGGCCCTTTGCTTTCAATATCCGGGCATGGCCGGCGGGGGGCGCCGGCATTTCCCGCTTGGTGGTCCAACGGCCTGCCGAAAACGAAAACTGATCTATTTTCAAGGTATGCATGCGTATTTTTTATATACTTCCGCTGATTTATGCAGCCATACACATTTATGTATTCGTTGAATTAAGGCGCGGCCTTGGGTCCGGATTATGGCAACTGCCGGTTATTCTTTGGTTTTGCGCGATGGTCGCCGCATTCTGGTTCCGGTTCGGCAAAAACCCTGACGGGATAATGGCCCATGTGCAGACCGTCTCTTACGTCTGGATGGGATTCATATTTATCCTGGTCGGGTGTCTCGTCGTAACAGACCTTGTGTCGCTGCTTTTGAAAATCATGAGCCTGTTCAGCCACAAGCTGGCCGGCGTTTTTCCCGGGCGGCGCAGCGTGCCCCTGGCGCTTGTCCTGGCTGTTGTCCTGTCGCTTTGGTCCATGTATGAGGCGCGCAATATTCGCCTGGCCAGGGTGTCCATTGCCGTGCCCGTGCTGCCAAACGGCATGCAAAGGCTGCGCATCGCCCACCTGACGGACATCCACATCAGCCCGGACATAGGCAAGCCCAGGCTGGAGGAAATCGTCAGGCTGGTCCAGGCGGAAAAACCGGACATCATCCTGTTCACGGGCGATCTTGTGGACATTGACGTCTCCAGGCGCGACGACCTTGCCGCCGTATTGCGCGGTCTGCAGTCGCCCCTGGGCACATTCGCCGTGACCGGAAACCACGAGGCCTACCGGGGAGAGCAAATGGCCGTGGCTTTCATGGAAAAGTCCGGCATGCGCGTTTTGCGGGGAAAAACTATAAAAATTGGCGATCTGGCCCTGGTCGGCGTGGACGATCCGGTGTTTGCCGGTCCCGGAACCGGCGGCACGACTGAATCAAGGCAGATGCTGGCCAAAACCCGGGACAGCGCGACAGTGCTTTTGCTCAAACACCGCCCGGATTTGGAGCCGGGCACCGCCGGGCTGTTTGACCTGCAACTTTCCGGGCACACCCACGGCGGGCAGATGTGGCCGGTAAGATATCTGGTATCCAGGATTCATAACATGCCGCAGGGCCTGAGCGTGTTCGAGCCCGGCGGCGGGGCCAGGAAATCCCACGTCCTGGTAAGCAACGGCGTCGGTTTTTGGGGCCCGCCAATGCGCCTTCTCACCCCCCCGGAGATCTGGGTCATAGATTTGGTTCAGCAATAATCAACCGCCGGACGGCCAGGGGCTTGCCGAATGGACATCGCCGACAAGGAAAGCGAACGCAGCACAATCATAACAGCCGTTTTGACCATGGTCATCATCGGCGTCTCGCTCGTGGCCTCCACCTGGCAGACCATGAGCCACCAGCAGGACATTGAGGAGCAAAACCTCTTTCTGACCACAAACTCCGTCCTCCTGGCCGTTGAAAGCTCGCTGCGCGGCAGCACGGTGAAAATAGACGCGGACCGCCTGACCTCGCGCACCGATGAATTCTTCCAGGCCCTGGAACGCGAAACCGACGTCATGTTCGTGGGCATCCTTGACCAGCAGGGCGGCAACCTGGTCACCTCCACCCGGCAAGGCAACTCGCCGGTCGATCTTCCAGACTCTGTCGCAAACGAGCTTTTTGAAACCGGCGAGTGGCACGGCAGGTTGCTGATCAACGGCCAGGCCGTCTACGCCTGCGCCAAGCAACTGCCATACATGACCGGCCTTCGCCTGGATATCAGCGGCAAGAGCCCGGTTTTCCCGGCCTACCTCGTCGTGGGCATAGACCTTGAAAAACACTTGAGTTCCTACAGCGGCCTGCGCCAAAACGCGCTTTTCCAGGCCCTCTACATCCTTGTGGCCGCCCTCTTCACCTGGGGACTTGGGGTAAGCTTTCTCAAACGCCGGGAAGAAGCCAGAAAAGCGGCCAGCCTGGAACGTTTCCAAGTCAGGCTTCTCGATAGCTTGCCGGACGGCCTGTTGACCCTTGACGCCAAACTGCGCGTCCGCTCGGTAAACCCGGCCGCCACCGCCATCATCGGCGATGTCCCCGGCCCGCTGTCCGGCAAGGTCATCACCGAGCTGCCCCTGGAAATCGCCACGGCCGTCACCGAAGGCGCGCTGATCGACGGCCCGTCATGGAAGCGCGTCAGCCTGGCCGACGCGTACCTGGAAATCATGACCCTGCCCCTCGTCGAAGAGGGGGGGAAAATGTTCCTGGTCATCATCCGCGACCGGACCCGCCTGCGCAACCTCGAGCAAAGCCTCTCAGAAGCTGAAAAACTCGCCGCTATCGGCACCATGGCCGCGAGCGTGGCCCACGAAGTGCGTAACCCCCTAAGTTCCCTGCGCGGATTTGCCCAATACTTCGTCAAGAAACTTACCGGTAAGCAGCCCGAAGAAGAGTACGCAAGAGCCATGGTCCGCGAGGCGGACCGCCTGAACCGCGTCATCACCGACCTCCTCTTCCTGTCCAGGCCGCGCATGGTCAACCGAAGCATAGTCGAACTGGCGCCCCTGATCCGGGATATGTCCACCCTGCTGCGCTTCGACCTTGAAACCAAACGCCTGTCCATCAAGGCCGAATTGGGCGTCCTGCAAGTCTACGCCGACGAGGACGCCCTCAAACAGGCCCTGCTCAACCTCCTGCTAAACAGCCTTGACGCCAGCTCCCTGGACGACGACCCCCTCATAATCGCCTCCGGACGCGAGCCCGGCGGGGTGTGGCTCGAAGTGCGCGACTCCGGCTGCGGAATGACCGAAGAACAACAAGCCATGGCCTTCACCCCGTTCTTTACCGGAAAAGTAAGCGGCACAGGCCTCGGCCTCGCCCTGGTCCAAAGAACAATGACCGACCACGGCGGACAGGCCGCAATCACCTCCACCCCCGGCCACGGCTGCACAGTCCGTCTGTTTTTTCCGGATAAAGGGTAGGGCGTAAGAGCTGGGGGAGGAAACCAACAGGGGCGCGGCCCCTGATGGTTTCCTCCCCCAGACCCCCTCCTTCCTTTACCCTTTTTGCGTATTTTAGGGGAGGCCAGGCCGTGAGGCCGGGGACGCATGGTGGCGGATTGGGTGGGCCGGTACAGATGCAGTCCGGGCCAAGCCCGGCCTGCCCGGCCAAGCCGCTCAAAGCGCTACCCGCGCATACTCGATAGGTTAAGGTGAGGTTAACACGGCTGCAATTTGCAAAATCCCACAAAGTTTCCCTCACCCCCCACAAAACGGGTAAAGGAGGGAAGGGGGTCTGGGGGAAGGGAACCATCAGGGCAATCGCCCTGTTGGTTCCCTTCCCCCAGCTCTTACGCCCTGATTGTTTCCCTGATTGCTCCCAGGGCTTTTTGCATTAGTTTTTCGTCTGCTTGTGCGCCCATGTGTCCCAGTCGGAACACTTTGCCGGACATTGGTCCGAAGCTGCCGGCCACGACCAGGCCGCGTTTGCGCAGGCCCGCGCGCCAGTCTTGCCAGGTGAAGCCTTCGGGGATGATGGCGGCTGTGACTGTGGGGGCGCATTCGGCGTCCGGGGCCGGGAACAGGGCGAAGCCGAGGTCTTTCAGGCCCTGGCGGCATTGTTCGGCCACGGCGCGGTGGCGGTCAAAGGCTTTTTGCCTGCCTTCGGCGAGTATGAGCCGGGCGGCGGCGTTCAGGGCGGCTATTCCGTGCCAGTAGGGCGTGTAGGGGCAGCGGCCGTCGTCGTAGATTGTTTTGAAGGGCAGGATCGAGTCATAGCCCTGGTATTTGACTTGCGCCATGCAGTCCCAGGCTGCGGGGCTGACGGCGATCATGCTCATCGAGGCCGGGGCTGAGAGGCATTTTTGCGAGCCGGTCAGCATGAGGTCGACGTTCCAGAGGTCGGTGAAGACCTCGGTTCCGCCGACACTGGCAACGGCGTCGACGTAAAAGAGCGGGATGCCGAGGCGTTTTTTCATCTCGCCCAGCGCGAAGAGCGGATTAAGGGTGCCGGACGGGGTTTCGCAGTGAACGGCGGTGAGCATTTTGGGCTTGAAGGTTTTGATGGCCGTCTCGATGCGCTCAAGGCTGTCGCCGTTGCCGATGGTGCTGCTGTATGGGAGGGATATGGCCTGTACCTCGCAGCCGAATGACTGGGCCATTTCGCCGATGCCGTCGCCGAAGACGCCGGTGCCCACGGACAAGACCCGATCTTTCGGTTTAAGGCAGCTTTTCAGGGCCGCCCACAGGGCCAGCATGGCCTCTCCGGTCATCATGACCACCTCGTTTTGCGTGCCCATCAGATCAGCCAGGAGCCGGCCCGTTTGATGGTAAAAGGGCAGGAAGTCCTCTTCGCTTTGCCCTGAGCCGAAGTCGCGGCAGGCGGCGTCGTAAACGGCCTGGGGCACGGTGGTGGGTCCTGGGATCATGGGAATGGGCGCGTAAGGCTTGATATATTTTGTCATGATGCGTTAACTCAGCGGGATACAGGTTTCTTCACAAGGTAATAGACGGCGCCCTTGGCGTTCAGGTAGCCGGAGGTATGGGCCGCCCAGTCGCCTGGCCCGCAGAAGAGGTCGAGCCGGTGGCCCTTGATTGCCCCGCCGGAGTCCTGGGAGGTGGTCAGGCCGTAGAAGGGCACGGTCGGGTTTCCGTCGGAGTCGGGCAGGGGGATGATGCAAAAGAGCGGGCTGCCGTGGGGGATGGTGTTTTTGTCGCTGGCCACGCTGACCATTGGCGTCAGCGGTCTGCCTATCGCGCCCACCGGTCCTTTGTCCGCTTCCCGGAAAAACACATAGCTTGGGTTTTGGTCGAAAAGCCCGGCCTGCAGATGCGGGTTTTCGGCCAGGAAGGAGCGTATCGAGTTCATGTTGACGTTGTCCGGCTCAAGGTGGCCTGCGTCGCGCATGATGCGTCCGAGCGAGGCATAGGCCTGGTTGTTTTTGCCTGCGAACAGGACGTGGCTGACGCTGCCGTCGGGGAAGCGCAGCCTGCCCGAGCCCTGGACGTGCAGGAAAAAGGCGTCAACCTCGCTGCTGACCCAGGCGATCTCAAGGCCCCGTCCGGCCAGCGCGCCCTTGCGGTCAATGGCGTTTCTGCTGTGATAGGGACGGCCCTTGCGCACATCGGCGGGCATGCGGTAGAGGGGATAGGGATATTTCGATGATTTGACGCGGCTGGCCTCAAGCGTTGGCTCGTAATAGCCGGTAAAGCCGAAGTCGGGCCCGATGCGGAACCAGTAAAAATCCTGGGCCAGAAGGGCCGGGTTGCCGTCAAGCTTGGGCAGGACGGCGATCAGGTGGCGCAGGGTGGCGGCCATCTGCGCCCAGCTCACTCTGAGGCCGGGAACATTGAGGGCCGTTTCCCGGCCGGGGCGCTTCTCGGCGTGGGCCAGGCTCTGGCTCAGGGCAAAGGCCATGTCTTTGTATGACTTCATCCCCTGGGATCTCGGGTTTATTTTGCGCGCCAGATCCTCGGCCTCGGACTGGGGAATGAGGTAAGCGCCCGGCTGCTGCACAGCCGTGAAAAACGACGGCCCGGTCCGCCCCGGCTGCCCGCCCGGGCCGGAGTTTTTGCCGAGGGAGCAGCCAGCGCCGAGGGCTCCCAGGATAAATGCGCTGACGACAAAGCGGGCTATATTTCTTTTGGCCACAGGCTTCCTCTGCTCCAGTTAAGGTTTTCCCGGCAAAGCCCGCCGGGGCCGCCCGGGAGGCTATCGCCGAGTTCGGCTCTGTTTTCGTATTATGCCATATCGTAAAACTTGGCAAACAAATGGGCTTGGGGTAATTTGCCTTTTTCCAAGTTCAAACGGCCCGGTTCAAAGCCTGCTTTTGAACAAATTTCGAGAGCGGAATTTGTTCAGAAACAGACGGTGCCGGCGGAGGTGAAATGAAAGAGTTCCCCATGCCCGAGACATGGTATGTTCACCGCGTCTCTTACGGAGAGACCGACTGCATGTCGGTTCTGTATTACGGAGAATATCTGCATATCTTTGAGAGGAGCCGCAGCCAGTACATCCGCGAGCTTGGCATGTCCTATGCCGAGGTTGAGGAAAGGGGCCTGTTTTTGCCCGTGCGCGAGGCTCATTGCCGGTATCGTTCCCCGGCGCGCTACGACGATGTCATCCTGGTGCGGGCCGGGATCATAAAGTGGAGCAGGGCTTCGCTTGATTTCGTCTATGAAGTGTATGACGAGGGCAAAAAACGCCTTCTGGCCGAGGGCGGCACCCAGCATGCCTGCGTTGGCAAGGACGGCAGGCCGATGGCGATTCCCGGCTGGTTCCGGGCCTTGCCCGAGAACAGGAAACAGCCCTAGGCCGAGCATGGCCGCTGCCGCGCGTGCGGCCTTGAGTTCAAACCGCTTGCCGGGCCCGGGTGTCGCGCCAGGGCCCGGCATTTTTTTTGGTTTAAAATCAGATCGGCTCGGCTGTTGGGTGGGGCTCTGGGCGGTGCCGGGTCTGGGGCGCTTTTGGGATGAACATGACCATGACAGCGGCAAAAAGGCACAAAGCGCCGGCGCTGACAAAAGCGTTGAAGTAGTCCCCGCTGACAGTGCGGATCAGCCCGGCCAACCAGGCGGCCAGGCCCGCGCCCAATTGATGGGCCACGAATATCCAGCCGAACATGATGGCGGCGTTCTCCCGGCCAAAGGCGTTGGCCGCCAGGCGCACAGTGGGGGGCACCGTGGCGATCCAGTCCAGGCCGTAAAAGACGGCGAACACGGACAGGCCGTAGAACTTGATGTCAAAGGCATATGGCAGAAAGAACAACGACAGCCCGCGCAGGCCGTAATACCAGGCCAGCAGTTTGCGGCTGTCCAAGCGGTCTGTCAGCCAGCCGGAGCCGGAGGTGCCGATCAGGTCAAAAAAGCCCATAATGGCCAGAAGCCCGGCTGCCCGCACTTCCGGAATGCCGTGGTCAATGCAGGCCGGCACCAGATGGGTGCCCACCAGCCCGTTGGTGGTGGCGCCGCAGATGAAAAAACTGCCGGCCAGGATCCAGAAATCCCTGGACCTTAAACCTGTGAGCAGGCTGGCAATGGCCCGTTTGGCCGGGTTGACGGCCTGTTTGATCCGGGGAGTGACCGTTGTTTCTCCGTAGCGGGGCAGGCCCATATCCGAAGGGTAGTCACGCAGGAGCAAGGCGGCGGGAATAAGCATGAGAAATGACCCGCCGGCCACGGCATAGGCTGAGAAGCGCCAGCCGTAATCGGCTCCCAGGGAGGCCAGGGCAGGCAGGAACAAAAGCTGGCCCGTGGCCGTGCTGGCTGTGAGGATGCCCATGACCAGGCCGGAATGGCGCACGAACCAGCGGTTGGCGATGGTGGCGCCCATGACGGCCGCGGCTGTGCCGGTGCCCGCGCCCACAATGCCCCCCCAGCAGATCATCATCTGCCAGGGCTCTTTTATAATGGTGCTCAAAATCACCCCGAGGCCCATGCACAAGAGAGCCCCGCAAACCATGCGGCGCAGGCCGAAACGCTCATACATGGCCGCCGCGAAAGGCCCCAGCAGGCCGTAGAGGAAGATGTTGACGGCAATGGGCGCGCTGATTACCGCCCGGCTCCAGCCAAACTCTTTTTGCAGGGGAACGATCAGGATGCTGGGCGTGGACCGGGTGCTGGCGCTGGCCAGCAGGATGAAAAAAGTAACGGCTACAACGATCCACCCGTAAAATATTTTTGGCTTGCGCATGAGGCCTCTGGGGCTGATGTGGAGTCTGGATGACGTTTGGCGTTGACAATTCAATGAGACATATCGTCAGAAAAGTCAAATAGATAGTGCGCAGCGGAAGGCGGATTAATGCGGGCTGGGCCTGGGAGGGGGATGGGCGGCCTCTCCCCGGCGTCTACGCCAGGGGCAGGACGAAATAAAAGATGTTGCCGTTTTCGGCGGCTTCGTATCCGGTCACTCCGCCGTGTTCGGCCACGATCTCGCGGACGAAGAAAAGCCCGTGCCCGGTTCCGAACTGTCCTGCCGCGTTTGTGGCGCGGAATCCGTCATGAAAGAGCTTGTCTCTTTCGTCTTCGGGAATGGGGCGGCCGGTGGTGAAGATGCTGAACTGAATCCCGTGGCGGCCGTTGCCGAAAAAGTTGTTGACTTGAGCCAGGTTGAGACTGGCAAAGGCCTCTTCGCCCGGATTCGGGCTGATGCAGTATTTCGCGGCGTTGCCGAACAGGTTGGCCGCCACTTGGCTCATGAGGCCCATGTCGGCGTTGATTGTGCGCGAATTTTTGAGCAAAGTGCAGGTGTCGATATCCAGCCTGATGTTCTTTTCGACCAGCCTGGCCCTGTATCTCTCCAACTGGGGAATGATGATTCTTTTGGCCAGATCCAGTTTGTCGCGCCGCAGGACGTAGTGGCCTTCTTCAAAATGGGTCTGCCGCAGGAGGGTTTCAAGGAACAGGGCGCTTGAGGAAAAATGGCTCTTGATTAGCTGGAATTGCTCGCGCATAAGTTCATGGAGAAGCTCCAGCTTTTCGGCGTCTCCGGGGGATGCCATCTCGCCGACCAGGTCTTTCAGGCTGTTGAGCTGTTTTTCCGCTTTGTTGAGCATCAGCTTGAAATGTATGTTCGGGGTGATCACGTTGTGGCCGATGTCGTGGACCAGCTTGCGGATGAAGAGAATGTGACGCTGGTCGCGTTGGGCCAGGTATTTGTTGTGCAGGGAAAAGCCCACGTTTCCGGCGAATTTTTCCAGAAAGAGGAGCTCGTGGGTGGTCAGCGTCTGCGGAGTGTGGACGACCAGCACCCCGAGAAGTCTCGCGTCTTCGGGGGTGAGCTTTTTCTCGGCATAGACGATCGGCCCCTTGCCCCTGACCGGCAAAAGGCAGCGCCGTCCGTCATAATGCGGGCCGGCTTTGACAAGGTCGGCGTTGACTTCCTCTGTGGCGATTCTTGGCGTGCACAGGGCCATCTCGCCGGCCGGGTTGCGCATGAAGAGTTCCGCGTCCACCTGGAAGAAGTGTTTCAGGACAAGCACCGGGAGCAGCAGGTAATGGTCCGGATCGTCAAACTCCTGGGCCAGGTTGAAGAAAACATTGATGGCGCAGGTCTGATAGAGGGAAAACCCGTAGTTGGCAAAGCTTTGCACCTTGGCAAGGATGCGGGAAGTCACTGTTTTTTCCGGGTTGACCGTGGAAAAATCAGCGGTATTGAGTTCAGAGTTGAAGGGCATGCGACACCCCGGTGACTGACGCCTTTTTATAGTATTTTGCGCGTAATATTGCCTTTGACGACGGGGTTTCCCCCGCCTGCGGCGTTCGCGCCGCCATTGTGCCGCTTCGTTGCGCAACACCGGGGCATCCCGTCTGAATAGACGGCTTCAATGACCAGACGCTCCGAAGCGGTTTTTTTCTTGAGACTTCCGCC
This sequence comes from Desulfovibrionaceae bacterium, assembly GCA_031551565.1. Taxonomy (GTDB): domain Bacteria; phylum Desulfobacterota; class Desulfovibrionia; order Desulfovibrionales; family Desulfovibrionaceae; genus Frigididesulfovibrio. The sequence goes on along the minus strand of JAVBNM010000056.1, from coordinate 3,278 downwards.
GGCGGCAGGAAGCTCCCGTTTGCGCCGGCTTTGCCGATATTGCGACGCGTTGCCGGGCCGCCTGCCCCGCGATCCGCTCAAAGGGAAACGCCCTTGCCGGAAATCGCCCGCAGCAAGCCGTAAAAATTAAAAACCGCGTAATACCGGCTTGTTATTGCGAGCGAATGTCAATGTGCCTTTTTGCAAACATTGATTCTGACAATTCGACGATATAGACAATACCCGAGACGTGGGAAAAAAACAAGCGGGTTATGGATATGCGCTTTGCCGCGGGTGGAGCGGCAAAGCGGTTTGCGCCAGGGCCGGGGTGCAACCGCAAGGAGCGGCTTGCCAGGCCCTGACAACAGGCGCAAAATGCGGGGCGAACGCAAAAAGGGAAAAAGGAGAGGACTCCCCTCCTTTTTCCCGGAAAGCGCGCGCTGATAAGGCGGATTAACGCTTGGAGTATTGGAACCTGGCGCGGGCGGCGCGAAGACCGTATTTTTTACGTTCTTTCTTGCGGGCGTCGCGGGTCAGGAAGCCGGCCTTCTTGAGGGCGCCGCGCAGAGCGGGGTCGGCCTCAAGCAGGGCTCTGGAGATGCCGTGGCGCACAGCCTGGGCCTGTCCGGACACGCCGCCGCCCTGAACGTTGACCTTTACGTCAAATTTATCGAGCAGCTTGGTCAGGACCAGCGGCTGCCTGATGACCATCTGCAGGGATTTCCTGGGGAAATAGTCGGCGATCTCACGGCCGTTGATCTGGATGCTGCCGCTGCCGGTGTAAAGACGTGTGCGCGCGGTGGCGTTTTTGCGTCTGCCGGTTCCGTACTTGAATTCAGTGGACATATCTTTTGCGCCTCTTCTTATTATCTAGACGGGCTTAAGCGGACAGAGCCTTGGGGGTCTGCGCCGCGTGGGGATGCTCTTCCCCTGCATAAATTTTGAGCTTCTTCATCATGGCCCGGCCAAGACGGTTCTTCGGCAGCATGCCCTTTACGGCGTGCATAAGAACTCTGTCCGGGTGGGCGGCCAGCATGTTCTCAAGCTTTGTTTCCTTGAGTTTGCCGACGTAACCGCTGTGGCTGTAGTAAGTTTTCTGGGCAAGCTTGTTGCCGGTAACGCGGATTTTGTCGCAGTTCACAACAACGATGAAATCACCGTTGTCCATGTGCGGAGCGAATTCCGGCTTATGCTTGCCGCGAAGGCGGTGGGCTATCAAGGTGGCCAGACGTCCGAGCACCTTGTCCTTGGCGTCCACCACGAACCACTCGCGGTTGATATCTTTGGGCGTGGGAGTAAAAGTCTTCATTGTACTGAGCTCCTTAATCTCTGCTCATAAAGAGTGACTTTGTAAAAGCTTCCATGCCGCTTGTCAAGCTCTTCGTGCTTTTTTTTTCAGATAAATGGACGCAGGCCGGGGGCGGCATTTCAAACATCGGCGTTTTTCTCTTTAAGTCCGCAATTACTGCATGTTGCGTGAGCAGCTAAATATCGCGGCCGGCGGCTGCCAGCGGATGCTATTTTTTTTCGATTTTTCTTGTCCACAGACTTGAAGGTATGTTAGCGTCTAATAAGAATTATCCTTGCCTGTTTTTGTCGCAAGGTCAGCGTATGGGTTTATTTCGGTCTGGATTTTCGCATCGTGACAGTTTATCTTGCGGCCTGACCGTGAAATCCGGTCTTATTTATAAGGGATTATCCCTCCAGACGGTTATTTTCAGGAGATTGACATGGCCCGCTTTCAAAGTGTGGATGAGGTATTAAGTGCATTATACGTCGATTTTGACAATATATACTCTAGACTTCTTGAGCAGGACGCCAATATCGCCAAGGCCTTCGCCACCAATCCGGCCCGGTGGATGCGCTGGATAGAGGGACACGCCCTGCGGATGATGTATGGCGACGGCGTCCGGCGCCGCATATTAAAACGGTGCTGCTACATGAGCGCGGAATATTACAATGAGTACAAGTCCGCTTTCGCCAGAGCCGCGTTTCAGGTGTACGACTGCCCCCCGGTGTGCGGCCACAGAAAATCCACAGCCGACGTCCAGTTGGTGGTGGACTGCATGGACGCGCTTTATCATACCACCAGGTATGATGAATTCATCATCCTGTCCGGCGACGCCGACTACACCCCCTTTCTGCTCAGATGCCAGGAGAGCGCCCGCCGCAGCCTGATCCTCTCAATGGGCTACACCTCCCCCGCCTACGCCGCCGTCTGCACATGGCGCATCCGCGAGGACTGGTTCATAACCCAGGCCCTGGAAGACGAAACGGCCGACGACGCCGAGGGCGGCCCATCCGGCCGCGAATCTTCGGGACGCGATCCGTCCGGCAAAGATCAGGCCGACGGCAACGTGAACTCAAGCCCAAGACGAGGCGCCGGCAACGCCAGCTCCGCCCCTCAGCCGGCCGGACAGCCGGCTGAGAGCAGCGCGCCAAGAATCAGCCGGGCCCCGCAAAGCGCAATAAATCTCCCGGCCGCGACAAGGGCGCGATTGGTTGACGTAATCAAGGAACTGGTCGCTGAATCCAGCGTGCCCGTGCCCCTGCCGTCTATCGCCCAAGTTTTGCAATGCGGCATGGATACCGGCTCGGACTGGTACGGCGTGGGCACCCTGGGAAAGCTCCTGGAATCGCTCGACCTGTCGCCGTGCGAGTTCACCAAGGCCGGGCAGGGCTATGTGTTTGATCCCGAACGCCACAAAACCGCGCAACAGACGGGCGATGGCGGCGAGGCAAACTGGAACGACCCGGAAATCTTTGAACTGGCCCAAAAAGTCCATGCCAGAACAGACGCCCCCCTGCTCAACCCGGCGCAATACGCAGGCCTGTTCTCCCTGATCGCCCGGGAAATAACCGCAAAAGGCGGCCTGAAATCACAAGTGGTCAAAAGGATCGAAGCATCCTGCGCGGACGAGCAGCTACCCCTGAACGCAGCCCAAATCGAGTTTGTCGTAAACACACTGTTCGGCAACAGCCCAAGGATCAAATCCCCGGCCAGAAACGGCCAGGGCAGCGAACCCCAGACCCTCTCCGAAACCTTTCAATCCCGCATCCTCGAACTGTGCGCAACGGCCCGCGTCAGCCTCTCCACCGAAGACAAAATCCTGCTGGGCATTTGGCTGACCGGCGACGGAGCGTAAACAACAAGCCGGGGCGAAGAGCTGGGGGAGGAAACCAACAGGGGCGCAGCCCCTGATGGTTTCCTCCCCCAGACCCCCACCTTCCTTTACCCGTTTTTTGTGTGAGGCTGCCGGGTACCTTGACCTGCGTATGCATGCGCGAGTAGCGCTTTG
>JAVBNM010000024.1:0-58804 GCA_031551565.1 Desulfovibrionaceae bacterium | reverse complement strand
TCCCCCAGACCCCCTCCCTTCCTTTACCCGATTTGTGGGTGTTTGCTTTCCTTGACCTACGGATGTATGCGCGAACAGCTTTTGTGCGAAAGTGAACGGCCTGGCGGAAATGGCGTGCGTATTGAGGTTTGATTGCAAAGCGGCGGTAGCGATACCGCCGTTTTTTATGTTTTGCGGCACTGTTTTTGCTAGTCCTTTGGTACCGTTCCAATTACCGTCGGCATCATGACAGCCGGAAATATGGCTGTGAAATGATAAAACATCAGAGGGAGAACCCCTTATGCGATTTTTTTCGGCACTGCTGCTGCTCGGGGCGTTGCTGGCAACGTCCGGCTGCGCCACCATGGAAAGCGTGGACGAGCACTCCTGGCTTGATTTAACGGACAAGACCACGATTTACCGGGATCAATGGGTAAGGCGCTCGCCGCCGGAGGTTTATGTAAGGCCGCAACAGGAAGTGAGCGAACCGCTGACCGCCTTGTTCATCCCCTTCAGGGTGACCCAGGAGATGGATGATCCCGGCATCGCCGGCTACACTATCTCGCGCACCTTCTGGCAAACCTGGCTGTCCATGCAGCTTTTCCCGGCAATTGAGTACAGCGGGGATCCGGTTCCCTACCGCCGCGACAGGGCCGTTGCCCTGGCCAGGGCGAGAGGGGCGGATCTCGTGATTGGCGGATTTGTGACGCATCTCTACGCCGGCGGCACTGCCGGGGACTCCCAGGTCGCCGTCCAATTGGAAATCCACGATGCCAGATCCGGGCAATTGGTTTGGTCAATGGCCCAGGCAGGGCTGATGCCCGCCTCGACCACGACCGATTATTTCGTGTTTCAGACCAAGATGCGGCTGCCTGGCGATCCCATCCATGCGATCAGCAAGGCCATGGCCCTTGACTGCGGCGAAGTGGTCAAGCGCTGGACGACCGGGACATCAGCCAAGCCTTCGGAAGGGTTAAGGAAAATCGATGAAGACGTGCGGGACGCCCTTTTTAAGGAGCGTGACCAACTGCCGGACAGCGAGCCGAAACCGACGGACGGAAACGAAAAGTCTTTTTAATGCTGGATAGATAGGCGTTCTTCTTGGGTTCCCCTGCTTCAGCGGCGCAAAAAGCAAGGTCCGGATGGGGATTTCCCATCCGGACCTTGCTTTTTGCGCTTATTGCCTGTTGGCCGTATTCCGGAACCGCTTATTTCTTTTTAAGCCAGGGCATCATCTCGCGCAGTTGCCTGCCCACCACCTCGACCGGATGATCGGCCTGGATGCGGCGCATGGCCTTGAAGCTGGCCATGTTGGCCTGATTTTCCAGGATGAAGTTGCGGGCGAACACGCCTTCCTGGATGTCCTTCAAAACGCCTTTCATGGCCTTTTTGGTTTCATCGGTGATAATCTTCGGCCCGGTGATGTAGTCGCCGTATTCGGCAGTGTCGCTGATCGAGTGGCGCATCTTGGCCAGGCCGCCTTCGTAGATCAGGTCCACGATCAGCTTCACCTCGTGCAGGCATTCGAAATAAGCCATTTCCGGAGCATACCCGGCTTCGACCAGGGTCTCGTAGCCGGCCTGAATCAGGGCGGAAAGGCCGCCGCACAGAACGGCCTGCTCGCCGAACAGGTCGGTTTCGGTTTCTTCCTTGAAGGTTGTCTCAATCACGCCGGAGCGGGCGCCGCCGACGCCCTTGGCGTATGCCAGTCCCTTTTTCAGGGCCTGGCCCGAAGCGTCCTGATGAATGGCCACAAGGCAGGGCACGCCGCCGCCTTCAACGTAGGTGCGGCGCACGAGGTGACCGGGCCCCTTGGGGGCGATCAGAAGCACGTCGACATCCTTGGGCGGGGTGATCTGGTTGAAATGGATGTTGAATCCGTGGGCGAACAGCAACGCCTTGCCGGCTGTCAGGTGCGGCTTGATTTCCTCTTCATAAACCTTTGCCTGAAACTGGTCGGGCAGCAAAATCATGATCAAGTCGGCCTTGGCAGCCGCTTCAGCCGCGGTCATGGGAGCAAATCCATGCTCTTTGGCCAGCTCAAAGTTGGCTCCGCCGGCGCGCTGCCCAACCACGACCTCAAGGCCGGAGTCGCGCAGGTTTTGGGCGTGAGCGTGGCCCTGGCTGCCATAGCCGATGATGGCGATGGTCTTTCCCTTCAAAACGTTGAGGTCGGCATCGCTGTCGTAGTAAACCTTCATGACATCTCCAAAAAAATGTTTCAGGCCTCGCGGCCGGTTTCATATGCGGCGCCAACCCCGCACCAGGTTGGGCGGGGGAGAGACCCACACCCACTCTATCCATTTTCCAAAACTTTTTATTTTGTTCCACCGCGCCTGACGGGCAATCGCCACAGTCGCCGCAATTGCAATTTACCCCACCAAAAAGAGGGTAAAGGAAGGTGGGGGTCCGGGGGAGGAAACCATCAGGGCAACCGCCCTGTTGGTTTCCTCCCCCGGTCTTCGCCCCGGCTTACTGCGCCCCTTCGGGCTGCATGCTGCGGCGCATGGCCATGCTGCCGGTGCGGGTCAGCTCCTTGATCCCGAACTTGCTGAGCAGGTTGAGGATGGCTTCAAGTTTTTCGTAGTTGCCTGTGGCTTCAATGGTCAGATCGGTCAGGCTGACGTCCACCACCTTGCAGCGGAAGATCTCGGCTATGCGCAGGATTTCGCCGCGTTTGGAGTCGCAGCCCTGGACCTTTATGAGCATCATTTCGCGTTCGACGGCGGCAAGATCCATGAAGTCCACCACTTTGATGACTGTGACCAGTTTGCGCAGTTGTTTGACAATCTGCTCCATGATCAGGTCGTCGCCTGTGGTGGTTATGGTCATGTGGGAAACGCCCTGTTCCAGGGTCGGGGCCACGTTCAAGGATTCAATGTTAAAGCCCCTGCCGCTGAAGAGGCCGGCCACCCTGGAAAGCACGCCGGGTTCGTTTTCCACAAGGACGGAAAGTACGTGTCGCATGGGCGCCTCCTATACCAGCAGCATTTCGTCCAGGGCGGAGCCGCCCGGAACCATGGGGAACACTTTTTCTTCGCGGTCGACCCGGACGTCGATCACCGCCGGGTTGGGCGATGCCAGGGCCTGGGTCAGGATCGGCATGAGATCCTCCGGCTTTTCAATGCGATAGCCTTCGGCGCCGTAAGCCTGGGCCAGCATGACGAAGTCTGGCTGGGCCGTCATGCAGGTGCTGGCGTAGTTCTTGTTATAGAACAGCTCCTGCCACTGCCTGACCATGCCAAGGTAGCAGTTGTTCAGGATGACGACCTTGACCGGCAGCTTGTGCTCGACGATGGTGGCCAGTTCCTGGATGTTCATCTGGATGGAGCCGTCGCCGGCGATGTCCACGACCAGCTTGTCGGGCATGGCGAACTGTGCGCCCATGGCCGCGGGCAGGCCGTAGCCCATGGTTCCGAGGCCGCCTGAGGAGAGGAAGGTGCGCGGCCTGTCGTAGTGATAGAACTGCGCGGCCCACATCTGGTTCTGGCCGACTTCGGTGGCGATGACCGCGTCACCCTTGCCGATTTCGCGCACAGCCTCGACAACCTGCTGCGGTTTGATGGCCGGGCCGCCCTTGGCGTAGGATGGCGGGAATTTCGCCTTGAGGGAGAAGATGCGTTCAAGCCACTCGCTATGCTCGGCCTTCCAGTCTTTCTCGGCCTTTCTGGCCCGCAGAACTTCCAAAAGGCCGAGCAGGGCCTCGTTGCAGTCAGCGACCACGGGGACGTCCACGTTGACGTTTTTGCGGATCGAGGTCGGGTCGATGTCGATATGGATTATCTTGGAGTTTTTGGCAAATACCGACAGTTTGCCGGTAACGCGATCGGCAAAGCGGGAGCCCACGGCGATGAGCAGGTCGGACTGGGTCATGGCCTTGTTGGCCGTGGCCAGGCCGTGCATGCCCACCATGCCGCACCACAGGGGGTTGCTGCCCGGAAAGCCTCCAAGCCCGAGAAGGGTGGAGACCACGGGGATGCGGAACTCTTCGGCCAGTTCCTTCAAGGCCTGGCTCGCGCCGGAGCTGATAACGCCCCCGCCGGCCAGGATGAGCGGCCTTTTGGCCTCAAGGCAGAGATCCGCCGCCCGCCGCAGTTGGACCAGGTTTGGTTTGTAGGTCGGGTTGTAGCTGCGCATGCGCACTTCTTCCGGCCAGACGAACTTGGTTTTTGAGATCGACACATCCTTGGGCAGGTCGACCAAGACCGGGCCGGGGCGTCCGGTGCGGGCCAGATAGAAGGCCTGCCGGATGGTGAGCGCCAGATCCTTGACATCCTTGACCAAATAATTGTGCTTGGTGCAAGGGCGGGTGATGCCTACGATGTCCACTTCCTGGAAGGCGTCGTTGCCGATGAGGGCCGTGGGCACCTGTCCGGTGAATACCACCATGGGGATTGAGTCGCAGTAGGCGGTGGCTATGCCCGTGACCGTGTTGGTGGCGCCAGGGCCGGATGTGACCAGGCTGACGCCGACCTTGCCCGAGGCCCGGGCGTAGCCGTCGGCCGCGTGGACCGCTCCTTGTTCGTGCCTGACCAGGACGTGCTTGACCTCGCTTTGCTTGGACAGCTCGTCATAGATGTCTATGACGACTCCGCCCGGGTAGCCGAAGATGAGGTCCACGCCTTCGCGCTTGAGGCATTCCAGCAATATCTGGGCTCCGGTGAGCTCCATGGCCCCTAGCCCTCCTTTTTTGCTAACTGTTCCAGCAGGGCGAACAACTTGGTCTTGCCTTCAAGCTTTACCTTCTTGAGCTGCCTGGCCTGCTGTTCTTCCTGCGGGGTGAGATACTTCTTGCTCTCAAATTTTTCGAGCTGTTTTTCGTACAGAACATGCTCTTCCCATAAAGTCTTGAGTTCCGGGTGGTGGGGAGAAAGTTCTTCCAACAGCTTCAGTTCTCTCTGCTCCATGGGGCACCTCCATTGTGTGCGGTCAGTAAATGTTGCGAACAATTCGCATCTTGGTGAATCAAATCAAGCTTGCGTTTCAAGCCTGGACCAGTCTGGTTCCTGCTCCGACCTGATAAGCAGCCTTTTCTGACGCCCGGTATCGCCGCTCTCAAGCGTGACCCTGGAAGGGCGAAGCCCGAGGATTTCGGCGATAAAGGCGACAAGTTCTTTGTTGGCCTTGTTTTCCGTGGCCGGGGCGGCAAGGCGCACTCCAAGCCGGCCGTCTGTTTCACCGGCCGGGGCGGACTTTTTCGCGCCGGGTTTTGCAAGTATCAGCAACCGCCAGGTGTTGTCATCAACTTTGCGTACATAGCTGGGGAGATTGTCCACTTTTCGTCCGTTCGCCGCGCCGGTTTTTTTGCGCCTACTCCTGCCTGGTGGCCCTTGGACGGTCTGTCAGCGCCTCGGTCGCTTTTTCAAGGCGCGCGTCTTCCTTTTGGCCGAGTTCCAGAAGCTTCAAGTGGCCCTCAATCACCGAGCGTACGTTGAACTCGAACTGGGCCTTGAGCTTCCTGGCGTCCGCGATGTCTTCCAAAATCCTGGCCAGGCGTAGTTCGGCCTGGCGGCTTATGCCCTCGGCCCTGACCTGGGCAGCGTCAAGAATGATCTGGGCCTCTTTTTGGGCCTGGGCCTTGATCCCCTCCGACATCTTCTGCGTGGCCAGCATGGTGTCGCGCAGGGCGTTTTCCCGCTGGATGAACTCAGACAGCCTGTTTTCAAGCTCGGCGATGCGGTTGGCAAGCCTGACCCGTTCCTCGCTCGTTCTGGCCAGGGTGTCTGATATTTCCTGCAGATACAAATCGACCTCTTCGGGATCATAGCCCCGAATGGAGCGGGAGAACCTGTGGTTCAGAAGGTCGATGCGGTTTATTGCCATATGTCCTTACGCCATGCTGATGGCGATTTCCCTGATAGATTTGACGACCGCGTACTGCAGAAACTGCACGACAAGCAGCAGCACCAGCGGGGACAGGTCAAACCCGCCCGCATAGGTGAAGGGCAAATGCTTGCGGATGCGCCAGAATACGGGTTCCGTCAGGGCGCGCACAAAACGCACCGCCGGGTGAAACGGGTTGGGCTTTATCCAGGAAAACAGGCAAGCCGCCAGGATTATTATGGTGTATACTGTCAGCACGGCGTTCAACACCCAAGCCAGGCCGAGCAGTATGTTTACTAAAAATGGCATTATTTCTCCGGGTTGCTGATTCAACCTCGCCTATATTTCCTTTTCCTTGAGCAAGAAGCAAGCAAAAAAACGGCTTTTCCGGGAAAAGGCCCGGCCCTTAAGGGCGCATCGCGGCAGTTGGCCAGGGCTGTTTCAAAATCCCTTCCGGGCCTTTCGCTTTTGAAATTTATTTATAACCGGCTCTAATCCGACTCGACCAGGCAGGCGATTTTTTTCATAAGCGTGAAAAAGTCTTCCACATGAAGGTCGGCGTCAAGCTCTTCATTCTTGAAGGACCAGAAGCTCATGCCGGCGGCGCGGGCCGCTTCCTCGTCCACCGGGGAATCGCCGATGAACGCCACTGAATCAAGGGGCACGTCCCAGTCGCTGATGATCCCCAAAAGCCCGTCCGGCCGGGGCTTGGGCACGGAGTTGGCAGCGGTTTTCACCGGCCAGAAAAAAGATTCCAGGCTGAAATAGCGCAAGACCTCTCCAACGGTATTTGTCCGGTTGGTGCACATGGCGATCTTGATGTTCCAGTTTTGCAGCCAGTGCAAAAGCTCTAGCACGCCCTGTTCCGGCACCAGCATGGGGATGATGTTTTCCTTGTAGTCATACAGGGCGCTGTATTTCAGGGCGGCCTGGTCGTATGGCGGGGGAAAGAGCCTGGCAAAGGCGGCATGCACGGTGGACATATGCACATAGGCGATGTCCTCGTGCGTGAGGGCTGGCAGGCCGACCCCTTTGCGGATGGCGTTGTAATAGGACGTGTTGGACTCGCGCGAGTCAAAGATCACGCCGTCGCAATCAAAGATGATCCCTTTCAATCCTTGCGGAAAGGCCGCCAAAAGGGGCGAGTCAGATTTTTTATCGGTCATCCGGCATCACGCTTGTTTTTGTCGAAAAAACCAAAATGCCTGTATCGCTTTTGAGCCACGGCCAAACCTGCTCATTTTTGCCCCGGCCCGCCAGTTTCCAGCCGGGGAGGCAGGCGTATGAAAGCCCTTTGAGAAAATCTTTCGGCCAGTGCCCGACGGATTCGGCCACAGAAGCGGGAACCGGCCCCAGGGCGCCGATTTCGGACAACTCGGACAGGACATGTTCAGAGTCGGTCAGGAGAATGGCGTCCTTGGGCAAAAAGGCCAGCCCGGAACCGGCAATGATGCGCCAGTTGGGCGGAGCAGGGGGCGAGCCCAGCCCATCCTCGCTGCCGGACGGAAAGGATGCGCCGGATTCGGCAAATTCGCCGCATCCGCTTTCAGGGCCTACAGGGCCGTTTTCAAGCCCTTCAAGCCCTTCAAGCCCGCTGCCTTCGCCCAGGGCCTCGCGCAGCATCCGGGCCTTTTCCAGGAAAGTCTTTTCAATCCCGCCCAATTCGGAGCGGCGTTTTTCAAGCTCATGCGCCAGCAGCAGCGCTTTATGGCAGTCCTGCCTGGCCTGCTCCGCCTCTTTGGAACTTGGCTCGTCCTGCTCCGGGAGCCGTTCTCCTTTTTCCGCGAAATTCCGGATGGCCTTAAGCTCCTGGTCCTTGATGCGCGGCCCGAGGAAGGGGGCCTTTTTGCCGAAAGCCGCCTGCGGGCCGAGGTTGAAGCCCAGGTTGAGCATTTCATCGAGGACCATGCGGGCCTGCTGCGGCGGAAACGGCAGAGCGGCTTTGAAAAGAGCCGACGGTCCGGGTTCCGGGCCGGGCTGCGGGCAGTCGTCCAGGCCAACGGGCATAAACAGAACGTCATCAGGGAGGCATTCGGGAGCATGCCCCGGGCTCAGGGCCGGGAAAAAGAAGACAGGGCGTTTGTTCATTGATCCTCAGGCAGGTTGAAGTGGTACGAGCGACTATACTCTTAACCTTATTCACTGGCAACCGCTCAGGGCAGGCTTTGCGTGGAAACGGCGCGTTCCCGGCCTGGCTTTGGCGTTGCCATTGCAGCGTTTAGGCGCTGGCCTTGCCTGAGGTCTTTTTGCGGGTGGCGATGATCAGCGGTATGGCGGCCAGGGCCATGGCGGCCATGAGGACAAACCCGGCGTTGAAACTCAGGTATTTGCCCAAAAGACCGAGGATTGAGGGCATTATGCCCATGCCCGCGAAAGAGGCCACTGGCGTGCTGATCGATATGAGCATGGGCATTTCGCTGTCCGCGAAGAATTCGCTCAGGGTAAGAAATACCGGAGGGAAGAGCATGGCCGTGGCCACAGGCTGTAAAAACAGGCCTGTGAGCAGCATGCCGTGCGAGGGCAGGGCCATCAGAATCATCCCCAGGGCGTAGAGGGAAAGGAAGATGAACAGCGTCCTGACCAGGCCGAAAAACTGGGTGAGCCATCCGCCCAAAAGGACGGCAAAGGGCGACAGGAGCCTTGAGGAGGAGAGAATCGCAGCCGCTGCGTCCGGCGACAAATGCCTGTCTTCGGTCAGGTGCAGTGTGAGTATGCTGTAAGGGGCGAATTCCCCGGCAATGGCCACGACCATGAGGTAGGTGAAGAGCATGAGGGGCCTTGAGCGCAGGGCGCCGCCGATGCTGGCCAGCGACACGGGCGGCGGCTTTTTGGAGCCGCCTTTCCCGAAAACAAGATAGCAAATCGCGGCCGCCATGCTCAGGCCGCCCATGACGGCCACAACCCCGCGCCAGCCAAGATATAACGAACCCCAGCGGGCGGCCAGGGGGGCGAGGATGAAGCTGACGGTCGGCCCCAGTTCATGGACGGCCAGGGCCTTTCCCCAGTTGCCGGCATCGACCAGGCTGCGCACCGTGGCCATGGCGCTGGCGAAATACTGCCCGGCCGCCATGCCGAGGGCCACGAACATCAATCCGGCCCAAAGCGCGCTTTGGGCCGTGGCTATGCAGAGCATCACCGCCCCGCAGGCGAAGAGCGACAGACAGACGAGCTGCTTGGGCCTGAACATGGGGGCGGTAAAGGTCGAGGCCAGAAAGCTCACGGAATAGCCGACTGAGGTGAACAGCAAGAGGCGTGTGGCGGTTGCGTGGTCAAGCCCGAATTCCAGTTCAAAGACCGGGAGCAGGGGGCCGAATATGGCCCTGTCCATGTAGTTGAGCAAAAAGAGCAGGGTGACGAAGGCGACCATGCCAAAGTGCGGGGTGTCCGCCGCCTTGGGCGGCATGAGCGCCTCCGGTTTCCCGTAACCCCCGGAAGGGTTGGGGACTGGCCCGAAGTGCGGCTGCGGCCCTTGCGTTGCGCTTTTGTTTTCCGGCATGGCGGCGCCTGATCTGGCGGACGGGTAAGGTGTTCGGGTTGGTTTTTCAGGCCTTGCGGCGCGCGGGTGTCGGCCTGCATGGCCAGGGCGCGGCTAAAAAAGACCGCCCTGGCTGATCATGGCAGCAGAGCCCGATCATTCGCCAGAGCAGACTGTAGCGTGCCGCGAAAGATTAATCGCCGCGCAGATGTTCGTCTTCTTCCTGCTTGCTCTTGCAGTTGATGCACAGTTTGGTGACCGGCCTTGCGTTGAGCCGGGGAACCCCGATGTCTTCGCCGCAGTCGTCGCAAACTCCAAATACGCCGTCGTCAAGGCGCTGCAAGGCGGCGCGGATTTTTTTGATCAACTTGCGTTCACGGTCGCGGATGCGCAGAGTGAAAGCCCGATCCGACTCAACAGTCGCCCGATCCGCCGGATCGGCGCAGATCTCGTTGTTGTCGGTCATATCTTCAAGGGTCAACTCGCCCTGTTTCAAGGCCTCTTCCAGCATCTCCGAGAGCAGTTGCCGGAAATGCTCAAGATCTTCTTGTTTCATGGTAGACTACCTCCTGCAAGGTGACGCAGGTCTGTGCATCGGATTTCGGCCCGCCATCGGCTGTTGGCCGTTGGCCCAGGTCGGGGCGGCTGCCTTAAAGGGCGTCCGCGCGGCGCGTCACAGCCACCTGGAGCCGATGTCCTATAAACTAGCCGCATCAAAAAGTAAAGCCTTGGAGCGATTTTCACAGCTTTTTTGAAAACGGCTTCAAGAAGGGGCCAATCTGAGAGCGAGCCGGCGGTCAGCCGGAATGCGCGTACTTCTTGATGAATGCCTGCCTGCCTCAATAAAGCAGGCGCAGGTTACGGATGAGGGCCGTGCGAGCTGGTTTCTTCTTCCCGTGACTTGCCCGGCTAGCACGAAACGGTTATGGCCGAGCAAGGGCATATTCTCACGCATTTTTGGCATCCGGTGCATTTGCGCGCCTGCGCGGGATAGCTTTTCTTGCCGTTGATCTGATAAACACCCTGAGGGCAGGTCCGCGCACACCTTCCGCAACCGTTGCACTTTGCAGTGCTGACACGCACGCTACAAGCCATAATTACCTCATTGCTGTATTTGGGCGGCGCTTTTTGTCCGCTGCGCGCCGCAACTCTGGTTAGCCTTGCCGGCAGGTGTTTTGTCGGCAGCAGTATATTAAAGCGTAAGCAACCGGCTTGTCCACGGCTTTTTGCGCGGTTCGGCGGCGCGGGCCCGGCCTCTTCGGGGCTTGTGCGCGGCGCTGCTTGCGGGAACGCATTTTTTCTTGGCGCACACCTTGACAGTTGCGTCCGATCCGGTTAAAACGCCTATTCTTGCCACGCGGGAGTAACTCAGTGGTAGAGTGCAACCTTGCCAAGGTTGAAGTCGCGGGTTCAAATCCCGTCTCCCGCTCCAAAATTTTTTGATTCTCAAAGCAAAGGCGCGGCCGCCGGGGCTGACCCCCAGGCCGGGCAATCCTGGCGGCATAGCCAAGTGGTAAGGCAGAGGTCTGCAAAACCTCCATTCTCCAGTTCAAATCTGGATGCCGCCTCCAGAAATCAGTACAGCCGGGTTTGAGATGGTCCTGAACGCCTTGAAAATCAAGGTCGTTCGCAAAAAGGATTGTCCAGGCCCGGCTTTTTTTGCGCTCAAGATTCCCTTTCAGGAAGAAATCCCCACACCCCTCACTGCTGCGCCCCGCGGCGTGAAGCTCGCAGGCAGGCCGCAAAGCTCTTTGACGGCAGAAGCTGGTTTTTGCCGTGGCTTCAGCGGAGCAAAAAACTGCGCTTAAGGCGTTGTTTTCAGAACCGGGGCCGGCAAGCCGCTGGCCTGGGCGCGTTCCTGCGCCGCCAGCCGCCGGGCTATTCTTCGCCAGGCCTGGAAGGAGCCGTCCATTCGAATGCGGCAAGCTTTGCGCGTGTCCTGTACCCGGTTTTACGGAACATGTTGGCAATGTGATGGCGCACCGTTGTCTCCTTGATGCCGAGGTGGGCAGAGATTTGCGCGTCGTCCATGCTTTTTTTCAAGCAGATCAGTATGTCGGATTCGCGGGGCGTGAGGTGGGCTTCGTTTTTTTTGGGGGCCGGTTCCGCGACGCCGGCGTTCCGGCTGCGGCTGAAGGGAACCAATACCGTTGCCGCCAGCAGCAGGGCAAGGATGCCCGCAGGCAAGGCGGCGGCGCCCGGCATTCGCGGCGCGAGCAATGCCGCCAGCATGGCATTGGCTGAAAATGACAGCGCCAGCACGATTCCCAGGTAGCGGGCCGCGCGTTGCGCAAGGATGCCTTCGCAGGGAGGGTTCGCCTGAGTGAGCATTGCCAGGGCCGGAAGACAGAGCATGCCTTGAGCGAAGATGACCGCCATTCGGCTCCATTCCGCGTCCGGAAAGAACACCAGCGCGAGGCCCGCAAGCGCCAGGGGCGGGCCGAGCAGGCGTTGCGGAGAGCCGAGGCGGCACAAAACAAAGCCGGCAGCCGCGCCGCAGGCTGTCAAAAGCGCATTGACCCAAAGAGGCTCGGCAGGGGAAGGCGGCAGGGCGGCTTCCCCTGCGATCAACACGGCAAAGGCGGCTCCGAGCGCCACATCCGGAAGAATGCCGCCCCATGCGCGGGCGGCGGGGGCGGGCCCCTGGGCCTTGGGCGGCCTGCCGCGCGGACGCCTGGACTCTTCCGCGCGGTTGCGCGCCAGCCGGCCAAGCTGATGCGCCGCCACCCAGGCGGCGGCCAGGGAAATCACCATAAGGGCGCGGCACAAGCTGGCCGGCGTGGACTGGTACAAAAAAGAGAGTCCGGCCTGGGCCAGGGCGGCGATCAGGAAAGCGGCCACACTTTCCCCGCACGGCAAAGCAAGCAAAGCGCCTCCCCAATAGATGCCCTGGAATACGCCCGGCATGGCCAGGAGCACAGCAGGCATATATGAGGCGAAGCCCGATCCGGACCAGATTGGCAGCAGGGCCGTTGCCACAAGCAAAAGACTCGCGCCGTGCGCCGCATGTCCCCAATTGAGGCGGGTGAATCCGGCTGTCCTGGCGGCAATGCGTCTTCCCCAAAAGGCAAAGGCCGTGAATCCGGAAAAAAGAAGCGCCAGGAACAGGGCGCCGCTGCCGCAGAGGGACGAGCCCCACAGCGTTTCCGGCAGCCAGCGGGCTTGCAGGGCCGGGAACCACAGCCAGCCGAAGCCCAGGGCGAACCCCAGGCCTGCGTATATTGACTGGAGAGAGACAGTGACAGGAATGGCGGCCATATTCCGCACCCTTACGGCTGCGCCGCCGGGCGCGGATTGATCTCCTTGTCGAAAAGCAGGCGGGCAAAGACCCGGGCCTCGTCCAGGTGGTTGGCTATATGCGCGAACTCATTGGCCATCTGGCGGTTGTCCGGGTTGATTTTGGTCCAGGACGCGACCGGCAGGCCGTTTTCCCTCAGCAGGGAGGCGGCGGTGCTGGTGTTGTCGCCCCGCATGGACAAAGGGCCTATTCCCGGCATCTGCGCGCTCACAGCCCGGCGCAAGGCTTGAACAATCTCGCTGTCCGGGGGGGTGGGCGGCGCGCCCTGGTAGCTCAGCAAGACGGCAACATTGGTTTTGACGCCGTGTTCCCGATCCGTGTCTTCCGCCAAATCGCGCACGTTGCGTTCAATGGCCTCCACGCTGCGGGAGGGGATAAAACGGCAGTCCAGGTGCAGCGTATAGGCGGCAGCCACGGAATTGAGGCCGCCCGCGCTGGTGAAGGCCTGCGTGGGGGTGCAGACCGTGGCCGGGTCGGAAAACAGGTCGTCATGGTCCGGAACATCGCCGCCAAGTTCGGACAGGCGGGTGATAAGCCGGGAGCCGGCCGCCAGGGAGCTGGAGCCTTTGCTGTCCGAGGCATGGCGGCTCTCGCCCTGGATGGTGAGTTTCAGCCACAAAAGGCCTTTTTCCGCCAGGCCGACCGCTGTGCCGTCCTGTGTGCCGTAGTCCGGCACCAGGTAAAGATCGTCCGGCTTGAACAGGTCCGGGCGGGTTTGCAGGATGTGCCGGAAGCCCGAGTTCTGCGCGTGCAGCACAAGGCCGAGATTCAGATCCGCGGCCAGGCTGTTCCGGTTCAGGCTGTCCAGAAGCAGCAGGGCCGCCGTGATTGACTGGTAATTGTCCATCACGCCGCGGCCGTAAATTTTGTCCCCTTCCACCCTGAGTTTCCAGGGCGACCCGTTCCATAGCTCCAAAGGGCCGGGATGGGCGACGTGCAAATGGCAGATGATCCACAGGGTGCGGCCATTTTCCAGGCCATGCCGGCCCGGATAGACAGCCACGATGTTGGGCCGCACGTCGCGGGCGGCGTCAGCGTCCAGGCTGCTCACCCGGTCGACGGAATCCAGGCGTTCCACGATGGGAACGCCTTTTTCGTGCAAATAGCCGGTCAGCCAGTTGGCTTTGTCCTCCTCGCCCCGGCCTCCCGCTTCCGGGCCGATGCCGGGGCGGCTGACAAGCTCGCGCTGGATGGCGATGACATCCATCCGCCTGCCCGCGAGATCCAGAAGCACAGTTTGCAGATCCGCCCTGCCCGGCTCTTCGGGCAGGTTGCCCGGCAGAGACATGGGCGCGGCCATGGCATGGCAGGGAGCCAGGCAGAGCAGAAGGAAAAATATAAGAATTTTGGGCATGTTTTCTTTTACCCCTGGCAGGCCAAAAACGCAATCGCTGCCCGGCATTTTTGCGGCGGGTTCGAATTTTGAACGCAACGACAACCCCAACAAGTCTAGACTTGTTGGGGTTAATCATTTTAACTTGATGATATTTATTTAAAAATTTCACAGGAAGAAGAATAAAATCCAGGCTATTTTATTCTTCTTCCCCAACAAGCAATGAGCCATGTAACATCCTAAACATTGAACGATTTACCGATGTTGGCCTGACAGGATTACACGAATAACGGGAGTGCGCATAAAAATGAAACTTCGCAGTGCAATAATTGTTGTTTTGGCGTTGATGGTGTCTTTCTCAAGCGCTTTTGCGTCCGTCGAGATCAACCAGGCCAACCTGCCGGAGGTGATGAAAGCGGCGGAGCAGGGTGACCCGGACGCGCAGTTCGAACTGGGCATGGTCTATTTCAACGGTTACCACAAGGGCATACCCCAGGATTACGCCAAGGCCCTGGGCTGGTTTCTTCAGGCCGCCGCGCAGGGTAACGCCGAGGCCCAATTCAACGCCGGAGCGATGTTGCTTAACGCAGAGGGGACCGAGCAAAACGATCCGGAGGCGTACAAGTGGTTTCTCAAGTCGGCGGAGCAGGGCGAGCCGCGCGCTCAGACGGCGATGGGAATGATGTACAAAACCGGGCGCGGAGGCGAGCAGAATTTTGCAAAGGCCGTCGAGTGGTACACCAGGGCGGCGGAACAGGGGAATTCGCAGGCCCAGGACAATCTCGGCGTGCTTTACCGCGACGGCAAAGGGGTGAAGCAGGATTTCGACGTCGCCGCCAACTGGTTCCGCAAGGCAGCCGACCAAGGAAATCCGGATGGGCAGTTGAACCTGGGCGTTGCCTACTTCCAGGGCGAGGGCGTGGCGAAGGATGATGGAAAAGCCGTCGAGCTTTTCCTGCAGTCGGCTGAAAACGGCAATTCGACCGCGCAGTACAACATGGGCCAGTGCTTTGAACACGGCATAGGCGTGGCTGCGGACAAGGCCAAGGCCAGGGAATGGTATGGCAGGGCCGCCGCTCAGGGGCACAAGGACGCGCGGGCAAAACTTGGACAGTAACAACCTGTGATAAATAGGGGAATTAGTGTGAGCAAGATTTCCGCCGCAAAATTATTTTTGTGGATATTTTTGCTTTTGCCGGGGCTGGCCTCAAAACCGGCATTGGCCGCCCCAAAGGAAATAGAGGGCGCTGTTTTTTCCTGGACCAACATGAGCCTGATGGGGCCGGGAGATGAAAGCGCGCACTACATCAGCGTGACCCGCGCTTCTGACGTGATGCAGCACGGCATCAATTATCACGAGGGAAAGATAATCCAAAAACTCGTCCTGTACCGGACGGATGACGCCGCCCGGCTTCACCTGCTGGACGCGCTGGGCGATGCTGTTGAAAGTTGGCTGCCTGATTACAATGGACATATTCTCGACGGCTCGTCATGGAGCCTCGTGGTGCATTACGCCGGCTACAAGGAAAGCAAAATGTTCAAGGGGTACGGTCAAACTCCGCCCCGCGCGGACAAAATAAAGAGGCTCATCCTCAATCTGGCTGAATTTGAGACAACTCCGGAAATTTTTTAGCAAAAAAGGCGGATAAATTATGAAACGGCTATTCATGCCCGCTCTTGTTGTAATGCTGGCGCTCATGCCGGCTATTTCGGCCCACGCGTTTGACGAACGGCTCGTCGGAAGCTGGCAATGGCTGCACGAGGAGTTCGACGAAGAACTGGGGCACGCCATCGCCTCGCAAACGACGATCACTTTCGGCAAGGACGGCACGATAAAGCTCGAGCCTCAATTTTACGACCACGCGCCCGATGTGTTTTACGGCACATACGAGGCGGACGGCAAGACGTTGCGCTTCACCATCACCAAAGTCGAGCTGTTTTTCAAAGACGACGGCGGAAGCGTTTATTTCGAAGACGGGCAGAATGTTTCCACCGGGTATTCCATACAGGACGGCAGGCTTGTGATGGAACTTTTTGACGACACTCGCGAGTTTAAGCGCGTGCAGACACCATGAGCAAGGCTGAGAAAAATAACCGCCGGGAACGGGCAATGCGCAACCATCGGCAAAGACCGGCTTTTTTCGCGGCGCTGCTGCTTTTTTCCGCGATTTTTTTCCTTCCCGCCCCGCCTTCTTCCGCCGCGATGACACAAGTCGGCCCCGCCCTTTACAACGCCGGCGTGTACACGGTGAACTTTTCCAGCGCAAAGCAGAAAGGAAGCTTCTGGTGCTGGGCGGCGTGCATTGAAATGGTTTTGAAATATCACGGCATGAGCGTTTCACAAGAGGCGATGGTGGAGAAAATACACGGCTCGCTGGTGGACAAGGCCGGACAACCGATGGAGATATTGCAGGCGCTCACGGGCACGGGGCCGAACGCTTCCGGCGGAACGTCGCGGGTCTATGCCGAAGGCTACACCGGGCTGTATCCGTACTTTGTCCAGGATTTGATAAACGGGTATCCCCTGATAGTCGGCCTGAACTACGGAACAGACATAGGCCACGCCGTGGTGCTGACGGCTGTTTCATTCTCAATGGACGCGTCCGGACGGTATTACCCGCATGCGGTTGTCATCCGCGATCCCTGGCCCGGCAACATCGACCGCCAGGAAATACCGTTTCAGATGCTTCTGTCCGGGTGTTTCTTTTCCGCCAGAGTGGCGACTTTTCCGTATTAAAAGGAGGAAGATATATGGTGTGTCAAAGAATGAAGCAACGCGCATTATGGATTGCTCTGGCGCTGGCCCTGCTGTTGCTGGCCGGGAATACCGGGTCCTTTGCCCAGGAAAGCGGTTCTGGGCAGCCGGCGCGGGCGGGAGAACTCGGGACGCAGCCTGTGTCCCAGCCTGGAACATTCCAGCAGATGCCGCCAGGCGCCTACCCCCAGCCTGGAGGCATGCCGGCCAGCGCGCCTTCGCCGATTGACGGCTATTGGATGAACATGACGCCGCAGGGACCAATCATGATGGGACTGCAAAACGGCATGTTCATGATGATGGGGCCCAACGGGCAGGTATTCGGCCAAGGCGCTTTCGTCATTCAGGGGCAACAGATCATAAGCACATTGGCCAACGGGCAGCAGGAAACTTTTGACTTTCAAAGCGACGGGATGAACCTGCAACTTCGCGACGTCAAGACCGGAGCGGTGATCAACTATCAAAAAGTCCAGAGCCAGCCCGGTTATCCTCCGCAGCCCGCTCCCAGCCCGCAGCCGGTGTATCCCCAGTCCCCGCCCTATCCGGGATATCCCGGGTCCTTGCCGGGGCAGCCAGGGGTATTTCCGGGACAGCAGCAATTCCCGCAGCAGATGCCTTCGCAAATGCCGCAACAGTTCCCGCAGATGCAGCCACTGCCGCAGCAGCCGCAACAGCCGCAACAGTGAATGGAGTCCCGCCGGCAAAGTTCGGCGGGACACGAAAAAGGCTTGATGAAGGAACGACGCAAAGGAACAACGCAATGGGAATCAAGAGGGTTTTTCATGGCATCGCCGTGCTGACGTTGGGAGCGCTTCTGCTTTCCGGCGGTTCGTCCCACGCGCAGACGCTTGAGCTGACCAAGGTGGAAATCCGTGACCCGATGATGAACAACGCGGTGGCGGCGCGGGTGGCTCTGCCTTCGGGCTGGGTAATCAAGGAGCGGCATGTCCCGTGGAGCCTCGACTTGTACGGCGACCCGGCGCGCGTGGTCTTTGGCTTGCAAGGGCCGGCGGACGAGGTGGAGTTTGCCGCGATCTCGCGGCTGCAATTCAACTTCGACCAGAGCTGGCTGGCCATGGCGGACTATATGCATAACGAAATGATCCGCATGGCCGACGAGCAATGCCAGACGGCCTGGCGCTTTACTCCGGGCATTGCCCAGCAGTTGTGCATGCAGGCGAACGCATCCATGCAGCCCGAGTTGCAAAAAATACAGCAGCGCAAGGCTGCCCTGCTTTCCGGGCAGGCCGTGGATAACGGGCTGACCGTCCGGCAGCCGATGTGGGCCGCGGACATCGCCCAGTGGCTGCTTCGCGAGAATCGCGAGATTTCAGACGTCCGGATAATAAAGATCGAGCGGCCGGCTGATCTGGAAGCCATGTTGCGCAAGGCGGTGGTCGAGCAGGACGCGCAGGTGCGGCAGATGGCTGTCCAGTTGAATCTGCCTTTCAAGGGCCTGAGTTTCGACGTGGCCCGGGTGTTCTTCAGCTACACCAAGGACGGCAAAGGCTACGACGGAGTGAGCCTGGTCATTGCCCGGTACTGCACCTTTGTCAGCAATCAGCAGATAGTGCGCCTTTCCGCCCAGAGCGGGCCGGACCCCTTGTATGGCAAGGAGTTTGTGGTGTGGTCCGTCCATATCAACAGCGCCACCGCTCTGGCCGGAAAGCTGCAGGCGCACGAGTCTGAGTTGGCCGCCATTGTCGCCAACAGCGCGGTGGATCCGGTGTGGCAGGCGGCGGTGGACAAGTTTGCCGAGGAAATAACCCGGAAAGTCACCGAGGCCAGGCAAAAGAAACAGTTGGAAATGTGGGAGAGGGAAATGGCGCATCAGGAAAAGATGCAGCAAATGCGCAACGAAACTTTCAATTACGTCAGCAAGAGCCGGCAGGAAGTCTTCGAGCGGCGCTCCGAAGCCCTGTCCAATGCGGCCACTGGCTGGACAGACGCTCTCACCGACCGGCAGCGCTGGCAGGGCAGCGGCGACAAGTATGTTGCGCCCAACGATTATGACTATGCCTGGGAAAGGTCGGACGGCAAGACAGTTTTTTCCAACGATTCAAGCTTCAATCCCAA
This sequence comes from Desulfovibrionaceae bacterium, assembly GCA_031551565.1. GTDB lineage: Bacteria > Desulfobacterota > Desulfovibrionia > Desulfovibrionales > Desulfovibrionaceae > Frigididesulfovibrio. The sequence continues at coordinate 40,065 of JAVBNM010000024.1, read as the reverse complement.
CCATTCATCTGATTATTCCGGCGACTGGAAAGAGATGAGCAAGGCGCCGTGGTAAAACGAGGCAGGAGTAACATCATGAAAGGTCTGATGAAAACATTGCCGGTGCTGGCGTTCTGTTGTCTGTTCCTGCTTGGCGAGGCGTTTGCCGCTGGAGCGGAAGTGGAGCTGCTTTTGTACGAACGCAACCCCTGGCTGACGGTGATCGGCTCGGATTCGCCGCTGGTCGCCTGTTACACGGACGGCGTGATGATTTTTCTGGACCGCCCCGCATCCGGCAAATCCGGCAGGGTATACAAATCCGTCCGGCTTGGGGAGGCGGCGCAGGCGGAATTGCGGTCAAGAATGAAGGCGCTCGACGGCCTGCAGGGATATTATGAACTAAGCCAGGCCACTGACCAGACAACGACCCAGATCGTCTTTCTCAGCGAGGGAAAACTCAAGCACGTCAGCTCCTATGGAGGGGTGCCCCGGGAACTGGAGCAATTCATTGGTTTTCTGGGGAATCTGCAGACGCAGGCTGGAGCCTCGGCCGTAAGCTGGCGTCCCGCCTGCATCGAGGTCATGCTCTGGCCGTTTGGCTACGCGGGAGGGGCCGCGCTCTGGCCCAAGGAGTTTCCCGGCCTGGACTCCCCGGCAACGGTCAAAAGGGGAGAATCGTCATACAGCATCTATTTGCCCATCGCCGAGGAGAAAAAATTCCGAGACTTCATGAAGGCCAACCAGGACGATGCCGTGCTTATTGACGGAAAAAAATGGGCTGTGGCGGTGCGCATACCATTTCCCCATGAAATGCCGCCAGGTTTGACTGCAACGGAAACGCCGGCGGTCCCGGACAACGTGCCGCCCGGCAAAAGCGGTGATGCAAAAGGCATTCTTGCCCAGCCTGAATGAAGCTCCATCAAGATGCGGGCAAGCCGGCCGCGGGTGGCCGGAAGCGTTCTGCGCGCCCATATTGCCCGGTCGTTCAAGGGGAATGCGGGCGCAAGCCCCTGGGAACCGGTTTTTTGCCGGTCGATGAATTTTTGCTGTTGACTTCAGGGCCGATTTGAAGCAAAAAGACTTTGCCCACGGGAACAGCAGGTTTTGCGGGAGTAACTCAGTGGTAGAGTGCAACCTTGCCAAGGTTGAAGTCGCGGGTTCAAATCCCGTCTCCCGCTCCAAATATAAAACATTCGGGTCCGGCACGGTCGATCAAGATCGCTGCGGACCCGAATGTTTTTATTATCTTTCTGGTGTTCCGCGCATTGGCCGAATAAGCGAAAACAAGGCGCGCTCTGCGCCTGTGCCGCTCCATCGGGTGCAGCTCATAAGCGAGCGCCCGGCGTTGCCGCGGCGGCCGCCGCCAAAAACCTTCCGGCCGGATAAATGAAATCTGGCGGAGTCGGGCCAGAAGGCTTGAGGGCTTTTGCAAAATCTGCTAGCTTTGGTGGGTGATGCTCCTGTTTTGTCTCTTGTCTTCCTAATCCGAGAATATCGCCAGAGATGAATCTGCCGGGCTGGACCGCTCTGCCGGGGCCGGCCTGTCTTCTGTGAAGCTTTGTTTTCATCCGCTCACAAACCAACCAATTGACGCAACTATGTCAGACTTCGTCCACCTGCACTGCCACACCGAATACAGCCTTCTTGACGGGGCCATACGCCTGAACGACCTTTGCGCGAGAGCCAAGGACTTCGGACAGCCGGCCGCGGCCATCACCGATCACGGCAATTTGCACGGGGCGCTCAATTTTTACCTTGCGGCCCAAAAATTCGGCGTGCGGCCCATCATCGGCTGCGAGGTCTACGTCTGCCACGATCATTCCGACAAAACCTCGGATCTGGCCAGGGTCCGGCACCACCTGGTGCTCCTGGCCCAGAACAGGCTCGGCTACCACAACCTGGTCAAGATCGTCTCACAGGGGGCATTGCACGGTTTTTACTATCGGCCGCGCGTGGACAAGGACATCCTGCGCCGCCATTCCGAGGGTCTTGTGTGCCTGTCCGCCTGTCTGGCCGGCGAGGTTCCAAAGGCGCTTTTGTCCGGCAGGCGCGACCATGCCCTTGCCGTGGCCAATGAATACAGCTCGATTTTCCCCGGAAGATTTTTTCTGGAACTTCAGTCCAACGGTCTTGAGGAGCAAAGCCGCGTAAACGACATGCTCTGCGAGCTGGCGGAAACGTCGGGCCTGCCGCTGGTGGCCACAAACGACTGCCACTACCTGAATGCCGATGACGTCGAGGCCCACTCCCTGCTTTTGTGCATCCAGACGCAGACGAATATCCACGACGAAAAGCGGATGCGCTTTGAGACGACCGAGCTTTACTACAAGTCTCCGGAAGAGATGGAAAAGTCCTTCTCCTCCCTGCCCGAGGCCTTGAGCAACACCACCCGCATCGCCACGGAGATGTGCGAGGACTATGGCTTTGACCTCAAGACCTCGCATTTTCCGGTCTACGGCCTGCCCGAAGGGCGCACCGTGGAGGAGGAGTTCCGCTCCCTGTCCGAGGAAGGGCTCAAGCGCCGCCTGGAAAAGATGGCCGGCCCTGTGGACGAGGACGTCTACTGGCAGCGCCTGCGCCTTGAGCTTGACATGATCTGCGACATGGGCTTTCCCGGCTACTTTTTGATCGTGCAGGATTTCATCAACTGGGCCAAAAACAAAGGCATCCCCGTGGGGCCCGGCCGGGGCTCGGCGGCCGGCTCGCTTGTGGCCTACGCTCTGCGCATCACAAACATCGATCCGCTGCCCTACAACCTGCTCTTTGAGCGCTTTTTGAACAACGAGCGGGTCAGCCTGCCCGATATTGACGTGGATTTCTGCGAAGAAAGGCGGCAGGAGGTGATCAGGTACGTCAGCGAACGCTACGGCGCGGACTCCGTCGCCCAGATCACCACCTTCGGGAAGATGATGGCCAAGGCCGTGGTCCGGGACGTGGGCCGGGCGCTGGGCATGACCTTCCAGGAGACTGACCGCATAGCCAAGCTGATTCCGTCGGATCTCAAGATGACCATAAAAAAGGCCCTGGAGCAGGAGCCCGAACTGAAGGCGCTTTACGGGGCCGACCGCCAGATCCAAAAGCTGCTGGACGTGTCCATGCGCCTTGAGGGACTGAGCCGTCACGCCTCGGTCCACGCCGCCGGGCTGGTCATCTCCGACAAGCCAATGGTCGAATATCTGCCCCTCTACAGGGGCAAGAAGGAAGACGACGTCGTCACCCAGTTCGACATGAAGATGGTTGAAAAGGTCGGGCTGGTCAAATTCGACTTCCTCGGCCTTCGGAACATGACCGTCATCGAGAACACCCTCGCGTCGATCAGGGCCCAGGGCAAGACCCCGCCGGATTTGGACTCTTTGCCCCTGGACGACCCCGACACCTACAAGCTCTACGCGGCCGGAGACACGGACGGCATCTTTCAGGTGGAAAGCTCAGGCATGCGCCAGTATCTGCGCCAGCTTCGGCCGACGGTGTTTGAAGACATCATCGCCATGCTCGCCCTGTACCGCCCCGGCCCGCTGAAAATGGGCATGGTGGACGAGTTCATCAAGCGCAAGCACGGCCTTATCGAGGTGGACTGCCTTTTGGACAGCCTCGAGAACTGCTTGAAGGACACTTACGGGGTCATCGTCTACCAGGAGCAGGTCATGCAGATCGCCCAGATCGTGGCCGGCTCCACCCTGGGCGGCGCCGACATCCTGCGCCGGGCCATGGGCAAGAAAGACCCGGAGGCCATGAGCAAGGAGCGGGTCAAGTTCGTCGAAGGGGCGCAAAAAAACGGCGTTGCCGTGGAAAAGGCCGAAAGCATTTTCGACCTTATGGAAAGTTTCGCCGAATACGGATTCAACAAGTCCCATTCGGCCGCTTACGCCCTTATTTCCTATCACACCGCCTACTTAAAGACGCATTACAAAACAGAATTCATGGCCGCGCTGCTTTCTTCGGAAATGGGCGACCAGGACAAGCTGCTGAAATACATTTCGGCGTGCCGGGACATGGGCATCCAGGTCCAGGCCCCGGACGTTCAAAAAAGCCGCTGGGAATTCACCTGCGACGAGAGCGGGATCATTTTCGGGCTGGGCGGCATCAAGAACGTGGGCCATGAGGCCGTGAACGAGCTGGTCGCGGCCAGAGAGGCGGACGGCCCCTTCATCTCCATGCTTGACTTTTGCTCGCGCCTGCCTTTGCGCAAGATGACCAAAAGGGCGCTTGAAAGCCTGATCAAAGGCGGGGCCTGCGACTGCTTCGGCATCAGCCGGGCCGGCCTTCTGGCCTCTCTGGACGCGGTGGTGGCAAGGGCCCAGAAGAGAAACAAGGACAAGGCGTCCTCGCAGGTTTCCCTTCTCAGCCTTGTGCCGGAAGCGGCCGCTCCGCAGCTTCCGGGCGTGGGCTTCGAATGTCTTGAAGCCGCGGTTCCCGAGCTTGAGGGCGAGATGCTGAGCCGGTTTGAAAAAGAAGCCCTCGGATTTTTCCTGACCTCACACCCCTTGCAGCCCTATCGCAGGGAGATAAGCGGCTCCGGCCTCATCCCTCTTGAGGAACTGAGGGATCTGCCGCCCGGCTCAACTGTCAAATGCGCCGTCCTGATTACCAAGTGCAAGGAGCATACGACCAAAAAGGGCGACCGGATGGCCTTTTGCGACGTGGAGGATTTGTCCGCCTCGGGCGAATGCGTGTTTTTTCCGGAATGCTACGCGGATTTGAAGAGGCTCGGCCTGGAGGAACCCTTGCTCCTTGAGGGGCAGATCCAGCAGGACCGGGCCGGCAACGGCCAGGAATCCGAGCCGGCCGAAGACGAAGACCCGCGGGCAAGGCCGATAAAACTTCTGGCCGAAAAGGTCTCCCTGCTCAAAGACGCCTGCACGGACAGCATGGAGCCGGTGCTTGTGGCGATGTCGCTGCAAGACAAAAACGGGCAAAGGCTTGATGAGCTGAAGGGCATTCTCGTCAAGCACAAGGGCAAGGCCCCGGTGCATGTCTTTTTGGGCCTTGAGGACGGAATGTGGTGCAGGCTGCAACTGTCGCCCAAGTATGCGGTGGCCAGAGGGCCAATGCTGAACAGGGATCTGGATTTGTGGGAGGAAAGGCGCGGTTAGCCAGATATTTCACTGGATTTCTTCTCCAACTTAGTGAACAAATATTTATACCGGCATGATTTTTCATTGGAAAAAAATCTAATTTAGGATAAAGCCGGATCAACAAATTACCGACTTTTTCAAGAGGCTGATTTCATATGGCCAAATTATGGGATGCTTTTCTCGGCTTGTTTTCAAGTGACCTGGCGATTGACCTTGGCACGGCCAATACCTGCGTTTATGTGAAGGGCCAGGGTATTGTCTTGCGCGAGCCTTCGGTCGTCGCGGTCAAAAAAGACGCTCGCGGCAACAATCTTGTCCTGGCTGTGGGCTCGGACGCCAAGCGGATGCTGGGCCGTACTCCGGGCAACATCCAGGCCATCCGGCCGATGAAGGACGGCGTCATCGCCGATTTTGAAGTCACCGAGGCCATGCTGCGCCACTTTATTTCCAAGGTTCACAACTCACGGCGCCTTGTCAGGCCAAGGATCATGATCTGCGTTCCGACCGGCATCACCCAGGTTGAAAAGCGCGCGGTCAAGGAGTCGGCCCAGAGCGCCGGCGCGCGTGAGGTCTATCTGATCGAGGAGCCAATGGCCGCGGCTATTGGGGCCAATCTTCCGATCCAGGAGCCCACGTCCAACATGGTCGTCGACATCGGCGGCGGCACGACGGAGGTTGCGGTCATCTCGCTTTCGGGCATCGTTTATTCCAAGTCCGTGCGCGTTGGCGGGGACAAGATGGACGAATCGATCATGACTCACGTCAAGCGCAAGTACAACATGCTGATCGGCGAATCCACAGCCGAAGACATCAAGATGACCATCGCCTCCGCTTATCCGATGAATCCGGAGCAGGAGATGGAAGTCAAGGGCCGCGATCTGGTCACCGGCATACCCCAGAACATTATTATTACTTCCGAAGAGGTGCGCAAGGCGATCTCCGAGCAGGTGGACGCGATTGTCCTGGCTGTGCGGGTCGCGCTCGAGCAGACCCCGCCGGAACTGGCCGCTGACATCGTGGACCGGGGCATTGTTCTGACCGGGGGCGGCGCTCTCTTGAAGGGCCTTGATCAACTGTTGCGTGAAGAGACGTCCCTCCCCATCACTGTTGTCGAAGACCCGCTCTCCACCGTGGTTGTCGGCACAGGCAAGGCCCTTGATAATATCCATATTCTCAAAGAGGTCTGCGTAGATTAAGCCGCGCTCCAAAAACCGCCTGATCGGCCTCCTCATTCTGGCCCTGTTTCTGTATCTGGGACTCTACACCTGGAATGCGCGCACGGGCTTTCTCGACACTGTTGCCGAGCGTTCCGGGCTTGAGATCGTGGGCTATGTGCTTTCGCCCCTGACCTGGATAAAGGCCCGCTGCGTTTCCACCTGGGAACACTACGTCGCCCTGATCGGGGTGGCCGAGGAAAACACCAGGCTCCGGGACGAATTGCGAAAGGCTGAAAGGCAGCAGGCGTTGAGCGCCGAGGATGAGGCCGAGCTGGCCAGGCTGCGCGAGCTGTTCGCCATCGAGCCCATCCGCCAGGCGCCGGCGGTCGGGGCCAGGATCATCGCCCAGGGCTTCGGGGCGCAGGCCATGCTCAAGACAATGACCGTGAATAAAGGATACTTTGACGGCGCGGTGGTGGGCACTCCGGTAATTTCGGCCGCCGGCGTGGTGGGAAAGGTCTTTCGGGCGGCCCCGCATGCCGCGACGGTCCTTTTGCTGACCGACCCGGACTGCCGCCTGGCCGTGATCAGCCAGGAAACGCGAACCCCCGGCGTCGTCTGCGGGCTGCCCGGCGATGCCAACATGCTCGAGGTGCGCTATGTCGGGCAGGCGACCGGGCTCAAGGTCGGCGAGATCCTGATCACCTCCGGCATTGACGGGGACTTCCCCAAAGGCATACCCGTCGGCAGGGTGACGCTTGTCGAGCCTCCTCACGAGACGCTGTTCCGGCAGGTGCATGCCGAGCCGATTGTCCGGCTGGATCACCTTGAAGAAGTTTTACTGCTGATGCCGGCGGATAGCGGACCGCCACTGGTTGAACCCGAGCCGCCCGTTGCTCCCGCCGAACCCGCAGAACCGTCCGGGCAGGGCGAGCCGGCCGGGAATGCCCGACAGGCGGCGCCTTAGCGCAAAACTGACAAATTTTCTCCAACCCCCGAACAGTCCCGGTTTTAATTACGCCTATGAAAGTGATGAACTTCATCTGGTGGGTCGCGTATACCGTGATCGCGATATGCGTGCAGTCCTTTCTGCCCAACTGGGACGCGCTGGCCCCCGGCTTTCTCATTTCATTGCAGGAGCGCAACCCCTGGCAGACCTTCTGGCTGTTCCTGGTCTTTACCCTGATCCAGGAAGGCACGGGCGGACTTGATTTCGGGATGGCCATGCTCTGGTACGGCGGCGTCATCGGCATTTTTTACCTCAGCGCGCGTTTTTTCGTGGCCAACAACCTGCTTTATATGGCCCTGCTCTCAGCCGGCATGGGGCTTTACAGGGGTTTTCTGCTCTGGTTCATGTGCGCCTTGCAGGACATTCACCTTGACTATCCGGCCTTTACCAAGGCCAGCCTGATTCAGTTTGTGTTGCTGCCCCTTGCCTGGGGTTTGGCCTATTTGCTAAGACCAAAGTCGCTTCGCCATGCATATTGAAGTAGATTCCGACGGATATCAGTCTCCGCGCGCCGGGGGCATATTTCTTTTCAGCCTTGTCGCCTTTCTCTTTCTGCTGTTTGTTTTCCGCTTTTGGTACCTGCAAATATTGAATGGCGAGGACTTCGCCCAGCAGGCCCAGGCCAACAGGACGCGGGAAGAGCAGGTTTACGCCACCAGGGGGCTTTTGCAGGACATGCACGGCCGGCTGCTCGCCGACAACCGCCCTGCTCTGTGTCTTGCCCTTGTGCCTGACGATTGCCCCGACATCCCGGCCACCCTGGCCCAGGTGGCCCAGTGGGCGGATCTGCCCCTGTCGGTGCTGGCGTCCCGCCTGCAACTGGACACTCGCAAAATAAAACCCTTTGAGCCGCAGGTTCTGGTCAGCGACATACCCTTTGAGCAGATGGTCCTGATAGAGAAGCAGCTTTTTCAATGGCCCGGCTTGAGCATCGTGGCGCGGCAGCGCAGGTTTTACCCCGAAGGCGAGCTGTTCGCCCATGTTCTTGGCTATGTGGCCGAGGCCAATGAAGCCGAGATGGAGGCCGATCCGGATTTGCGCCTTGGGGACGTCATAGGCAAGTCCGGGCTTGAGCTTGTCATGGAAAACCCTTTGCGCGGCGCCAACGGCCTGAACCGGGTCGAGATCGATGTTTTGGGACGGCAGTTGTCCAAGACCCAGAAATACCCCCCGAAGGCCGGCGACAACTACATGCTGTCTCTGGATATCGACCTGCAAAAGGCCGCGACAGCCGCCCTGGAAGACCATTCCGGCTGCATAGTGGTCATGGAGCCGGAAACAGGCAAGGTGCGGGCCCTGGTGACTAGGCCTTCCTACGACAACAATCTCTTTACCACCAGACTCTCTCCGGAGGACTGGGGCATGCTGCGCGACAACCCGGAACACCCTCTCTACAACCGGGTCATCCAGAGCGTCTATCCGCCGGGCTCGGTCTGGAAGCTGATGATGGCCGGCCTTTTCCTGAGCGAGGGGATCAACCCGAAAGAGACCGTATATTGCGGCGGATCTTTTAAAATGGGCAACCGGTCCTTCCGGTGCTGGCGCGCGGGCGGACACGGCACTGTCGACATGAAGCGCTCCTTGGTCGAATCGTGCGACGTGTATTATTATTCCATGGCGGACCGGGTCGGCATCGACAAGATCGAGCGTTTTGCGAAAAGTTGCGGGTTTGGCAGCAAAACCGGCATTGATCTGCCTCACGAGCGCACTGGCCTTGTTCCGGGCAAGGCCTGGAAACTAGCTGCTGTCAAAGAGCCGTGGCAAAAAGGCGACACGCTGAACGTATCTATCGGGCAGGGCGCCACCTTGGTCACTCCCGTGCAGATAGCGGTTTACGTCAGCGCCCTTTTAAACGGCGGAAAACTGCACAAGCCTCTTTTGCTCGAGAACGAGCCGCCCGAAGTCACCGGGCTTTTGCCGCTGGATCAAAAGCAGATGGATTTCATCCTGGACGGCATGCACGAGACGGCCGCCTCGGGCACGGCCAGGGTGATAAACCGGCCTGACGCCACGATGGGCGGAAAGACCGGAACGGCCCAGGCCGTGCGCATCGGCGACGTCAGGCTGCGGGCCGCCCAGATGGCCTACCTGCATCGCGATCACGCCTGGATAGCCACCTGGGGGAAAAAGGACGATAAAACCTATGTGGTCGTGGTCATGGTTGAACACGGCGGCGGGGGAAGCTCAACGGCCGGTCCGGTTTGCGCCAAGGTCTACAGCGCCCTGTTTGACGAAAAGGCGCCGGAGCCTGGAAGCTCTGAAAAACCGTCGGCCGAAAATGTATCCGCCCCCCAAGGTCAGGCTGCCGGCCGTTCCGACTAGGCGGCGCCGGCGCGGCTGCGGTCCGTTGCGAAACGTTCTTGTCATGAAACCGCCGTTGCAGCCGTTTGAAGGCCGGGGCGCCGCCCAAAGTCGCGCCCGTTCATATACGCTCCCCGGTCCCGGGAAAAATCGACTTTTCGCGGCTGGCCTATTTGTGTTAACAGACCCCATGCAGGCAAGATTATGAGCCCGATAGACCGCAGATTGCTGACCCATGCCAACTGGCCTTTGCTGGGTCTTACCCTGACGCTTTTTTTCATCGGGGTGGTCAATCTGTATTCGGCCAGCGGGGTCAGGGTTGAGGAGGGCATCCTCGTCAAGTCCTTTTACCAGAAGCAGTTGCTCTGGGGGGCGATTGGCGTTGTGGCGATGTTTTTCTGCACGCTCTTTGATTACCGTCACCTTAAAAGTTACGCCTGGCCGGTTTTTTTGCTGTCGCTGATTTTGCTGATGCTTGTGCCTGTGATAGGCAAGACCGTGTACGGCGCGAAAAGGTGGCTGGATTTCGGCTTTTTCAGCCTGCAGCCGAGCGAAATGGCCAAGGTGGGCATCCTGCTTCTCGGCGCTTCCCTTCTCGCTGATACCAAAGAGTCTCTTGGGTGGCTGCGGCTGTTTTTTGTCTTTTTTGTCGCCTGCCTGCCTTGTCTTTTAATAATGGCCCAACCCGACCTTGGGACGAGCCTCACGCTGCTTTTTCTTCTTGGCGGGGTCATTCTTTATCGTGGCGTCAAGCCGTATGTCCTTAAAATCAGCGCCGTAGTTTTTCCGCTGTTGCTGCCTTTGGGCTGGTTTTGTCTGCGGGAGTATCAGCGGCTCAGGATAAGAACGCTGTTTGACCCGGCCAGCGACCCGCAGGGCGCGGGGTATCAGGTCAGGATGTCCAAGATTACCGTTGGCTCGGGCCAGCTTTACGGCAAGGGGTTCAGGGAAGGCACGAATCACCTCTTGCGTTTTCTGCCTGAAAAGCATACGGATTTCGCGGTAGCTGTTTACAGCGAGGAGTGGGGCTTTATCGGCTGCACCATTCTGCTGGCCTTGTTCTGCTTTTTTTTGATTTGCATAATACTTACCGCCCAAGGCTCAAAGGACAGATTCGGCAGCATCCTGTGCGCGGGCGTGTTTTTTTATTTCTTCTGGCAGATTTTGATCAACATAGGCATGGTGGTCGGGATAATGCCCGTAGTGGGCATCCCCTTGCCGTTCATCAGTTACGGCGGAACATCCACCCTTGTTAATTTTATCCTGCTCGGGCTTGTGATGAACGTCTCCATGAGGCGGTTCATGTTCAAGACCAGCTAGCGGCCTTTTCAGAAGGGGCATGGTATGGGAAAAGAACAGTTTACAGCTCTGCTCGGAACCGGGACCGAATATCAGGGGCAACTGACCTTCGAGGGCGCGGTGCGCATAGACGGCATTTTCACCGGCGATATCACCTCCAAGGGCAAGCTGATTTTGGGCAAGGACGCGATCGTCAAAGGCAAGATCAACGTAAACGAGATAGTCGTCCACGGCACCTTGAAGGGGAACATCGTGGTCGGCAAGCGCACGACCCTGCTCAAGACCGCCGTGGTCACGGGCAACATCACCACATATCTTCTGGCAATGGAAGAAGGCGCCTGTTTGCAGGGCAAGATCATCATGAGGCCGGATGAAGTGAGCAAGTCTCCGGAGTTGCAGAAAATATTGTCCATCACTCCTGGCGATGAGCGCATAATCCAGCTCGATGACAGCGCCATCCCCCAGTAGCATCCAGAAAAAGTGGCAATGGAAGGATTGGGCCTGGGAGATGGGCAATTTTGCGAGACGGCGAAACTGTCCCCTTACCCGTTGCTTTGTCCCGTCTTGCAAAATATACGGATTTTGCACTTGTCAAAAGTGAAAAAAAACATTAATTCCTTCTGTTCCGCCCAATTTGATCGGGAACGGCAACGTGCCGGGGATTCCGGCGTTATATAAAAGAGGGTTCAGCCATGAAGCAAAATATTCATCCAAAACTGCACAATGCAATGATTTCCTGTGCTTGCGGGTACCAAAACCAGGCCCTGTCCACCAAGGGCGAGAAGGTGCAACTGGAAATCTGCTCGCACTGCCATCCTTTCTATACCGGCAAGCAGCGCTTTGTTGACACTGCCGGCCGCATCGACCGGTTCCGCAGAAAGTACGGCGCCGCTCAAAAGTAAGCGCTTGTGCTTTTTCTTCGCCGGATCGTAGCTCTTTTTGGACTTGGTCTGAATGCCGGCAGTCTGGCCGCCGATGAAAGCAGGGAAAGCCTTGCGGTCGGCGGCCAGGCCGTCATGGAAGGAATCATGATGCGCAACGGCAGCAGGCTCGCGTTGGCCGTGCGCAAGGCTGACGGCGTTATCGCCGTCTCCAATCTTGCGTGGCTGGAGCTGTTCAGGTCCGCATTCTTCAAGCGCAGTTTTCTCCGCGGCTTCCCCATCCTGCTCGAGACACTTGTTAACGGGATCAAGGCGCTGAACGCCTCCGCCACCATCGCCATCGAAGGCCAGGAAGAGGAAATCAAGCCCTGGCACCTGGTGATTACCCTGGTTGTCGCTCTGGCCCTGGCCTTTGCCCTGTTCGTGGTCGGCCCCCATCTCATCACCATCGGGCTTGGCGCCCTCGCCCTTGTGGGCGGCGTTGAGACGCTGTCGTTCCATATCTGGGACGGGGTGATAAAGTTCGCCATGTTTATCGGGTATATAGCAATCATTTCCCGCTTGCCGGACATCAAGCGCGTCTTCCAGTATCACGGGGCCGAGCACAAGACCATATCCGCCTACGAATGCGGGGAAGACCCGGTCACGGTCGCCAACGCCGCGCAATACAGCCGTTTGCACCCGCGTTGCGGCACCACCTTTTTGCTCTTCGTGCTCTCGATATCCATCCTTTTGCATGCCGTCCTCGTGCCGCTCCTGCTTTACTTGTGGCGGCCGGAGATCGTGGTCCTGAAACATGTGGTGGTTCTTTTTTTCAAGCTGCTTTTGATGATCCCCATCAGCGCCCTGGCCTATGAGGCCATCAGGGCGACGGCCCGGCTGGAGAGCCGCGTAATAGGCTTTTTGCTGCGCGGCCCCGGCCTGCTTTTGCAGCTAATGACCACCCGCGAACCTGATCACAAGCAACTGGAAGTCGCCCTGGTTGCCCTGTCCGAGGCCCTTGGAGACGATTCCCATTCCGCCATCACCATTCCGGAATTTGTCAGGCTGGAGAATTGAGATGTTTGCAAAATTGGAAAATCTGGAACAACGCTTTGAAGACGTCGAACGCCAACTCTCCTCCCCGGAGGTGATGCTCGATCAGGATCGTTATCGGAAACTTACCAAGTCCCATTCCGACCTGAAAGAAGTGGTGGACATCTTCCGCGCCTACAAGGAGCGCCAGAACAGCCTCAGAGACGCGCGAGAGCTCCAGAGCGATCCGGATCCCGAACTGCGCGGCATGGCCAACGAGGAGATCAGGGCCCTGGAAGATGAGTTGTCCAGCCTTGAACGCCAGTTGACCGTTCTGCTTCTGCCCAAGGATCCGATGGACGACAAAAACATCATCCTTGAAATCCGGGCCGGCACCGGCGGAGACGAAGCCGCCCTGTTCGCCGGCGACCTGTTTCGCATGTACACCCGCTACGCCGAGGGCCGGGGCTGGAAAGTTGAAGTCATGACCTTGAGCGAGACCGGCACCGGCGGCTGCAAGGAAGTTACCGCCCTCATCACCGGCAACAAGGCTTACAGCTATCTGAAATATGAGGCCGGAACCCACCGGGTGCAGCGCGTTCCCGCCACCGAGTCCCAGGGGCGCATCCACACCTCGGCCGCGACCGTGGCCATCATGCCCGAGGCTGAAGAAGCCGACGTCAACCTCCGGCCCGACGAGTTGCGCTTTGACGTCTACCGCTCTTCCGGCCCTGGCGGGCAGTCGGTCAACACCACAGACTCGGCCGTGCGCGTCACCCACATCCCGACCGGCATCGTCGTATCCTGCCAGGACGAGAAATCCCAGCACAAGAACAAGGCCAAGGCCCTCAAGGTTCTTTACTCCAGGCTTCTCCAGGCCGAGCAGGAACGCCTCCACGCCGAAATGGCCGAGAACAGGCGCTCCCAGGTCGGCTCCGGTGATCGCTCCGAGCGCATCCGCACCTACAACTATCCGCAGAGCCGCGTGACCGACCACCGCGTCAACCTCACCCTCTACAAGCTCGACAGCGTCATGGAAGGGCACATCCAGGAATTCATAGACGCCCTGACCACCGCCGCCCAAACCGAAGCTTTAAAAGCCCAATCCGACGTGTAGCCGGGCGAAGAGCCGGGGGAGGGGAACCAGCAGTGGCACGGCCCTGATGGTTCCCCTCCCCCGGACCCCTTCCCCTCCTTTACCCGTTTTGCGGGGCGGTTTTGTTGAAGGGGGCAGTCAAAGCCGGCGCTGTGTTTTTTTCGTCCCTTGAGCCTTAACTGTTGCAGATACCCAGGCATTGGCGCTTTATGGCAATTCTCCTTGGCCCATTTCTCAAAGAACTGACCCGGCTGCTTGAAGACGGGCGAGTCGATTCGCCGCGCCTGTCAGCCGAGGTGCTTTTGGCCCACGCGCTGGGCGTGGACAGGACGGAGTTGCTTAAAGAACTCATCCTGGATCCGATGCGGGAAATTTGCCCGGAAAAGGCCAATATTGCCCGCTGTCTGGGGCAAAGACGGTATCACGGCGAGCCTGTGGCCCATCTGACCGGGCGCAGGGAATTTTATGGCCGCGACTTTTTCGTCAATCGCCACACCCTCATCCCTCGTCCGGAAACGGAGCTGATTGTTGAGAAGGCGTTGCCATGGATTAGCAAAGCTTTAACCGGGCGCGGGTCTTGCCTTTTTGCCGATCTCGGCACCGGAAGCGGCTGCCTGGCCGTTACCCTGGCCCTTGAAGCGGGCGGGGCCAAAGGCGTTGCCGTTGATTTGAGCAAGGATGCCATTGCTGTGGCCAGGCAAAACGCCGCCTTTCACAATGCCCGGAATGTCGGGTTTGTGCTTGCGGACTTCACCCGGACGTGCTTTCGGCCAAAGAGCCTGGACCTGATTGTCGCGAACCCGCCGTATGTCAGCGAGTCTGAATATGCCCAGTGCGACCGGGAAGTCCGTGATTTTGAGCCGCGCTCGGCGCTGGTGCCGGGGGTTGGGGGCGATGCGCCGGCCTGCGGCCTTGAGCATCTGCGGGCGGTCGTTGAGCTTGCCGCGCTTTGCCTTAAACCCGGCGGGGCGTTGTTTGTCGAGTTCGGCGCGACCCAGGCCGGGGATGTGCGGGCCATGTGCGGCTGCGACATGTGGGGCGGGGTGGAAGTATTTACGGATCTGGCCGGATTGCCGCGGATGCTGTCGGCATACAGAACATAGCCCCGTCGCCGTTCTCATTTGTCTTTTCTTTTTTCCCGCGGAGTTGTAGCATTGATCCAATTTTGAGAAATCAGGAACAGGACTTGCCATGGCTCACTACCATCTGCTCACGGCCGACATCGGCGCAACGCATAGCCGCTTTGCCGTTTTCAAGGTGTTTCCCGGGGAAAACCTGGCCGGACGCCTTGCTTTCGTTAATGAACACTGGCTGAATACCGGCGATTTTTCAGGCTTCAGGCAGATGTTGCGGGCTATCGGCAAGTTTCCGGACGGTTCACCATTTTTGCCGGAGCAGATGCCTCCGGCCGCGGCCGTAATAGGCGTGGCCGGTCCGGTAGTCGGCAACTCCTGCAAGCCTCCGAACATTCCCTGGAGCTTGAGCGGCCTTGAGGTTGAGGAGGAATTGGGCCTTGAGCGGGCTGTTTTGATAAACGACTTTGTGGCCCAGGGCCACGCCTGCCTGAACGACCACGCCTGGCTGGAACTTGATGAAATCCAGGCCGGAGCGGCCCGTCCCGGCAGCCCTGTCGCGGTGGTCGGCGCCGGGTCCGGCTTTGGCAAGGCCTTGCTTTTGCCGGGCGTGCCGCCTCGAGTGCTGCCTTCCGAGGGCGGGCATGCCGATTTTCCGTTCGTGGGCCGAGACGAGTTTGACTTCGCCGGATACGTCGGCGCCGAAGGGCGCCCGGGGCGCATCGTGCTTGACAATATCGTCAGCGGCGAGGGGCTGGCCCACCTTTACGCCTACATGACAGGCAGGCGCCTGCCTCAGCGCGAGGTCACCCAAAGGCTTTCCGACGACCCCAGGATCCTTGAGTGGTTTGCCCGGTTTTACGGCCGGGCGAGCCGCAATTTCATCGTCGACACCCTGGCCTTTGGCGGTCTTTTCGTCACCGGCGGCATGGCCTTGTACGCTCCTGTTTTGAAGCATCCGGCTTTTCTCGAGGAATTTCGCCGGGCTGACCCGTTTGAAGACTTGTTCGCGTCCATTCCGGTCCGCCATGTTAGAAGCCGCCGGGCCGGGCTGTGGGGCGCGGCCATGTATGAAGTTGTCGAACACTTTACGGATTCGGCCTGAGTGCGCCGTCGCCTTTGCGCTGTCTGCCCGGGCAAACGGCGCGGTGTTTAGCTGCATTCAGCAGATATAAAACAATTTATTTTTCAAGTCCTTCATCTGGATATCCCGCCCGGAAATGTTTGAATTTTTCGCGGCTCTCTTATAATATATCGCGATTTGAGCAAACCAGCAGCAGCGGGAACGCGCATGATTCACATAGTCGGCCTGGAAAAGAGTTTCGGAGACACCGCCATCCTTAAGGACATCACTCTCAGCATTGAGAAAGGAGAGGTCTTTGGCGTCGTCGGGCACTCAGGGGCGGGTAAATCCACGCTCTTGCGCTGCCTGAACGGCCTTGAGGATTATCATAAGGGAAGCGTCAGGGTCATGGGGCAGGAGGTCAAAGACCTTTCGCGCGAAGGCCTCAAGGCCCTGCGCCGCAACATGGGGATGATTTTTCAGACCTTCAGCCTGATGAACCGCAAGAACGTCTATGAGAATGTGGCCTTTCCGCTCGAGATATGGAAGCTGTCCAAGGATGAAATTCGCAAGCGGGTGATGGACCTCTTAAGCCTGGTCGGGCTGACGGAAAAGCGCAACGAACGTATCGGCAATCTCTCCGGCGGCCAGAAACAGCGGGTGGGCATAGCCAGGGCCCTGGCGCTCAATCCGCGTGTCTTGCTGTGCGATGAAGCCACTTCCGCGCTTGACCCCAAGACCACCAATTCCATCCTCGAATTGCTCGAAAGCATCAACCGCCGGCTGGGATTGACGATTGTGCTTGTCACCCACCAGATGGAGGTAGTCAAGAGGCTCTGCCATCGCGTGGTCCTTCTTGACGACGGAAAAGTTCAGGGCATAGGCCCCACGGATCAACTGTTCCTGGCCCCGCCCGCCAACCTGAGGAAGCTTATCGAGGACGAATACGCGGTCATACCTTCCGGGAGCAATATCCGGCTTTGGTTCCCCAAGTATATCGCCCAGCAGGCGGTAATCACCACCATGGCCCGGGAACTGGATATAGACTTTTCCATAGTCGGCGGCAAACTTGAAAGATATCTCGACGATGTGCACGGATTCCTGATCATCAACGTGGCTGAGGAAAACCTTGAGCGGGTCGTGCGCTATCTCACGCACAAGCGTCTTTACTGGGAGGTGATGGAGAAATGACCTCATTCACAAAAGGTTTGCTGTTTGAACTCCTGGTGGCCCTGTGGGAAACCGTTTACATGGTCTTCTGCTCCACGCTGCTTTCGCTGATTATCGGTTTTGCCCTGGCGCTTTTGATGATCCGCACAGGCCCTCACGGACTGAAGCCGATGCGGGCCGTGTACGCGGTCATTGACATCATCGTCAACCTGCTGCGGTCTTTCCCCTTCATCATCCTTTTGATTTGCCTTATTCCGTTCACCCGTCTGGTGATAGGCACCAGCATCGGCACCACGGCCACGATCGTGCCCCTGACCATCGCGGCCGCGCCGTTCGCTGCCCGGATCATCGAGGGCAGCCTGCTTGAGGTGGACAGCGGAATAATTGAGGCGGCCCGCTCCTTCGGGGCCAGTTCAACCCAGATTATTTTCAGGGTGATGCTGCCGGAGGCGCTGCCGTCCATTATTCTGAACATCGCCGTCCTGGCCATTACTTTGCTGGGCTACTCGGCCATGGCCGGAGTGGTCGGCGGCGGCGGCCTTGGCGATTTGGCCTACAAGTATGGATATCAGCGCTTCCAGACGGATATCATGCTCTATTCGGTCGTGATATTGATTGTTATCGTTCAGGCCACCCAGAGCCTTGGCAACTGGCTTTATAAAAAATTGCGGTGATGTTGCCGCGCGGGCGCATCGGGCAGTTTGGCCAGACGCCGCCCGCCGCTGTCGCCGCTGCCAACCGTCATTGCCCGGCGCGCCGGGCAGGCGCTCACCATTCGCGCCTGCCTGAAACAGCGTCCGCGCCGCGCGGCAACCGCGCATTTTGTCCCGGATTTTTTATGATACACGCCTTCATATATATTTTAAGCGTCGTGGCCGTTAACTGGGCATTTACAGTCGTGCCGGCGGTCCAGTTGCCGGGGGGCGAGTTCTGGCCTCCGGTCGCCCTTGTCGTCGGCTTTGTCTTCGTCATCCGCGATTTCGCCCAAAGGGCGATAGGCCATTGGGTGCTGGCGGCCATGCTGCTTGGCGGCGCGATCAGTTGGGTCATGGCCAGCCGCGAAGTGGCCCTGGCCAGCGTCTGCGCCTTTTTGATCAGCGAGTTGGTCGACTGGGGGGTCTATACCTTTACCGGCCGGACCTTTTCCCAGCGGGTGCTGCTGTCAAGCGCCCTGTCCACGCCAATCGACAGCGTCGTGTTCATGTACATGATGAAAATGTTCTCGCCCACATCCGTCGCCCTGATGACCGCCAGCAAGATGCTCGGAGCCTTGGTGGTGTTTCTGCTTATCAGAAGGCGCGAAAGAGCCGCGGCCTGACCAGGCTTTAGGTGGTTCATGATGGAGAAGTATTTTGCAGATTCGGACGCCCAGGGCCGCTCTTTGCGCATCCTCTGCCTTGGCGACGTTGTGGGCAGGCCTGGGCGGCAGGTTCTCAGGGACAAGCTGCCCTTGCTGCGAAGCCGTCTGGGTCTGCACATGGTCATAGCCAACGGTGAGAACGCCGCCGGGGGCATCGGCCTGACCGGCGAGACGCTTGATGAGCTCCTCAAAAGCGGCGTGGATGTTGTGACCAGCGGCAACCATGTCTGGAAGCACCGCGAATTTTATCCCTTCCTAGATAAAAACAGCCGGATAGTGCGCCCGGAGAACCAGGCCGCCGGTCTGCCCGGCCGGGGCATGGCCGTATACACTCTCAAGGACGGCGTAAGGGTCGCTGTGCTGAATCTTCTGGGGCGCTCCTTCATGGCGCCGGCGCAATGCCCCTTTGAGGCCGCCGACTGCCTGCTGGGGCAGATTCCTGACGACGTGCGCGTGCGTATTGTCGACTTTCATGCCGAGGCGACCAGCGAAAAAAAGGCCCTGGCCCTTTATCTTGACGGGCGGGTGAGCGCGGTTTTCGGCACGCATACCCATGTGCAGACCGCTGACGCCGTTATTTCTCCCTGCGGCACGGCCATGCTTACCGACCTTGGCATGTGCGGCGTGGAGGAGGATTCGGTCCTGGGCATGTCCAAGTCCGCGATCATCGCGAAATTCAGGACCGGCCTTCCGCAGGCCTTCAAGCCGGCCAGGGGGCTTGCCTCGGTGAACGGCGCGCTGGTTGAGATAGACCCCGCCAGCGGCAAGGCTCTGGCTTTGTCGCTCGTGCGCGGTTCTGCCGCTTCAATAATCTCCGCGTGATTTTGACGCGACGGCAACTTTTTTCCATATAATATAATGAATTTATTGCGTTTATTTCTTGGCGCTTCAAATATTTTTTTTATGGAAACATCTGTTGGATTAGATTACATATAAAAGTAGTCTGATATTTTTATCCACGGCAGCCGTGCGGCTGGCGCAAGGAGGCGGAACGCCGTCCGTCTGGAACGGGCATGGCGTCATAATCAGTAAAAATTTGCGGGTTTTCTGTGGCAACTTACGAAGAATTGGCCGCCGCCATTCTGGACGAAATGGCCGTTGCGGTACTCAGGAGGATCGGCCCCGAGGCTTACGTCATGGCCGGAAAGCCTCCTGATTTTTATGACGAGTTTTTCCCTCCCTCTGAAAGCGGGCACTGCCTGACCCCTTGGAAGCACACGGAGGATCTGGAAAGTTTTTTTTGCGAGGCCGAGGACTTTTTTAAACATGGCAGCCTGGGCAGCCACTTGCGCCCGCCATGGTCGGTGACCTCTGTTTCCGGCAAGCCCTTGCCTATTGCGGTCCGGGCCATGAACGTGCTGGAGCAGCAAATTATCATTTTCCACGCCCTTGGTCCGGAGTATCCTGTCAAAAGATGCATACTCGAGCGCACCAGGCGTAATCTGCTTGAGCAGCGCCGCTTGCATAAGGATCTGCGGGAGTATAAAAAGCGCTCCAGAACTGATTTTCTCACCGGTCTGCACAACAAGGCCGTGTTCAACGAGATCCTTCACGACTGCATACATTGGGCCAGGCTTAACTCCACCCCGCTGAGCCTGATTTTTTTTGACATAGACGGCTTTAAGGCGGTCAATGACATTTACGGGCATCTGGCCGGAGACGTGGTGCTGGCCGAGATTGGCCGCCTGTTCCGATCGCAGGTGCGGATCAGCGATTTCCCCTGCCGCTACGGAGGAGAGGAATTTGCGGTGATCACCCCTGAGACTGACAAATGCCAGGCCATGCAGCTTGCCGAGAAACTGCGGGAAAATATAGCCGGCCTCAAATTCAAGAATTTGCCGGGCGTGACCGTCAGCGCGGGTGTGAGCGGCTATATTCCCTGCGAGGATGCCGACAGCTTCATGGACAGGGCGGATAAGGCCCTGTACGAAGCCAAGCGCAAGGGGAAAAACAGGGTTTGCGTGAAATAGACCGGCCGGGAAAGCGCGGAAAACAGGATCCGCGGTTTTCTGAAAAATCCAGCCAATCCTGCCCAAAAAAACTGATGAACAGCCGGGAAGATCTGAAATCAGCCCCTGACCTCCTTTGGTCGGCAAGGCTTTATCTGCGCCTGGACCCCTCGCAGGTGCATGTGTTTCGCTTTCACCTTGAGGCTATGGACAACCTCGGCATCATGAGCGTGGTTGATCGCTGGAAGGCCGTCTTGCTGGTGCGCTACGCCCCTGGCCGGAAAAATGATTTGATGGATTTCTTGAACAGTCTGCGTTCTGCCGTGCCATTTGAACTCGCTTTCGTCCCCTCCGGTTCCTCTTGAACAGCCACGGCAGCTTTTTTACCATTTACCAAATGCACGGAGGATATCCTGCCATGAAAAAAGTTTTGTTTTGCGCGGCCGTAATCTTTGTTTTCGCCATTCAATCGGGCGCAATAGCGGGTGAACCGCGCGATTCCGGCCGCCCGGGATGCCCCGGCGGCGGCCCCGGACCCTGGGGAGGCGCCCACTACGGCGAAGACCATTTGATGCATCGCCAGGAAATGTTTAAACAACTCGACAAAGACGGCGACGGCAAATTGAGCCGGGAAGAAGCCAACGCCGCCCCTCCCATGCTGGCGTCCAGGTTTGATGAGCTTGACTGCGATGGCGACGGATTTATCGCCTTTGACGAGCTTCGTCCCCCGGCCTGGCGCCGCGGCGCGGGAATGGGCGGAAACCACTTTGCAATGCAGCTTTTTGTGAGCGCCGATGCTGACAAGGACAAAAAGCTCTCCAAGGACGAATTCGCCAAGGCCTTCCCTCTGCTGGCCGACAAGTTTGTTGACTACGACCTTGACAAGGACGGCTACGTCACCCCTGACGAGCTGCACCGCCACGCATTTGAGCAGTGGCGTATGGAAAAGAGCCAAAGAAGAGAGCAGCGCTTCAAGGACGCCGATAAAGACAAGGACGGCGCTCTCTCCAAAGAAGAGTTTTCCGCCGCTTTTCCCAAACAGGCCGACAAGTTTGAGTCGCTCGACGCCAACAAGGACGGCCGGCTCGACATGCAGGAGCTGGGCAGGCCCTTCAAGAAACTGATGCGCGGCCCTGGTCCCCAGGTGCAGTAACGATTGAGAGCTGGGGGAGGAAGCCGTCTCTGGTCGGCGGCCTGGCGCTTTCCTCCTCCAGCTCTTTTTTCTCGCCAATTTTGCGGTTTTTTCGGGAGCGAACCGGGTGGGGGATGCCCTTTCTCCCGGCCTTGCGCAAAGGGGTTTACAAAGAGCCTTGCGTGGGGTACATGGACATATCTTTATTCAGGAGGCCGTCAATGGCGCACAAGAAAATTGAACGTAAGAAAGAATTGGACCGCAGGCGTAAACGCCGCGAAGAGCGCCTTAAGCAGCGCATCAAGGAAGCCAAGGCCGCCAAGAAGGCCTAGCTGGTATTGAGCTTGTTTGTTCGCGGGGTTTTGGTAGATGCTTCCCCCCGCGCCGTCTGAGGTGTATCGACGCTCAGTCCGGCCCGGCGCTTTCCCGTCATTTTGGCGGGTAGCGCGGATTGCCCGGCACAGGATGAGCGCCGATGCAGTTTGGCTGCTTTTAGATAAAGGACCGGACGCCTTACCGGAATCCGCCCCGGCGCAGGCCATTGACAAATGGGGCGGACGCCATACTTTATCTGAAAGTTGTTCGCGCCGGGAGTGGCGCGGACAATAACGAATGTATCACGGAGTCTTAAAATCATGCCTATTTACGAGTATCGTTGCCCTGACTGTCATCAAATTTTTGAAGAGTGGTGCAAGCATGCCGAAGATTCCGATGTAACCCACGCCTGCCCGGTCTGCAGCGCCAAGTCAAAGCGCCTTATGTCCCAGACTACTTTTGTGCTTGCCGGCGGCGGCTGGTATGCCACGGAATACGGCAACAGAAGCAAAGCGCCGGAAGCCGAAAAGTCCGACAAGGCGGCGGAATCCGCTCCCCCGCCCAGCGCGTCCCCAGCGTCTGCGGCCAGCGCCAGCCAGTCCACGCCGACAACTTGAGCGAAGCTCAAGCAGTCCGATCTAAACGTTCAAGCCCGGCCGCAAGCTGCCGGGCTTGAACGTTTTAGCGGTCCGAACCTCAAACCGCGCCAGCGGCAATCGCCAACAAAACAGCCAAATGAGGGCAGGGGGGCAAACAAGGGGGCAACCGCCCTGCCGCTTCCCTGCCCCCGGCTTTTTATCCCCGCCGCTTGCGCAGGCGTTGCAGGCGGTCAAAGGCGAGGTAAATTACCGGGGTGGTGTAGAGGGTCAGGATTTGGCTTACGATCAGCCCGCCCACCATTGTTACGCCCAGGGGGCGGCGAAGCTCGGAGCCCATGCCTGAGCCGAGCATCATCGGCAGCGCGCCGAGAAGGGCGGCCAAGGTGGTCATCAATATGGGGCGCAGGCGCAAAAGGCAGGCCTGGTGGATGGCCTCGCGGGCGGGCTTGCCTTCGTTTCTTTCGGCGTCCAGGGCGAAGTCGATCATCATGATCGCGTTTTTCTTGACAATGCCGATCAGCAGGATAATGCCGATGATGCCGACGATGCCCAGGTCCATGCCCATGAGGAGCAGGGCCAAAAGGGCGCCCACGCCGGCCGAGGGCAGGGTGGAAAGAATGGTGATGGGATGGATGTAGTGCTCGTAAAGAACGCCTAGTACTATGTACATGGTGACGATGGCCGCGAGAATCAGCCACAGGGTGCCGGTGAGCGAGCTTTGGAAGGCCTTGGCCGCGCCCTCGAAAGAGTAGGGAACGGCGGTGGGCAGGCCTATTTCCGCAAGGCCTTTTTCAATGGCTTCGACGGCGGTTCCCAGTGAAGTTCCATGGCTCAGGTTGAAGGAAATGGTGGCTGACGGGAATTGCCCCAGGCGGTTGTAGACCAGGGGTGTTTCGCGCTCCTCAAGCCTGGTCACGGCGGACAGTGGCGCCATTTTCCGCCCCGCGCCGGGCACGAAGATGTGGTCAAAGGCGTCCGGATCTTGCCTGAACTCCGGTTTGACCTCAAGAATCACGCGATATTGGTTGGTCTGGGTGAAAATGGTGGAAACCATCCGCTGCCCGAAGGCGTTGTAAAGGGCGCTGCCGATGTCGGCCGCGCTGACGCCGAGAGTTCCGGCCCGGTCGCGGTCAATGCTCAAAAATGCCTGCTTGCCGCCGGACTGCACGTCCGAGGCGACATCCGCGAGCTCTTTCATCTCCGACAGGCGGGCGACGATGCGCGGAGCCCATTTTTCAAGCTCGGCCTGGGACAAGGCCTGGAGGGAGAATTGGTATTGGGTGCGGGAAATCTTGTCCTCAATGGTAAGATCCTGCACGGGCTGCATGTACAGGGCCATTCCCGGCACTTCGGCCAGTTTGGCGTTCAGGCGGCGGATGATTTCAGGGGCGCGGGCGTCCCGATCGGCCAGGGGTTTCAGGTTGACCGACATCCGGCCCGTGTTCAGGGTGGGGTTGGAGCCGTCGACGCCAATGAAGGATGACAGGCTTTCCACATCCGGGTCGGCCAGGACCACGGCGGCCACTTCGTTCTGCCGCCTGGCCATGGCCGCAAAGGCGATGCTCTGGGGCGCTTCGGAAATTCCCGCGATAAGTCCGGTATCCTGCACGGGGAAAAATCCCTTGGGAATTATTATATAAAGCGCCGCGGTCAGAACCAGGGTGCCGACGGCCACGGCCAGGGTCAGGCCCTGGTGGCGGAATACAATTGACAAGGTGTGATCGTACCAGCGGATTACAGTCGCCCATAACCCGACATGCTCGCCCGCGGCGTGACCCGCATGCCCTTTGAGAAGATAGGCGCACATCATCGGGGTCAGGGTGAGGGAGATTACTGCTGACAGCAGGATGGACACGGCCAGGGTCACGGCGAATTCCCTGAACAGGCGTCCGACCACGTCGCCCATGAACAAAAGCGGGATCAGTACCGCGACGAGAGAAATGGTCAGGGAGATGATCGTAAAGCCGATCTGCCCGGCCCCCTTGATGGCCGCCTGCATGGGCGATTCGCCCATTTCGATGTAGCGGCTGATGTTTTCGGTGACCACGATGGCGTCGTCAATGACAAAGCCGGTGGCGATGGTCATGGCCATGAGGGTGAGGTTGTTGATCGAATACCCGAGAAAATACATCAGTCCGAAGGTGCCGATCAGGGAAAGAGGAACCGCGACGCCCGGGATGATCGTGGCCGGGATGTTCCGTAAAAACACATACATGATGGCAATGACCAGACCAACAGCCAGGAATAGCTCCATCTGCACGTCATGCACCGTGGCCCGCGTGGTGATGGTGCGGTCGGTCAGAACCTCGATGTTGAGGTTTTCGGGCAGGGATGAGTCAAGTTGCGGCAAAAGAGCCTTGATCTCGTCGGCCACCTTGATGATGTTGGCGCCGGGCTGGCGCTGGATGTTCACAATTATGGCCGGGGTCAGGTTGTGCCAGGCGGCCAGGCGGATGTTCTCCGCGCCGTCTTCTACATCCGCGACGGAGGAAAGATAGACCGGGGCGCCGTTTTTATAACCAAGCACCAGGTTGCTGTATTCGGTCGCCGTGCGCAACTGGTCGTTGGCGTCAATGGTTGAAGCCTGTTCCGGGCCGTCAAAGCTGCCTTTGGCGATGTTCACGTTGGCGTTGACAATGGCCACGCGCACGTCTTCCATGGAATAGCCGTATGAGGCGAGCTGGCGCGGGTTGACCTGGATGCGCACGGCCGGGCGTTGCCCGCCGGACAGGCTGACCAGCCCCACGCCGGAGATCTGTGAAATGCGCTGGGCCAGGCGGGTGTCTACATAGTCCTCAAGCTTGGGCAGGGGCATGTTTTTGGCGGTCACAGCCAAGGTCATGATGGGCGGGTCGGCCGGGTTCACCTTGTTGTAAATGGGCGGATTGGGCAAATCCGAGGGCAGATAGTTGTTGGCCGCGTTAATGGCCGCCTGGACCTGCTGCTCGGCCACGTCAAGGCTCATGGACAGCATGAATTGCAGGGTGATCACCGAGGCCCCGCCGGAGCTTTGCGATGTCATCCGGCTCAGCCCCGACATTTGCCCGAATTGCTGTTCGAGCGGCGAGGTGATGCCGGAAGTGATCACCTCGGGGCTTGCGCCCGGGTATATGGTCACCACCTGGATGGTCGGATAGTCGATCTCCGGCAGGGCAGATATGGGCAGCGCCCTGTATGCCATCAGGCCCGCCAAAAGCAGGGCGACCATCAGAAGGGATGTCGCCACGGGCCTTAATATGAACACACGGGAAGGGTTTGTCATGTCATGCGCCTTCGTTGATTGGACCTTTTATTTCCCCGCCGGCAATCAGGCGGAGCACGGGGCGCCCGTCAGCTTCGTACAATCCGGGTATCTCGGCGTATACAGCGGCAATCTGTCCGGGGGCGATAGACCTTTCCGGCAGAGCGAAGGAAATCTCCAGGCGCCGCGCCCCTGTTGCCGGGCTTGTGACCTTTGAGCGGGCCTTGACCGGCTGCTGGAGATAGCGGGTCTTGACCAGCACGGTGTCCGGCCAGCGCTCAAAAGGCAGCAGGATGTTCGGATTTTCGCAATAGCAGCCGCCGACGCGCATCATGTCCCGCGTGCCTATTCTGAGGATATTGCCTTCGGGCTCCTTGGCCAGAACGTGCAACGGCTCGGAATAGGCTATGCCCAGGCCGCGGCGCTGCCCTTCGGTATAGCGCCACAAGCCGTCATGGCCGCCGAGCTTTTTGCCGTCCGGCATGAGGGCCGGGCCGGGTCCGGGCATGCGAAGGCCAAGGCGGGCGGCCATGCGGGGCAGAAACTCGCGGTATTCGTTGCCCGGCACAAAGCAGATTTCCTGGCTTTCCCCAGGCTGGGGAACCTGGATGTTTCTGTCGCGCAAATCGGCCACCACCGAACTCTTGAGCCGCCCGCCCAAGGGAAACCTGGCGCGGGCCAGGGAGGCAAGCGGCACCATGCTTAAAAAATAGCTTTGGTCCTTGACCGGGTCAGCGCCCTGCAGCAGTATGGGGTCTTTTTCGTCCTTGAAGAGGCGTTGCGGGTCAAACGCCGGGCCAAATTCGGCCACGGCCAGATCCGGACGGTGCGGGTGCAGGAGTCTGGCATAATGGCCCGTGACAATGTGATCGGCTTCAAAGATGCTTGCGCCCGCGGCAACACCGCCCAACACGGCGCCCAGCAATGCCCCGAACTTGACGTTCGCGTTACAGACAGCGCAGGGGTTCGGCGTTTTCCCGGCAATGTATGAGGCCACAAATGGCCTAACTACCTTTTCTTCGAATATCCCGGAGCAATCGGCAACAAGGAGCGGGACGCCCAACTCCAGGCAGGCGTTATGGATCTTCTGGATGAGAGGGTCGGTTTGCGCGAGAACGGCCGGGTCCAGAAAAAATATCCTTCCGGCATCGCTGGCGCCAGCGTTGTCTGGCCAGGAGCAGCCAAAAGGCGCAAGCTGATTCATCCCGGCAGCCGCGCCGCAGTCTGGCTCAGCCTGCGAGATTCGCGCTCTGACCAGCAAAGAACGGTCTTCAGCCTCCAGGTATTGCCCGAAGACGGCATGCACCGCGACGACATCCGCCCCGGAGCGGGCCAGTTCAGCCAGTGTGGCGAGGCTGTCGGCCCCGCCGCTCACTGCCACGGCGGGTTTCAAAAATGACGGCATAACTTTTAAACCCCGCCCTCCGTATCCCTTCAGCGCGCGGCCTGCTAGTTGCCGCTTCTAAATGTTTCCGGCGTGACCGGGATAAACCCTTCAGCCGTGGGCTTGAAGATATAAAGCTGCTGGGATGCCTGGCCGGAAGCATTCCAGAATATGGGGGCCATGCTCCAGGACGCGAACGCGTTTTGCGACAGAACCGAATTGACTGTGGCGGGCGTCCAGCCGTCCGGGATGTTCAGGACGGCCGCCATCCTGGCAAAGTCGTAACCAAGGCCGACCCAGAAGTCGGCCTCGGCCTGGCCTCTGGCCAAAAGGGCCTCGTTCAGGCGGACACCATAGGCCGAAAGCCCGGCCGCGTTCCAGGCGCCGGGGAAGATGGCCCGGCCGTAGTATTGGGGGCTGGCAAACGCGCCGGGAACCTTCAGCCCTTGCTCCCAGAGCGAAGTTCCCATGAGTACCTGGTTTGTCGAGCCGTAATAGAACAGGTTGGGCACGATGATGTCCATGTTTTTCCAGGAATCGGGCAGGAAAACGGCCTGGAAAGAGCCGGACTTGGTAAAATCGCCAACGGTCTTCATCCAGGAGATGGAGTCGGCCGGGTTGTAGGACGAACTTGGGATGCTGTATGCGCCGTAGGATTTGGCCTGTTCGACGAAAATATCCAGCATGGCCCGTCCGTAGCCTTCGTCCGGATACAGGACGGCGTAGCTGCTGATGCCTATGCTTGAGGTAAATCTCAAAAGCGCGTCGGCCTGGTCCTTTGAGCTGTAATAGAACCTCCAGGCCGTGCTTCCTTCTTCGCCAGGCCCCAGGCGCGGCAGGAAGGTCATGAATGTCTTGCTCGCAGTGAGGCCTTGCTGCTTTAAGGCGGCATAGTCGTCCATGCGCACCGGTCCGCCGATGACAGGGCTGTTCTTGGGCAGCCCGGCGACGCGGGCCAGCCAGTCAGGCTGCTCGGTATCAATGACGACAAGGGTAGTGGTTGAGCCGCCCCTGGTCAGTTCGTTGCAGGCAATCTCCGCCCCAAGGGCGATCTTTCCGGCTGTGGCCCCGAATTGGCCGGACATGGGCAGAACCAGAACCACGGGCCTTCCGGAAACCGGCGTGGCCGTTATCGGGGTGATGGCAGCGGCCGCGCCCCTGGTGGGCAGGGCCGAGAACAGGCCGGGATCGGCCAGGACGATCTGTCCGGCCAGGGCGGACAACCGCTCCTTGGCCGCCAGATCGCTGCTGGCCGCTTTGTGCAGCGACGTGACCAGAATGATGCTGAACGGGTAACGGTTCTGGTTGTCCGGGTAGACCTCCCTGGCCAGCATATCCAGGGCGGAGCCGGGCAGTTCGCTCAATTCCAGGGCCAGGCGCTGTTCCATGATTATTTTGGCGTCCGCGGAAGGCATCTGGCCGTACACGATTTCCAGTTCCGGCAGGGTTGATTCGAGCTTGAACGACTTCCACAAGGCGAGGGATTTGAAGATTTGGGCGCAGCCCCTGATCGCCGGGCCTCTTGAGGTGTCGTCGACAATGGCCTGGGCGCGTGCCGCCGCATCCCTTTCGGAAAGCAGGGACATGGCCTTGAACCAGGTATCAAGCCATTCGCGGGACGCGTCCGCTCCGGGCTGGAGGCCGCGAATCCGGTCGAGCGCGGTCAAAGAAACGTTGGGGTGCTGGTTTTGGGCGGCTGATTCCGCCAGTATGCGCAGGGCTTCGCCAAGAACCTGAGGCGAGACGTCGGTGCGCGCGGCCAGGCGCTGGGACAGGGCTTCGGCCTGCGCGTACTGGCCCTTGGCCAGGGCCTGGCGGGCTTCATCCAGGGGGTCGCGCTGCGGCGTTTCGACCGTGCCAGGCCTGGCCGGTCTGGACTTTGGACCGGTGAAGAGCGAGTCGCATCCCGCAAGGGCAAAAGCAAGAATCAGCGCGGATAATAAGGGAAAGATCAGGTACTTGCGCGAAGAAATCATACGTCACCAAAAGTTCAGGCAAAGCTGAAGTTGATTATTTTGACGAATAAACGTGCCTGGCAGCGTGACCGGCGAGGGAGAAATGGGGCCAGCCGGAGAAAATGCGGTGAAAAGCGGCTCACAAGCCGGCACAGAATACAACGCAACAGGGCGGAAGTCACTTCAAAAAAGGATGCCGGCCGGAATTTCCAGGCCCGCAGCAGACCTGAAAATTCGGCCAACGCCGTGTTACTTTTTTGCTCAATACTTAAAGATGCTACTTTTCAGAAACGGAACGATACTGTATATTTCCGCAATGCTGAGGCCATAATGAGATTTTCCAACACGATCCGCCGCATATTGTCCTCCATTGTAATTCTCGCCATGATCCCGGCCCTGGCCGTGACCATCTATGCCGGCGTCGACAGCAGGCAGCGGGCTATAACGCAGATAGCGGAGGAGTCTGGAGAAATTCTCAGCAATATCACAAGCCAACGCGAGTTTCTGACTGAAACAGCCAGGGTTTTGCTCATGACCCTGTCGCAGCTCGATGTGATCCGCAACGGCAACGCGGTCGAATCCACCAAATTGTTCCGGGATCTGCTCGGCAGCTACCCGGCTTACGCGAATTTGCTGCTGGTCGACAGCAGCGGCCGCATCCAGGCCTCCGGCCGCCCGATGATCGGCACGCCGAACATTCACTACCGCTCCTATTTCAAAGAGGCCGCCAGGGCCAGGGAGTTGATCATCGGCGGAATAGAGTCGGACCCGGTCACGGGCGAGCCCTCGGTGCCCTATATCTTCCCCGTGCTTGACCGCAGGGGCAGGATCACGGTCATGCTGGTGGCGAGCCTGAGGCCGGACAGCGCCGCCAGGGAAATCATCGCCGGCAGCCTGCCGGAAGGAGCCAGGCTGCATATTCGCGGGCGCATGGGACGTCTTGCCTACGTCTACCCCCCGGTGGAAAGGGCCGGGGAGGACTATTACGAGTCGAGCGCCTGGGAAGAGATAAACAAAAGAGGGGAACTGTCAGGCATCCTTGAGCCAAGGGGCAAGGATGGGCGGGAATACATCCTGGCCTACAAGCGGGTCGTTTTGCCGGGCATGGAGGCTCCGTACCTTACGGTCGAGCTCTCGGTGGCCAAGTCTGTGGCCCATGCCGACGCCAACGCGGTCCTGACCAGGGATCTTTTGCTGCTGGCCCTGGCCACCTTGGCCGCGTTTGTCGTTGTCTGGGCGATCGGCCGCGCGGTGCTGGTCAGGCCGCTGGGCTTTCTGGCCCAGGCGGCCCGCTCCCTGGCTTCCGGCAACCTCAAGGCCAGAACGTCGCTCAGCCAGCATACGGGCGAGATGGGACGGCTGGCGAAGAATTTCGACGAAATGGCCGCAGCCTTGGAAACGCGCAACCAGCAGTTGATCAGCGCCAAAAACGCCGCTGACGTGGCCAATCTGGCCAAAGGCGAATTCCTGGCCAACATGAGCCACGAGATCCGTACACCCATGAACGCGGTCATCGGCATGGCCTACCTGGCGCTGCGCACGGATCTTACTCCCAAACAGCAGACATATATAAATAAAATTTACGCGGCAGCGAACACGCTTCTTGGTATAATCAACGACATCCTGGACTTTTCGAAGATTGAATCCGGGCAGTTGAATATCGAGCACGCCCCGTTCCAGCTTGACGAGCTTTTGGACAACATCGCCGCCTTGATAGTCCACAAGGCCGAGGAAAAGGGGCTGGAAGTCCTTTTCGGCATCGATAACAACGTGCCGGGCGAGCTTGTCGGCGACAAGGGGCGCCTGGGCCAGATCTTGACCAACCTCTTGAACAACGCGGTAAAATTCACGGAGCAGGGAGAAATCATCGTATCCTGCACACTGGACGAAAGCCTGGGCGACAAGGTCAGGCTGCGCTTTATGGTCAAGGATACAGGCATCGGCATGACCCCGGAACAGCAAAGCCGCCTGTTCACGGCTTTCAGTCAGGCGGACAGCTCCATCACCAGAAAGTTCGGGGGAACCGGCCTTGGCCTCACAATCACCAAGCGCCTGCTTGAGCTTATGGATGGGAGCATTCAGGTTTCCAGTGAATACGGCCAGGGTACGAGCGTCATTTTTACAGTCTGCTTCCAGCTTCCTGGCGTCAAGATCGGCGAAGCGGCCATGCATGCTGGCGATTTGGCCAAAATTTTGGTGGTTGACGACAACGATTCGGCCAGAAAGATGATGGCCAAGTTGCTTGCCGACATGCACTTCAGGGTAGACACCGCCAGTTCGCCCGCCCACGCCTTTTCGCTTTTATGGCAGCACGATGCCGAGGACCCCTACGACCTCGTGCTTATGGACTGGAGGATGCCGGGAATGGACGGCATCGAGGCCACTTACGCCGTGCATAAGGAGTTGAAGCTCAAACATGTGCCGCCTGTATTGATCACCACGGGCACAGGCCGGCCGGAGGTGCTGCAGCAGGCCGAGAAGGCCGGCGCGGCCGGGGTGCTGTTCAGGCCAATCAGCCGCTCGAGCCTCTTTGACAACCTCATGGAGGTGCTGAACGGCCGCAGCCAGCACGTCCAGATTCCCAGACAGAGAAAGACGTCCGGAAGCATTGAGCGCGAACATCAGTATTTTCCCGGGGCGACAGTTCTTCTGGTCGAAGACAACCCGGTCAACCAGCAGGTGGCGGCGGAGTTGCTCCAGGAGGCCGACGTAACGGTTACTGTGGCCGATAACGGGCTGCGGGCTCTCGAAATTATTGAGCGGACCCCGGGCGACCCTCCATTCGATCTGGTGCTTATGGACCTGCAAATGCCCGAGATGGACGGCTATGAGGCTGCCGCGCGGCTGCGGGGAAACCCGAAGTTCGACAGCATGCCGATTGTGGCCATGACGGCCCACGCCATGGTCGAGGAGAGGCAGCGCTGTCTTGCCGTAGGCATGAACGACCATATCTCCAAGCCCATCGATATGGACAAATTTTTCGGCACGCTGGCCCGCTGGCTTACGCCAGCAGAGAAACCCGGACGGCCGCAGACGCCTGGCGCCGATGACGGGCCTTCCCTTAGCTCCGGCCCTGCTGCCGCTTTGCAGCCCCGCCCGCCAAAGACCTGCCCCGCTTCAGGAGAAGACGGCCTGCCGGGCTTTGACACCAAGGGCGCCAAAGCCCGGCTTGGCAACAACGAGCGCATATACGGCAAACTGCTCAAGCAGTTTCTTGATTACTACGGAAATACAGAAGAGCAGTTTTATTCCGCCCTGGAGAGCGAAGCATTCACCGATGCCCAGCGCATAGCCCACACCCTTAAGGGCCTGGCCGCGTCCATCGGGGCGACCAGGCTCAGCAATGACGCCGCGCGCCTTGAGGCGGCTTTTGCGGGGAACGACAGGTCCGTGATAGGCCCCCTGGCCAAGACCTGCTTCGCTTCGCTTGACGAGGCCCGCGTTGTTCTGCGGCAGTATGTCGCGGCCCAGGCCGATCTTGACGGCAGGGACGACAGGGACGCCCGTCATAAAGCCCGGCCCCTGCCAAATGATTACGGGCAAAGCCTTGGATACCTGAATGAGCTCAAGGCCCTCCTTGAGGACGACGATGCGGCCGCGGCCGAGTTTATATCCACCCATGAGCGGGACATAAAGCCGCTTATGCCGCTTGAGACATTCGCCTCCATCAGCAGCCTTGTGTCCAGATTTGCCTACGATGAGGCCCTTCCCCTGCTTGATGAGGCGCTGGCCGCGCTCGCCGGCATGCACGAAGGGGAAAAAGGCGGAAAAACCGCAGCGCAGGATGGCGGGGGAGAGAAAGCGGACATGGAAGAAAACGGCGCCGGCGAAGAGAATGGCGAAAATGGCCGCCAGGCGCAAGATACCGGCTGGATCAAGTGAAGCGGCACGATAAAAAAAGCCCCGGGGAAGGCGAAGACGGCGTTGCCCGACCCGGGAGAGCGGCAATTCTTGCGGCCAGCCCGCGGAAAAGAGGAAATTGCGACACCGCCGCCGCGATTTGCGAAAGCGCCCTGAAAGATGCCGGCGTGGACGTGACGCTTTTGTATCTGCGCGAATTTGTTGTCAAACCATGCGTAAGTTGCGGCGTTTGCCGCGAGCCGGGCCTGCCGTTTCCACGGCCGCCCGCAGGCGGTGAAGATTATTTCAACTGCCCGCTGGGACGAGCGGACGACCTGCCTGCGCTGCTTGACCTCTTGCTTGCCGCCGACCGGATTCTGGTGATTTCCCCAATCTATTTTTACCACCTGCCTGCCTCGTTCAAGGCCTTTTTGGACCGCCTGCAGGCGTTCTGGCGGGAAGATGCGCCGGCGGCATGCGGCCGGGGCGCCGGTCAGCCGGTTGGAGAGGCCGCCTGCCGATCCATGAAGCCGTGCGGCACAATCCTTATCGCGGGAAGAAAAACAGGCGACAAGCTGTTTGAGGGCAGCCTGCTTACCTTGAAATATGCTTTGGCCAACCTCGATGTATCTGTGGGCGAACCGCTGCTGTTGCGCGGCCTGGACGGACCGAACGACCTGGCTGATTCCCCTGAATGCCGCTCGCTGGTGGGCAAATACGCCAGGACATTCGCGCGGCCGCCCGCTTGACGGCGCGCGCAATCCACCCGCAAGCATTCCCTCAATAGTGCGCAGCCAATCCCCGGCAGGCGGGCAAACTTCTTAAAGTTTGTTTGTCGCTTTGGGCAACAGCCTCTCTTTATGGAGCTGGGCGAGAGTGCCGCGCAGGCATTCGATCTGGACGGGCTTTGAGAGGTAATAGTCCATTCCATGCTCCAAAAAGCGCTCTCTGTCCCCTTTCATGGCATGCGCGGACACCGCTACTATGGGCAGGCCGGCGTCGATGTCCAGCAGGCCTTTGTCGCCGGCCGGAATGTCTTTCGGCTCGGGCAGGTCGCCTTCTTTTACGGCCATGATTGTTTCCGGCGATGGTCTGAACCTTTGAAAATCCCTGTTTCTGATGTGCATGGTGATGTCAATGCCGTCCATTTCAGGCATGAGCACATCGGTGATCAGGCAGTCGAAACGGTAAAGCCGCAGTGCCTCCAGGGCTTCGCGCCCGTTGCTCACGCAGACGGCCGTGTGTCCGAGCTTTTCAAGGAAAAGCTTCATGGCCATGCGGCTGACCTGGTCGTCCTCGGCCACCAGTATGATCATGGGGGGGCAGGCAAAGGGTGTTTTTTCGGCCTTTGACACCGAGAGCGCCAGCCTCCTGGCGTCGATTTCTTCCTGGGTGGCAATGGGGAAGACCAGGGAACAGGTGATTGTGGTGCCTTTATTTATTTTGCTTTTCAATGAGACGGCTCCGCCCATGCGCTGCAAAAGCTGCCGGACGATGCCAAGCCCAAGGCCCGAACCCTGATGTTTGCGTGTGGCCAGGGGGTCGACCTGGGTAAAGGCGTCGAACACTTTCCGCTGCATTTCCTCGGGGATGCCGATGCCGGTGTCGCGCACGGTAAGCTCAATGGCCGACATGCCCGGCCCCTGCGCCTTGGCTTTGCAAATGACCTCGATTTCTCCGGAGTCAGTGAATTTAAGGGCGTTGCCGACAAGGTTGAAGACAATTTGCCTGATCCTGGCCTCATCGCCGACAATCATTTCCGGAAACTCGCCCTTGAGGGAGAGCCTGAGAGCCAATTTTTTCCTGCTTGCGTCGGCATAGAAAATTTTAAGCGACCCTCTAAGGCATTCGGCGATGTCAAATGGCGCCATGTCCAGATCAAACCGGCCCGACTCCATGCGTGAATAGTCAATTATATCTGAAATGATCCGCATCAGGGTTTTGCCGGTGTTGTTGGCCCGTTTGGCGTATTCAGCCTGCTTCGGAGTGAGGTTGGAAAACTCAAGGAGCTGGAGCATGCTGAGCATGCCGTTAAGGGGGGTGCGCAACTCATGGCTGACTGAAGCCAGGAATCGGTTTTTGGCCTCGCTGGCCAACTGGACTTCGTCGACGGCGTTTTTAAGAGCTGAGACATAGTGCCGCCGCCTTATAATGTGCCAGGCGCCCGTTATGAACAGCTCAAGTTGACGGGCGTCGGCCTCGGAATATTCGAAATCCTTGTTGTAGACGGCGGCGATGAGCGCGGCCTGGTTTCCTTCCATGGCCGGAACGCAGGCGAAACGCGAAACAAAAAGCCTGTCTTTAAAATAGCGCTGCGTGGCTGGGTCTACCGGATGGTTTTGAACGCAGGTCATGACAGGCTCACCTCCGCCGGCCACATCCATACCGAATTCTCCGCGCATGACCGAAGGATCGAAGGAGTTGAGCTCTTCAGGGGCAAAGAGCGCTCTGTGGCTGGAAGACCAGATGATCCTCTCCGCGCTTTGCAGAGCGCTGGGCAGAATGTGCAGGTGGCTGAAAGCGCTCTTGGTGAGTTCGGCTATTTTTTCAGCGACAAAGAACATGACATCGTCTTCGGGCACGTCATCCATATGTGTGAGCTGGTGCAGTGAGGAAAAACGCATTTCGTTGAAGCGTGTATTCTCTTCCTGGGCGATTTGCCGGGTAAGGTCGTAGAATTGGCAAATGACGGTCTTTACTTTGCCGTCAGCGTCAAACTCCGGCCAGAGGCAGTAGTCGCCTGTGGTTTTGGGAGCATCCATGCGTGGCCTGCTCGTGGTCCAGCGGAATTTCATGATTTTGCCGGTGTCAAAGACTTCGTTGATCTTTTCCTGCAGATAGCCCAATTCCCCAGGGTCGTAGCCGGCTTCCTCGGCCGTAAGCCCGCCCATCTGTTCCGGAGAATAGCGGCTGAACTCGTACATGGCCGGGTTCATATACAAAGGGAACATGTGCCGGTCAAAGCGGACGATGTGGACGGGAGAGTTGTCCAGCATACTCTGGTATGTGCTCTGGGCGTCATCCGCATGGGGCGGGCAAAAGCGGTTGCTAAGACGCAGCCTGGAGATATTCAGGCCTATGCCGGCGAATATCCTGCGCCCGCTGCACTCAGGGGCGATTTTTCCGCGAAGAAGGATCCAGGTGCAGGTATTGTCATGGCGCTTTATCAGGACAGGGATGTCAAGCTCGCCCCATTCCCCTGAAATAATTTTGGCAAGCGCGGTTTCCAAAATCTCCAGGTCGTCTCCGCTGACACGGGACAGCAGAAAATCCAGCCCGCCCTTTATGTCGCCCTCCGCCGTCAAAGCCAGCAGGGGCCCCCATGCGCCGGAATACAGCACAGCTCCGGCGTCCAGATCCCATTCCCATGTGCATATGCTGCCAAGAGACATAACCCTGTCAGCGGGAAGGACGCTTGTGGGCAGGCTTCCGGAAAAACCGAGCATGTCGTCCGGCGGGCGATTGCCTTTAAGGGTCGCGTTGTTAGTCATGGTCAACTCCGGACCAGGCTGATGTTAGAACCAGCGATTCCAGCTAGAAATTAGTTTTGCCGCTCAGGTTGCGTGCTGGCGGTGTTACGGCAATATTTGTCTTTAAAACTGTAATACTTGCCTGCGCTGGCCAGAACCTTGATTGGTCTGCCCGGCGGCGTGACTACGCATAATGGACACTCGCACTCTTTTTGCAAAAGATGAGATTCGGAGGGGGTTGTGCAGGGTTCGTTATGGAGGTCTGTTTTGCATGGGGTTATGGCCTTTGGCTGCCGCCGCGCGTTTTACCGGCTGGCCAAAGGGCCGCCGGTGTACGCCAGGGGTGTGATAATTGTTATAAAATATTTGGGGCGCTGCGTGAAAGCGTGCACAAATACTCCCGCGTATAAATGCCAGAGCTTATAAATATACTATTTTTTGCTTTACCATTATTGTATGGCATTGTCGATAATTTTTGAAACTTAGTGTCGATATTCGCTGGGCAACGGCACAGACCCCCCGTGCCATTTAGCGGAAAGGCAAAATACAACATTTCAGCCGTAAATGCGGTTTTTACCAAGACGCTTTGTTGCAATGAGGGCCCCATGCATGAGCCCTAATCAGCGCGGATATCCAGAATTGCCACCGCCCCGCCGTGCGGGCCATTTGCAAGGCTAGCCTTGCCCCCGTGCAATAGCGCCACCTGGGCAACGAAATTAAGGCCCAGGCCGGTGCTTTTCTGCCCGGTATGCGGCCTTTGCAGAGAGAAAAATTTGTCGAACACGCGGTTCTCGGCGTAATCCGGTATGCCGGGCCCTTGATCCGCGATTGTGAATGTGGCCTGGCTGCTGTCAGGCGGGATATCCGCCGTTATGGAGATGGTCCCGCCATCCGGGCTGAAGTCTATTGCATTTTGCACCAGGTTCGCCAGGGCCTGGCGCAAAAGAAACCCGTCCGCCTTTACGGTTTCCCGTTCCGGGGAGCGGACGTCAAGGGTCAGCCCTCTGGCAATCAGCAGCGGTTCCTTGTCCAGGCAGACCTCACGGATTATTCCGCCAATGTCCACATCCTCACTGGAGCGACGGTAGCTTCTGCTTTCCAGGGAGGCCAGCTCCAGCATGCGGTCCACGATATCCTGAATCCGTTTTGACTGCCCGTTGATATTTGAGATGAAACGGGCCTGGCGCTCTATGTCCATGCCCTTCGGGGAACTGACGGCCTCGTTCAAAAGCTCGGCCGCGCCCCGGATGGCCGACAGCGGGCTTTTCAATTCGTGGGTCAGATGCTCGACATATTGTTCCACATATCGGCGTCCCTCAAGGGCCTCCTGCATTTCGGCAAAGGCCCGGCCCATTGCGCCGATCTCGCTATTGTCAAGACGTGGAAATTCCGGGCGCTCGTTGTCGCTGATACCTTTGGCGTAGCGCGTCAGGCGCTTGATCGGCCTTGTTATCCAGATGGCGACCAGAAGGCTGAGCACTCCGGCGACGATGAGCGAGAATATCCCGCTCTTGAGGATGTTCCAGCGCGCGCCCTCGACAAAGTAGCGAATGTTGGTGCTGGGCTTGACCACGGTCAACACGCCGGCGATCTCGCCGCCGGCCATGATTGGCGCGGCCACATACAGGACCGATGACGTCTCGTCGCTTTCGTCCCGGCGGGTGGTCCGCGCGCCGTAGACGCCCTGAAGAGTGCGGTTTACGTCGCGCCACTGGCTGAAGTCTTTGCCCTCGTTTTCCGGATACTCGGAATCAAAGCGCACGATCCCTTGTTTGTCAGTGACGTAGATGTGCGAATCAACTCGTTCTTTTTTGAGTTCGTAGATGCGGGCGGCCAGAGCCCGGTTGTGGGCGCCGTCAAATATCTCGTGCCATTGCTCCGGGCTGAAGCTGTTGTTTTTGATTTCCCGCTCCACGATGCCCGCCAGGATGTTGGCCTGGTCGGCCAGGGCGTCTTCAACGCCTTCGCCGTAGTGGGTGATGATGGCGCCGGCCAGACGCCTAAGCGGATAATAAAGGCACAGGCAGACAATGAGCAGGAAGGACAGGAATATTTTTGCGCCGAGTTTCATAGCGTTTTTTCAGGGCGATTCTTTGAGGGCGTAGCCGACGCCGCGGTGAGTGGCGATGGGGTCTTCATCCGGCCGGACGGCCTTGAGCTTGGCGCGCAGGTTCTTGATGTGGGCGTCGATGGTGCGGTCCATGCTGTTTTCCGGCTCCTCCCAGGCGATACGCATGAGCTGTTCCCTGGTAAAGACGTGGCCGGGACGGCGCAGCAGCACCAGCAGCAGGTTGTATTCATAGCGCGACAAATCCAGATGGCGGCCGTGGTAATCAATGGATCGTTTCTCCTCGTTGATGCGCCATGTATTGCTCAAGGCCGCCGCCTGCCGCCCTCCCTGGCTGCGGCGCAGGACCGCCCTTACCCTGGCCGCCAGTTCCCGGGGGCTGAACGGTTTGCAGATATAGTCGTCCCCGCCCAGTTCAAGGCCGAGGATGCGGTCGATATCCCCGGCGCGGGCGGTCAGAAATACGACCGGCACGTCGAAATCCTGCCGGATGATCTTTAATAGTTCCAGTCCGCTGATATCCGGCAGCCCCACGTCAAGGATGATGAGATCCACTCGTTCCCTGGCCAGCAATTCCCTGACCGGGCCGCCGCAGGTGGCTGCCGCGGTTTCAAATCCCTCGGTCTCAAGGGCGTATTGAATGGCGTCGATGATGGCAGGCTCATCCTCGACGATCAGGATTTTTGGCTTGATAATGCTCATTGTGCCCCTCCCCCGGAAATTGGGTCGGCGGATTGCGCGCAGGCCCTGCGGCCAACCCGGCATTTGCCGCGCAGCAAAAGGTAAAGACAAAACGAAATAGCGGCACTGATGGCCGCGACCGTGACAAAATGCTCGATCACAGGCGGCGCGGAGCCGCGAATCAGGCTGTTGGCGAGCGGCAGAACTATAGTGAAGAAGAGATAGCAGAAAAACGGCAGGGCCACCGCCGCTCCGACGGTTGCCGCGCCCGCTCTCCCGGAATCTGCCAAGGCCGCGCCTTGCCGCCTTTTCTTTCGCTCCAGCAGGGCGGACAATATCACGGCAAAAGCGCACAGGCAAACAAAGTACACGGCAATGCCCTCGAGCCGGTGCAGCCGATCGGGCGTGAGCGGCCCGAGGCTGATTTTGCGGCTGTATAAAAAGATGGCCGCCAGAATCCTGACCGTATTCCCAGCCAGGGTGAAGGCGTAGGCGGCTGCGACGATGCCCGCCAGCCATGCTGCCAGTTTCCGCGCTCCGGACAAGCTGAAAGCGGCCATGCATCCGCCCGTGGCCACCAGGATGACGAAAAAATTCAGCCCTGAGCAGGCCGGGGCGATCAATATTTCCAGCCCCGCGTTGTAGTATCCCATGCTTCCGACCCAACCGAATGAAAGACCCGAGCAGGCGGAAACCAGCACCCTGGAAGGGTATAGCAGCCAATCGAGATCAAGGGCGTCAGCGCCGATGAAAAGTCCCTTGAGCAGCACGCACACTCCAAGAATCAGAGAACAAACCCCCAGTCTTTTCAAGGGAAGTTCCCGGATCGCGCCTTTAACAGCATCCAGCTTCGTATTTTTTGACATTTCCAGCCTCCGTCTTTAATCCCGGAACATCCTTTATACAAAAAACACATCCCCAAAAACACATCACCCAAAGCGGGTAAAGGAGGGG
>JAVBNM010000055.1:0-11768 GCA_031551565.1 Desulfovibrionaceae bacterium | reverse complement strand
TCTGGGGGAGGGGAACCTCAAGGGCAATCGCCCTTGGGGTTCCCCTCCCCCAGACTGTCTGTCATCCTAGCCGCCGGTTGGGGAGAAACGGGAGGCGTCGCGGGATATCTTTTCGTTTTTGAGCTCAGTGGCGGCGGTTTGCCCCCATATGGTGTCGGCGTAGCGCTGGCTGATGTCGGTCATTATTTCGGTCCAGAGGTCTGGGTTGCCCTGCTTTTTGGCGAAGCGGGCTTTGCGGTAGAGGATGCCGGCTCGTTCGGGAGAGTTTTCCGGCAGATAGGAGAGATATTTGTCCGCGAACTGGTCGGCTTCGCGCAGGCGTCCGGCCACTTCGGATATATCCATAAGGGAGCCGAGTTGGGCGATGATTTTCGGCATGTCCGCGGTTTGGGGATGGGCGGCGGCTTCGGCTTCCAGGCGGCTTAAGGCGTCGTTTCCGAGCAGCCAGGCCTTTTCGAGATCCCGGCTTTTTTCGGCGTTGCGCGCGAGGAAGAACATGACCAGGGCCATTTGGGAAGGCTTGAGGTTGTTGGCGTCATAGAGGCTTTGCCAGAGCGGGGCGGAGATTTCCGGTTCGTTTAAGTTTTCACCGGCCAGGGCTTCGGCGAATTCGAGCTGGCTGCGGGTGGCCGGGGTGAGTTCCCACAGATCGACGCGTGAACCAACCTCGCGGATGGAGGACCATTGCTCGTATTCCAGGTAGATGCTCAAGGCGAGCTTCAGGGCCAGTTCCGAGTATTCTGGAACTTTGGCGTCAAGGAAGAATGGTTCGATGGTCAGAAGGGCGGTGTCTGGCAGGCCGTTTTTCCAGTAGGACACGGCCAGGGCGACGCGGCTTTCGGGGTCGAGGGTGTTTTGCGTCCCTTGCGGGGTGTTGCTGTGCAGGATGGGATAGCTTTCCCACACGGCCTGAAGCTGATTGTAACGGTTGTCCTTGATGCCCTCCGAAGCCATGGCGGTGAATGCTCGCATGGCCACATTGCGGGCGTTGGGCACAAGGTCGCTGTTCGGGTGGTCGGTGACCAGTCTGCTGGCAGCGTTGAGGGCCGGGATGTATTCGTGTTTGAAGAGGTGCCACATGGCGAGCTTCAGTTCCGCGAGCGGTACGAGGTTGCTGTCCGGGTACTCGGCGAGAATTTTTTTGTAAACCTTGTCCGGCGATTGGAGCGGGCCGCTGTTGAACACGTTGAACATGCCTTCGACGGTAGGGGCATCGTTCACGCCTTCTTCGGCCAGGCGCATCATGGCGATAAGGCCGCCGTCTCTTTCGGGGAATTGGGCGGCGGTTTCCGTGTATATGGCGGCCGCGGCGCTTTTTTCCTTGAGGTTTGAATAGATGTCGCCGATCCTGGTCAGGATGACGTCGGAGCGTTCGTCCTGCGGCCGGAGGTTGTAATAGAGCCAATAGCGGTCGCGGGCCAGGTCCCAGTTTTCCAGTTTAAAGGCGGTGTCGGCCATGAGGCTGAGGAAGTCCGGGTTGTCCATGTAGAAGCGCGGCCAGAGCTGCTCGATGTATTCCATCACATTGAGCGCCTGCTTGAGATAGCCCAGGTGGTAGAACGAGCGGGCAAGGCCCAGGGCCGCGTCTCTGGCATAGGGCGACGCGTTGTATTTTTGCAGTATGTACTGATATTCGTCGGCGGCTTTTTGCAGTTCGCCGTGTTCGTAGTGATATTCGGCCCAGTAGTAGTAAGTCAGCGGGATGGCCGGATCGTCCGGATAGCGGCGGCGCAGCATGTTGAAGCGGGCTTCGGCCATGGCGAGGTTGCTCGTTTTCAGGTCGATGTAGCCCAGGCGCAAAAGGGCCGTGGCATTACGGAACGAATTGATGTTGAAGTTCATGGCCCTTGTGGTGGCCTCGACAATCTCCTGTCCGTAGGTGGCCAGATCTTTTTTGTTCTCCTGAAACAGGGCTTCGGCGTAAAGGTGCAGGGTTTCCTCGCGCTGGTCGTTATTGAGGTTGGCCTGCTTCAGAAGGTCGGCCGACAGTTCTTTGGCCTTGGAGAAGACGTTGCTGACCAACGCCTGGCGGATGTCAGCCAGGCGCTGCTCGGGGTCGGCCGGGGGATCGACCGGGTTTCCTTTTTCATCGACATAGATGACCTCCCTCTCGGGAGCGTCGCCTTTGTCCTTGTCTTCAAGCGCGTGGCCGTCTGGAGACGGCGGAAGTTCGGGGGTGTCCGTCTGCGTTTTGGGGCCGTCTTGCCGCTGCTCTTGTCCGGTTTCTCCTGGCTGCCCTTGTCTTGCGCCAATCGGGGCATTGTCCGCCCGTTGCCGGTGTGATTCGCCGTCAGCGGGTTGAGCCGGTTGTGCGGGGTCGGTTGAGAGCGGCGCCCGGAAACGGCCGTCTCCAGAGGGCTGTTCCGCCTCTGACGGTGCGGGCCTCTCTCCGTCGGGAAGCGCGTTTGCGTTTATCCGGCCGCGGGCGGAAGCATCTTTGCCGGGCTGGGCTTGTCCGGGCTGAGTTTCGGTTTGCTGCGCGGCGCTGCCCGCCGTGCCCGGCATTGGCTCGCCGTCGGGACCGCGTTCCAGGGCACGGCCCCGGTAGGCTATGCCCAAGTTTGTCTTGACGCCGCCGGAATCGGGAGCCGCGCCGCGCTCTGTTGCCGGGGGAGCAGGGGGCGGCGTTGTGGCCGGAGTGGGCGAGGGCGCTTGCTCTGGCGCTGGTGCTGGCGCAGGGGGAGGCGAAGGCGTTGGCGCAGGGATCGCCCCGTTGCCCTGGCTGCCCGGCTCTGTTTTGTTCGTGACCGGAGACGCTGGAACGGCTTCAGTGTTGTTTTTAGTTGTGCCCGGAGGCGGCGCCGGATTTTTGTCCGGAGCGGGGGGGGGCGTCGCCGGACGCAGATCGGGCCGGTTGCCCGACCAGGCCTGCACAGTGGGCGGCAACGGGGCCGGGTCTGGTTCAGCCGGCGGTATCTCGGGGGTGGATGCCTGGCCCGGAGATTGTCCGCCATTGTCTGCGTTCTGCCTCGCGCGCTGTCCGGACGGCGGCTGGTCAACGGGCTTGCCCGAAAAAGGAGCGTCTGGCCCGGCTGTTTGATTCTCAGCCTGGGTTTTGCCCTGGCCGCTGTTGCCGGTTGGCGCGGCTTCAGACGCTTCGGGAATAGTCTTTTCGGGCGCTGG
Source organism: Desulfovibrionaceae bacterium (assembly GCA_031551565.1). GTDB lineage: Bacteria > Desulfobacterota > Desulfovibrionia > Desulfovibrionales > Desulfovibrionaceae > Frigididesulfovibrio. The sequence continues at coordinate 8,645 of JAVBNM010000055.1, read as the reverse complement.
CCTGTCGGCGGACGATGGGGGAGCTGCCTTGGCGCCAGTTGTATCTTCCGGCTTTGCGGGGCTCTTGCTTCCTTCAGTTTTGGCCGCCGGATCAGGCGTTGCCGGCAGGACAGGCGGGGCGGACGCCTTGCCGGCATCAGGCTTGACAGGCAAGGCCGCTGGTTGCTGCGCCGATTGCCCTGGTTCCTGGACTGTGTCCTGATTTTTTGGCGGTTGCGCCTGCGCTTCGCTGTCTTTTGCGTTTTTCCGGCTGTCCGGCGCTGCGGCGCCTTCGTCCTGAGCGCTGTGGCCGTCAAGTTTTTCAGTTTCAGTTGGCGGCGTGGGCGGTGTTGGCGTTATCTCCGGGATAGGAGCGTAATTTGGGGGAAGTTCCGTCGTGGGGGCCTTGGCTGTGGCTTTCCAGCGCGCGCCAAGCACATCCGGGAAAAGGTCCAGTACCAGTTGTTTCGGGCTGCGGGTCACCACGATGAAGCCGAATTCAGGGGTCTGGGTGGTGACCACCAAAGAGCGGCCGAACTGGCGTATGTCATGGAGGAGTTTGGCGCCTTCCGGGGTCGATTGGTCAAGCCCGGAGGGTGGTTCGCTGAATGGAATGACCAGGGCGTTGGTGTCGATGCGGCCGACCTGGCCTGGAACGCCGTCGGAGAAACCCAGGTTGATGGTGATGCGCTCCCGGTCCGGCAGGGCCTCCCATTTCATGGTCGCAGCCATAGACTGCGTGGCTGCAAGCAACCAACACAAGCAGGCTGTGAAAAGAGTCCGGCAGAGACCGGCGGGCAGGGAATATTTCACAGGTATCCGTTTGCAAAAAGTGTGCTGGAGCTTTTGGGGTTAACCCACTGCGGTACTTGCCAATCTGGGGAAATAGGTAATTCCTGGCGTTGAACGTTCATTCCAGATTACGCTTTTTCAGCTTTTCGATCAAGGTGGTGCGTTTAATGCCAAGGATCTCCGCCGCCTGGTTCTTGATGCCGGCGGCCTTGTCCAGGGCTTCGCGCAAGAGGCGTTCTTCCAGGGTGTCGAGAAACTCTTTCAAGCCCAGACTGTGGGCACACATCGTTGAGATATCGGGCCAAAACCATGCGCCGTCCCGAGCGGGCGCCACCTGGCCGTCGCCATTGTTCCCGATTCCGATCTTTGCCGTGGCCGTTGCAGCCGCTTTCGGCTCAACATCGGGGAGAAGATCCGTATCACCGACCTGGCTGAGGATCTTGGAGGGAAGATCCTTAAGGCCGATCTCCGGGCCATCGCAAAGTATGGACAGGCGCTCGGCCAGGTTTTCCAGCTCCCGCACGTTTCCCGGCCATGTGTAGGCCCTCAGCGCCTTTCTGGCCTGCGGCGAAAGCTTGAGGGGGTGCCGCCCTGATTTTTTGTAGAATTTTTGCAGAAAATGCTCGGTCAGGGTGAGCACATCGCCGTCGCGGTCGCGCAAGGCCGGAAGGTGCAGGGGGATGACGTTCAGCCTGTAGAACAGGTCTTCCCTGAAGCGCCCGGCCGCGACCTCCTTTTCCAGGTCGCGGTTGGTGGCGGCGATGATGCGGACGTCGACCTTGCGGCTGCCCTGGCCTCCCACCCGTTCTATTTCCCGCTCCTGGATGGCCCGGAGTATTTTGACCTGGAGCAGAAGGTCCATTTCCCCGATTTCGTCGAGGAAGATGGTTCCGCCTTCGGCCAGTTCAAAGCGGCCGGGCCTTGTGCGGATGGCATGGGTAAAGGCCCCTTTTTCGTGGCCGAACAGCTCCGACTCAAGCAGCTCCCTTGGGATGGCCCCGCAGTTTATGGGCACAAAGGGCTTGTCCTTGCGCTTGCTCTTAAGGTGCAGGGCGCGCACAAGCAGTTCCTTGCCGGTACCGGATTCGCCGGTGACCAGCACGGTGCTGTCTGTCGGCGCGACCTTTTCCAGCGTGCGGAACAAGTCGGCCAGCGACGTATGTTGCCCGATGATGTTAAGTTCGCTCGAGTCCATCAATCCCCCCCTGGCGGCAAAAAGGCTCCGCGAAATCTGACGATATAGGTGGTGTTTTACGGTGCGCTGCTTTGAATTCGCACCTTTTTTTATGATAAAAGTAAAAAATATTCCGGAACGAAAACGCGGCGCCACCCGGCGCAACCGACCGATAAGATAATGCTTTCAATTGTTGTCAATTATCTGACGTAAAGTCAAGTCATCTGGTAAAATATAGATAATTTTTAGAATTTTTTTGAAAAGATGCGCTCTTGCCATACGTCGACGGAAAGGCTATACAGTTCTGCCAGACAGGCGCGAGTTCGCGTCCAGCGTGACGGCATCCAAAGACGGTTGAATGCTAAAGGGTTTGGATTAATGAGCTTTATCCAAAAAACGTGGGGAGGTGCCCCCATAATGAGCGGGAAGGGTAATTAAACCATCCTTCGCCGCTTTTTTTTCGCCCTTTTTCATCCGTATTTCCAGTGAACTTTACAGAATAAAGGTAGACCATGCCCAAAAGAACTGATCTCAAGCGAATCATGGTAATCGGGTCCGGCCCCATCGTAATCGGCCAGGCCTGTGAATTCGACTATTCAGGAACCCAGGCTGTCAAGGCCCTTAAGGAAGAGGGCTATGAAGTCATCCTGGTCAACTCCAACCCGGCGACGATCATGACCGACCCTGGCCTTGCGGATCGCACCTATATCGAGCCGATCGACATTGAGAACGTGGCCGCCATTATCCGGCGTGAAAGGCCAGACGCTCTGCTCGGAACCATGGGCGGGCAAACCGGCTTGAATACCTCGCTCACCCTGGCTGAAATCGGCGTGCTGGATGAATGCGGTGTAGAGCTTATCGGCGCGGACAGCCACGCGATCGCCACAGCCGAAAGCCGCGAGCTTTTTGGCGAATGCGTGGCCAGCATCGGCCTGAAGATGCCGGAGTCGAGAATCGCGCGCAACATGGACGAGGTCCGCGAGACGACCAAGGAGATACCGTTTCCCATAATTCTGCGCCCGGGCTTCACTTTGGGCGGCGCCGGAGGGGGGGTGGCCTACAACATGGAAGATCTTGAAACCCTCGCCCAGGGCGCTCTTGCCGCCAGCATGAAGAGCGAGGTCCTGCTCGAGCGCAGCGTCATCGGCTGGAAGGAAATCGAGATAGAGATCATCAGGGACAACAAGGACAAGTGCATCATAATCTGCTCGATCGAAAACTTCGACCCCATGGGCGTGCACACCGGAGACTCCATAGCCGTGGCCCCGGCCATGACCCTGACCAAGGATGAGCTCGACACCGTCATCAAGGCTTCGATGGACATCATCCGCGCGGTGAATATGGTCGGCGGAGCGAACATCCAGTATGCCATGAACCCGGCCGACGGCGAGTTGGTGGTCATTGAAATGAACCCGCGCGTGTCCCGCTCGTCAGCCCTGGCTTCCAAGGCCACGGGTTTTCCCATCGCCAGGGTGGCGGCCAAACTGGCTGTCGGGTATAGCCTGGATGAAATCCAGGACGGTTCCAAGGGCAAGACCCTGGCCGAGTACACGGGCGACATCGATTATGTGGTGCTCAAGGTTCCGCGCTTCAATTTTGAGAAATTCCCTGGCGCCAAAGACGAACTGACAACGGCCATGAAGAGCGTTGGCGAGGCCATGAGCCTTGGCGCGTCTTTCAAGGAAGCCATGCAAAAGGGTTTGCGCTCGCTTGAGCTTGGCGTTGACGGCTGGGGCAGGGAGTTTCGGGGCAAGCTGCCCGAAAGAAACGAGCTTATTCCCCTTTTGCGCGTTCCCAACTCAAAGCGCATCTTCGCCCTGCGTCAGGCCATGCTTGTGGGCATGAGCCTGGACGAGATTCACGAGCTGACCTTCATTGACCCCTGGTTTCTCAAAGAGCTGAAGGAAATTCTCGACATGGAGCAGGAGTTGCGCGACTTCGCTCTGGCCAACGCCATGACTCCGCAGAACCCTGACCTGCGCGACCTGATGCGCAGGGCCAAGGTCATGGGCTTTTCCGACGCCCAACTGGCCGAAATGTGGAAGCGCCCGATGTCCGACGTCCGCACTCTGCGTAAGGGCATGGACATCCTGCCCGCCTCCATGCGGGTGGAGACTTACGGCGGCAAGCCCGGAGCCAGTGACTCCTATTATTTTTCAAGCTACGGTCGGAAAGAGGGCGACATTCCCCCGCCGTCCGCGAAAAAAGTGATCATCCTCGGCGGCGGGCCAAACCGCATCGGCCAGGGAATCGAGTTTGACTATTGCTGCTGCCACGCCTCCTTCGCGCTGCGGGATAGCGGCGTTGTGTCGATTATGGTCAACTCCAACCCGGAAACCGTCTCGACCGACTTTGACACCTCCGACAGGCTTTATTTCGAGCCGCTGACCTTTGAGGATGTGATGAACATCGTTGAAGCGGAAAAACCGGACGGCGTGATCGTGCAATTCGGCGGGCAGACCCCCCTGAATCTGGCCGTGCCCCTGATGCGGGCCGGTGTGCCGATTATAGGCACATCGCCCGATTCCATTGACCGGGCCGAGGACAGGGAGCGCTTTCAGGCCCTTTTGCAAAAGCTCAATTTGCGCCAGCCGGCCAACGACACGGTCATGACCAGGGCCGAGGCCGTTGAGGCCGCCGAGCGCCTGGGATACCCGGTGGTGGTGCGTCCGTCATACGTTCTTGGCGGACGGGCCATGGTCGTGGTGTATGACGAGGAACAGCTTGCCGCCTACTTCCGGGATGTTTTGGGCGGCAAAAAGCCGGAGCATCCCATCCTGATCGACAAGTTCCTCGACGCGGCCACCGAGGTAGACGTCGACGCGCTGTCGGACGGCACGGACACCTATGTTGCCGGGATCATGGAGCATATCGAGGAGGCGGGCATCCACTCCGGAGACTCGGCCTGCGTTCTGCCTCCCCACACCTTGTCAGCCGATATAATCGCGGAGATTTCCCGGCAGACCGTGGCCCTGGCCAGGGAACTCTCGGTTGTGGGCCTGATGAACATCCAGTTCGCCGTGAAGGACGGCCTGGTCTATATTCTCGAAGTAAACCCCAGGGCTTCACGCACCGTTCCCTTCGTGGCCAAGGCCACGGGCGTTCCCCTGCCTGGCCTGGCCACCCGGATAATGCTGGGAGAAAAGCTTAAAGACGTAATGGAAGGCATCAAACCCTGCTCGGGCTATTTGTCTGTCAAGGAAGCTGTCTTTCCGTTCAACCGCTTCCCCGGCGTCGATATCCTGCTCGGACCGGAAATGCGCTCCACAGGCGAGGTCATGGGCATCGGCCGCACTTTCGGGGAAACCTTCCTCAAGGCGCAACTGGCAGCGGGCCAGCGTTTGCCTGAATCCGGCAAGGTCTTTATCTCCGTGCATGACCGGGACAAGAAGCTCATCAAGCCAGTAGCCGCCGCCTTTGCAAACATGGGCTTTGAAATCCTGGCTACCCAGGGAACGGCCGATCTGCTCAGCAAGGAGGGCGTCAATACCGACAGGGTACTCAAGGTCAGCGAGGGACGCCCGAACATAGTGGACCTTATCAAAAACAACGAGATCGCCCTGGTGATCAACACCACCTCGGACGTTCAGGCCATTCTTGATTCCCGCTCGATTCGCCAGAAAACCCTGCACTACAAGGTGCCCTACACCACCACCCTGGAAGGCGCGAGGGCGACTGTCGAGGCCATCGCGGCCCAGCGCGGAGACAAGCCCGCGGTCAGAAGCCTGCAGGAGTATTACCAGGGGTAAACGCCGCTGGCTGAGGGGCGTTTACCCCGGGGTGCCCGGCGTCCGGGTTTGCGCGTAAGGCTGTGCGGCCCGGACTTGGTGACGGTTCTGCCAAAATAACAGGCGCTGCCAGTGGCGGCGCCTGTTATTTTTTTCAAAAAAAGCAAGGCCGGAGGAAGGTCAGCGTTTGGCGGCGGCCTCCTGTCGCAGGGTGAGGCTACTGGACGCGGGTGAACTCATTATCTTGGAAATGATAGACTTCCCCGTCCGAAACAGGGAGCCGCGCGCTTGAGCCGGACCAGGCTATAGTGCAATTTTGGACCATGTTTGATCCAAGCTGGAATTGCGATCTCCCCTCCCGGTTCACGTTCTCGTGAAAATTGTCGCAATCAATGGTGAAAATCAAGGGGCTGTTGTGAGCGACGCTTTTGATAAGCAGGTCGGCCCGTCCCGGCCCGGCGGACAAGATGAAGGCTCCCAGAGCCAGGGTCGCGATGAACAGCTTTTTCATGTGGTTCTCCTCAGGGTTGAGTTTCTCAAGAATGCCGGCCTATTCAAAAGACACGGCCACGGATGGCTGCTGATCAGGTGATCGCGTCTTCCAGGCCGCTGTGGGCTCGTTGATTGCGGATCCGTCGCGACAGCCGCAGGCCGTGACTTCATCACAGCAACTTTAATGCCAGCCGGAAAGACAGTTTTTTGTGCGGCATCTCAGGACGGCGTGGTGCTGTAAACGGTCGGGTCCAGGCCCTCCGCATGCCCCAGGGCTTGCATGCGTTCCAGGCAGGAACCGCAGGTTCCGCAGTGCAGCTTGCCGCCCTTGTAGCAGGTCCAGGTGCGTGTGAAGTCCACGCCAAGACGCCTGCCGATTTCAGCGATGCTCCGTTTGTCCATCTTTTCGTAGGGAAAGCTCAAGCGGACCTTGTGGTCCGTCCCCAGGCGCACGGCCTGGTCAAAGGCCTTGTTGAACTCCGTGCGGCAGTCCGGGTACAGCGCATGATCCCCGCCGTGCGAGGCCAGCAGCACTTCCGGGGCTCCGATTGATTCCGCGTAGCCGACGCTGATGCTCATGAGAATGGGGTTTCTGAAAGGCACCACAGTCAGGGACATGTTTTCCCGGCCGTAGGGTCCGTCCGGAATCTGCGCCCCTCCTCTTAGCAGGGCTGAGGAAAAAAGCTTCTCAACGAAGGGTAGGGCGACAATTTCATGCGCAATGCCCATTTTTTTGCAAGTATCGGCCGCCATGGGCAGTTCCCGTCCGTTGTGCCGGGAACCGTAGTCAAAACTCAGGGCCGCCGGCCTTCTCCCCTTGGCCGCAAGCTCGTAAAGCAGCACGGTGGAATCCATCCCTCCCGAAAAAACAAGCACGCAGTCAAAAGTCATAACAATGCGCCCCTCTAGGCCTTTTCCCCCCCCTGGCCCATGCCGGGGGCAATGTGTTTGTCGCAGTTGAAGCTGTGGACTTTCGTCCCGTCTCAAATTCCTTTTTTGCGGTCAAAAGCCAGGATGTGCAGCCGGGGCGAGAGCCGGTAGCCATGCGCGCGGCATACCTCCCAAAGAAGGGGCATGCGCTTGAGCTGCTCGTCCCTGGAAGCGCCAAGGGCCATGAGCCAGACCTTTTCCGGCGGAAAACCGCTGGCCTCGATTGCTTTCAGGGTTTCAGCGGAGCTTTCCTCCCGCCACAGAACCTTGAGGGCGCAAGCCCTGGAGAGGACTTCCGTCGCGGGCCACTGGCCTGGCTTTGGCGAAAGTACGACCCTTCCGGCCGCATCCCGGGGTATCCCGGCCCTGCCGCTGCTTTCATAGTGGACTTCCAGACCATGCGCGATGAGGTTTTTATCCAGTTCAGCCAGGCCGTTTTCCCATTGCAGGAATGGTTCTCCGCCGGTGATGACCGCCAGAGGGCAGGCATGCCCCCTGATTACGGACAGCGCTCGCGCTGGGGACATGGGCTCTCCGCCCTCCAGGGCTTCCGGGGTGTCGCAAAAAGAGCAATACGGCCGCACGCATCCGGACAGCCTGATAAAAACAGCCGGACGCCCGGCATAGGGTCCTTCCCCTTGCAGGGAATGGAAGATCTCATGAACCTTGAGCATGATTCTCTTCCCAACTGGCCCAGGCGTCGGCGGTTTCAAAAACGCTGACCTTTGAGAGGCGGTGGTTTTCACCTTCGCAATGCGGTTTCAAGCGCCGGAAGATCGCCCCGGCCATATTCTCGGCCGTGGGCGGGATGTCCATGAAATCAGCCAGGGTGTTCAGGTCGGCATGGTCGTAGTCGCTAAGAACATGCCGGCTCACGATGTTTTTCAGCTCGGAAAAATCGAGCAGCCAGCCGCATTCGTTTGGCGTGCCGCTCAAGGTTACCTGAAGGCGGTAGCTATGGCCGTGCATTTTTGAGCAGGGTCCGAAAATGCGCTCGTTTTCTTTCTGGTCAAGATGGGGAATATTCAGGCGATGGGCCGCTTCAAAGCGGAATTCGCGGGTGATGGAAAGCATGAGCCACCTTTTTTTGCAGAGTGAGGGAGAATTTTTATCGCGGGTTGCCACTCGTCCGCCAAACGGCCGTGAAAGCCACGCCCGCAACAGTGCCTATACAGAAAATGGGAGGGGAAGACAAGGCGGTCTTTTGCGCCGGCTGGACAGGCTGGCCCGCCCAAAGGCCTCTGCCAAACAGCGCTGGATGGCTCGCGAAAGCCGCGGAAAAAAGCATTTCGCAAAATAACCCAATTTAGGCTTGCCTACGGAATTAATTTTTGGTAGGTACCGTGCTTCGCGGAGAGGTGTCCGAGCGGCCGAAGGAGCACGATTGGAAATCGTGTGTAGTTAATAGCTACCGAGAGTTCAAATCTCTCCCTCTCCGCCAGATTTCAATTCAGCCGAGTCCCCGGCAAGCCGGAAAGTGCTTCCTGGCAAGGGATTTAACGAAACGGCTTGTCCGGGTTCGGCTGGAAAAATCCATAGACAGCTCACTC
>JAVBNM010000011.1:0-6356 GCA_031551565.1 Desulfovibrionaceae bacterium | reverse complement strand
CCGACCTGTTTTGTGGCTTCCATTGTCTTTTCAGCCAGTTTGCGCACTTCATCCGCGACAACCGCGAAGCCTCTCCCGGCTTCTCCGGCGCGGGCTGCCTCAATGGCGGCGTTGAGGGCGAGCAGGTTGGTCTGGTCGGCTATGTCGTTGATGATGCCAAGGACGTTTCCGATGGCGCTTGCCTGCTGGCCGAGTTGTTCGAGGCTTGAGCGCATGTCCATGCTTTGCTGCTCGATTTTGCCCATATTGGCTACGACTTCCAGGACGAGGGCCTTGCCGGAATGAGCCTTGCTTCGCGCTTCGTCAGCCAATTCAGCCGTGCGGGAGGTAGCGCCGGACACTTCAAGCACCACGGAATTCATCTCGCCCATGGACTGGGCTATGTCTGTAACCTCTCCCAGTTGGCTGTCCGCGCCGCGCTCGAGCGAGCGCATTTCCCCGGAAAGGCGGTTGGCGGCGCTGGAAAGCTGCGCCACAGCCTCGCTGATTCGTCCGGCGGTTTGCACCACGCCTTCTCTTCTGGCCCGATCGGCCTGAAGCTTGGCTTCTTCGGCCTGCGCCAGGGATTTTCTGGACAACTCAAGGGCGGACTCGGCCTCCTTCATTTTGGCATTGGCTGTTTCAATGAGCTCGCCAAGCTTGCCGACCATGCTCTTGAGGCTGCGGTGCAGCACGCCGAGTTCCCCGGTGAACAGGTTCTCGTTGGAAGGGATGGCCAGCAGATTTCCGTCGGCCACTTGCTGAGACGCATCGCCAAGTACCGTGAGCGGGCCGGTTATGCTTCTGGCCATGAACCAGGCGAACAGGGCCATTGCCAGCATCAGGATGACGCCCACCAGGATGATGCTTGTGGTCACGCTCATGGCGTCGGCAAAGACTTCGCTTCTTTCCTGAAGCATTATCAGATACCAGCCTCCGTCGGTCTTTTTCACGCCGGACAGCCAGGTTTTGCCGTCAAATTCTACTTCGGTGACCCCGTTTCCTATTTTTTGGAGTTCGCTCAAGGCCTTGGCGGCGTCCGGCGGCAGTTGGCCGACCGTTTTTCCTAGCCAGCGCTTGTCCTGCGGAATTTCCGGTCCCGAGTAATGCGGATCGCCTATGACCTGCCCCACCGCGTCCAGCATGAGCACATAGCCGGTCTTGCCGACTTTGACGGCGCCGGTTTCCTTGGTCAGGGTGGCCAGACTGATGTCAAAGCCGACAACGCCCGAAAACCCCCATCCCTCGGCCTTGCGCACGGGCATGGCCACAGTGCAGACGGCCTCGCCGTTGTCCGAGACGTATGCTTCCGTGACCAGGGCCTCGCCCGCGTTCATGGCCTGCTTGTACCAGTCGCGATCGGGCGGATTGTATCCGGCGCTCAGGGTATCGTCCGGAGCCTGTACAAAGCCGCCCTGATCGTTGCCTATGTAGGCCAGGGCGTAGGCCGGAAATGCCTCGACGATGCGAAGCAGGTCTTTGTACATTAAGAGTTCTTCCCCAAGCAGTTGCGCTCCGATGGGTTTATGTGGCTCGGTTGCGCCGGCATAGGAGGTGATTTTCCCGATATTGTCCGTAACCAGCGGGGAAGTTGCGAGGTTTTTGGCGTTGCCAAGGGCGTTGTCAAAAAACATGTTCACGAACGATTCCATGCGCGCAAGCTGCGCCTGGCTGCTGACGCGGAAGTTGTTGACGAAAGCCTTGCGCATTTCCCATGAAACCATAAGGGAAACCCCGGCGATGGAGACAACCACGGCCAGTATTATGCCCAACAGGATCTTTGTTCTTATTTTCATAGCCGACCCAATTGTTATTGGTAAGAATATTGGACACAAAAAAACCGTATCACTCATACGCCTTTTTATGGCCATAGTAAATATTTACGGGCGGCATTCATAAAATCCACAGCCTAAAGCCGCGGTTGCAAGCCATCAGATAATGAGGGCTGAGCCTGGCTTTTCTGTGATTTTCCCGGAGATTCCGGTTTCAGCTCTGTCGCGCACATCAAGACATGCGTGGGCTTTGCGCTGGACAGCACAGGCCTGTTTGCGCGGCCTGACGCCGGCGGAGTGCAAAAAGACAATCCCGCGGCGGCTTGCCGAAGCATTTTGCGGTTCGCCCTTTAAACGCCAAATGCTCCCAATGCCTCTGAGGCATTGGGAGCATTAATGATTTTGTTGTCTGGCGGAAGGGGAGGGATTCGAACCCCCGATGGGCTTGCACCCATAACGGTTTTCAAGACCGCCGCGTTCAACCGCTCTGCCACCCTTCCGCTGCCGGCCTTTGTCGGAGCGGACCTGACAAAAGCACAACTGGCGCGGCTTATATACAGCAAGTTTCACCGCTCTGCAAGCGTTTCGCTGTTGCTGGGGCCGGCTTTTTCAAATCCGGGAAAAGCGCCTGATGCGTTGTATTAGCCTGAGTAATCAGGTTTTTGGGGAGCCTGGCAGCGGGCCGCCGCACTTTGCAAATCCCTGGGACGCATCGCGCCCGCCGGTCGGCCGTTATTTTTTCCTGCAAGCGATGACTTCGATTTCCACCTTGCAGCCCATCGGCAGGCTCGCAACGCCCACGGTCGTGCGCGACGGGTAAGGAGCCGCGAACTGGTCCTTGTAGATTTCGTTCATGGCCTGGAACTCGTTCGGCAAGTCGGTCATATAAACATTCACTTTTTGGACGGCGTCCGGGTTGACGCCGACATCCTGAAGCACTTGGAAGAGGTTTTTGAAGCACTGCCGGGTCTGTTCCTTTATACCGCCCTCGACAAGCTTGCCGGTTGACGGATCAACCGGCGTCTGGCCTGAGAGGAATATCAAACCATCCGCTTCCGTGGCATGAGAGTAGGGGCCAATCGCTTTCAGAGATGGTGAGTTATAGGCTTTTCTGGACATGTTTTTCTCCTGGGTTATGGCATGGCAGAGTCTTGCGTCTGCTTTGCCGCGATAAGATTTTCGCTGAACAACATATTATAGCCGCCAATTTCGAGACTTGCCAGGGAAAAGTCAAGCTGGTTTTTGATCTGCTATTTTTTATCAGATCCGCTATTTTTTATCACAACAGTCGCGCCGCCATAAGGGGGCCTGAATGATTCTCTCCTTTGCCCGGATGCAGCCTGCGATCATGAGGCTGAGCCTTTGTGCGAGGGGCTGCCGTTCCGGGCGCCTTGCAGCCGGAAGTTTTTTCTTGACAGAGCGGCTTTCTTTTACTTAATTTTCTATGGATATGCGCAACGAAACCAAGCCTCTTGAAATCTCTGTCCGTGTTGCCGGCAACGCCTTCTTCTGTTGGTGGTGGCCTTATGCTGTGCGCGGTGCCGGGGAAGCCTAGGGACTTGTTTCATTAACGAGTTTTTCCAGCCGCCGGCGCCAGACCGGCGGCTTTTTTCATGCCGACCATTTTACCGGAGAAGTCCAATGCCAAAACGTTTTCATTGCCGCCTGCTCCTCTGCCAGTTCATCCTTGCCGTCGTTCTGGTATTTGCGCTTTCCTGGCAACACGCGAACGCGGAGCAGATCCGCCTGCGCTTTGCCAATTTTCCCGCGGCCGGCACTTTTCCCTGCGTTTCCATGGAGCGTTGGGCGGATGAGATCCAAAAGCGCACCAACGGGGCGGTCCTGATTGAAACCTACCCCGGAGGAACCTTGCTTGAGGCCAAAAACATGTTGCGCGGCGTGATGAAAGGGCAGTCCGATATCGGCTGCATCAGCCTGTCCTATCACCCTGGCGCGTTTCCCCTGTTGAGCGCTTTTGAGCTGCCGCTTGGCTTTGAATCTGCCGAGTCAGCCAGCGTCGTTCTTTGGAAGATGCATTCGCTCTACAATCCCGGCGAGACCTCAAAATATAAGGTCATCGCCATGTTTACCAGCGCCCCGTCACAGATTATGAGCACCGGGGAAGTCAAAACCGCCGAAGATCTCGGCGGGTTGATGCTGCGCGCCTCTGGAACCCTGGCCGACGTGGTTCAGCACTTCGGCGCGTCTCCCGTGTCCATGCCGCAAAGCGACACGCCCGAAGCCCTGCAAAAAGGAGTGGTGCAGGGCGTGTTCACATCGTTTGACGTGCTCAAGGATTACAACTTTGCCGAGAGCTGCCGCTACGGCCTGGTCATCGACGGGCCGGTCTACCCGTTCATGATCTTCATGAACCTTAAAAAATGGGAATCTCTGCCAAAGGACGTGCAAGACGCCATCATGGCGCTGGCCCCCGAACATTCGGCCTGGACAGGGCGCTATGTGGACGCTCACGGGCGCGAAGCCGTGGAGTGGGCCGTAAAAACCCACAATTTTTCTCTCGCCGTTCTTGATAGCGCGCAAATGGAAAGCCTGCGCGCAAAAGCCGCCCCGGTCATCGCAAAGTGGCTGGAAAATGCAAAGGACAAGGACATCGACGGCGAAGCCTTCCTGAAGCAGATAGCCGACGCCAGGAATCAAGAGGCTGACGGCAACCGCGCGGCGGATTCCGCGTCCAAAGGAGAATAGGCATGTCCAAAGCCAAACGCGCCCTTGAGCTGTCGCTGCGCCCTTTGCGCTTTCTGGCCGTCTTCTTGTCCGTTCTTGGCGGCATTGCCATGCTGGCCATGCTGGGCCTTATCGTCGTCAATATCGTTCTGCGGCAGTTTGACCAGTCGGTGCGCGGAACCGTCGAGATGAGCGGCTATCTTTGCGCCATGGCCGTCGGCCTGTGCATGCCCGCCGCCCAGCTCGCCAAAAGCCATATCGGCGGAGGCGTCTGGAACAGTGCCCTGCCTGCCTGGCTGCGATTTGCCTTTGACGCCCTGTGCAACCTGGCCTGCGCCGTCCTTCTTGCCCTGGCAGGGTGGGAGCTTTTGGCCATTGCCAACGACTCCGTTGAAATGGGCGAGATGATTGACGGGTTTGACTTCTCGATATTCACCATGGCGGCCGGTTTTGCCGTAGGCATCCTGCTGCACGCCCTGCTTTTTCTGCACGGCGCGGCCAGCGCCATCCTGACCGGAAAGGAGGCGCCGGTATGAGCCCAGCCATACTTGTCCTGGCCAGCATTGTCTTTCTGCTTTTATGCATCTGTTTTTTACGCATTCCCATCGGCATGCTGCTCACGCTGATCGGCTTTGCGGGCTACGCCCTGATGGATGGAACGCAAAACGCCATCATCATGCTCGGAAACGAATTTTGGGGCACCTTCTCCAACGCCGGCCTGACGGTAATTCCCCTGTTCATATTCATGGGGCAGATCTGCTTTCACTCAGGCTTGAGCGGCAGACTTTACAAGGCGGTCGCCTCGTTCGCCGGGCACAGGAAGGGCGGCGTCGCCGCCGCCACGCTGCTGGCCTGCGGCGGATTTTCAGCCATTTGCGGCTCAAATACGGCCACCGCCGCCACCATGTCGATCGTCTCTTTGCCGGAGATGCGCAAATATAACTACACCCCGGCTTTGGCCGCCGGCATAGTGGCGACCGGGACCACGCTCGGCGCGGTCATCCCCCCGAGCGTGGTGGCGATCGTCCTCGGCATCCAGACCAGGGTGTCCATCCCCAAATTGTTCATCGGCGGAATTGTTCCGGGAATGATGCTCATCTGCCTGTTTCTGCTCACCATCGTCTGGCTGGCGGTAAAAAGGCCCCACCTTGTGCCGGCGGGAGAAAAAGCGGGCTGGGCGGACCGGATCGCCAGCCTGCCCGGGCTGCTCGAGGCCCTTGTGCTTTTCGCCCTTGTCGTCGGCGGTCTTTCCTACGGAGTGTTTACCCCGACCGAGGCCGGAGCGGCCGGCACGATCCTGGCCCTGCTCATAGCCCTGGCCAGACGCAGCCTGGGCATCAAGGGACTGTTCAAGGCGGCCCATGAAACCATGAATATCTCGGCAATGATTTTTCTGCTGCTGGCCGGCGCAAGCTGCTACGGAAAGTTCCTGGCCGTCAGCCGCACGCCGTTCATGGTCGCGGAATGGGTGCAGACCCTGGCCCTGCCCCCCGTGGCCTTGATGCTGCTTATATTCCTGGTCTACCTGATCGGCGGCATGATCATGGATGCCCTGGCGCTTCTTCTGATAACCCTGCCCATCTTCATGCCCCTGGTTGACAGTTTGGGCTACGACAAGACCTGGTTCTGTCTTGTCCTTCTTGTGGTTACCACCCTTGGGGCCATCACCCCGCCGGTGGGCACGTCGGCCTATGTAGTGGCTTCCATGGGCCGGGTAAACCTGAAAGACGTTTTTCGGGGCACCTTTTTCTTCATCCCGGCCTTCATGATTTGCCTTGCGCTGATGTTTCTTTTCCCCAGCCTGGTGATGTGGCTGCCCGACATGGTGAAATGAGCCTGGCTCCAGCCGCTGAAACTGCAATATGCCAGCGGGGTGGGCGAGGGCGGGAAGCGCGCAGTGGTGCACCCCCGCAGTTTGGC
>JAVBNM010000018.1:0-15871 GCA_031551565.1 Desulfovibrionaceae bacterium | reverse complement strand
TGTACACGCTCAAAAAGGCGGTACCCTTCCGGAATGCCGGGTTCGGCATGGCTTTGGCGCCGTCGGCGCGGGTTTATCCGCGCCGACGGCGCCTTTTCCTGTTGACCCGAAAACGTGGGCCCGGAATGCCGCCATGAGAGCATCCGGGCGGATTTACGGCCCTCATGGCGAAAATCCGGGCAAGGAGGCGGGCTTGCTCCTCAAGCGGAGGCAAGGTGAAGCGGGCAGTCCCTTTGGAGCAGGATGGTCGTAAACAGGTGCCGCTTACCGCCTGCCGGCTGCGCTGCCCATAAGTTGATTTTTGGTGCCGGAATTTTGGGCGGTTTTTTTGCCAGCGATATGGGCGGATCTTGCCTTTTGGCTGTTTTTGCCTCGGCTGGTTCTTCCTTGCCGGCTGATTCAGCCGCGTTGGCAGTTTTTTTTTTGCGCAAAGCGCGGGCAGTCCGCGTTGGCCTTTATTTTGCAACTTGCTGCGATAGATTTCAAAAATGGCTGTCAGCTCCTCCCGGGCGGCGTCGGCAAAAAACGGCCGGCACGCCGGAGCGGCTTGGACTGAAACATCCTCAAGGAGAAATTCATGAAAAGACTTTTTTTGTCGCTTGTGGCCGCGGGCCTTTTGTTTCCCGTTGCCTCGGCCCTGGCTGATTCATCCATCAAAAACGTGACCGGCGACTACGAGTTTGTCGAAATCACCTGTCCCTCCGGCGGCTACACCAAACAGGTGAATCCTGGCCGGCGCATCGTTGTTCCCTCTTCCGAATTCGGCGGCGGCACCTGCACCCTGCAAGTCGAGGGGCAATCCGCCAAATATGTGATTCGCGATCATAATAACTATCAGATCCAGGCAAACGGCACCGTGACCAAAACCTCCGGGTAATGCCGGCCCGGAGCGTCTTTGGCATTTGAAAGAGACGGGGACCGGGCATATGCCCTGGCTCCCGTCTCTTTGCCTATTCCTTGTGCGCGATAAGGCAAACGCATATCGCGGCGTTGCGCGCGCAATCGGATTGCACTGTTATGCGTGGCAACGGCAATTAATATCTGCTGATGTTTTCCCGTTGCATTTTCTCAATGCGGCCTCGGCGTCGCGCAGTATCGCGTGTACGGCAGGATATGCGGACATGGATTCGCGCTGGAGCACGCTTGCGGTCTTCTCATGCAGCACGGTTCGCGTCCAGCATGTCATGGAGCGTCTGACTTTGTCCATGTGCTGTGCCATACGCTGCAACAGAAAACCTAGCTCGAAAAATTCAAGCTGCTTCAAAATCCGCCCATGCGCTTCAGGCGGCAAATCAGATTCCGCAAGATAGCGCGCCAGGCATCTCTCGCGGTAAGGCCATACCTCGGGCCCGTTCGCGTACATGAAGAATACGGCCAGGTCCAGGGCCGGAGAACATATTTTCGCGTCCTCCCAGTCAATGACATACATCAGATCATCCTTGAGCAGGATATTGCCCAGGTGGCAGTCTGTGTGGCACAGCCGCAAAGGCCCCTTTTCCGGGGCAACAGCCGCGCAAAAACGCTTGAGTTCCTGCTCGGCTTCATTGAACAATGTTTTCGGCATGTGCGGACAAAAATCATGCAGCGCGACCGGCAGGCGTGACATTGTGTGAAAAATCCATGTGTTCGCGTCAAAAAGGGGGACGAGCCGGCTGTCATGCGGCCTGTCCGGCGCCGCTGCATGAAAAGAGGCCAGCGTTGCCATGACTTCGTCCAGCACCTTTTCGGCGTCGGGTGACTTTTGAAGCAGAGAGGCCACGTTGGCGGAGCCGAGGTCGTCGAGCAAAGCGTTGCCGCATCGCAAATCATGGCGCAATATTTGCGGCACACGCACCCCTTGGCGCCGCAGATGCTCCCCAAGCTTGATAAAAAGCGCAAATCTGTCTTTTTTGCTGCCATACTGGGCGATATAGCTTTTCGACCCGCAGTTGAGCCTGAGCGTAAGGCGGGCGGTGCCCCCCAGATCTTGCGGCGCGCATCTGGACCCAAGGCATGATTCCGCCCAGCGTATGAGGGCGGACCGGGCCCTGTTTTTGCGGAAAGGCGCGATCCATTTTTGTTTGATATCCCTGCATAGCTGGTGGAGGGATCTGAACACCTTTCCCGAAAAGCGCATGACGGTCTCGTTTGTTGTGTGGCGCGGCCAACTGCCGGGGAAGCTGTAGCGTCATGAAACGCTGTCTTCCAGCGTCGTTTCACCGCTTCACCGCATTTTACAAGGCGCCGTGGTAAATGATTGATGATTAATGGACCAATTCGATAAAATGCGCAAGGGCCGTCTTGGCCAGGCCACGCCCTTTCCGGGCTTTTTCCACTGCGATTGCAAGTGATTTCGACAGGTGAGGATATTCGCGCATTTTGGGAAGGCACAATATTTTTTGACAGAAAAACGGCGCCATCATAACGAAAGGATGGATAAAAGATCTGACATCCTCAGATCGGCCGGCGCTTGGGCTCCGGGATGCAAGCCAGGCCCGGACGGACAGGGCGCTGCCGGCGGATCATAGCCTGCTATAGACGGTTCCCAGCGTTTTGGAGAGTTCCTGGATCGATATGGGCTTTGAAAGATACAGATCTATCCCTTTGTTTAAAAAGCGTTCTCTGTCGCCGCTCATGGCGTGAGCGGTTATTGCCACTATCGGAAGAGTCCTGGGGATGGGCGTAGGGCTTTGCCCCGCTGCGGGCATGCTGTTTTTGACAAGCTCCGATATGCTTTGCGAGGCGCGGATATTGGTTGTCTCGCCGGAACGGATGCGGCGGACCGCCTCCAGGCCGTCCATAATCGGCATCTGGATATCGGTGATCAGGCAGTGAAAGGGATATAAACTCAACGCTTCCAAAGCCTGAAGGCCGTTGCTCACGCAAACCACCCGGTGTCCGCTTCGCGCCAGGGCCGCGCGCAAGCCAAACTGGTTTATCGGGTCATCCTCCGCCATCAGAATATCCAGGCAGGGCGTGTGAACCGGGTCTATGGGCTGGTTCCAGGCCGGTGATTCCAGAATCTTTGTGGTTGTGCGCAGACGCAGGGAACAGTGAAAGGTCGTTCCATGGCCCGGAGCGCTTTCCACGGTCACCGAGCCGCCCATGCTGTCAACCAGGCGCCGCACTATGCCCAGTCCCAGCCCGGTTCCGGAGTAGCGGCGGGAATGCGAATCGTCCAGTTGAATGAAAGGGTCGAAGATTATGTCGTGAAACTCCTCGGCAATGCCTATGCCTGTGTCCCGCACGGCAAGATAGACCGACACATAGCCGTTATTGGAGTAAGGCAATTTGGCGCATTGGATGGTGATCTCCCCTTCATTGGTGAATTTCAGCGCATTGCCAACCAGGTTGAACAATATCTGCCGCAGCCGCGCGTCATCGCCGGTGACCAGCGGCGGCAACTCGTCGTCGACGGTGAGAAGCATCCGGATGTTTCGTTTTTCCGCTTCAATGGCGAAGAGGTCCACAGTGGAGGACAGCACGTCCCTGATGGAGAAAGGCCGGTTGTTCAGCACCATTTTTTCCGATTCCAGGCGGGAAAAGTCAAGAATATCGGAAATGACGCGCAGCAGAGCCTGGCCGGAGAGCTCGGCGTTGCGCGTGTAGACCATTTGCTCCTGAGACATGCCGGATTGATCCAAAAGTTGCAGCATGCTGAGTATGCCGTTAAGGGGCGTGCGCAGCTCGTGGCTGATATTGGCCAGAAACTGATCTTTGACTTTATTGGCGCGTTCCGCGTGTTCTTTGGCTTTCTTCAAAGACTCAACATAGTTGTGCCGGCGCAGGATAAGCCACATGCCGCGGGCGAAAAGCTCCATCTGCTTCAGCTCAACCTCATCATAGTCGGAACTTTTATTGCAAACCGCAATAATGGCCGCAAGATGGCCTCCTTCGAAGATAGGCACGAACATTCCGCGGTATATCGGCAAAGAGCCCAGGGCGATCCGCAAAGGCTCCCCTGTTTTGGTGTTGGTTATCTGCGGTTGCAGGAGCGGTGAGTTCAACTGCTCCCGCGGGATGCATGATTCCGGCAGCTTGTCGTCCGGCATGGCGTCGTCCGTGACGGCACTGCGCAGGCTTTTGGACCACAGCATGCGGTTTTTGCCGGTAGAGCCGAATTTGGGGAGATATACATAGCTGTGCTGGCTGTATGTCAGGTTGCGTATTTCTTCCAGCGCGAACTGCAGCGCCTCATCTTCGGGGGCTTCGTGCATGCGCGTCAGGCGGTGCAGGATGTTGACCCGCTCCCGCGCAAGACTAAGCTCCCGCTCCAGCCGAACTTTCTCAGTGTAGTCGTTCAGCCGGCATAGCACGGAGACGACAGTCCCCTCTTCGTCGAGTTCCGGGACAAAGTGGAACTCTCCCGTCACTTCGCCGTGGCGCATCGGCAAGCTGGCTGTGGCGACGTGCAACTCGCCTGTCCGGAAAGTCGCCCTGACATGCTTGCGGAAGAAAGAGATTGTTTTGGCGGATGCGCCGGCCTGGGACATGGACAGGCCTGGGGCTTCGGCCGAGCTGCATGAAAAATACTTGATAATCAGCGGGTTGGCAAAAGTGAACCGCAATTGCGAATCAAGGCGGGCTATAAGAATATTGGCTGTTTCCAGCAAATAGCGCCATGCCGGGGTATTCATAGGTTTCGACAAAGACGGTTTGATACGTTTCGCAAAGCCGGCGGCTACGGCATGGCTGCGGATGTTTTCGCCAGATTCCCCGGTTGGCGGGACATTGGCGCATCTGGTGCTTTTTTGTTTCTTGGTAACGGGTGAGCGCCGCTTGGGCCGATGAGCGGCAGTGTGGCCTGGATGTTCGTTATGCTGCATGTCAATCTATACAACGAAAATCAAATTGTTTTGTGCGCATGAAAATATACCCAGTTATTTGTAGAGATTAAGATATAAGCCAAGCTATCTGTGTGTGTTAACCGCTATATCACAAACTAGATTATTTGTAAACGACCATGTGCAAATTAGATGGTTATAAGAGCATTTTTTTCACAGGGCGCGGCAGCAGGAGGATTGCCGGAGCTTTATGCCAAAATGCGTTTTGCGATACATGCGGATAAATAAAAGTATCCATAAATTCGGATTGGCGGCAAGCCGGCCCGGGCGACAGGACGCTATTTTCTCCTGCTGCGCCTGACGCGTCTGGCTGTCCAGGCCGCTCACGGCCTTTGCGGTTCACGCGCGAGTTAATTCTTGTATTTAATTATTTTTTTGTGCTATATTTAGTACAACTCGGCTTATTCGGCACAGATATTTTTCATGAACTCGGCCTGTAGTCCGCCCGGAAACCTTTCCCGGCGGGAAAACCGTTGAGCGGGAAGGGTGCGCGAGGGCTGGGCCAAGCCGTTCAACCGCGAATGTTGAAGTCACTCAGCGGTTCCTTCCGGAAAGCGCAGGTGTCCAATTCTCTAGATTCTGGAGGCTATAATGCATTGGTATCGTAATTTACGCATGACCGCTAAAATTGTGCTGCCCGTCGGGCTCATGCTGATTTTGGCTTTGGGTGTCCTGGCCTGGCAAATCCGCGCGAAAAGCTCCAGCGCCATTGAAAAGGTTGCCAAGCGCGAGTTGGCATTTTTGGCCGGCCAATACGGCAATGGGATCAAAGCGACTTTCGAGATGGCTCTTGATGAAGCGCAGGCTTTTGCGGACAGCATGGTCCCTTTGCTGAAGCGCAACGACCCCGTGGTCCGCGAGCGCTTCATCACAATGCTGCAAGGAGTGCAGGAAGGGCGTCCGGAGTTTCTGGCCGCCGGAACGGCCTGGGAGCCGAACGCTTACGACGGAAAAGACGCCGAACACGCAGGATATCCGGGGGCGGACAAGGACGGCCGCTTCATCCCCTACAGCGCGACCGGGCACGATCTGACCACTCTCCAGGATCTGGAGACAAGCGACTACTACGCCGTGCCCAAACGGCAGGGGCGAAGCTACCTGACCAACCCCTACTTCTACGAGGTGGGCGGAAAGCAGGTGCTGATGGCCACCGCCAGCGCCGTCATCAAGGTGGATGACCGTTTCCGCGGCATCGTGCTTATAGACATTTCTCTGGATGAGATCATGCGATCCTTGTCCGCCCTGAAGATCTACCAGACGGGCTGGGGAGTCTGCATCACGCAGGACGGCACCATTGTCGCCACCAGCAGATCGGACAATACGACCGGCAAAAGCATCTTCGAGACCGGAGCGGTAAAAGATCCCACCGGGCTGCGCAAAGCGATGGCGGACGGCAAGCCCTTCATGGAAGTCAGCGACTATCAGGGCAAGGAAAGCTTTTTCTACTACTACCCGATCCACTTCTCCCTGACCGGCCAGACCTGGTATTTCGCGGCCAGCGCGCCTTTGAGCGAGGTTTTGGCCGACGCGTCCGAAATCGGCCGGATGACCATGATCTTCAGCGGGGTTGTGCTGCTGCTCTGTCTGCTGCTGATTTTCATCGTCGTGCGCACCAGTGCGCGCCCCTTGGGCGTTCTGGCCGGTGTGGCCCAGGAAATCGCCGGCGGCAACCTCAACGCCCCCATCCGCGATGAGACTTTCGGCGGGGAAGTGCGCGAACTTAGCACCGCCCTGAAGAACATGATCGTCTCCCTGATCGACAATATCAGCAGGGCCGAAGCCCTGAGCGAGGACGCCCGCGCCCAGACCGCCAAGGCCGAAGAAGCCATGCGCGAGGCCGAAAAAGCCCGCCAGGCGGCTGAAAGGGCCAAGCGCGACGGCATGCTGGCCGCGGCGGACCAACTGGAAGGGGTTGTGAATATCATCTCGGCCGCTTCTGAGGAGCTTTCAGCCCAGATCGAGCAGTCGGAACGGGGCTCGAACGAGCAGGCCCAGCGCGTGGGCGAGACCGCCACGGCCATGAACGAGATGAGCTGCACCGTGACCGAAGTGGCCCGCAACGCCTCGCAGGCGTCGAAAACCTCGGCGGATACCCGCTCCAGAGCGGAAGAGGGCGCGCGCGTGGTGCAAGACGCGGTGAAAGGCATCCAGAACGTGCAGGCAGTTTCCCTGGCGCTCAAGGAGGACATGAACGGCCTTGCCACCCAGGCCCAGGGCATTTCCCAGATCATGAGCGTCATTTCCGACATTGCCGACCAGACAAACCTGCTGGCCCTGAACGCCGCCATTGAGGCGGCCCGGGCGGGCGAGGCCGGGCGCGGCTTCGCCGTTGTGGCCGACGAGGTGCGCAAGCTGGCCGAAAAGACCATGGCCTCGACCACCGACGTGGGCAACGCCATCAAGTCCATCCAGACCAGCGTGGACAGGAGCACCGCGCAGGTGGACCGCGCGGTGCAGCTCATCGACGCGGCCACAGAGCAGTCCAACCGCTCCGGCTCCGCCCTGGGAGAAATCGTGACCATGGTGGACGCCACGGCCGACCAGGTGCGGGCCATCGCCACCGCCAGCGAGCAGCAGGCCAGCACCAGCGAAGAAATCAACCGCTCCGTCGACCATATCAACAGCATTGCCGAGCAGACCGCCCTGGCCATGCGCGAGGCGGCCCAGGCCGTGAGCGGACTGGCCAACCAGGCCCATGCACTGAGCGCGCTGATTGAGGAAATGAAACGCGGATAAGCGTATACCGCGAAACCGGCTGATCCCGAAATAAAAAGGCGCTTGCAGGAAATGCTGCAAGCGCCTTTGATTTTCTGGCGCGCCAGGAAGGAATCGAACCCACGACCGACTGCTTAGAAGGCAGTTGCTCTATCCGACTGAGCTACTGGCGCGTTTAATGTTTTGCAGTGATAATGCAAACCAGGGGAAAATGCAAATGGATTTTCCGGTCCGGCCGTCCCATCCGCTTTTACCGTCCCTGCCACTCCTGGAAAAGCGCCTCCATTTCCTCCGGGCTGTAAGTCGGTGAGTCATATTTGCCGGACAAAAGCCGCTGGCGCGAGGCCTCGGCCAGTAGAATGGCCGCTGCGACCGAGACGTTGAAGCTTTGGATCATCCCGTACATGGGGATGTAAACCTCCTCGTCAACCAGGCCGGCCAGGTCTTCATCCACCCCGCTGTGCTCGTTGCCCATGACAAAGGCCGTGGGCTTCACATAGTCGAAGTCGCCAAGAGGCCTGGCCTTGGGCGAGCAGCTTGTGGCGTAGATGGTCATGCCCTGGTCCTTCAGCGACGCGACAAGGCTTTTCGCGTCCTTGTGGCGCGCGCTCTTCACCCATTTGCGGGCAGAG
The DNA here is from genome assembly GCA_031551565.1 of Desulfovibrionaceae bacterium. GTDB lineage: Bacteria > Desulfobacterota > Desulfovibrionia > Desulfovibrionales > Desulfovibrionaceae > Frigididesulfovibrio. Next base: position 7,701 of record JAVBNM010000018.1, on the reverse strand, counting down.
GCCGAGCTTTTCTCGCCCAGCGCCGGAAAGGCCGTGGCCGTGTAGTAAAGATGCACCTCGGCAACGCCGAAAGCGTCGCAACTGCGGTATATGGCCGACACATTGTGCGGATCGTGAATGTTGGCCAGGACCACTGTCAAATCCTTCTGCCGCAACGATAAAACCCGCCTGATGCGTTCGAGCCGCCCGGGCGTGCGCGGATAATTCTTGCTCAACCGGCAATCCTCATGTAAGTATCTGTCGGGTTTGTGCGAGGCGGCGCAGCGCATCTTTGCCAAGGGCAATTCGCTGTCCGTGTATCTTGGGCCTGGCAATCCATTTTGCCGGAGTAACGCAATGCCGCTCCAAAGGCGCAAAGAACGCCACGCCAACTTTTATTTGCCCCGCTTTTGTTCGGCTGTTAATTATCATTAAACAGGCTGGAAGTCTTCCATTGTTTTGTCCATTATCCGCCTGGAGTTGAGGAGGTTTGTGGTGTTACTGTCCCAAATGCGGATTAAGCAGGTTTTGCTCGCATGCGCGCTGCTCCTGGCTCTTCCATCGGCCTGCTACGCGGCTGAAGGCTTCAGCGCCGCCCAACTCAGCATAGCGTGGGCCATCCCCTTTGCCGGAATGCTTCTTTCAATAGCAGTCATGCCCCTGGTTGCTCCTTTTTTTTGGCACCATCACTACGGAAAGGTCGCCGTTTTTTGGGCGCTCATTTTCTTCGTGCCGTTTGCAATCTCTTTCGGATGGTCCACGGCCGCGCACGAGCTTGCGCATACAATCATTTCTGAATACCTGCCTTTCATCATCCTGCTCTTGTCTTTGTTCGTCGTGTCCGGGGGCTTGCGGCTGAAAGGCCAGATGGTGGGCACGCCGGCCGTGAACTGCGGCATTTTGCTGTTCGGCTCCATCCTGGCCAGTTGGATCGGAACAACCGGAGCGGCCATGCTGCTGATCCGGCCGCTGCTGCGGGCCAATCAGCACAGGCAGCGCAAGGCGCACACCGTAATCTTTTTCATTTTCCTGGTGGCCAATATCGGCGGCTGCCTCACGCCCCTTGGCGACCCGCCGCTTTTCCTGGGATTTCTTAAGGGCGTGTCCTTTTTCTGGACCGCCGGCCATCTGTTTCTGCCCTTTGTGTTGCTTTGCATCCTGCTGCTCGCCCTATATTATGTGATAGACCGGCGGCTTTATCTCAAAGAAGGCTCCCCAAAACCCCAGTTCAGCGGATTTCGCGAGCGTCTCGGTTTTGAAGGAATCGCGAACATCCCGCTTTTGCTGCTCATTATCGGTTTTGTCCTTTTGTCCGGCTCGTGGAACCCCGGCACAAGCGTCTCCATCTTCGGCACTGCCGTGCCGACGCAAAATATCGTCAGGGATATCGGCCTGCTCGCGCTGGCCCTGATTTCAATCATCGTCACCAACCCCATAAGCCGCGAGATGAACGGGTTCACCTGGGAGCCGATCCTGGAAGTAGCCAAGCTGTTTCTCGGCATTTTCATCACCATCATCCCGGTTATCGCCATTCTGGGCGCCGGCGCCAAAGGCGCCATGGCCCCGGTGGTCAGCCTTGTCTCCAACAGCGCGGGCGAGCCTAACAATATCGCCTACTTCTGGACTACCGGCATCTTGTCAAGCTTTCTTGACAACGCTCCGACCTACCTGGTCTTTTTCAACACTGCCGGAGGAGACGCCCAGCACCTCATGGCCGACTTGCCCCACACGCTCATGGCCATATCCGCCGGGGCCGTATTTTTCGGAGCCGTCACTTACATCGGCAACGCGCCCAATTTCATGGTCAGGAGCATTGCCGACGGGGCCGGCGTGAAGATGCCCGGATTTTTCGGCTACATGATCTGGTCGCTGGTGGTGCTGTTCCCCATGTTCGCGATAGTTACCGCGGCCTTCATGCTGTGACGCTGACCGCTGCCCTTGACAAAAGCTCCCGCCGGGCCGTCACGGCAAACGAAACAGGCGAAATATCCAGGGACGCGGAAAGCCGCTGCGGCCGCTTTACCTTGCCCGCCAATCATGACAACCACCCGGAAAGGACATCCCTGCCGGAACCGAACCAAGGAGACTCCCGATGCTTGATCTGAAGCTCTTGCAGCGCAACCCGCAGATACTCGCAGATGCGATGCGCGCCAGGGGCGCGGCCGTGGACATGAGCGTGTTCACCACCCTTGATGCGAAACGCCGGGCCGTTTTGAGCGAGGTTGAAACGCTCAAGGGCGAGCGGAACACCGTATCAGCCGAAGTGGCCCAAAAGAAACGGGCCAACGAGGACGCCTCGGCCCTGATCGATCGCATGGGCGACGTCAACGCCCGCATCAAGGATCTCGACCAGGAACTGGACGCGGTCCAGAACGACCTGAATGACTGGATGCTCAACATCCCCAACATCCCCCATGAAAGCGTGCCCCTTGGCAAGGACGAGAACGACAACCCGGTTCTGCACGCCTGGGGAGACAAGCCCAAGTTTTCTTTCAAGCCCAAAGAACACTGGGAACTTACCGAAACCCTGGGCGGCCTCGATTTCGAACGCGGCGGAAAAATCGCCGGCAGCCGTTTCACCGTCTACTGGAAATGGGCCGCCCGCCTCGAGCGCGCCCTGGCCAACTTTTTCCTGGACATCCACACCAGGGAACACGGCTACACTGAAATCTACCCGCCTCTCATGGTCAACCGCAAAGCCATGACCGGCACCGGCAACCTGCCCAAATTCGCCGAAGACCTCTTCAAACTCGAAAATTGGGACTACTACCTCATCCCCACGGCCGAAGTGCCCCTGACAAACCTTTACGCCGGCGAGATGCTCGAAGAATCCATGCTGCCCATGGCCTTCACCGCTCAAACCCCCTGCTTCCGCTCCGAGGCCGGGTCTTACGGCAAAGACACCCGGGGCCTCATCCGCCAGCATCAGTTCAGTAAGGTCGAAATGGTCCGCTACGCCCATCCGGACAAATCATTCGACGAACTGGAACTCATGCGCTCCCACGCCGAGATCCTCCTGCAGCGCCTCGAGCTTCCCTATCGCGTCATCACCCTGTGTACCGGCGATATGGGCTTTGCCTCGGTCAAAACCTATGACATCGAAGTCTGGCTGCCCGGTCAGGACAAATATCGCGAAATCTCCTCCTGCTCCAACTGCGGAGACTTCCAGGCCAGACGCGCCAACCTGCGCTTCAAACCATCCTCCAAAGGCAAACCCGAATACATCCACACCCTGAACGGCTCGGGCCTGGCCGTGGGACGCACCCTGGTGGCCGTTATGGAAAACGGCCAACGCGAAGACGGCAGCCTCGTCCTGCCCAAAGCCCTCGTCCCATACATGGACGGCCTCGAAGTAATCACCCCGGAAAAATAACCGGCGAAGAGCTGGGGGAGGAAACCAACAGGGGCGCGGCCCCTGATGGTTTCCTCCCCCAGACCCCCTCCTTCCTTTACCCGTTTTTTGGGTGAGGCGCTTGAATACCTTGGCGTTTGGTTAACTTAAACTACGGATTTATGCGCGTCAGCGCCTGGAGCGACTTGGCCGGGCAGGCTGGGCTCCCGCCCAGACTGCATTTGTCCCGGCCGACAAAGCGGTAGAGGTCGGTTTCCTCCCCCAGACCCCCTCCTTCCTTTACCCGTTTTTTGGGTGAGGCTCCTGGATACCTTGACCTATATCAGTTTTGCTGGAGATTTTCAGGCGGCCCGGCCGGGCAGGCTGGTCCGCCGTTGTTGCTGGCGGGCGCAAGAAAAGACCCTGCCGCACTTATGGCAGGCGTATCCAGTCTTTTGCGGCAGAATGCCTTACAATGATTTTTTAGTGATGGCGGCGATCCGGGCGACGATGCTCTCTTCAAGATCGCCGTAGAGCGGCAGGCACAAAACCCTGGGCGCGATGTTTTCTGCGACCGGGCAGCTCTGCCTGGACCGCAGATAAGGCAGCGTGTTCAAAGCCGGGTAAAAATAGCGGCGGGGGAAGATCTTTTCTTTATTCAAAGCTGCCATTACCCGCAGCAGTGTTTCCTCGGATTCAAAAATCACAGGGTAATAGGCATGGTTGCGGTCAAGGCCCGCCCGAAATACCGGCCTTCGCAGCCTGTCTTTGGGGAGCAGTTCGTCATACATCCGGCTGATTCCGGCCTGCTTCTCAATCTCGTCCCTGACCATGGGCAGGATGCACAGCCCCATTGCCGCGGCCAGTTCCGTCATCTTGGCGTTGATGCCCAGGCTGATGTGCCGGTCGCCTATATGGCCGCACGCCCTGAGCAGGGCCACTTTGTCGTAGTCATCCCGGCTGTGGCAGAAAATGCCGCCGCCTTCGGCTGTGTGAAAGGTCTTTGTGGCGTGGAAACTGGCGACGCTGAAATCACCATAGCCGAGCAGGCTTTTTCCCTCGTAGGCGCAGCCAAAGGCCTGGGCGGCGTCGTAAACCAGAACAAGGCCGCGTTCCCGGCAAAACTTCTCAAACCCGTTCACATCGCAGGCATTGCCGTAAATATGAACCGGCAGAACGCCGGCCGCGCCGTCGCCGCGCAGATCCTCGCAGGCTTTTGCCACGGTGCGCGGGGAGATGCACAGCGTGTCCTCGTCAATATCGGCGAACACCGGTTCGCAACCCTCCCAAAGCAGGGCTGAAACCGTGGCCACATATGAGAAGGGCGTGGTCACCACCTTTTTGCCGTTCAGCCCGGCCGCCCTCAGGCAAAGCTGAAGGGCCAGGGTGCCGTTGGCGGTCAGGGCCACATGGGGAATTCCCAGATGCTCGGCCAGGCGTTTTTCCAACTCCTGGGCGTGAACCCCGTGATTTGTCAGAAAGGCGGTGTCTAGGATCTTCTCAAGGTAGGCGCTGTATACGGCCGGCTCAGGCACGACCGCCCTGGTCACATAGACAGGCTCCTGCCTGACGGGGTTGTCTGGTTTGCTCATGTGGATATTGGGTCCTGGCGCGGATGCTTTATGGGCTTTGGAGAGATGGGGGTCTCGGTTGTTCGGGGCCAATGGCAAGTATTATTAAATTTACAACTGCCGGTCAAAGAAAATATTCCGTTATTTTCGAGAGATGCCTGGCAAGCCGCGATAATGACCGCTGAATGTCATAAAATCCGGCGAAGAGCGCGCCATGCGCGCCGCGGCGAGCATGGACCGGCGGCTGCCGGGGAAGGGTTTGCTCCGGGCGGAACATGAGCTCATGCGTGGAACGCTATGTGCATTGTGGTAAAGATTATATAATTCCACAACCAGCCCGGTGAGCTTATGAAAATATCTGCCAGAAGCTTTTTTTATCTACTCCTCGGGTTAATCGTTTTTGTCCTGACATGCCTTCCCGTTATCGGCGGTCCGCAGCCCTGCTTTTTTTCAGGGGCGTATGCGCTTTTGCCCACGGCCCGCGCCGCCAACATCATTGCCTTGCCCAATCGTTCCATGCCCTGGGAGCAGGCGGTCGTTTTTTGTTCCGGCGAGGGGGGCAGGCTGCCCGCCGCTGCCGACGTGACAGCCAAATGGGTTGACGGAAGCTACTGGCTTAGTGATAAGGCCGCCGGCCGGCAGGCCGGGATCGCCATCGTAAACAAGGACTCGGTGACAATCGGCGCTGCCGCGCGCGACAGCGCCCATCAGGTGGTATGCGTGCAGCCTTAGAGGCTGTTTTTCAACAATTTTTGAGAGAAGGAGGCCGAATTTCTTCAAAGCGCGAAGGCCGCGCGCCTGTCCATCCGCCTGGCCACGATGGGGGCATCTGTCAGAAAATTTCGCACACCGCCCAAAAAACTGCTGCCGCCTGTGCGCGGCCTTTTTGGCGGCGCGCGCGTCTGCCAGTCATTCTGGCATCGACAAATGTTCTATTATCTAATAATAGGGGAAACGACGGTGGCTTACGCCAAACCCTTACCAGCAACATCCCTAAAACACGAATCCGCCTGAGAAGCAAAGGAAGGCCGTGAAAAGAATTACCTGTCTGCTAATGTTATGCCTCTTTTTCAGCATGGGCTCCCACAGTCTTGCTGCCCAGGAGCAACCGCAGCAAAATAGCGTAGACCAGCCCGCCGCTGCCCAGCCCGCTCCGCCCGCCGTGGCCCAGCCTGATGCCGCCCAGCCCGGACCGGATCGCATTCCCCTGTTCCAGGGCGCCACTTGCGGCAAGATGGACACATTCGAGGCCACGAACACAGTTGTCATCTCCGACATTCGCTATGTGGCCGCCGATAACAGCGAGGTCACCATCGGCACGCTGATGCTCAAGGGAGTGGAAGAAAACTCCCAAGGCGTGCCCGGCCTGAACAAGGTGGAACTGGCGGTCCTCGACAACCTGAAAATAGGCGACGTCGCCATTGCCAGCATCCGGATTGACAATTTCCTGTTTGATGACGAACTGGCCGCCAATTATGCCGACTCGATGAACGCGGGCCAGTTCGCCGACATGCTCAAAAACCTCAAGGCGAGCTCGATAGCCGTAACCGGCTTCGCCAACCCCAAGGGCTCCATGAAGAATGCGCGCCTGACGGATATCAGCTTCAACACGGCACTGCTTGATCCTTACAAAGACAAAACCCTGCCGAGCAGCGACATGGCGGGGCTTTGCGTCGTTGTCGGCAGTGTGGAAGTCCAAGGCTTTGAATCAACGAACGACGAAGGCGCTGTTGCCATAGAGTCGTTCAATGTTGAAAACGTCTCCAGCCTCGGCGCCGGCAAAGCTGCGATCGCCAATGTCACCTTCACCGGCAAAGACGGGGGCTACACCCTTGCATCGCTCGTTTGGAACAAGATCAGCACTCCCTTTATGGCCAAGTATCCCCTTGTCTCCATCGGCCAGATCAGCGACAAGGATCTGTTCGTATTCGGTGAAGACAAGATGTCTGTTGACGGCCTGCGTTTGCTGAAGATGAAGCTGGACAGGGGGGCTCAGGGCATTTCCACCATTGAGGAAATCAGTCTGAACCTTAACCTGGATGTCGGCGATGCTCTCAGCGGCGCTTTTTCCATTCTGGGGTTCCAGGCTGATGAAGCGACCCGGGCCTCATCCGGAATGCCTCCGGCAGTGGCCGCGATGTTAAAGGGCCCCATGATTTTCGATATGAAGCTTTCCCTGCCTGATGTCGCGATTCAGCCCATGGAATCCGGCGGGAAAAATATCGCGTTCAACGACGCCAGCCTTGTGTTCAAGACCAGGGAAATCGGCGAGCTTGGAATGAACTGCAGCATCGGCCTGGCCCTCACTCCCACCGGCGGCTTTGCCGGCGCGACCCTCAACGATGGAGCCAAGCTTTTCGTCACCTCGGCGAAGCTGGTCGACATGACCGCCGCGGCAACCGGAAAAGAACCGCAAGTCGCCCGCGCCGAAAGCGTGGCAGCGCTCACCGTCCTCACGGCCAATTTCCCGGCCCAGGACCAGCCAAGCATCCAGGCCGCGAAAGATTTCATTGAAAAGGACGGCAAGCTGACCCTGGCCTTGTCAGTGCGTCAAAAAGACGGAACGCCCTCATACATCGATCAAAACGATCTGATGTTCCTCGCCCAGTTCAGCCAGGGCCTGACCGTGGACCTGAACACCCGCTCAGCCGCTCTCACCATGACTCACGAATCAACTCCGGACTGGCGGTAAAAACAACCGAGAAAGGAGCCGGCGGGCCAATGCCCGCCGGCGCCTTTATTTTTTTATGCGCGCCCCCGCACCCACCACAACTAACGGCCGGAGACCAGGCACAAATAGCGCAGGATTTGCAGGCGGGG
>JAVBNM010000019.1:0-146129 GCA_031551565.1 Desulfovibrionaceae bacterium | reverse complement strand
CCCGCCTGCCCAAAAGGGTTAATGGTGGGGTGGGGGTCTGGGCTACGGGAACCATCCGGGGCCGCGCCCCTGTTGTTTCCCTTCGCCCAGCTCTTCACCGCCTTACGGCTTGGTCTTGCTTGATTCGTAGAAATTTCGCAGCAACTGGAGGCCGGGGCGGCCGCTTTTCTCCGGATGGAATTGGACGGCCCAGAGGTTTGGGCGGCCAAAGACCGAGCAAAATTCCAAGCCGTGGCAGGTCGTGCCGATCACATATTCCGGGTCCGGGACAGTGTAATAGCTGTGGACGAAGTAATATTCGGCCCTGGGATCGATGTTCTGGAACAGGGGGGAGCCGGCTTGCGTCTTGACGGAATTCCAGCCCAGGTGGGGGATGCAGATCGGCAGGCCGTCATCGTCTTTCAGGGCCGGGTCAAAGCGAAGGCAGTCGCCCTTGATGATGCCCAGGGTTTGGGTATCGGATTCCTGGCTGTGATCCAGAAGGATCTGGCACCCTAGACAGATGCCCAGGAGGGGTTTGTTTTTTTCAACCAGCGATTTCAGGACCTTGTCCAGGCCGGTTGCGGCCAGGTGGGTCATGGCCTGGCGGGCCGCGCCAACGCCGGGGAAGATGACGCAGTCGGCGCTTTCCAGGGTGGAAGCATCCGCGGTGATTTTTGCCGGTATGTCCAGGGCGGTCAAGGCCCGCAGCACGCTGGTCTGGTTGCCCGCTTCGTAGTTCAAGATGGCCAGCATTTTTGCTCCAAAATATTGAGATATGCAGCGGCGCTATATGCTGCTGAAAGAATCGATAATCGCGCAGATCTCCACGGGGTGGAGGTTTTCCTCGCCTCTTTTCACCTGGAGAATCTCGACGACCGTGCCGCCGCCCTGGGCGGGAAGCTCCATAAGCAGAAGGTAAAGCGGCTCATTCTCGGGTTTTTCTTCCTGCTTGAGCTTGAGCCACCAGCCCTGGCCGTGGGATTCCCAGTGCAGGGTGTAGTGGTTGGGAGGTGAAAAACCATAAATGAGCATGGCCTTAAGGTCGTTTAGGCTGAAACGCCCCCGGTTGCGCCCGGCCGGACTGATGTGGTGGCCTTGGGCGGTACGCACGATGAGGGGCGCGGTCAAAAACGACCTGGCAGGCTCCTGGGGTGATTTTGCAGCATGGGCCTGCGGCTGGAGGGATTCCTCGCGGGCCGGGGCGGGGGAGCGGTTTTTGGCGGCATTGAAGGAAACCACCTTGTTTGCCGCTTCTTCAGACTGCCTGGACTCTTCCTTGGCCAGGCCAGCCAGAGCGCCGGAAAGACCGCCCTGGGCCTGCCATTCCTCGGCCGCGGCCTGCCTGCCGCCGAGAAATTTTTCAAGCCTGCCGGACAAGGAGCCCATGGCTTCGGCCAGGGCGTGGGTTACGGAGTCAAGGTGCCCGAGGCGTTCTTCCAGCAGGCTTTCGGCCTGTCCGGACTCGGCTTTCAACTGCCGGGCCGATTCCGACAGATCCTTGAGCCCAAGCTGCTCAAGCATATCTTCGATGGTCTGCATGCGCGTCAAAATTGACTTCTGCTGCTGACTCATCGCAACCATGCTCTTGGCCAGGGTGTTGACGTTCTGGGCCAAATCCGGAGCTATTTCGGCTTTCTCGCGAGAAGGACCGTTGTCGGCGTCCTCATCGGCATGCCCCTTTGGGGCATCGGGCGAAATCCAGTCAAACTCCTGGGCCAGGCGCAGACGCACTTCGGGAACAGACATTCCCTGGGTGAAAAAATCCCTGATTCTGGTCCCTACAGTGGCGGCCTGCGGCTTGAAGCGAATGGGCTTCCCCTGGTTCTCCAAAGGGATGCAGCCAGGGAATTTGCGCCGGTAGCTTTTTATAGTTGTCACCGAGACGCCGAGCAAGTCTGCCAGGGCCTTATGGGTTAAGGTGTCCGACATCAGAGAATTCCTTGACGGTTGAATGTGCCTATTTCATAAAGACGTACAATTTAAGGGGGAAGCTCAGTTGGCGATGGTCGCGGATTCTTGGCTTTCATCCTTGTCGGAATATTCGGCCAGCTCCTTCTTGCCTTCCATATAGAGGCGCCAAAGATCGCGCTCGGCCTCGAAGGAGGGCAGCTCGGCCGTGTTCACCGGCTCGGCCTTTGGCGAAAGCGTGCTTTCCGGATTGACGAAGGACCCGTTTTTTTTGATTCGGAAGTCAAGATGCGGGCCGGTGGAATAGCCGGTGCTGCCGACATAGCCGATGATTTGACCCTGATCGACCCGGACGCCCTTTTTAATGCCCTTGGCAAAGCCTTTCAGGTGCAGATACATGGACTCATATCCGTTGGCGTGTCTGAGCACGACATAATTGCCGGCGCCCTTGCCCCAGCCGGAGAAGTTCACCTGCCCGTTGCCTATGGCCAGAACCGGGGTGCCGCTCGGAGCGGCGTAGTCAACCGCCGGATGCGCCCGCCATGTTTTCAGGATGGGATGAAAGCGTTTGGTGGTGAATCGCGAGGAGATGCGGGTAAAGCTCAAGGGCGCTTTCAAAAAGGCGCGCTTCATGCTTCCGCCGTCTTCGTCGTAATAGGATGTGTACCCTTCTTTATCCTGAAAGCAGTAGGCCTGGAATTCCTTGCCCCTGTTAGTGAAGACAGCCATCAAAAGCTTGCCGTAGCCGCTGAATTCCCCATCCCGATAGCGCTTCTCAACCAGCACCTGAAACGAGTCGCCTGGCTGGATGTGGCGGATGAAATCGATTTCCCAGGCGAATATCTCGCTCAAGCGAACCGCAAGCTGGGCGCCTTCGCCAAGGTCGGACATGGTGGCGAACAGATTGGAATCAATTTGCCCCTTGATGCGCTGCAAGAAAATATCATAAGCGATTTCCTCAAGCCGCGCGGCAAAACCCTCGCCGTCCCTGACGACAATCAGCCTCTGGTCCCGATTTACTTCATATTCAAAGCGGACAAAGACCCCTTCCTTGTCCAGGGTGACGACATAGGGCTGGCCGACACGCACCTTCTCCAGGCCGTAGACGTCCTTGCAGGCCTCAAGCAGGGCCGCCACCTCGTTGTTGTTCAGCCATTGCAGCAAAAGCTTTCCGGCGGTGTCTCCCGGGTTGATCTGTCCCTGAATTTCCCGCTCCCTGGGCTCTTCCTGCTCCTGCCTTCCGGCCAACTCGCCACCCTCATCATCGCCGGGTCGGACCATCGCCGGCGTCTCCCGCTCCTGTTCCATCTCAGCCACCTGAGTCTCTTCAGGGGCCTCGTAATGATAAAACTCCAAATAGATAAGGCAGAAAACAACTATGGCCGCCACCAGCGAGGTCAAGACAAACAGGCGGCGCGCCCTTGCCGTGAAGGTGCGTCGAGGATGCCTTGGCCTGTATCGGGATTTATACATGCGGAAATCTCTGTGAAGTCAGTGGAAGAATTAACGAGGAACACAGCACGGGCCGCATTAGCGAAGATGGCTGCAGGCCCAGGTATCGCCGGTCTTTTTCATCAACTTCGCGGAACATATCAAATTTTAGACTTTTTATAAAGAGGCAATCTAAAATAGAAAACCTGCAATTACGCAGTCTTATAATTTTACAGGCACTTTTTTAAGCTTTCCGGTAACTGAGCGCACACCGTAGCCACGGGCAAAGCCGAAACAAAACGCCACTCAAGTTTACATCCGGGGACGGCGACGCCCGGGGCTGCTGGCCGCGCTTGCATCTATTTCATCGGCTGTCATTTGCGAAAGTATGACCAGATCTCCCTTTTGGAGGCCGGAGATTATCTCTGTGTTCATGCTGTCGGCAAGGCCGGTGACCACGTCTTTCTCAACGACCTTGCCGGTCTTTTCAAGAACCCGCACAAAGGCGCCCTGGCCCTGCAGGGCGAGAGTGGGCACTATGAGGACGTTGTCGGCGCTCTTGAGGAGGATGACGTTCTGGGTGGTCATGCCGATGCGCAGCTTGCCCTCAGGGTTGGGGACAATCATTTTTCCATAGTAATAAATGGCGCTGGCCGCATCGACCGCCCCGGCATAAGTGCCGTCGGTCAAGGTGGTCAGGCCGGGGTCAATGGACCTGAGCTTCCCGGTGAAAACCATGCCCGGTTCGGAAAGGATGCTGTAGGTGACTTCCATGCCCGGCGCTACCTTGGTCACGTCGCCTTCGGATATCTGGATCTTGATTTCCATTTCCCGAAGATCCGCGATCAGGGCGATGGTCGGCGTTGTCTGGTTTGCGTTGACCGTCTGCCCCTCCTCGACCGGAATGGACACAAGGGTTCCGTCCAGCGGGGCCATGATGCGGGTGTAGCCCAAATTTACCTCGGCCGTGCTGACGGCGATCTGGGTCTGCACGACCAAGGATTGGGTCTCGGTCACGTCAGCCTTGGCCTGCGCCAGGGCGTTTTCGGCATTTTCAAAGTTTTCCCTTGAGGTGGCGTCCTTTGATTTCAGTCCGGCTTCACGGTTGTATTGCGTCTGGGCGATCTTCAGGGCGATCTGCCTGGAGTTAAGCTGGGCTTTGTAGGTTTCCAGCTTGGCCTTGTTGATGTTCAGGTCGTTTTCCTGGGTGGTTGAATCGATCTCCGCCACCAGGTCGCCCTTTTTAACCTCCTGACCCAGGTGGACGTGGAGTTTTTTAATCTGCCCGGAGACCTGCGCGCCCACAGTGACAAGCTGCGCGGCGGCCACCTCGCCGGTTGCTATGACCTTTTGCTCTATCTTGCCGATTCGCACCTTTTCGGTGAGATAGTCGATCTTTTCGCTCGAACTGAAGAATAGGCGTTGGATCAAGACCAGCGCCACTACCGCGGCCAGCCCGATTATCAGGTAGCGGACTTTCTTATTCATGGTTCACCTGCTTTGCGGCAGGGCCTGCCTGCCCGGATTCGGACCCCATTCCAGCCCCTTCTGCCGCAGCCGGGCCAACTTTGACGTAGCGCCCGGCCATGGCCTTGAAGAGCATGTTTTCATAGCGGATCAGGCTGTAGCGGCTGTTGATCAGGTTTATGCGCGACGACATCTCGGTATTCAGGGCGCCAAGCCAGTCGGACAGCTCGTCCGCTCCGGATTCGTAGCGCTCCTTGTAATAGCCGCTCACCTTGACGTCCTGGCCGTGCTTGAGCTTGGCGTTGGACAAGGCCTCCAGGGCCTTTTGATACTGGTAAAAATATGCGTTCACCTCGTTCAGAGCCGTGGTGAGGCTCTGCTCAAAGTCGAGCAGGGCCTCCTCATAGTCGGCCTCGGAGATCTTGATATTCCACTTGACGGTATTCCACTGCAAAAAAGGAAGGTTTACCGAGATCGCCCCGTACAGGAAAGGCACGTCAATCATGCTTTTGACCTTGTCGGATGAAGATGAAAGCGAAGTGCCGAGAGAGACGGTCGGGAACCAGTCTTTCTCGGCCGAGCGCAGATCTTTGAACGCGCTTTGCAGACGGTTTTGAGAGGCCCTGAGATCCGGCCGGTTGACCAGAACCGCCATCGGCACGTCAAGCTCCACCCCGGATACAGGCATCTTGAGGATATCCGGCGCTACAAATTCAAGCGGCGCTTCCGGGCGCAGGTTGAGAAGATCCCGCAGGGTCTGCTCGGTCTGTTTGCGCTCGGATTCAAGGCTTATCAGGCTGCCTTCGGCTCCGAGCAGGGATTGCAGGGCCAGGGCCGGCTCAATCGCATCCACCTTTCCATAGTCGAATTTTGTCTGGGCGACGTCCTTGATTCTCGCATAATTGGCGATGCTCCCCCTGGTTACCAGAATGGAGTCATCCACATAGGCCAGGTGGAAATAGGCATCAACCACGTTGTTGATGAGGGCCAGCCTGGCGGATTCAAGGTCTTCGACTGTAGCCAGATACTCCCATTCCCCGGCGCTGGCGGCGTCAGCAATCTTGCGCCAGAGATCCACCTCGTAATTGACGGCGAATTCGCCGCTGATGGTACGCACGGAATGGTCGCCGACCTTGATGTTGCGCCTGGCCGAACCCTGGGCGTCGGCTGAAAACGCGGGCAAAAGATCCGCCCCGAGCAGTTTGGCCCGGTAAAGAGCGCGGTTTATGCTGACCGCGCTCTTGGCCAGATCCACGTTGCTTGCAAGAGCGGTTTCGACCAGCCGGTTTAACTGCTCATCATCGTAAACGGTCCACCAGTTTTTGTCGGCCGTGTAGGCGGCCTCTATCGCCGGGGAATGCTGGAGCTGCGTTGCAAGGTCCGCGTGCCTTGGCGCAGTGCAGCCCAAAACGGCCAGCAGCCCGGCGGCGGCCAGTGTGAGACGGAATTTTTCAGCAAAAGAGGCTGCCATAGCGATATTCCCGCGCTTTGCCGTCAGTCTCGCGACAGGGCTTCAATCGGGTTCAGTTTGGAGGCGCTTCTGGCCGGCATGAAACCGAACATGACGCCGATAAGAGTCGAGCAGACCAGGGCCAGGGCGATCGAGCCCGTGGACAAGGTCATGGCGAAACTCTTGACGAAATAGCCAAAGGCAATGCTGATGCCCCAGGAAAAGACGATCCCGATAAATCCGCCGATGATGCAGATTAGCACGGCCTCTATCAGAAACTGCTCCAGAATGTTGTATTGCCTGGCCCCGATGGCCATGCGCACCCCGATTTCCCTGGTGCGCTCGGTCACGGACACGAGCATGATGTTCATGACCCCGATGCCGCCGACAACCAGCGATATCAGAGCGATGCACGAGATTAGAAGCGCCATGCTGTCGGTCGTGCTTTCAACCGTCTTTTTGATGCTGTCGGTATTCTGGGTGAAAAAGTCGGTCTGGCCGTGTTTGACGGTCAGAAGGGCGGTCAGGTTTTTCTCGGCCACCTGGGTAGTTACGTCGTCCCTGACCTTGACCACGATGGAGCTTATGTGGCGCGCCCCGGTGATCTTGTTCATGACCGTGGTGTATGGCGCCCACAGGTTGAGGTTGTCGCCGGAGCCGAAGACCGAGTCCTGCTTTTGGGTGATCCCGATCACCTCAAGGGGCTGTTTGCGGAATATTATCACGCTGCCGATGGGGTTTAAAACGCCGGGAAAGAGCTTGTCCCTGGTGTTTTGATCGATGACCACGACCGAGGCGTTGTTGTCCACGTCATTCTTGTCGAGCAGGCGCCCGCGCTCGACCAAAAGGCCCTTGACCTCGAAATATTGCTCGCCCACGCCGCTGATCTGGGCGTTAACGGAAATATTGGCGAAGGTCATGATGCCTGTGGCCGAGGTGTTGGGCGTGGCGCTGTCCAGATAGCTCTGCCTGCCAAGAACTTCGGAATCGTCCACGGTCAGGGTCTGGATCTGGCCGGAACGCATGTCCCCAAAGCCCTTGCCCGGATAGACGGTGATGGTGTTCGTGCCCATGGAGCTGATGTCGGAAAGTATCTTGTCCTGCGTGCCCCGTCCAAGGGCGATGACCGAGACGACCGAGGCGATGCCGATGATGATGCCGAGCATGGTCAGGATGGAACGCAGCTTGTGCGCGCCGATGGCCTGGACCGACATGCTGAATGACTCCATGAACTGGTCGCGGTAATAGCCGAGCAGCCCGGATCTTTTCTTTTGCCGCCTGGTGAGCGTTTCGGCTTCCTCCCGCTCCCTGGTGAGCTGGTCGGAGACGATCATGCCGTCTTTTATCTCGATGACCCTCTCGGCATATTTGGCGATATTGGGATCGTGGGTGACCAGGATTATGGTATGGCCCTTTCTGTGCAACTCGGTCAGGATGTCCATGACCATGATCCCGCTGGCCGAATCAAGGGCCCCGGTCGGCTCGTCAGCCAGGATCACGTCTCCTCCGTTCATCAGGGCTCTGGCGATGCTTACCCGCTGCTGCTGGCCGCCGGAAAGCTCGTTCGGCCTGCTGTGGAGCTTGTCCGCAAGGCCCAGGTTGCCCAGGATCTTTTCGGCCCGCGCCATGCGCTCCTTGTGGGGGGAACCGGCATAGGTGGCCGGCAGGGCCACGTTTCCGATGGCCGTCAGGCTGCTCAAAAGGTTGTAACGCTGAAAGATGAAGCCAAAGGTGCTGCCGCGCAGATCCGCCTTCTGGTTCCCGGTCATCTGGCTTGTTTCAACGCCGTTGATTTTATAGGAGCCGTTTGTGGCGGTATCAAGACAGCCCAGCATGTTCATCAGGGTGGACTTGCCGGAGCCGGACTGCCCCATGATCGAGACGAATTCGCCGCGGTTTATGGTCAGATCGACATTTTTGAGAATGCAAATTCGATTGCCGCCGTGGCCGACGAACTTGTTCAAACCCTTTATCTCGATCAGCGCATGCTCCACGGCGATTCCCGCCTTACACTTTATAGTATTCCCTGTACCACTGAACGAACTTGGGCACCCCGACCTCGACCGGGGTGGTCGAAGCGTAGCCGGTCAGGGCGTGCAGGGCCTTGGTGCTGGCAAAGGTAGATTTCACGTCCCCGGCCTGCATGGGCATGTATTCCTTGATCGCCTCTTTGCCGAGCGTTTCCTCAAGCACGCTGATAAAGCGCATCAGGCTGACAGGCGCTCCATTGGCTATGTTGAACACTCCGTAAGGAATGCCCGGGCCGTAGAGGTCATTCACGTCCGCGTAAGACACCCGGGCCACTCCATCGATGATGTCGTCGATGTATGTGAAATCGCGCGACATTTCCCCGTGGTTGAAAACCTTGATCGGTTTGCCGCCAAGCATGGCCTTGGTGAAAAGGAACAGGGCCATGTCCGGCCGCCCCCAGGGGCCGTACACGGTGAAAAAGCGCAGCCCGGTTGTCGGCAAGCCGTAAAGGTGGCTGTAGGAATGGGCCATGACCTCGTTGCTCTTCTTGGTGGCCCCGTAAAAACTGGCCTGCTGGTGAGTCGGCTGGTCTTCCGAAAAGGGCATGGAGGTGTTCAGGCCGTAAACCGAGCTTGAGGAGGCGTAGACAAGGTGCTTGATCTTGTTGTGCCTGCTGGCTTCAAGGATGTTCGTAAAACCGACCAGATTCGAGGTCACATAGGCCATCGGGTCTTCAATGCTGTATCTGACCCCGGCCTGGGCGGCCAGGTGGACAACGATGTCAAAGCCGCTCTTTTTAAACAGGCCGCTCAGCCCCTCTCCGTCGGCCACATCCATCTTGGCGAAGGAAAAGGCCTTCTGCCCCTCCAGCACGCCCAGCCGGGACATTTTAAGAGACACGTCATAGTAGGGGTTCAAGTTGTCCAGACCGACAACCTCGTGCCCGTCGGCCAAAAGCCGCCTGCTCAGCGAAAAACCAATGAATCCGGCAGCGCCGGTGACCAAAATTTTCATAACTTGCCTTTGGGTTGGTGCAGGGCGCATATCTCGGCAAACCGTGATTGCAAATATTCGCAGGCCGCGTCAAAGGCCTGCCGGTTTTCGATCAATTGTCCGGTGGAAGGAAAAAGGATGAACAAGCGGCCGCCGCTCAAACGTTCATCATAAGTGTGGGAAAAATCAAGACCGAGCCTTGACGCGCTCACCGCTTCCGGCCCACAGAGCAAAACGGCCTTGGGGTTCAGAAGTTTTATCCCTGAGAGAAACATCTCCGGGTTGGAAACCATGTTCCCGGATTCATCCGGCAGGGCCATCGGCCAGAACACGCTGGTTCCGCGAAACAGGCTCAGCCGTTCGAATATGCCCCGGAAACAGGCCGACCGCTCCTTGCAGCCCGGGCCTTC
The DNA here is from genome assembly GCA_031551565.1 of Desulfovibrionaceae bacterium. Classification (GTDB taxonomy): domain Bacteria; phylum Desulfobacterota; class Desulfovibrionia; order Desulfovibrionales; family Desulfovibrionaceae; genus Frigididesulfovibrio. Next base: position 136,517 of record JAVBNM010000019.1, on the reverse strand, counting down.
CTTGAGCAGGAGGTCTCTGCCCAGTTCCGGATATGACCAGAGCATCGGGCAGGATCTTTTAGCCGGCAGGACCTTTTGCCAGTTCTCGGGCCAGACGGATGCGTCAACGCCGCCGCAGGGACGCCCCGGGGGGGGAGAGGGGGCTTGCGCCCGCCCGGCTGGTTGCGGAGCCTGCATACCGGTTCGGGCATCCGGGCGGACATCCGCCCGGGCATTGCGCGCGCTCCCATCATGACGCCTCGCGTCCGGGCGCCCAGCCGAAGGCGGCGAGGGAACCCTGGGGGCCAAAGAAGAAGATCGGGCCACAGTTCTTTGCTCTGCCGGCGCATTGGCGGGCGTTTCCCAATTCCTGCGGCGGTGGAACTCAAGGCATCCTGCTCCATCGACGATGAGATGGGTCAGCCCCAGGTTGTGCCAGGGCCGAAGCCCTTCCGGCATGTTCAAAGGCGTGACAGCCACTCGAGAATCCTCCAGGCGACTTCGGGCTTGGGCAGGGCGGGCCAGCCTTCCTCGCGGCCGGACGAGTCGGCCACGAAGACGGTGTTCAATCCCTGGCCGAAGCCGGAATCCTTTTTACCTACAAGGTTGCCCACAATGATATCAGCCATTTTGCGGTGCAGCTTTTTTCTTACCTGATCCTGAAGATCCCCTGTTTCCGCCGCAAAGCCTATTATCTTCTGCTGTTTCGTTTTTTGAGAGCCAATCTCCTGCAGGATATCCGGGTTGGGCGCAAAAGCGAGCTTGAAGCCCTTTTCATTGCCGGCTTTCTTGAACTTGTCCCTGCCGTAGGGCTCCGGCGAAAAGTCAGCCACAGCCGCGGTGAAGATGCCTGTATTCATGCCCGGCCAAAGCGACAGGGCCTGGGCGTGCATTTCCCTCGCGCTGACAACGTCATAACGCTTGATGGCAGACGGCAGCCAGGGAGACCCCGGCCCGCAAACGGCATGCACCTCGGCGCCCCTGGCGGCAGCGGCGACGGCCAGAGCCGCGCCCATTGTGCCGGTGGAGTGGTTGGTCCAAAATCTTACCCCATCCCACTCCTCGCGGGTCGGCCCAAGGGTGACCATGACCTTGCGGCCCCTGAAATCCTGCGGGCAGAGCGAGGAGACTATCGCGAAAAGAATATCCCGCTCATCGGCCAGACGCCCCTGGCCCTCATCCCCGCAGGCAACAAGGCCTGTTCCCGGCGGCACAATAATGTGCCCGCGGGAAACCAGGGTGTCGGTATTGGCCTGGGTGGCCGGGTTGGCCCACATTCTGGGGTTCATGGCCGGGGCTATGACAATCGGCCCGGTCCAGGCCAGGGCCTGAGCCGATAGAATCTCCTCGGCCGTGCCCTGAGCGATGCGGGAAATGGTGGTGGCGCTTGCCGGCACAATGGCAAAGGCGTCGGCCTCGCCGCCGGGGTAAAGGTGCCCGAACGGCCCTTCTTCCCTGGCGAACATCTTGGTGAAGACCGGCTCGGCGCTCAGGGCGATGTAGGCTTCCGGGGTAACGAATTTCTGCCCGGCGTAGGTCACGGTCACGCCTACCTTGACTCCCATACGCTGCAGCGAGCGCATAATCTCAAAGCTTTTGTATGCCGCTACCGATCCGGTCACGCCAAGCTGCAGGCGCTTTCCTTCAAGAAAAGAATATGCGCAAGTTCCTTTTATCATTTGCTTAGGCTCTGCTCCTGAGGGGTTTGCCCTGGCGCCGAGTAAGCTGAAATATCCAGGTCCATTGAATCGCCCTCAAGCCGGGGGGATACAAATACGCGCATGGACGTGCTGAAAGTCCCGTCAGATATCTGGATGGAGCAAACCTTGTCGGCCTTTTCAAACACAAGCACAGATTCAGTGGAACGCAGCAGGGAACGCAGCACCCAGCCCTGATCGGCCATATTGCGGCGCATGGTCTTGATAAGAGAAACAGCGTCGACCAGGCCGCTGAACTTTTGCACTCCGCTCTTGATGCCGCTTGGATGGACCGAGACAAAGGTCGCGCCCGAACTCTCGCTCATGTCGTTGGGAATGGGAACGTCGCTGAATTCGCCAAAATAGTAGTTGCCGCCAGGGGTCGGCACGGCGGTTTCAAATGGATTGCTGAAACTTCCGTCGGAAGCGCAGCCGGCGCACAAAACGATTGCAGCCAAGATAAACATAACAAAGCGTGAGCGCATCTGATTCTCCTGAAAGGCTGTGGTTATGACGCGATATGACTGTGAGAGCCTACGTCCTGCCAGGATTTTTGTCCAGCCTGGGGAGGGAGCCAACAGGGCGGTTGGACGTGGCAGTTTTGCTGCCCAGCGCATATGCATTCAGTCCAGACCCCGCCCGGACAAGCCGTCCAGAGAGGGCAGGACGGCACGCGCTCCGCAGGTTGCAGGAAGCCCGCAGCCGCCCGTCTGCGGTATATGAATGGCGCGGCCTCTGGGCCTATTTTTTCTTCGCTTCGCGCTTTTGCAGATAAGACAGGCGCAGTTCCACGACCCTGGGGTTGGGGTATGTTTTCCTGATGGTTTCAAAAAACTGCTTCGACTCTTCGAACTGTTCGAGTTGCTCAAGGACGTCCGCCAACATGAAGACCGCCAGCACCCGTTGCGCTTCGGGGATGTTTGCCTGCTGGAGGAGCGAACGCAGGGTTATCTGCGACTCCTCAAGCTCATTCGTAAGCATCTGCACTTCGGCCAGCTCGTACATGCAACCGGCCTTAAGCTCGAAAGTGGCCTCCAGGGCCAGGCACAGCTTCAGGGTGTCCTTGGCCATAGTGAATTCAAAGTGGCGCAGATAGGCCTTGGCCAGGTTGCGGCAGATCTCCGCCTTTTTGTTCGGCTCGAGCCCCTCGTCCCGGGCCAGGGCTTCCCAAAGTTGCACGGACCTGGCGTGCCTGCGGGCCTCATGGCACAAATCCGCGAGCTTGATCTGAATTTCCCGGCGCCTGTCCGCGTCCTTGTCAAACTCCACGAGCATGATCTCAAGATAATCCATAGCCATTGGATTATCCTGGCGGATGTTGAGAGTCAGATCAACCAAGCGCTTCCAGACCTGCCAGCGCTGATCCCCGTTGGGGTTTTTGCGCAGGTAGCGTTCATAAAACATCTCCGCATCGCCGTATTCACTCTGGCGCATGGCCAGATCGGCCCTGGCCAGGTCATTGGCGTCCTCGCCGTTCCAGCCGCAAGCAGACAGCGAAAGCACAAAAGAAACTAATGTCAGGACAAGCATCATTCTGGAAAAAAAGGCCAGCCGAAAGGCTAACCCTTTTTTCTTAACGCGAGCTTTGTGATCTTCTGACGATATTTCCATAACTGGCAAAATTTAAGAATCAGCATATTAATGACTTATACCACGCCACCTCACAAAATTCCCTCATCCCCAAAAGGGCAAAAGAGAGGAGGGGCTGGGGGAGGGGAACCGCCAAGGCGACGCCCCGCTGGCTCTCCTCCCCCATGGAGTTGCCACAGCCTCTAACTTTCCGGGGTTTCGTCGATGTGGTCGAAGCCCACTACCGAGTCACCGTCGTCCATGTTCACGAGACGCACGCCCTGAGTGGCCCTGCCCACGCTGCGAACTTCCTCGACGCCGATGCGGATGATCTTGTTGGCCGAGGTCAGCAGCAGCAGGGCCGAGTCGTCGGTGACGGTCATGGCCCCGATGACCGGTCCGGTCTTGGGCGTTGTCTTGAAGTTGATGATGCCCTTTCCGCCCCTGGACTGGATGCGGTAAAGCTCAAGCTTGGTGCGCTTTCCGTAGCCCTTGCGGGATACGGACATGATCGAGCCGTCCTCGCCGCTCTTGACCGTCACGCAGGCAACAACCACATCAGCGCCGCGCAGGGCAATGCCCTTGACGCCTGAGGCCCCCCGGCCCATGGGCCGGGCCTCGGCGCAATTAAAGCGGATGGCAAGGCCAGAGGATGTGGTCAGGATTACCTGATCGTCTTCACTAACTTCATGGACAGTTATCAATTCGTCGTTATCTCTCAGGCCCACGGCGTTTAAGCCGGTCTTGCGGCACTTGGCGTAGAGCGAAGCCTCGGAGCGTTTGACCATGCCTTTCTTGGTGACGAACAGGAAGAACCGGTCATCCGTGAACTCGCGGATAGTCAGGGCCGTCGAAACCCACTCTTCCTTTTCAAGCGGCAACAGGTTGGCGATGTGCGCGCCCTTGGCCGTACGGCTTCCTTCCGGCACCTGGTGGACCTTAAGCTGGTGCATGCGGCCCTTGTTGGTGAAGAGAAGCAGATATTGATGATTTGAGGTGGTCAGGAAATCCTGGACCACGTCGTCCTCGCTCATATGCAGGCCGGCAATGCCCTTGCCGCCTCTTTTCTGCTGCTGATAGTTGTCTAGAGTGGTACGCTTGATATAGCCGCGCCTGGACAAGGTGATGACCACGTCCTCGTCCGGGATGAGGTCCTCAATGTCAATGGCTGACAGGGCGTCCATCTCAATGACCGACTTGCGGGGAGTGGCAAAGGTTTTCTTCAGGTCTTCAAGCTCCTCGCGGATTACCGAGCGCAACACTTCAGGGTTTTCCAGAATGGACTTGAAATATTCTATTTTCTTGAGAAGCTCCCGATATTCTTCAAGGAGTTTCTCATGCTCAAGCCCGGTCAGGCGTTGCAGGCGCATGTCCAAAATGGCCTGGGCCTGGACATCGCTGAATCCGAATCTTGCGGCCAGGCCGTCCTTGGCTTCCTGCGGGGTTTTTGAATTCCTGATTATGGCGACAACTTCGTCGATATTGTCGAGGGCGATGCGCAGACCCTCAAGGATATGCGCCCTGGCCTCGGATTTTTTCAAATCATATCTGGTGCGCCTGATGACCACCTCGCGCCTGTGCTCCAGAAAATAGGAAAGCGCGGACTTCAGGGTGAGAAGTTGCGGCCGGTTGCCGGCGACAGCCAGCATGTTGTAGGCGAACGAGGTTTCAAGCGGGGTGAACTTGTAAAGGGCGTTGATGATGATTTCCGGGATGGAGCCGCGCTTGAGATCCAGAACTATTCGGATCCCCTTGCGGTCAGACTCGTCGCGCAAATCAGACACGCCCTCTATCTTGCGATCGTTGACCAGAGCGGCGATCTTTTCCACCAGACTGGATTTGTTCAGGGCAAAAGGAATTTCCCGGATGACGATGCTCTCGCCGCCCTTTTTGCGGGTCTCTACCTCGACCTTGCCCCGCACCTTCACCGAGCCGCGCCCGGTGGTGTAGGCGTCTTCCAACCCCTTGCCGGCGTAGACAAAGCCGCCGGTCGGAAAGTCCGGCCCTTTGACGTGCTCCATGAGGTCGTGGACCGTGCAGTCCTGATCGTCCAGAAGGTGCAGCAAGCCGTCGCACAGCTCGCCCAGGTTATGGGGAGGAATATTCGTGGCCATGCCGACCGCGATGCCGGACGAGCCGTTCAGGAGAAGATTGGGAACCTTGGTGGGCAGAACCGACGGCTCTTCCATGGTGTTGTCATAGTTGGGCCTGAAAGCGACGGTTTCCTTGTCTATGTCGGCCAAAAATTCTCCGGCCAGCCTGGACATGCGCACTTCGGTGTAACGCATGGCCGCCGGGGCGTCGCCGTCAATTGAGCCGAAGTTCCCCTGGCCGTCGACCAGGGGATCGCGCATGGAAAAATCCTGGGCCATGCGCACCAGGGCGTCATAGACCGAGGAGTCGCCGTGCGGGTGGTATTTACCGATGACGTCACCGACGATGCGGGCCGATTTCTTCGGCGGCCTGCTGTATCCGTTGCCCAACTCGTGCTGGGCGAAGAGAATGCGGCGGTGGACGGGCTTCAATCCGTCCCTGGCATCTGGAATAGCCCGGCCGATGATTACCGAGAGGGAATACTCAAGGTATGATTTCCGCAGTTCCTGCTCGATGCTAACTAAGGGCTTGTCAGACATGTTTTCTTCTTTTTTTATTAAGATGCTTTATTTCTGAAGAACTGAAACAGCAATTTATTATTATTCCACCCCAGCTCTTCGCCCCTTAAATATCCAAATCCTGGACTGTGAGGGCGTTTCTTTCGATGAATTCCCGGCGAGCCTCAACCCGCTCGCCCATCAACTCTTCAAAGGCCTCGTCCGCCTGCTCGGCGTCTTCAACGCTCACGCGCAGAAGGATGCGGTTTTCCGGATTCATGGTCGTTTCCCATAGCTGCTCCGGGTTCATTTCGCCAAGACCTTTGTAGCGCTGGATGTGTATGCCCTTTCTGCCCTCATCAAACAGGCTCTGCTCCAGGGCGAACAGACCGTCGGCACTGGAGCTGGCATCCTTGCTCTCAATGGTGAAAACCATACCGCCGGCCTTCTCGCAAATAGCCTGGCGCTTGTTCCAGGGCTGACGGTACATTCTTGACTTGAAAAAGTCGGGGGCAAGCTTCGTGCGATGGCCGTTGGCATCCTCAAACAAAATACGGCAATGCTGCTCAAGCTCGGTTTCTTCCAGCTCCAGGCGCATGTCAAAACCGTTTTCTTTGGCCCACTCGGTCAGCCTGACCAGTTCCGGTCCGTCTTCGGTGAACAATTCTGGTTCAACCAGTTCAGGATATTTCAGGAAGGTTTGGAACAAGGATTCGTTCAATCCGGCTATTTCAGCATCATGGAATCTTTCACGGATGAATGTGATGTCGGAGACAAGCTTGATTATGGATCGTCCGCTGTACTCATACCCGTTTTCGCCGCGAACCCTGACGCTCTTGCTGACCCTTTCCAGCAGGAAATCGTTCAGGGCAGCGTCATCCTTGATGAATTTTTCAAACTTTGAGGAATGGGCCCGGTACAGCGGAGGCTGGGCAATATACAAGTGTCCATTATCGATAAGTTCTCTATACTGTCTGAAAAAGAAAGTGAGAAGCAGGGTGCGGATGTGGGCGCCGTCAACATCAGCGTCGGTCATGATAACGATGGTGTGATATCTCAGCTTGCCGATATCTATGTCGGTCTCTCCGCCGACAAGGCCTATGCCGGCGCCCATGGCTGTGATCAAGGCCTTTATTTCCTTGTTGGCCAGCATCTTGTCGAATCTGGTCCTTTCAACGTTCAGGATCTTGCCCCGCAGCGGCAAAATAGCCTGCTTGCTCGGATCCCGTCCCTGCTTGGCAGAGCCTCCCGCTGAATCTCCCTCGACTATGAAGAGTTCAGAGTCGGCCGGGTCCTTTGATTGGCAGTCGGCCAGCTTGCCGGGCAGGGAATTGTCGGAAAGCGCCCCTTTGCGCCTGACCAGATCCTTGGCCTTGCGCGCCGCATCTCTGGCCCTGGCCGCATCAATGGCCTTTTCGATGATCAGCTTTATGTCCTTGGGGTTTTCCTCAAAAAAGGTGCTCAGCTTGTCATAAACTATTCCGCCCACCAGACCGGCCACTTCACTGTTGCCAAGCTTGGTTTTCGTCTGGCCTTCAAACTGCGGGGAAGGCAGTTTGACAGAAACCACGGCGGTCAGGCCTTCGCGAACGTCGTCACCGGAAAGAGCGGCCTTGAACTTTTTGCCGATATCGGAATTTTTAAGGTAATTATTGATCGCCCTGGTCAGGCCGGTCTTGAAGCCCTGCAGGTGTGTTCCGCCTTCTTTGGTTCTGATGTTGTTGGCGAAAGTCAGCACGTTTTCTTTGTAGCCGGCGTTATATTGCAAAGCGAACTCGGCGGTGATGTGTTCGCTTTGCCCAAAGCCGTAAATGATGCCGTGCACTGCCGCATCGCCCTGGTTCAGGTCTTTCACGAACTGGGATATGCCGCCTTCAAAGCAAAAGACCTCCGAATCTCCGGAACGCTCGTCAACGAACTCAATCTCAAGCCCGTGGTTGAGATAGGCCAGTTCTTCAAGGCGCTTGCGCAATATTTCGTAAGAGAAGTCTACAGTCTCGAAAATTTCCTCATCCGGGGTGAAGTGTACGGTCGTGCCGTGGTTTTGCGCTTCACCCAGATTGCGGAGATCTTCCTGGGGCACTCCCCGGCTGTATTTTTGCGCGTAACGGTAGCCGCCCCGCCTGATGGTGACTTCAAGAGATTCTGAGAGCGCATTGACGCAGGAAACACCCACCCCGTGCAGCCCGCCGGACACCTTGTAGCTCTCATTGTCAAACTTGCCGCCAGCATGCAGCTTGGTCATGACCACTTCAACCGCCGGACGCCCTTCCTTTGGATGGATGTCCACCGGGATGCCCCGCCCGTTGTCTGAAACCGAGCAACTGCCGTCCATGTGGATTCTTACGTTAATCTTATTGCAGAACCCGGCCATGGCCTCGTCTATGGAGTTGTCCACAACTTCGTAGACCAAATGATGCAGGCCGCGCGCGTCAGTACTGCCTATGTACATGGCCGGGCGCTTGCGCACCGCGGCCAGACCTTCGAGAACGGTTATGCTGTCAGCGTTGTAGCCGCTTTTCCCTGGGGTTGTGGTCATCAGACCTGTTCCTCGCTGTAGAATTTGTCGTCAGTTATTTTCATCGGCATGATAATCACCAGATAGCCGCTGTCTCCAGAGCCGGTTATGCCGCAGGGCCCCTCGCTTCCGGTAAACACCATCTCAATTTTTTCAGATGAATAGTGGTCAAATATGGACAGCAGATTACTTGTCGGGAAGGCAATTTTCTTCAAATTTCCCTCAAATTCTACATCCATTGTCTCGTCAGCGGTCCCGACATCCTGTCCTTGCGCGGACATGTTTATTTCGGAAGATGAAAGATCAAAATATGTGCAACGGTTACTGTCGCTATTGAAGATGGCTATCCTGTTCAGCGCGGCCTGCACCTCGCCCCTTGAAAGCGTAAGACGTGAGGCGCTCTCATCCTCCAAGCGGCTCAAAAAGGTCTTATAATCCGGATACTGATAGAATGAAAGGGGCATGCTCAGGCTTTCCTTTTTATTGCCCGTGCGCACAAAAAATCTTTTTTCGCTGATATTCAGGTCTATTTCGTCAGCTCCAAGCCATTTTTTAAGCTCGGCCAGATATTTTTTCTGAATGAGAATGCCTTCAGGCGGCAGAAGAGTTCCCAAATCCTCATTGATAAAACTCACCATGGCGAACTGATGGCCGTTCATGCCGGCCACTTCTATCTTACCATCGCCAACAGGCTTTATTACCAGACAGGCCAGGGCGTCCATGCCTTCGTCGCCGATACAGTAAATAATTTTTTCAATCAGATCCTGAAAGAAATCTCCGGCCCAGACAACCGCCCCTGATTCCGGAAAGTCTGAGAAATTTTGAAACCATGAGGCTTCATTAGTCGGCAACTTGTATTTTCTCCGGCCCTGTTCAATGTGCAGAATGGGAGCCTGACTGTCCAATTTTAAAGATATCTGCCCTTCGGGAAGACGGCGCAAAAGATCCACAAAGGCCTTGCCCTGAACTCCGGCCAAACCGGGCTCAATAACTTCAGCCGAATATGTTCCCCTGAATTCAAGGCTGGAATCGGTCGACAATATCTCAAGACCGTCAGCCCCGGCTTTCAGCCAAATGGTGCGAAGATAGGCCGCTCCGGTTTTAGAGGGGATGATGTTGGCTCCTTTTTGCAAGCCTTCGATGACGTCGTCTTTAAATATTTTAAGAAACATGAATGATCCTTATTAAAGAAGGGTTGATTTTTTTGTTTCCTACTAGTTTAACGTATTGTTATAAATAAAAATTTTGAGAACGACCACTTTGTAGACAACAGTAGATAAAGCCAGCCTTAGGCACAACGCCCGATCAGCTTTGGCTGGAAAGGAACATTTTCTTCAACTGAGATACTGTATTGTTCATATCAGTGTCACTTTCCTGTAATCTTTGAACTTTTTTTATTGAGTAATGTACGGATGAGTGGTCTTTTCCGCCAAAATATTTTCCAACTGAATCAAGAGACAGGGCCAGGATATCCCGGCACAGGAACATGGCTATCTGCCTGGCTGCCACCACCGCCTTTTTTTTTCCACTTCCAGCAACCGTTTCCGCGTCGAGCGAGAAATGCCTGCACACGGCGTTGATTATGGCCTGTGGAGTAATTGCCTTTGGAGAAGGCGCTGTATTAAAAATCTGAGAAATATCTTTTTTATCCGGATTTACGGAGCGGAAAGCTGAAACCTTGGCCAGAGAACCCTCTATATGCCTGAAGTCGAAAAAGCGCTGGGCGAGGGTGAGGGCCTCTTCGCTGCTCAGCCCTATATCAAGGGTTGCGGCCAGCCGTTTGATGAATTTTAGCCTGATGTCCACATCAGGCCTTTTTAACTCAATTATAAGGCAACTGTTCAGCCGTGAAGTGAACTTGTAGGAAAATTCCTGGTAGCTTGACGGATATTTATCAAGCGTTAACGCAAGCAGCTTGTTTGACGAGGAATATGAGTCAAGAACAATCCCTACAAGTTCCTGCAAATCGATGTTGTCGTGTATTCTCTGGACATCGTCAATAAACACGGCATCATACCAGTTGACAAGATCTCCTGGCCTAAACTCGGCTGCCCTTATCAGTTTGGCGAACTGCTCGATGTTGCCGTAAAATATATTGCTATGCTTGTTATCAGACAAAAGCTTGTTGCAAATAGACCCCAAAAGGTGGGATTTTCCGGACCCGCTGTTTCCGCAGATAATCAGGGGCGAATATATATCGCGTTCTTCCAATGAGCCGATTAAACTGGCCTTCAAGGCCACCGCCACCGGAAAATCGTTTTTACGGTTATATAAAAAATTTGAAAACGTATATTTTTCTGGCGGACAGGATGACAACTCTCCAACATTCCAAGAATTATTATGCAAACTGGCGTTTTTTGGCGCTACGGGCATTTTTTCCATCGGAACCGGGAAGCCGGTCAAATAATTGATGGACAGTTTGCCGATGAGGTCTTTGATGTTTGCTTCGAAATTATCCCTGTAAGTGCTTAAAAACCAGCGCGCGAATAACTCGTGGGGAAAATACACACACAAGCCCTTGTCCTCAGAAGTTTCATCGATGGCTACTTCAAGGGGATCAAACCATTTGACCAGATCACTATTGGAGTGGAATTGCTCCAGATGTTTTCTCAGGGTAAGTTTAAGCACAGCGCTGGTTCGTTATATTATGTGTGAGAATAGGGGCGCATGCTGCCGCATTGAGGCTGCGGCATATTTTTGACTGGCCGAATGTACCACAAAGACTCTGGGCGCACAATAAACGGAACGCAAATTTAATAAATAATTATCTTTAAAAAATAAATAGTTATACTAAAATGCTCCTGAGCGCGAACATGTCAATTTATAACAGGATGATAGGCATGCGGGCATAACTTATTTTTTCCAGAAATAATATGGGACGTTTACCGGATCATGTTGTTTGGCGTTGTAAAAATCTTCAAGCCAGGCGTTGACTGCATTTTTGTCGGCCGCGCGTGGAAAATTCTCAGGTTGGACAAACTCCACAAGCACGGGCCTTTTTGGGGCGAAAAAAAGCCCATTGGCCAGAAGCTTCAATATGGACCGCAATATTCCCGGCACCAGTTTGGGCTGGTTTTCGTTGGCATGGCTGAAGCTGCTGCCCCACAGGTTGGAAGTTCGGACAAGCACGATGTTTACATCAGGAATCTCTTTTAAGATGCGCTCAACGGCTGATTTGGCCCCGATTTCTTCTTTGCTGGACCTTAAAATGCGTCCGGAAGGATATAAAAGCACGTTTCGCCCGGATTTTAGCGAATCTACGACAGATTCAAACGACTTTCTGACCCTTTTTGACGAAAAAGAGCCTTCTTCCTTTGGGGTGGGCACGGAGATTATCCCGAACACGCGGACCGCCAGCCTTTGAACCCATCCTTTAAGCTGGTTTTCATCAACCAGGGCCTTTGGCTTCAAGCCAGAGATGCTGGAATAGACTATGAACGGATCTATAAGGGCCGGATGGTTTGGAAGAAATATGCTTGGACCCTTTGATTCTATATTTTCAAGCCCTTTGACAGTAATTTTATAGCGGAGCTTAAGCGCCATCCTGACAAAGAAAGCCGGCAGCGTCGGCGGGATGTCTGCCATTGCAAGGTCGTCAATTGCCCGCATCTGCCGGGAAAAAATGTTAAAGGCAAATAGTATGGTGACCAGGCCGTAAATTATGAAGGTGGCGGCCGGAGGCAGCAGGCCCACCACGCCGAAGGTGGCCCCGAAAATGGCGATGGCCGCGAAGGTCATGAAGTTTGAAAGTCCGAGGGCCTTGCCCACGTTTCCGGCGTCAGGCCTGATTTGGATGAAGCTTGCCAGCGGGATGAGATACATTCCGCCGCACACCCCGGACAGCGGCAATATTATGAAAAGCCAGATCAACTGCGGATTCCAGGTGATTATCAGATGCGCGGACTTTGGCAACAATCCCGCCAATGCCGTGAGCAAAAGGCATATGCCCATCAGGGTTGTGGCCGGAATGAGTATTTGCTTCCAACTGTCCGCCTTGTAGCGTCCGACAATGACCGCGCCGATGGCTATTCCGATCATGAGCGAGGCCGAAAGAAGGCTGGTCAGGGTGTCGCTGTAGCCGAGATCCTTGGCCAGGTTGGCGATGCTGATGGCGCATATGGCGGCCACGCCGTAAAAGACGGCCTCGGCGAACAGCACAAGATAAAGCTGTTTGTCGTTGCGTTTGCACTCAAGTATATACCTTACTGAATCAACTGGGCCGGACCAGGGGAACTTCGGCTTTTTTTCCCAGTTGGCAAAGGCGGCTTCCCTGCGGCCGATGAAAAAAATCGCGGTTGCCCCGATGCCCGACACCAAAAAGCCGAACGCGCCGGCCATGGCCCGTCCGAAGAGGTCTTGGTCATCAAAGCCAAAGCTTGGCAGGGCGCCTCCAGGCCTTAAGTCAAGAAAAATGCCCGCTCCGGCGATACCGGCCAGGACCGCGCAGGTGGTGGACAGCTTGACCCACGAGTTGACGCGCGGCACCAGGGAATTATTGAAAAGCTCCGGAATGGACCCGGTCAGCGCCGGGCTTAAAGCAGTGGTCACCAGGCCGACCAGGAATATAACAGCGAGCATCCCGGCCCAGTTGATGTAAACCAGGGCAAAATAGCCGCCGGCCAGGATCAGCAGTTCTGCCACCTTGGTCGCTATTATCACATCCTTTTTGGAAAACTTGTCGGTAATCCAGCCGCACCAGGCGGAACAAAAGATAAAGGGCAGGGCGAAAAGGATCGTGGCGATGCTTTGTATTTCCGGCTTTGCCAGGGTGGCGGCCATCAAAACCACAACCTGCTTGAAAAAATTGTCGCAGAACGTGGCCACGGCATAACAGCTCGACAGCCCGAACACATATCGGGCGCCGCCATCTTTTTTCCCTTCGCTGAGCGGGGTGTTGTTGTTCATTTAAAATCCGGTGGTGGACTCTGAAAGTCTTGTTTATGCAATTATAAATTCTAAACGGACAGAGCGCCTCAAAAGACGTTGTGAATATAATCACGCAGGTCTTCAAGCGCTTTTAGGACAGTTGTGTGCTCAAGGGTGTAGTTGATGGTCTTGCCGCGTTTTTTCCGGTAAAGGATGCCGGCATGTTCCAAGACATTCAGGTGGTGGACCACCGCAGTGCGGCTTAAGGAAATCACCTGAACGATGTCGGCAATGGACAGGGCCTCTCCCGGCTCGAAAAGCAGCAGAATCTGCTGGCGGTGCGGCTCGCCCATGGCCGTAAAAATTTCAGAGGCCCGGCGCCACTCTTGAGGCATTTCACGCAAATGTTCAGTAAACATGCAATTAACTAATTTGTTAGTTTTATAAGGTCAAGAAAAAATTTAACCCTAAATTTCTTCCTACCCTCTAGACGGTAAAAAAAACAGACTTACTATACAAGGCGAAAGCAATCTTCCGCGCATCCGGCAGAATGCGCGGGTGTTAAACTATTCTCTGCCAATTTCCTTGAGGAGGGAGCGTAAATCATGGGAAAAATTATAGGAATTGACCTCGGGACCACCAACTCCTGCGTTTATGTGATGGAGGGAAAGGACCCAAAGTGCATCACCAACCCCGAGGGTGGGCGCACCACGCCTTCCATTGTCGCCTTTACCGACAAAGAGCGGCTGGTCGGCGATATCGCCAAACGCCAATCGGTGACCAACCCTGAAAGGACAGTATTCGCCATCAAGCGCCTTATGGGACGCAAGGCCGATGCCCCTGAAATCAAATCTTGGAAGGGGCACTGCCCTTATCATATAGTGGCGGATAAAAACGGCGACGCCGCGGTTGAAATTGAAGGCCGCACTTACACCGCCGCTGAAGTGTCGGCCATGATCCTGGCCAAGCTGAAATCAGACGCGGAAACCTATCTTGGCGAAACCGTGACCGAAGCCGTCATCACGGTGCCGGCTTATTTCAACGACTCCCAGCGCCAGGCGACCAAGGATGCCGGCCGCATTGCAGGTCTTGACGTCAAAAGGATCATCAACGAGCCCACGGCCGCTTCCCTGGCCTATGGGATAGACCGCAAACACAACGAAAAGATCGCCGTATTCGACCTTGGCGGCGGCACTTTCGACATATCCGTGCTGGAAGTCGGAGACAACGTCGTTGAAGTGCGGGCCACCAACGGGGACACCTTCCTTGGCGGCGAAGATTTCGACCAGCGCATCATCAACTGGCTTGTGGAAGAATTTAAAAAAGAGAACGGCATAGATCTCGCCAAAGACAGACTCGCCCTGCAGCGCCTCAAAGAAGCGGCTGAAAAGGCCAAGAAAGATCTGTCCAGCTCCATGGAGACCGAGCTTAACCTGCCTTTCATCACCGCCGACCAGGCTGGTCCCAAGCACCTGATGATGAAGCTTTCCCGCGCCAAGCTGGAATCGCTTGTCCAGGATCTTGTGCAGCGCACTATCGGCCCGTGCAAAAAGGCCCTGGAAGACGCCGGTTTAAAGACCACGGATATCAACGAGGTGGTTCTCGTCGGCGGCATGACCAGGATGCCCCTGGTTCAGAAGGTCGTGACCGACTTCTTCGGCAAAGAGCCCAACAGGTCAGTCAACCCTGATGAAGTCGTGTCCATGGGCGCGGCCATCCAGGGCGGCATCCTGGCGGGCGATGTGAAAGACGTCCTGCTCCTTGACGTTACCCCGCTGTCTCTAGGCATTGAGACCCTCGGCGGCGTCATGACCAGACTGATCGACCGCAACACCACAATCCCGACCCGCAAGAGCCAGGTATTTACCACTGCCGCCGACAATCAGCCTTCGGTGTCAATCCATGTGCTCCAGGGCGAGCGCCCGATGGCTGGCGACAACATGACTCTCGGACGCTTTGAGTTGACCGGGATTCCCCCGGCCCCCAGGGGTATCCCGCAGGTCGAGGTGGCCTTTGACATCGACGCCAACGGCATCGTGAACGTTTCGGCCAAGGATCTTGGCACCGGCAAAGAGCAGACCATCAGGATCACCGCTTCCTCCGGCCTGTCCGAAGCCGAAATCCAGCGCTTTGTCAAGGAGGCCGAATCCCACGCCGAAGAAGACAAGAAGAAGCAGGAGCAGATCGAGTTGCGCAACCAGGCAGACTCCCTGATTTACGCCACTGAAAAGTCGCTCAAAGACCTTGGAGACAAGGTTGAGCAGTCCCTCAAGGATGATGTGGAATCCAAGATGGCCGTCCTGCGCACGGCCATGGAGGGCGATGATTTTGAAAACACCCGCCTGGCCATGGACGAGTTGTCGAAATCCTCTCACAAGCTGGCCGAGCAGCTTTACGCTCAGAAATCCCAGGGCGCCGGCCCCGAAGCCGGAGCAGGGCATCAATCCCCATCCAGCTCCGGGGACGACGATGTGGTGGACGCCGACTTCACCGAAGTGAAGTAACGCCATCCGCTTGCGGCACAAGCCGCGGGCTTTAAGCTGAAAAGAGAGGCGGGCGCCAAATTGCCCGCCTCTCTTTTCAGCTTTGTCGTCCGGCGCAGATGTCCGGGCAAGCCGTTCCAAGCGCTGCCCGCGCGTACATCCGCCGGATGAGGAAAACAACTTTCTCCCCCTGTTATTCCCCCCGCTTTTTGTTTAAGGCGCGGATGATCAGAGTGTGGAAGTCTTCCAGGCCGGAACCCTTTGGGGTGCAGGGCTGGATGTGGTCTTTTGCGCGCAGGGCGGTGATTTTTTCGGCGATTTCGCGGGCGTCGGCCGGATCGTCCAGAACCTGATCCGGCGGTACAAAGCTGGCGGCTCCGGCCCTGCTGGAGCAGATGGTTTTCAGGCCGCTGCCCATGGCCTCAAGGACCACATTCGCCAGAGTATCGTAGAAGGAGGGCAGGATGAACATGTCAAGGGAGTGGTAAAAGGCGGGCATGTCCGTGACCTTGCCGTGAAAATGGACCCTTTGGGCAACGCCCAGACCTTTGGCCTGCCTTATGTATTTGGCGGGGTGGCGGCCGCCGGCAATGTGCAGATGGGTATCTTCGGGCAAAAGGGCAAGGGCGCGGATCAGGTGGCCGACTCCCTTCAGGGCGAAATTTGTGGTGGCCACGCCGATTGCGAATGTATCGTCAGCCGCGTTGAATTTGCGCCTGGCCGAAGTTTTTTCCTCATCTAACGGTGGGCAGAATCTTGATATGTCTGGATAGTTGTAGATGGTGAGCAGTTCCTGGGCGGGGTTTGTCCGGTCTTTCAGGTGCGGATATGTCTCTTCTATCCATTGGCGCAGGAGGTCGGAAATCGCCACGATGTAGGGGGTGTTGCGATAGAGCCGGCGCTCGGTCAGCATGGTCAGCCAGTTCGAGGGCGACAGCTTGCGGGAAAGCTGCTTTAAAAAGCGGCGGGGGCCGGCCGGCCAGGCCTCTTGGGACAGCCGCCAGAATGTGGGCAGGGGGCCGCCGCCGATGCGGGAGATGTCCTGGCTCCAGGTATTGCCAAGGCTCAGGCTCAGATCGTATTGGCCCTTGCGTCTGGCTCTTTCGGCCATGGCCATGAACCAGAGTTTTTTTATAAATTGCAGCCCGCCGAAGCGGCCCACGGGGATGACCCGGACGCCGGGAGGGGGCTCGCTTTCCTGGCGGCCGCAGATAAAGTCTACCTCAAGGCCCTTCTGCGCCAGGAATTCGGCCAGGCGGAAGCCGTAGCCTTCGACTCCTCCATACCTGCTGAATCTTGGCAGCATAATGGCGATGCGGGGTTTGTTTTCCATAGGGCCTGGCGTTTATTTGGCGGGGTGATTACAGCCGCCAGTAGGCAAGGCCGGCGTCCCGGGCCTGCGAGTGGTTCCACCGGCCCTTGACGTCCACGAGCACGGCATTTTCGGGGTTTGCATAGTATTGTTTCAGGCTTTGCGGGCAGAGCTGTTTGTAAGCATCGTGATTCACGGCCAGAATGATGGCGTCGAGTTCGCGCATGTCTTCCAGGGGAAGAAGCTTCAGGCCGTAGTGCGCTTTTGCGTCGGCCGGGTCGGCGTGGGGGTCGGTCACAAGCACGGTAATGCCAAAGTCGGCCAACTCGTCGCAGATGTCCACAACCCTGCTGTTGCGCAGATCAGAGACGTTTTCCTTGAAGGTCAGGCCGAATACGCCGACCCTGGTCTGGCGCACGTTCAGCCCGGCGGCGATCAGCATCTTGACGGTCTTTTGGGCGACAACCCGGCCCATGAGGTCATTGGTCCTTCTGCCGGCCAGGATTACTTCCGGATGATATCCGGCCTCCTCGGCCTTGAAGGTCAGATAGTAGGGATCGACGCCGATGCAGTGCCCGCCGACAAGGCCGGGGCGGAACGGGATGAAGTTCCACTTTGTCCCGGCGGCCTCGAGGACTTCCAAAGTGTCGATGCCGAGCCGGTCGAAGATCAGGGCCAATTCGTTCATCAGGGCGATGTTGAGGTCGCGCTGGGTATTCTCGATGACCTTGGCGGCCTCCGCAACCTTGATGGACGAGGCCTTGTGTACCCCGGCCGTGATTACCTGCCCGTAAAGGCCGGCAAGGAGGTCAAGGGTCGGGCCGTCGCTTCCGGAAACGACCTTGATGATGCGCTCAACAGTGTTGACCTTGTCGCCCGGGTTGATGCGCTCGGGAGAATAGCCGACGGTAAAGTCGCGGCCAAAGGCCAGGCCGGATTCTTTTTCCAGAATAGGCACGCAGATTTCCTCGGTCACTCCGGGGTAGACGGTCGACTCGTACACGACCACGGCGCCTTTTGCCATGTGCTGCCCCACGGTTTCCGAGGCCTTTTGCACCGGGACAAGGTCCGGGGTGCGATGAACGGTTATCGGCGTCGGCACGGCCACGATGATTACCCTGGCCCGGCCAAGCGCTTGCGGGTCGCCGGTAAACTCAACGCCGGACGAGGAGATGACGCTGTCGTCCAACTCGCCGGTGCGGTCGTGTCCTTGCTGGAGCTCCTCGATCCGTCTGGCGGATATGTCAAAGCCGATGACGTGAAAATGCCTGGCCAGATGAACGGCCAGGGGCAGGCCGACGTAGCCGAGGCCGACCACGGCCAGGCTGGATGTCTTGTCCAAAAGGCTTTTCAGGGTGACCATGCGATTCTCCTAATAAAATTCAGAAAAGCGTCGTTCAAATCGAGGCGGTATAAAGAAAGACGATTCCGGCGGTCATCCGTGTATAAGCCACGTTTTTGAATCCGGCAAGCCGCATCTCGGCGCACAGGGCGTCAGCGGGCGGGAAAGCCTGGATCGAGTCGGACAAGTGACGGTATGCCGTCTTGTCCCGCGAAAGGAGCCTTCCTCCCGCTGGAAGCAGGAATTTCAGGTAGGCGTTGTATAGTCCGAACATGATGCGGTCTTTGGCGCTGCCAAACTCCAGGACGCAGAGCCTGGCCCCGGGCTTGAGAACGCGCATGGCCTCGGAAAACACCTTGCCCCGGTCGGGCATGTTGCGAAGGCCGAAAGCCAGGGTGATGCCGTCGACCGAAGCATCGGGCAGGGGCAGGAAATAGGCGTCGCCAGTCACGGGGAGTATGCCCGAGACATTCCTGGCAGCCAGTTTTCTCAACCCCCTTTCGAGCATGTCCCGGCAAAAATCAACAGCCAGGACGACCGCCCTGGAATTTTTACGCTTGATGGCCAAGGATGCCTCAAGCGTGCCGGCGGCCAGATCCAGGATGACCGGCCCCAGCCCGTCCGGCTCTTCGGTTCGCTCCACTGTATCCGCATGCCCGTCAAGGACAGATGCGGCCAGCCGTTTGCGCCACAGGGCATCAAGCCCGAAGCTGAAAACCCGGTTGAAACAGTCATAGACCGGAGCAATGCGGGAGAACAGGGAGTTTACCCCGTTTCCGTCCGCCTGCTCCGGATGTTTTACAGGGCTGCCGGGCGGGGGGGTGGTTTGGTTCAAATTCACAGGCAGAAGCTCTGAAACAGCGTGCGGCCGCCCGGACTCTGCATTATTCTTTGATCCGGGCAGCCGCGCATGTTTTTATATAAAATTGCGTGAGATATTTCAGGAGTAGGCGTCGGCCAGCAATGCGGCGATTTCTTCGCGGATGACCTTGGCCGCAGCCTCGGCGGCCATTTTGTCCATACTGGTCCGCAGGCTGCCCAGGGACGCCTGTGTGGCCTCAAGGCTGTTCTGGAGCTCCAGGCCTTCCTCGGTCAGTTCCTGGATCCGCGTGATGCTTTCGGCCGCCTGCTCTGTCAGTTCCTGGATTTTGGCATTGGCTTCGACCGACTGCGCGGTCAGTTCCTGGATTCTGGAGCTGGCTTCAGCCAACTGCGCGGTTAGTTCGCGGATAGTTTGCTCTTTTTCCCGGACAGATGCGTCCAAGGCATCGCATTTGTCCCGGCTTTGATCGGCCAGCTCGCGCACGCGGTTGCCGACCTCTTCGCGCAGGGCAGCCAGATCGCTCGCGCTCACTTCCTGCGCGGCCTGCGGCTGGGCCGCAATGTTCGTCTCGAGCAGGGAGAGCCTGGAGTCAAGCTGCTCAAAGGTGTTGCCGAGCGAATCAAGGCGGGAGAGGATTATGCCCAAATCCTGGCCGTTTCCGGCAAGGGCCTGCTCCGCTGCGGGCTTGGCTGCCAGAAGTGAAATGGAAGGCGGGCTGACCGGGCCTGAAGGCGGAGCGGTCGCGAGCATGTCATCCAGAAGGGCGTCCAACTCGTTCAGGTCGACTTCGTCGAAATCGGCCGCGGGATCCTGCGTGGCTTCATCATCCTCCAATGCGCGGCCGGGCTCACTGTCCGGCCCGGCGGACACTTCAGGCGCAGCCTCGGGCTCACGCTCAGGCGGAGAAAGGGGCATCAATCCGGCCGCGGGATCTTCTTTGGCCCCAAGGGCGACGTCCCCGGCCGGCATTGCGGCATTGTCTCCGGCATCCGGCAAAAATCCTTCGAGCATG
Source organism: Desulfovibrionaceae bacterium (assembly GCA_031551565.1). GTDB lineage: Bacteria > Desulfobacterota > Desulfovibrionia > Desulfovibrionales > Desulfovibrionaceae > Frigididesulfovibrio. The sequence goes on along the minus strand of JAVBNM010000019.1, from coordinate 116,325 downwards.
TCGTCTTGGGCGCCAGATGAATCTTCGGTTTCGTATTCTTCCTCAATGGTTATCAACTGCATATCGTCCGCCAGCTCCCTGGATTCGGCGGCGCCGGGAACTGGCGCAGGGCTTGCGATATGTGCGCTGCCGGCCTTCTCGGCTTCTCTGAGCAGGGCCTCAAACCGATCTTCACCCTGATCGGCTGGTTCAACAGGCGCGTCTTTGCTTTTAGCGTCGCTGCTTTCACTCTGAAACAGCTCCTTCAGCAGCTCTTCCGGGTCTGGGAAAGCATGCAGATCAGCGCCGAGCGTGTCCACAGGCGACTCGGACTTGAAAGCTCCCGGCAGGCCGTCCAGGTCAACAGGAACCGCGGAGTCGGGCTTGGCGTGGCCAGTCTGGCCGGCGGCTGTGTCCTCAAGCATTTTGTCGACCCAGGCCAGGTCATCCGGGTTGCCGGCCGGCTCCCTCACGTCAAGCTCGTCGGCCATGCCGTCCCGTTCGGCGTTATTCGTCTGGGCATCGGGCGGCAAGCCATCCAATTCCACTCCAAGCTCCTGCAAAAGGTTGTCAACCTCAGCGTCAGTGGGCATATCAAGCTTTTCATCCGCATTTATTTCGTCCTTGGCCTCAGCAGCTTCTGAAAGTTTATTCAGCATAGCTTCCAGACTTTTGCTGAAATCTACTTCCCCGCTGTCGTCAGGGGACTTTTCCGGCGTTGTCTTGCCCTGCTTGACAACTTCAAAAAGGTCCACAATGTCGTCGTCAGTGAGGTCGTCGTTCTGGACTCCGAGGTTCGCGTCTTTGTGCATAACACATCCATGCTTGATTTGAGACTGATTCAGATTGGGCGGCGGCGCGTGACAACACGCCGGCGGCTTCGCCGAAGTATACGGCGCGGGCCGTCAAGGCAAGCCCATCCGAAATCTTATCGGCTGAAACTGGGTTGTATTTTAGGAACAGTTTCGCGGAATATAAGCACACCTTGCCCCATAAAGCAAGGTCGTACTGCGTTATACAAAGGACTTATGGCTAAAACAGAGGTTGGAGCGCATTCTTTTGCTTCGTTTCCCCTGTCTAAAAAATGAAAGGGCGCAACGCCCTTTGGGATATGTTTTCGCAAAAATGGCCAAGAGCGGCAGAGGAGGGAACCGGGAGAGGAAACACTGACTTATGGCTTCCTCTCCCAAAGCCTCGCTCTGCCCTGGTTTGAACTTACACCTTGGCGGCAGTGCGCAGGTCGTTGACCGCGTCTGTTTTTTCCCAGGTGAACTCGGGCAATTCGCGTCCGAAGTGTCCGTAGCAGGAGGTTTTGCTGAATATGGGCCGCCTGAGATCGAGGCGCTTTACGATGTGATAGGGGCGAAGGTCGAAGACTTCCTTCACGGCCTTGGTCAGGATTTCATCGCTGACTATGCCGGTGCCAAGGGAGGAGGCCAGGATGGATACGGGATGGGCGTGGCCGATGCAGTAGGCCACCTGGACTTCGCACTTCGGGGCCAGGCCGGCTGCGACCACGTTTTTGGCGATGTAGCGGGCCATGTAGGCGCCGGAGCGGTCAACCTTGGAAGCGTCCTTGCCGGAGAAAGCGCCGCCGCCGTGGTGGCCCATGCCGCCGTAAGTGTCGTTGATGATCTTTCTGCCGGTCAGCCCGCAGTCGCCCATTGGGCCGCCGATAACGAAGCGGCCGGTGGCGTTGATGAAGATGTCGCAGTTGTTTTTGTCAAATATGGCGCCTGGCAGCGTGGGAACGACGACGTCGTTGATGATGTCGGCGATGATCTGTTCGTGGGTCACATGTTCGGCATGCTGCGAGGACACGACCACGTTGGTGATGCGGACTGGTTTGCCGTCCACATACTCAAAGGACACCTGGGTTTTGCCGTCCGGGCGCAGGTAGGGCAGAATGCCGTTTTTGCGCACAAAAGTCAGGCGTTCGGAGAGCTTGTGGGCCCAGTAAATCGGGGCGGGCATCAGGGTCGGGGTATCGTCGCAGGCAAAGCCGAACATCATGCCCTGGTCGCCGGCGCCCTGGTCTTCGTCCTTGTCTCTGTCAACGCCCTGAGCAATATCGGGAGACTGCCTGCCGATAGAGGAAATTACCGAGCAGGTCTTCCAGTCAAAGCCCATTTCCGAACTGCAATAGCCCACGTTGCGGATGGTTTCGCGCACGATGTCGGTGAAGTTGGCGTTGGTTTTGGTCGTGATTTCGCCCGCAATAAAGGCTATGCCTGTCGTCACCAAGGTTTCGCACGCAACGCGCGAATCCGGATCTCCGGCCAGAAGCGCGTCAAGGATGCCGTCGGAGATCTGGTCGGCAATCTTGTCGGGGTGGCCTTCGGTGACAGACTCGGAGGTAAAATAGTATTTTCCTTTGGCTGGAATCATGTGGTGCTCCTGTTGATAAACGTTGACTAAAAGGTTTTTTGTGGAGTTTCACGCCCCAGGACGATATTGTCAATTAAGCGGGTCCTTCCTACATAGGCTGCCGCGAGCATGCGGGCCGGACCTGTGATATCTTCCACGGGCTCAAGCGTCCAAGGGTCGACCACTTCAAGGTAGTCAGCCTTGGCCAGCGGGAAATTTTCCTTCCAGAAATCCAGAACTTTCCGCTTGATGAGAGAGGCGCGGCCAAGGCCGGAGCTTGTGAGCATTTCTTGACCGGCAATCAGGCCTTTGTGCAGCATCGGAGCCTGCTCTCTTTCTGCGGGAGATAGGTAGGCGTTGCGCGAACTTAAGGCCAGCCCGTCTTTCTCGCGTACGGTTGGCGACGCGTTGAGCTTGATCGGCATGCACAGATCGCTGGCCATACGGCTGATGATCGCGTATTGCTGCCAGTCTTTTTCGCCAAACACCGCCTGGTCTGCCCTGGAAAGGTTGAACAGTTTGTTGACAACCGTGCATACGCCTTTAAAATGCGTGGGACGGGAGAGCCCGCACAGGGGGGAACTCATCTTTGGCACTTCGATCCAGGTGTCAAAACCCGCCGGGTACATCTCGTCCGCCGACGGCGTGAACAAGATGTCGGCGCCGATCTGTCCGGCTACGGCCGCATCTTTTTCCAGGCTCCGGGGATATTTGTCGAGGTCTTCACCCGGGGCGAACTGAGTGGGGTTGACGAAAATGCTTACAACCAGCTTGTCGGCCAGGCCCCGCCCGAAACGGATCAGGGATTCGTGCCCGTTGTGGAGAGCGCCCATAGTGGGCACCAGGGCGATGGAGCAGCCAGCCTGCTTCCAGCCCTTGGTGATGTCTTGCAGATCGCTGCATGTTGCCAGTGTTTTCATATCAATAAATCCGCATATATTTGTTTTGCCTTAATACTCGACATAGCGGTTTTTGTCCAGCAAAATGACTGCTCCGATGGCTCCATTTGTAATCCAGGCTTGTGGGAGACAGCAATCCGTGTTTTTTGAAAATAACGACAAAGCGCTTTCCGGCCGCGCCAGGGGCAGGCTGGCCCCAAGCCCGACAGGTTTGTTGCATCTGGGCAATGCGTACGCCTTTCTTGTCGCCTGGCTGAGCGTCAGGAAGAATAGGGGTGAAATTGTCCTGCGAATTGAGGATATCGACCCGGACCGCTCCAGGGCCGAGTTTTCCGCCGCGATCATTGAGGATTTGAAATGGCTGGGCATAGACTGGGATGAGGGGCCGGATTGCGCCGACGTTGCGGCGGGACGCCTGGCTGGTCCGTATGTGCAAAGCGCCCGGCTTGGGCTGTATGATCAGGCCGTGGGGCTCCTGCTGGAAGCCGGCAGGATTTATCCCTGCTACTGCACCAGAAAAGAGCTGCGCACGCTGGCGTCGGCGCCGCATGTCGGCGACGAAGGGGCGCCGTATCCGGGGTTGTGCCGCGATTTGCCCGCCAAGGAGCGGCGGAAAAGGGATAGTGCCGGCAGAAAACCCAGCCTGCGCCTGCGCGCGGAACCGGAGGACGATGCCTGGGTCTGTTTTGACGACAGGCTGCTTGGGCCTGTGCAATACGGTCTGGCCGAGTGCGGGGGCGATTTTGCAGTGCGGCGGTCGGACGGAGTGGTCTCCTACCAGTTGGCCGCTGCGGTTGACGACGCGCTGATGGGCGTGACCGAGGTGGTGAGGGGGCGCGATCTGGCAATGTCCACTCCCAGGCAGCTTCTTATCCTGCGCCTGCTTGGGCGGGCCGCCCCGCGCTACGCGCATATACCCCTTTTGCACGACCATAACGGCGAGCGCCTGGCCAAACGGCACAAATCGCTGGAATTGAGAGCGTTGCGTGACGAGGGGGTGCGCCCGGAGCAGGTCGTCGGCTATCTGGCGCATCTTGCGGGCATTGTCGACGAACCGCGCCAGGCAACTCCGCGCGAATTGGCCGAGCGCTTCGACCTGTTGTCCCTCAGGGGCAGGGAGCTTTACCTTCCCGCTGATATCGGGGAGAGGCTGCGCTGGTTCCCAAGATGACAGATCCTGGCCTTGTGATGGCGGAAAACCCCGCATCATGGGCAGCGGCATCGCGGGAGGCGATACTGCCTACGGCGTTTCAGGTTCGGCTTTGGACGCGCCGTCACGGTTTTCGGCAAGCTCCCAGGCCTGCGAAAGGGTTACAAACCGGACTCCGGACGCCTTTAAGGCTGCCAGCCCGGTCTTGAGACCTTCGCGCGTCCCGCTCAAGGGGCGGTTCATGTGGCAAAGCACAATCGCGCCCGCTTGCGCCGAGGCCACGTTGGCCCCAACCTCGTCAGCGGGCAATGTGGCGCCCCTGTCCGCGGGAATGGTGAATCCGGCAATGTTGTATCCGCAAAAAAGGATGATTTCGGCGGCAATTTCGTCGTAGTATGCCGTACCGGAGCGAAACCATAAGGGACGCTTTCCGGTAAGTTTCTCAATTGCCGCCGCGTTGTCTTCCACCTCATGAATCAACTCCTTGATACTTGCTGTTCCGGGGATGCCGTAAATGCCCTTGCCGTTGACAGAGCAGGGTTTGTGCGCGGCGCCGTGGGCGGCTATTTCAAACAGCGGATCATTGGCCAGATCGAGCAGGGCGGGAGTGTTGGCCCCAATCCACTTGTTGGTGACAAATATCGTGGCCGGGATGGACTCTTGGCGCAGGTATGCGATTATTTCAGCATCATAAGATTCACCGGCCTTGCCCCCGCAGGCGTCAAGAGTCAGGGCCACGAGGGGGGTGCCGCCGGCAACGCCGACAGGGAGCTTATCGGTAACGCCGGGGATGTTTTCCGACCACATTTCAGGCCGGATATTCCCGTATTTTTTCTGTGCGCTTTTTATCAGCGAGTCTATATTTCTGGGCTGCGCCAGCGCCTGCCGGCCAGGCGCAAAGATAGCGCTCAGGGACGCGAATAAAAGAAAGACCCGAAACAGGGCGCAACGTATGGCTGGCACTCTTCCCTCACTGACGCTGGATTTCTGCGGTACTGGGCCGTCTTGCGGATTCCGGCGGCCACAGCCCGGTGATAGCCCTTTTTAAGCAATGTTGTCCAGAAGCGCGAAAGCGCGCTGGGCGCTGGAGGGGGAACGCCGGTGGGGCGGCGCGCCTGGTTGCCGCCAACCCAATAGCGGGTCAGCGCGGTATCTTTGAGCAAAAATAGTCCATGACGCGAAGATCCCCGGTAAGTTCCGGGTGAAATGACGTCACCAGCACATTGCCGCACTCAGCCGCTACTATCCTGACCCCGTGGAACCCGGCATGGCTGATCCTGGCCAGAACCTTCACCGACGGACCGGCCCGTTCGATATATGGCGCGCGGATGAACACGGCCGGAATGTCGTCTCCGATTCCATCCATAGACAGCATGGTCTCAAAGCTGTTTGCCTGGCGGCCGAACCCGTTGCGGGACACGGCGCAGTCCAGCAGGCCGAGAGGGGCCACTTTTTGCGCATCCTCATTCTGCCCCAGGATCTCGCTTGCGCAGAGGATGAGCCCGGCGCAAGTGCCAAGAACGGGCCTTTTGCGCGAGAAATCCCGGATAGGCTTGAACAGCGCGTTTTCCCGCATCAAGCGGCTGATTGCCGTGGACTCTCCGCCCGGAATAATCAAGGCATCGGCCTTATCCAGGTCGGCTGGGGTTTTGACCGGCAGCCCGGCATATCCCAGCTTCTTTATTGCGGCCAAATGTTCCGGAACTGCGCCTTGCAGGTCTAAAACCCCAATCATTTTTGAACCGCGGCGCATGTTACACGCCCCTGTCCTGCATGCGCTGTTCCGCGGATAACTTGCTGATTTCCAGACCGGACATGGCCCCGTCCAGGCCTTTTGAAAGTTCGGCCAAGAGCGCGTGGTCTTTATAATTGGTCGTCGCCCGGACAATGGCCCTGGCGAACTTTTCCGGATTGGAAGACTTGAATATGCCGGAGCCGACAAAGATTCCGTCCGCCCCCAAGCACATCATGAGGGCCGCATCCGCCGGGGTGGCCACGCCTCCGGCGGCAAAGTTCACCACCGGCAGTTTTCCCAGCTTTTTCACCTCAAGAACCTGTTCGTACGGCGCGCCGATATCCCTGGCATAGGCCATAAGCTCATCCGCATTTTTTCCCTCAACCAGGCGAATCTGCGCATTTACCTTGCGCATGTGGCGCACAGCCTCGACGATGTTGCCGGTGCCGGGCTCGCCCTTGGTGCGCAGCATGGCCGCTCCTTCGCCGATTCGGCGCAACGCTTCCCCAAGATCGCGGCAGCCGCAGACAAAAGGCACGGTATAGTCGCATTTTTTTATGTGAAACTCCTCATCCGCCGGGGTGAGCACCTCGCTTTCGTCTATATAATCCACACCGAGAGCTTCCAGGATGCGGGCTTCGGCTATATGGCCAATCCGGGCTTTGGCCATTACGGGAATGGATACGGCATTCATGACCTCTTCGATTATGCGCGGGTCGGCCATGCGGGCGACTCCCCCGGCAGCGCGGATATCGGACGGGACGCGCTCCAGAGCCATTACCGCGACCGCCCCCGCGCCTTCGGCTATTTTCGCCTGTTCGGCATTAACAACGTCCATTATCACGCCGCCTTGCTGCATCTGGGCCATGCCCCGTTTGACTCGTTCTGTTCCGGTTATTTGTTGCATGAGCTGCACTCCTTGTTTTGCGCAGAATAGTTCTATGGCAGCGTAAGGAAACAGCCAATTGAGATATTGTTTTGCAGTCCAATTTGACATTTGGTTTTTATTTATATATTTCAAATTATAAGGTGGATTATGTCATCCAATTGCCGCAATCGTTACATCCAAAAAAGTGAGCAGGATGACTTCCCGCACGGGCAGAGTCAAAACCCTGATCACGCCGTTACCCACCAATTAAGGATGCCGCCATGTGGACGCTGACTCCTTCCAGCCGCTTGCCGTTATACAAACAGATCATTCAACTTGTTGAAAGGCTTCTGGCTTCCGGAAAGCTCGCGCCAGGGGAGCGGCTGCCGGCGGAGAGAATGCTGGCGCAACTGATGGGCGTTAACCGGACCACGGTTGTTCATGCCCTGGACACGATGGTCGACCGCGGGCTGCTGATTAAAAAACGCGGCAGCGGGACGTACGTCAACAGTGAAAAATGGGGAGTCCAGAATTACGCGCTTGTGAACTGGCAGGGCCCGTCAGAGGTTTTGCCCGGGAAGAGCGAGTGCGCTTTTCTGCGCGATGCGCTAGTCATGCGCGAGGCAGCGGCATTGTCAGGCCGCCCCTTTCACGATTTGTCCGGTGACGGCCTGTCCCCGGACCTGCTGCCGGATCTGGGGTTCCCGCAGTGGTCGTGGGAGGAAATGGTTTTTGCGGAAAAAAATGAGGAGACCGCGCGGTTGGGGCTTTTGTCGCTTCGGCTCTCCGTGCAGCGCTTTTTGCGTGAAATGCGCGGGCTTCTGGTGCCGCTGGATGAGATTTTGATCACCACGGGCTCGCGCCAGTCTCTTTTTCTTATCAGTCAATGCCTTCTAAGGCCTGGCGATGCCGTGGGGGTGGAGGCGCCGTCATATTTTTATTCTCTGCCGATATTTCAGGCTGCCGGGCTGCGCCTTTTTCCCCTTCCCATGGATGGCGGCGGAATATATGTTTCCGGCCTGGAAAATGCCGCCAGCAGGCGTCCCCTGAAGATGATCTTTCTCAACCCTGTCTTTCACAATCCCACAGGTTCGGTGATGAAGGATGCGCGAAAAAAGGCCGTGCTGTCATTTTGCGCCAGGATGCGCATCCCCATAGTGGAAGATGACGCCTGCAGCTTGCTGCCCTTTGGCAAGCCGCGAGATATGTCTTCTCTCAAGGCGCATGACAAGCAAAATCAGGTTGTTCACATGGGGTCGCTGTCCAGCTATGCGGGGAGAACATTGCGGGTAGGCTGGCTCGTCGCCCCGCCCGCGGTCATCGCCAGGCTGGCGGACGTGCGCCTGATGATGGATGCCGGACTCAGCGTCTTGCCGCAGATTTTGGCCACAGAGTATCTGAATCACGCGGCGGCCAGGCATTTGCCCGACATCCGCGCGAAACTGGCTGAAAGAGCGGCCCGCCTTGCGGCGCGTCTGGATTCGCTTTTCGGAAGCCGGATAACCTTCTCCCGTCCTTCGGGCGGATTGTTCACCTATGTTGCCGCGAGCGAAGCGGGCGCGCATGCCCACGCCTTGCTCCAGCGCGACTTTCTGGCCAATGCCCTCCAGCCTGCCCTGGGCGAAGCGTTTGGCGATATGCGCGGGGCATTCAGGTTTAACCACGGATGCTATGTTTGAAGGACAGACGGGAAGTTGGCCGTGGCGCTTTGAGCATCGGGCGTATATTTGGACGGTCTGTGAAGCCGCAAGCCTGTCAAGGGCGGAGCGGCCGGCCCTCCATCAATCTAATCGCCTTTAAAGGGCGGTTTTTTTGTCTGGAGGGGGTCGTAGCAGGTTGCCAAGATGCGAACAGACGATTTAAAGATAATACATGAGCGACGGCAGTATTCTTTTTTTCAGCGGCGGCACGGCCATGCGGGCCACGGCGGGCGAGTTGGCCGCTTTGACGCGCGATGCGGTGCATATCGTAACCCCGTTTGACTCCGGGGGCAGCTCAGCCGCCCTCAGGCAGGCCTTTGCCATGCCCGCTGTCGGGGATCTGCGCTCGCGCCTGCTGGCCGTGGCCTCGCGCAACTGCGTTGAAGCGGGGGCTGTCTGCGAGGTCTTGGGCCACCGCCTGTCCGCATCCTCGGCCGCTGGCGATGCAAAGGGCGAATTTTTACAGTTGTGCGCAGGCGCTCATCCCCTGACGGCTGCTTTGTCCAAAAGAGCCCTGCGGGCCGTCACCAACTGGCTTGAAGTTTTCAAAAAGGCCATGCCGGCCGATTTTCCCCTGCCCGGCGCCAGCGTGGGCAACCTGTTCATCGCCGGCGGGTATCTGGCTCAAAAGCGCAGGCTGGCCCCGGTCATCAAGACGTTTGCCAATTTGGTCAAGGCAGGGTCCGTTGTTTTTCCGGCGGTATGCGCCGACATGCACCTGGCTGTCAGACTGGACTCCGGGGAGGTGATTGTCGGCCAGCATCTTTTCACAGGCAAGGAATGCGGACGCATTGAAGGGCGCATTGCCGACATCTGGCTCACAAATAGCCTTTGCTCCCAACAAAAGGCGCGCGTCAATTCACCCGTGGGCATCAGGCGCCTCGTGGCCTGTGCCGGGCTGATCTGCTATCCGGTGGGAAGCTTTTACTCCAGCGTGATCGCCAATCTGCTGCCGACAGGAACCGGCAGGGCCATAGTTGCCAATCCCTGCCCGAAGTTGTTTATTCCCAATCTCGGCCATGACCCTGAGCTGCGCGGGCACAGCCTTGAGGCGCAGGTTGAGCGTATTTTGGAGGTAGTGGAGGCGGATGCGGGCAAGCTGCCGTCCCCTGAGCGGGCTGTAGGCGCGATCCTGGTCGACGACCGGTCTGACTATCCGGGCGGTATGCCGGAACGCTATTTGCGGGAAAAGGGGATCAATATCCTGAAAAGGCGGCTTGCGACCGGATTAAGCGCTCCTTTGGCGGATCCTGTTCTTTTGAGCAAGGCGATTTATGAAATCAGGCAAAGGTGCGGCATAAAATAAGCCCCAAAGCTGATTTTCCAATCCTATAGTTTTTGTTCGCCTTCCAGGGGAGCGTCCTGCTCCCGCTCAAGGTCAAACCTGATGTTGATCCCGTCGCGCAGACGGTCGGTGCCGTCGATCACGACCACGTCCCGTTCATTCACGCCTTCGAGGATTACCACGTCCGCGGCGTCGGAGTATCCGATCTTTATCTTTACCGCCTGGACTGTTTCGCCCTTGACGCGGTATACGAACACTCCCTCGTTGTCCCGCTGGACCGCCGCGATCGGAATGGTCACCACGCCGCGAAGGGTTTCAACCAGCAGCCGGACGTTGACGAATTGGTTCGGGAAAAGAATTTCCTTGTCGTTGGCGAACTCGGCCTTGAGGCGGAACATGCCTGTCGATGAGTCGATCTGGTTGTCAATGGTGAGCAGCCTTCCGGTGGCCAGGCGTTCTTTGTCGTCCTGGTCCCAGCATTCGGCAACAAGCGGGTCCGGGCCTCCCATTGCGGCCAGAACCGCCGACAGCCTTTTGTCGACAAGCGTAAATATCACGTTCATGGGCTTGACCTGGGTGATGACGACGAGCCCGTTGCTGTCGGAGGCGCGGATCATGTTGCCCACATCAACCTTCTTAAGGCCCAGCCTCCCGGTTATGGGAGCGGTGACGCGGCAATAGCCAAGCATCAGTTCCGCGTTGTCCACATTGGCTTTGTCGGTGATGACCGCGCCTGCGTACTGCCCAACCAGGGCTTCCTGGGCCTGGAGTTTTTGCGGAGGGATCGAGCCTTCCTTGATCAGCCGTTTGTAGCGTTCAAGGTCGAGCCTGGCGTCTTTGAGCAGGGCCTCGTTCTTTGTCAGGGAGCCGAGGGCCTGTTCCCGCATTACTTCATAAGGCCTTGGGTCAATGACCGCCAGAAGATCGCCCGCCTTGACATCCTGTCCTTCTTCAAAATGCAGGGAGATCAATTCGCCGTCCACTCTGCTTTTTACCAGGACAGTATTAACCGGGGTGACTGTTCCCAGGCCGTTGAAAAAGACCGGGATGTCCTTAAGGGCGGCCACGGCCACTCTTACCGGCCGCACGTCGCTGCGTGGCGCAGGGGGCGTTGAGGTCATCTTTTTGTAAACAAACCAGGCGGCAAGAAGCACCACCACCGCCAGCAAAGGCCAGCGGAGTTTTCTGAAAACCCCGGGTTTTGTCGGAGCGGTTGCGGGATCGTTCATAATTGTCCCCGTTAACCAAGACATTGCTTGGGATTGCAATAAATTCACCGGTTGCCGGCGACAAATCATCCCCAAAAACGGGCAAAGAAAGGGCGGGGAGCCGGTGGCTCCCCGCCCCACCTTCTTACAGCGAAACTACGATTGGGGCGATTATGGGGTCGCGGTCAAGCACCTTGCGGAAGTGGCGGCGCAGGCTCGTGCGCACTCTGTCCCGCAACTTGTCTTCGTCGCCAGGGCCAAGGCCTGTCATGGCGTCTTTAGCCAATGAGCCGGCCTCGTCAAGGAGCCCGGCGTATTTCTCTTCAAAGATAAAGCCCTTGGAGAATATTTCCGGCTCCCGGAACAGGCTCCATTTTACTTCATCAATGGCCATGACCACCACTACCATGCCTTCGTCGCCGAGCAGACGTCTTTCGCGCAGCAGCACGCCCCCGACATCGCCGACCCCTTTGCCGTCCACCAGGATTGATTCGGCCTCGATTCTTTCGTCAAAAAATATGCCCCGGTCGCTGAGAATGATCGGCTGTCCATTTTCAACGATCACCGCGTTTTCCTCCCGCACCCCGCATTGGCGGGCCAGGCGGCAGTGCTTGACCAGATGGCGGTATTCTCCGTGGATGGGTATGAAGTAGTTTGGCCTGACCACATTGAGCATGGAAGCCAACTCGTCGCGCTGGCCGTGCCCGGAGGCGTGGACAGGGTGTTCCTTGTCGTAATAGACCTCCGCTCCGAGGCGGTAGAGCTTGTTCACCAGGGTGTTTACAGCCATGGTGTTGCCCGGAATCAGCCTTGAGGACATAATCACCACGTCGCCGTCGTGAATCGACAAAAGCTTGTGATTGCCCGTTGTTATGCGGGACAGCGCCGACAATGGCTCGCCCTGGGAGCCGGTGACCAGCAGAACAACCTCGTTGTCCGGCAGGGGAGGCATCAGGGCCGGGTCAAGGTACAGGCCGGGCGGTATGCGCAGCTTGCCGAGATCGCGGGCGATTTCAATATTGTTGACCAGGCTGCGGCCGCTGACGGCGATGCTTCGCCCGGAGTCTCTGGCGCAGTCGAAAACTTCCTGGATGCGCTGGATGTGGCTGGAGAACAGGGTAACGATGATCCGCCCTTCAGTCGTGGCGAAAATGTTCTTGAGCGATCCCAAAACCTCGCGCTCGGTCAGCGAGTGTCCTTCGCGTTCCACGTTGGTGGAGTCGGACAAAAGCAGCGTGACGCCCTCTTCGCCGGCAAAGCGCCGGAAAAGGGCCAGGTCTGTTCCAGGTCCGTCAAGCGGAGCCGGGTCGATCTTGAAGTCGCCGGTGTGGACCACCTTTCCTATCGGAGTCTCGACGCCAAAGGCCAGGCCGTCAATGATCGAGTGGCAGACCGGGAAGAAATTGAAAGTCATGCCCGCCAGCTCCAGGCGCGTTTCTGGAGTAACTTCAACCAGTTCGCACGAATCAAGCAGGCCGCGTTCGCGCAGTTTGTGTCTGACCAGGGCAAGGGTGAAGGCCGAGCCGTAGACCGGCACGTTCACATGCGGCAAAAGCCAGGGCAGGGCGCCGATGTGGTCTTCGTGGCCGTGGGTCAGGACGATGCCCTTGACCTCGTGCTTGTGTTCGATGATGTGGTCGAACCTGGGGATGACCACGTCGATTCCAAGGTGATAGTCGCTGGGAAACATCAGACCGCAATCGATTATCACCTTGCCGGCATGCGTTCCCCAAACCATGCAGTTCATGCCGATTTCGCCGCAGCCTCCCAGAGGGGTGATGCTCAATATCGGAGGCCGCTGGGGAGAGAGGCCGAATATGCCTCCGGGTATAACCATTGAAGCATTTTTTGTCATGTGGAGACCTCGGTTAAGGCAGTGGGTGAAGCCACTGCCCATAGATTGCACTCGCCGTCCCTCTCGACCATGACGTGGCCGAATCCGGCTTCTTTCAGCGCCTTTTCAAGGGTGGCGGCCGTATACCCGAATTTGTGGGCCATGAACGGATTTGACTCGAGCATGGGCCTGAAGCCGTAGAGGATGTCCAGCGGGGTGATCGGGCCTTTGTTGGTCATAAAAATCGCACTTTCCGCCTTGCCGTCCGCGATCAGTCCGGCCACTTGCTCAATGTCGGGCAGGGTGATCAGGGCAAAACCGCACGGTTTGAGTACCCGGTAAAACTCCCGCAGGGCGAGCCCGGCTTCGTGGGGGAACAGGTGCTCCAGATTGTGCGACGAATATACCGCGTCCATGCTTTGGCTTTGCACGGCCTTCATATCCGTCATTGAGCAGACGATATCCGGATTGGCGCCGGCGTTGATATCCAGGCGCACCTCTTTCCAGTCATCGCCGCGAAAGGTCTCGTGGAGCTTTTGCGCCGCCAGCGGCCCGCAGCCGACATGCAGAACCACCTTGGCCGGCCCTTTGCCCCGGGACGTTTCGTTAGCGTTCGTGTCCGCACGGCTCATAGCTGCTCGATCCCGTCCAGGAGCCAGTTGACGTTCCACCCAAGACGCCTGCTGAAAAACCACCTTTCCCTGACCTGAACAGGTGCGGCATTTTCGTCGTTCCCGTGGCGCAGCACGGTTTCAAAGCGGACTGTGGCGATTTCCTCCGGCCCTTCCTGGCGCATGCCCTCAAACATGGCGTTGACCAAAAGGATGCGCACCGGGTAGGGCGTCGGATCCTTTGCCGCCTGCGCCTTGATGATCGCCAGCATCTCGGGGGTGGCGAAGGTGGCGATGTTGTCCACATCGCGCGCGGCCCAGGCTTCCTGCAGGCGGGAGTAGAGAACCCTGGCCCCCTCAAGAAACGATTCCTGGTTGAAGGCCACGTCCGGCCTGGCATTGAGGTTTGCCGGGGACTTGGGCTCTTCAGTGGCGGGCTTTTCGGGGGCCTGATTTTGGGGCGGCTTGCTGCTGTAGGAAGCCCAGCGTTTGGCGGCCAAATCTTTCATCCCAGGCTTTTCCGGCGGCGCTGTTTTTTGCGGCCGGTCCTTCTCCTGGCGGGGCGGCTGGGCGTTTTGCCCGGACGCGTCCGGGCTGCCGCCCTGGCTGATGTCTGGACTGTCGCTTCGCTTGAGCGTGCTGCCGGGCGGCGGCGGAGGAGGCCCAAGGTCCTTGCTGCTCACCCTGTTTCTATTTTGCGTGGTCCTGTTCATAAACCTTAAAATCAAGGTGACTATCAGCACGGCCAGAACGATTATCCCGACGACCTTCAGCGCGCCGGCGAGAGAAAAACCTGAAAACAGACTGTCTTCGCCCGGATCCTTGAACATGGGGTCGGCGTTATTTTTCACGGCGGCCAGCGCAGTATGTGAAAAGGCGATGCACAATATGGCGAACGCGGTCAAAAAGATCGGAATTGCCCGCGAGATAAATCGCCGCATCCGTTCGGTTATAAAAATCATGGATACTCCCTGTCAGTCCCGCATTGCCATGTTGAGACTGCCACTGCCCTCTCATACGGTAAAAAACGTAAAATGCAAAGAGTTGCGGACATGAACTTTAAAGTGTCCGGCAACCGTCCTCGGTCACAAGGACCATGTGTTCCCAGCGGATGCCCATTTCACCGGGAAAATATACCCCGGGCTCAACCGTCACGATCATGCCCGGCTTGAGCGTGGCAGTGCTTCTTGGGCTCAATCTGGGCTCCTCGTGCGTCTGTAATCCTACCCCGTGGCCGAGGCCGTGGGTGAAGTGCCGGCCGAGATCTTTCTCATCAAGATAACTTTTGGCGGCCATGTATACGTCAAAGCAGGAGGCATCCGGCTTGATCATCCTGACGGCCCTGGCCTGAGCCTCCTTGACGTGCTTTAAAAGCTCGCTGAACATGGGCAGGGGCTTTGCGCCGACCCAGAAGGTTCTGGTCTGGTCCGAGCAATAATCATTCAAGCGGCAGCCGACGTCGATCAGTACCGGGCAGTTCGGCAGCACCTTGTCCTCTCCGGGGATGGCGTGGGGCAGGGCCGCGTTGGCGCCGATGGCGACGATGCTCGGGAATGCGAGGCCCTCGGCGCCGTGGTTTCGGAAGTATTGCTCTATGTCCCAGGCGATCTGGGCCTCGGTGCGGCCGGCTTGCAAAACCCCCGGTATCCACTCCATCAGCTTATGGTTGAGCAGGCAGGCCTCCTCGATGAGCGCTATTTCGTCAGCGTCCTTGATTACGCGCAATTCCTCAACCAGGCCGGTGGATTTGACCAGATCAAGCCCGGGAAGGAGCTTTTCAAAAAAGTTCACGCTTACCGTGTACGGATCAAAACCAATCCTGCCCTTTACATGTTGCTTCAACAGGTCGTTTATCTGCTCCGGGGAGCTGCCCTGGTAAATAAATATGCGTTTGTTGTCCCAAAGCTGGCGGGCGGCGTCGAGGTATCTGGAATCGGTGCAGAGCCAGTCCTCGCCGGCTTCGGTTATGACGAGGCAGCCGGAGCTTTCGTTGGTCTGGTGATCCATGAGTTCAAAGCCGCTCAGGTAGAAGCGGTTGGCGTCAAGAGTGACCAGAAGGGCGTCCAGCTTTTCCCTGTGCATGAGCTTGCGCAGGTTGTTGCGCCTTTTCTTGTAGTTTGCTTTGCTCATAAGATGCCTTTAGCTGTTTGATAGCTCATGGTAAAACCAAACGGGGTTAGCTGGCGCAGTTGATGCAATAAGCCGTTTCCGGCATGGCCATCAGTCTTGGCGCGGGTATTTCATCGCCACACTCGAGACAGTACCCGAAATCAGCGTCATTTATTCGCTTGAGCGCGTATTCCAGCCCGGCCAGCCGGCTTCTCAGAGAAGCCAGGGCCGCGTCGTTCACGCTTTTATTGACAATTGAGTCCATCCGGGTAATCTCGTCCATGTCTTCGGCGCCCACAGGCTTGGTTACTTCCTCAAGCCCGCTGATGTCTTTGGTTATGCGCGCGATTTCAGAAACAATCTTCTCTTTGACGGCCTGTCTTTGCGCTTCGGTCATGGCTTCCTTCGGGGATGCAGGTTAGGGTTGTGAAATGAAATAAAAGACGCCTTTGCAGCGTCAATGGCGTTATGTCGAGAAAACGCCGGCTGACGCAGCGCCTTCTTAACAGCAACTTCTATCCCCATAGCGTAATTTGCCGCAAATTCCAAGTAGGGATATTCTGTAATTCCGCCTCGTAAACTTTTAATCGGGTGAACCTGATTCCAGTATAATGCATCTTGGTGAAAAAAATATACGAAAGAAATTTCTGATCGCCGGCCAGGTTCAGGGAGTCGGATTCAGGCCTTTTGTCTGCAATCTGGCCCTTGAGCTTGGTTTGAGAGGTTTTGTGCGCAATACCTCTTCCGGGGTTTTAATCGAGGCCGAAGGCTCCCGGTCAGGCCTGGACAGTTTTTCCATGCGTATCGTAAGCGACGCCCCTTTGCTTTCAAGAATAGATTCATTCGATTGCGAGGCAATCCCGAATGCGTCCGCGCCTGAAGATGGTTTTGCCATTCTTGCCAGCCAAGGCCAAAGAGGGCGCGGCGCGCTGCTTGGCCCTGACACCTCCCCATGTCCGGATTGCCTGGCCGAGATGAGGGATCCGGCGAACCGCAGGCACTGTTACGCCTTCACCAACTGTACTGCTTGCGGGCCGCGCTACACGATCACCCGCGAGCTTCCCTATGACAGGCACACGACAAGCATGCGCAATTTTGCCATGTGCCCGGATTGCGCGCTGGAATATGGCTCGCCGGAAAACCGGCGTTTTCATGCCCAACCGAACTCCTGCCCTGAATGCGGACCGGCCCTGTGGCTCGCCTGCAGCATGGAGGGCGCCAGAAGCATCCCGGATGACGCGTCGATTTTGAATCTTGCGGCCATAAGCAAAGCTGTCGAACTGGTCAGGGGCGGCGGAGTTTTGGCCTTGAAAGGGGCCGGCGGTTTTCATCTGGTCTGCAACGCGGCCGACGAGTTGGCGATTGCGAGGCTGCGCGAGCGCAAACACAGGCCGGACAAGCCTTTTGCCGTGATGGTAGGCGGCATCGCCTCGGCCCGCTCCCTGGCGATGCTTGGGGCCGAAGACGAGGCGCTCTTGCAAAGCCAGGCCAGGCCGATCGTGCTGTGCGAGCTGCGGGACGGGAGCATTCCCGCGCGCATTTCGCGAAAGGTGTCGCCGGATACCGGCCTTGTCGGGCTGATGTTGCCGTCATCCCCTTTGCATCAGGTCTTTTTTGACTTGTATGAATCCGGGCTTGAAAAATCCGGCGACAGGGAGTTTGCCGCCCTGGTCATGACCTCCGGCAATCACAGGGGCAGCCCTCTGGTTTGCGGCAATGAGGAGGCTGTGGAGGAACTCGGCGGATTCGCCGACGCCTTTCTTTTGCACAACCGGGACATCGCCGCGGCCATTGATGATTCCGTCATCCGCAGTCTTCCGGGCGGTGGGCACATATTCATCCGCCGGGCCAGGGGGTATGTGCCTGCGCCACTGGAGCTTCCCGGCCCGGTTCAAACAACGCCCGGCCGCAAGGGTGTGAATCATCCCGCGGCAAGAAAGATGGATTGCCCTGGGGCAAAAGAGCCGGGTTCCCCGGAGCGCCCTGCTCCTCCGGTTCTGGCGGTCGGCGCGGACCTTAAAAGCACGGTGTGCCTGGCATACGGCGGCCGGGCCTTTGTGAGCCAGCATATTGGCGATCTGGAAAACCTGAAGGCGGCCGAGTTCCATCGCCAGGTTGCGGAGCATCTGCGCGTGCTGCTTGACACGCGGCCGGAGGCTGTGGTCAGGGACGCCCACCCGGGCTATGTGAGTTCCGTGCTGGCTGATGAGTATGACTTGCCTGTCCACGCACTGCAGCACCATTACGCCCACGCCTGGGCGGTGCTTTCGGAGAACGGGCACGTCGGCCCGGCCATGTGCGTTGCGCTTGACGGCACCGGCTTTGGCCTGGACAATACAATATGGGGAGGCGAATTTTTATTCGTTGATACCGCTTCCTGCGAGCATCGGCGGCTGGCCCATTTTTCACCGATGCGCCTTCCAGGCGGGCAGGGGGCGATCCTTGAGCCATGGAAGCTGGCCCACGGGCTTATTTACAGCCTGGGCCTGCCGGTTGGGCCGGAATTTTCCTGGATGCGCGACGAAAACCTGGCCGCAAAGGCCGTCTTGATACAGCAGATGCTGGACAAGGGCATAAACTGTCCGGTTTGCACAAGTTGCGGCCGCCTTTTTGACGCTGTCTCAGCCATGCTTGGGCTTTGCTCGGCGGGATCCTACGAAGGGCAGGCGGCCATCCGCCTGGAGCGCGCGCTGGGCAGCAAGGGGGTGGATTTGTTCGAAATCGATTCCCCTGGCTATCCCTGTCCGTATGAGCCGGCGCCAGGGGGAACTCCAGAGGGGACTCCTGGGGTGTTGCTCACGGAGAAACTTTTCAGCGCCGCTTATGATGATTTTCGTCGCGGCGTCCCTGTGCCGGATATATCCGCCCGCTTTCATCTCGGGCTTGCTTTTGGCATTGCCGATCTGTGCCTGGAGCTGTCGAAAGCTTTGGGCGTCACCACAGTCGGCATTTCCGGCGGATGCATGCAAAACGCCGCCCTGACCAGACTCCTGGGATTCGGCCTGAAAAAGCGGGGGCTGATTCCCCTGTTCCACCAAAAGCTCCCGCCAAATGACGCCTGCATATCCTATGGCCAGGCTGCCTGGTTCAACCGGGCCCGGCCGGACAGGCCCGGCAGGATGTAGAAACTGCCCAAGCCCGGGGGATTACAGTACGTCTATCTTCCAGTTGAACTCGCTTGTCCTTTTGGCTTCGGCCATGTCCTTGGGCGGATAGTCGGTCAACTCGACAAAGGTTGTATATCCGGCCTGCTCCAGGCGGGCGCGATGTTCCGAGAGGTCTAGCGGCCAGGCCGGGTATATCCACAGGTTGCGCCCATACTGTTTGGCCCAGAACTCCTCTCCCTTGGGGCTTTGAAAGCCGTCTTTGATCTTGAGCGCGGACAGGGAATGGCGGCTGATGCCGACCGGGAAGTATCCGGAAACGACGATTCCCAGCGGCATCGGGCTTTGCGCGGGCAGGTCCAGGATGTCGGCCTCGCCAAGTTCCGGGCTGATAATAGCGGAGTTGAACCCCAGTTCGGCCAGAATGCCAAGACTGTGCGGGTTGGCGATGTTGCAGAACGGCCCGGCGGTCAGGGCCAGCCCCTTGCGGTCTTTGAAATACGCGGCCTGCCAGGGGGAATTGCAGACAAAATGGCGCCCGCCGTTGCGCAAGGCCCGGTTGATCAGCCTGGCCCAGGAGTCTTCCTCGTCAGGCCAGATGACCGGCGGCAGCCACCAGGACAGGCGGTCGAACAGGGTCTGGGAAATACCGTCAACCGCCCTTGGGGAGAGCCACAAACCCTGGACCCGGCCAGGCTTTAGCCCGGCCTTGCCGTCGCGGCCATGGGGCAGGGAGCTTCTGACTATTATTTCCAGCTTGCGCGCCTGGGGAGCCGGAAGCGGATCCTTTGGGCTGAGCGCGGCAATGTCCGCATCGCGGCTGGGCATGGCCGGATTGACCGCCTTAAGCCGTTTGTCCCAGGAGGATATCAGCTCCATCAATTCCTTTTCCTTCCGGTCAATGAGGAACACGGGCGCGCCTGGCGGCGGGTTTTTTCCCCTGGGCATGGTTATGGTGTAGTTTCCGCCTTCCGGAACCCACTTGGTGACTGAGACCATGTGGTGCCAGGTTTCATCCTCATAGCCCACCCGCATGTAATCATTGGGCAAAAGCGGCAGTCTGGGCTTGAACTCGTATTTTCCGCCAAGGCCCTTGCCGAGCTTGCCGCAGAGCAGTCCCGAGCTTGTCTGCCCGTCCAGGCTGACCGGGGATTCCGCGTGCTGCGGCAAAAACAGGGACTTGGTGCCAGGCCTGCCAAGAGACATCTCAAGTATGTTCAGGGCCTCTTTCCTGGCCTTTGAGTCGTTCGGATTGTCCCGGAGAATGCGATAGGCGGTTGTCGCGTAATACACATAGTGCGGCCCCTTGCGGCGGCCCTCAATTTTCCAGGAAACGACGCGGGGAAGACGCAAGATGGTCTTGACCAGGGCATCCAGGGAAAGATCCAGGCAGGAGAAGAAGCGTCCTTTTTTCCCTTTTTGGGTGTAGACCCGGCGGCACGGCTGTACACAGCGCCCCCGCAGGCCGCTCTTGCCGCCCATGTAGCTTGACCACCAGCAGCGCCCGGACACGCAATAGCAAAGAGCCCCGTGTACGAACATCTCAAGCTCGACTTTTTGCGGGCAGGCGTCGTTCATCAGGCGCAATTCGTCGATGGAAAGCTCGCGCGGGACGATTACGCGGGACGCCCCAAGGTCCGCCGCTGTTTCCAGGGCCTTTTGGTGGGTGACGTTGGCCAGGGTGGACAAGTGGATCTCGCCTCTGAAGTCAGCCTGTCTGGCCAGGGATATGATGCCGGGGTCCTGGATGATCAGGGCGTCGGGCTTGACGTCCAGGGCCAGACGGCGGATGAGCCGGTAGGCGGAAGCTGTTTCGTCCGGCTTGACCAGGGTGTTCATGGCCACATAGATCTTGCGGCCTTCCTGATGCGCGAGTTCGGCCAGCCTGGCCAGATCGGTGGTTGAGAAGTTCTCGGCCAGCATGCGGGCGGAGAAATGTTTCAAGCCAAGATAAACGGCGTCGGCCCCGGCGGCAAAGGCGGCCAGGGCGCATTGCATATCTCCGGCCGGCGCCAGGAGCTCCGGCTTGAATGATAAATTAATAACGTCCGTATCCGCCTCAGGGTCATACTCGGGATTTGCATTAACGGGTTGATTTGAAGTATGATCCCTGCTGTCAGCCGGCGGCTTTGCCTGCCTGCGGCGGACGGCCGGGCCTTTTTTCGGGGTTCCGGGCGATGATGTCTCCGGCTTGTTTTCATTTTTAATTCGTGACATGTGCTTTTTCGTCCTTGCGGTGTGAATGGTCAAGCGGAGAACCTTAACTTAAATAGCATCTCCCGGCAATTGGCGCGTGGGCTTTGCCGGGGCGCGGTGTGGTGACATGAAGGACAACAAAGTATTCCAATGCGTGGTTTGGGGCAATACGCAGCTTGACGCTGACGGCCTTTTTTTTCGCCTTGAATTGAGCGCGCCAGATTGGCCGCGCTGGTCCCCCGGACAGTTTGTCATGGTCCGGCGGCAAGACTCGGACACGGAACTGACCTGGGCCAGGCCGTTTTGCATCAGCAACTCCACTGACGAATGTCTGACCATATACTACCAGGTGCTGGGCAGAGGCACCCGCGAGCTGTCCAAGCTTGTCGAGGAAGAGCGGGTTCTCATCTGGGGGCCTTTGGGGAACAAGTTTGCGGTCGAGCCGGACAAACCGACGCTCTTGCTGGCCGGAGGCATGGGCCTGGCGCCGTTTGTCGGATACGCCCTCAGGCACCCGGCCCCGCAAAACCTGAGCATTGAATTCGCGCACAGGCTGCCGCTTGGCTGTTATCCGTTTCACGAACTGCCGGCCGCGTTGCGCTCTGCGGCGCATTTTGAATCCTGCATTGAAGATCGGAACCGGTTCCTGGCCCTTGTCGAGGACAGGATCAAAGCCATCGCCGGCCACGGCCTGGCAATAGCCTGCGGCCCGTTGCCCTTTTTGCGCGTGGTCAAGAATATCTCCGCGAAATATAACGCCAGGACGCAGTTAAGCCTGGAAACCCGCATGGCCTGCGGAGTGGGCGCGTGCCTGGGCTGCGTAGTCAAGCGTCAAAGACCGGAAGATCCGGAACCCCTTCACGTTCAGACCTGCACCTGCGGACCCAACTTCTGGGCCGACCAGGTCATGATATGAGGCATACAAGATGGATAGGTTAGCAGTTGCCATAGCAGGAAATGGACGCCGGTTGCTCCTGAAAAATCCCGTTCTCACGGCCTCCGGTACCTTTGGCTACGGCCTGGAGTTCCAGGGATACGGAGACTTGGGGCAGCTTGGGGGGATAGTGGTAAAAGGCCTTTCCCTCAAGCCGCGCGAGGGCAACCCCATGCCCAGGGTTGCCGAGACCGCCTCAGGTATGCTCAACGCGGTTGGCCTGCAAAATTGCGGGGTGGATGTCTTTCTTCGGGAAAAATTGCCCCGTCTGCCTGTTGCGCAAGTTGCGGTGATTGCCAACCTTTACGCAACCTGCACGGAAGATTTCGCCAGGCTGGCCGAGATCCTTTCTTCCCAGGAGGGCATAGCCGCGCTTGAGGTCAACATCTCTTGCCCTAACGTCAGCCAGGGAGGGATTGCCTTTGGGCAGAGCGAGCAGTTGGCTGCCGAAGTGACCGAGGCGGTGTGCAAGGTCAGCGGCGACACGCCGGTTATCGTAAAGCTGTCTCCGAATGTCACAAATATCGCCTCAATCGCCTCAGCCTGCGAAAAGTCCGGCGCGACCGCTTTGTCCTGCATCAACACCTTGAGCGGGATGGCTGTGGATATCCACACAAGGCGTCCGCGTCTGGCCAATGTCATTGGCGGCTTGTCCGGGGCGGCCATCAAGCCGGTGGCTTTAAGGTGCGTGTGGCAGGCGGCGAAGGCGGTGAGTATCCCGGTCATAGGCCTTGGAGGCATAAGGACCGTGGAGGATGTCCTGGAATTTATTCTGGTCGGCGCTCACGCCGTTCAGATCGGGACAGCCAATTTCATCCGTCCGGACATATCGTTCAAGATAGCTTCCGAGATTCCCGCGCTGCTTGATAAAATGGGGGTCAAGGATCTGAACGAATTCCGAGGTTCCCTGGCTCTGCAATAAAAATCCCCGCTGCCTCAAACAAAAAAACAGGCAAAGCGGAGAGGGGGTTGGGGGAAGGAGCGCGGACTTTGCGGCTCTTCCCCCAACCCTTTGCGCTCGTTAATCCCAGTTTCTTTTGTCTTCGATGGGCTTTATTTGCGGCGGCAGGGTGCCGGGGGCCAGGATCTTGAGCTCTGGCCTGAGTTTGATTTTTTCACGGAAGTGGTGGAGCATTTCGTCTTCGCGGGTGAAGCTGCTGGCCTCGACAAACAGGGTCATTTCATCAATGCCGCCTGGGTTGGTGACTTCAATCTGCCAGCGCTTGACTTCCTCAAAGCGGGAGATCACCTGCTCGACCTGATGCGGGTAGACGAACATGCCCTTGATGCGCGCGGTGGTGTCAACGCGGCCGACGATGCTGCCAAGGCGCGGGCTGGTCCGGCCGCAGGCGCAGGGAGAGCGGTCGATGTATGAAAGGTCGCCGGTGGCCAGGCGAATCAGCGGGTAGGTCTTGTTAAAGGCCGTGGCTACGACTTCGCCGACTTCTCCGTCCTTGAGGGGGATGCCGGTGTCGGGATGGCAGATTTCGACGTAGACCCGGTTTGCGATGTGCAGGCCGGTCTTGTGGAAGCATTCGTAGCCGATGCAGCCCACGTCGGCTGTCCCGTATCCCTGGCGCATGATGAGGTCAAACTTTTTTTCCAGGGTGTGACGCATCTTTTCGGAGAATTTTTCCCCGGTGACAAAGGCCACTTCAAGGAACAGCTCCTTGCGCAGGTTCGTGCCGCGCTCTTCGGCTTTCTGGGCCAGATGCATGAGGTAGCTGGGAGTGCCCACATAGCCCTGGACGCGCAGTTTCTGCATTATTTCAAGCTGGGTACCGGCGTTGCCCGGCCCGGCGGGCATAACGGCGCAGCCGAGGTTGCGCAAGGGTTCCTCAAACATAAGGCCGGCTGGCGAAAGGTGATAGTTGAAGGTAATCTGCGTAACGTCTCCGGGCCTGAAGCCCACGGAATAGAAGGCTTCGGTATATCCCCAGTAGTCTGTGACACGGTCTTCGGGGTCAAAGATCGGGCCTGGCGAGAGAAATACGCGCTTGAGTTCTCCGATATCCTTGGTCAGGAGGCCGCCGAGGCGGGGGCCCATTGACTGGAGGAAGATGAGCTCTTTTTTCTTTAAGATGGGTATATGCTTCAGGTCGGAGAGGGATCTGAACTTTTCCACATTGAACTGGGCCCGGTCGAAACGTTTTTTAACGTCTTCGGAATAGCGGTAGGCGTAGGACAGAAGATCCTTTAGTTGAATGAGATAGAACTGGCGGCGTTCGCCTTCATCCAGCACTTCTCTGCGGCTGTATATGCCCTCGGTACGGTCTTTGCGGGTCATGGCTGCTCCTGGGTAAGGATAAATTTTGGAAGTAATTTCACATTGTTGATGATGAAGAAATTGTTGTTTGCGAAACAACTTCCATTCTGCGCCAATACTTAATCAATTCCGCAAACACTTGCAAGCTTTTTCTTTTTTTGTATTTTATTACAGCATCTTATCTGTAGTGGCGGCATTTGCGCCCGTTGCGAATTTCCTTGCTTGACCAATGACTTTCTATTGAATACCCTGACGCACGCTAATTAAACAGGCAGTCACCATGAGCCAGACATCCCATTCCCCGCTTACAGCCAGGTATCGCCCGCAGACCTTTAAGCAGGTCGCAGGGCAGAATACTCTTAAATCCATACTTTCTCGCGCCGCAGGTCTGGGGCAGGCCGCGCCGGCGTATCTTTTCAGCGGAACCAGAGGGGTAGGCAAGACGACAGTGGCCCGAATTTTCGCCAAGGCCCTGAACTGCCGCAGGGCTCCGGCTCCGGAGCCCTGCAATGAATGTGATCTTTGCCGCGCGGTGACCGCCGGCAGTTGCATTGACGTGGTCGAGATAGACGGCGCTTCCAACCGGGGCATTGACGATGTGCGCAAGCTCAAGGAGGTTGTCGGTTACGCCCCGATGGACGGCAAGTTCAAGATCTTTATCATCGACGAGGCCCACATGCTCTCGCGTGAGGCCTTTAACGCCCTGCTTAAAACACTTGAAGAACCCCCGGCCGGCGTGGTCTTTATCATGGCCACGACAGAGCCTCACAAATTTCCGGCCACCATTATCAGCCGCTGCCAGCATTATGTGTTTACGAGACTGTCCGAAGCCGAGTTGCAGGACCACCTGGCCAATGTCCTTGAGCATGAGGGCATTGGCTTCGACCAGTCGGCTGTCAGGCTCATCGCCCGCAGAGGGGCTGGAAGCGTGCGCGATTCGATGTCCCTGCTTGGGCAGGTGCTGGCCCTGGGGATCAGTTCGGTGAACGAGGACGCGGTCAGGTCAGTGCTTGGGCTGGCCGGCCAGGATGCATTCTTGCAATTGCTGCAATGTTTCAGGTCGGGCGACGGCGTCGCCCTGGTGGGCTTGCTCCAGAGCCTGCTTGAGGGCGGGCTGGATATGGGATTTTTCCTCAGGGAACTGGCCGGGCTGTGGCGAAATCTGTTTCTGCTCCGGCAAAACGGCAAAAGCGCTGTTCCTTTGCTTGAGATGCATGAGGGCGAAGCCCTGATCTTGTTGCAGGAAGCCCAGAAATTCAGCCTTCAACATATCCACGCCGCCTGGCAGATGACCCTGGAGGGCCAGCGCCGGGTTTTGACCAGCCTTGAGCCGGCCCAGGCGCTGGAACTTTTGTTTCTGAATCTTTCCATGCTGACGAGGCTTTTGCCCATTCAGGCAGTCCCAGGCGGAGGCTTGGGAGTTTCCGGTGACGGCGGGGGCCCTGGGGGACAGACGCCAAATTCGAATGACGAAGCGCCGGGTGGGGGCGCGCAATCACCCCACGGCGCTTTTTTGCGGGAAAGCCCCAAGACCTCCAGGGGGGCGGATTTTGCCGAACAGAATTTCAGCCATGATGAACCGGCCGGCGGCCGTTCCTCTGACTCGTCCCCATCTGCCTCGTCCGCACCGCTGACCGGAGCCGGCCTGGCTCCGCCGAGCGGCCCTACCGGCGATTCTCCCTTCACGTCACGGGCGGCGGCGGCCAGCACTGAGCCTGGCTGTGCCGGCTCATTCTGTGACATTGGGCATGACCCCGAGATTCCCTTTGACGCCGATGACCCCGGGTATGAGATGGAGGGGGCGCGGTTCGACACTGGCATGGGTATGTCTGAATGCGCGCCTGTTTCCGAAATTCAGCGGCCTGCCGAAACCCAGATCCTTGATTCCGATTCGGCGGCTCTGCGTTTAAATTTGCGAGCGCCCGAGACGGACCCTGCCCAGGTTTCCGGGCCACCCCGCAATCTCTCTGACGGGGGAGCATCTGCTTCGAAGGTAAAGCTCCATCACAAGCTGAAGGAAGAAATTTTCAACCATGCCATGGTCCAGCAGCTTGACGAAGTTTTTGGAATCAGCCTTGTCAACTTCGGCCAGGATCTCAGCCACAAGCCCCGCAGGCTTTCTGCGGAGCAGCCAGCCAAAGGTTAAAGAAAACTAGTGCAACGTCTTCCTGATCCCCTTAAAGCCGTAGTGGACCAACTGGCCCGTTTGCCTGGGTTCGGCCCCAAGACCGCTCTCAGATGCGCGATGACGCTCCTGAAATGGCCGGAAGCCGAGGCCCGCAGGCTAGGCAACTCCATATTTACCCTGCGTGACAACCTCTGCCTTTGCTCCAGGTGCAGCGCCCTCACAGACACGGACCCCTGCCCGGTCTGCAGCGACTCCCGGCGTGATCGCGAGCTCCTGTGCCTTGTGAGCGATTGGGACAGCATGCTCATTCTGGAAGAGGGCGCGTTTTTTCCCGGCCTGTATTTGATCCTCGGCGGGCTGCTCGCCCCTCTGGAGAACGTGCATCCAGACGCGCTCGAGCTTGGCAAGCTTGACGCAAGGCTGGCTGGCGGCGAGGTCAAAGAGGTTATTCTGGCCTTGGGAACGACCGTAGACGCCGAGAATACCGAATCATTCATCCGGTCAAGGGTTTCAGGGCGCTACCCGCATATCAAGATATCCCGCCTGGCCCAGGGCATTCCTTTGGGGTCCGAGGTCAAGTTCATGGACAAAGAGACCCTTCGCCAGAGCCTGCGCTATCGGCAGGAGCTGTAGTCTTTTTGCTGGTGATCTTCATGTCCAAAAAATCTGCTCAGTCTTATTTTCCTCCCCCGCAACTGCCCAGGACTGGCGTTGAATCACACGCCCACCTGGACAGCCGCCATTTCAAGGACGATCTGGAGGACGTTCTGGCCAGGGCCTACAGCGCCGGGGTGGAGCGAATCGGCCAGGTCTTTCTTCACCCTGACGCCTGGAAAGAAGGGCGGAGCCTTTTTGATGCCCATCCAGGCGTTTTCTTTTTGCTCGGCATCCACCCGACCGAAGCCCACGACTATAACGAAAAGGTTCGAGCGGATATCAAGGCGGCTGTCGCCGAGGATCGGCGCATCAAGGCCATTGGCGAGATCGGCCTTGATTACTATTGGAAAGACTGTCCCCCGGATACCCAGAAGCCAGTTTTTGCCGCTCAGCTTGGATTGAGCCGGGAATGCGGGCTGCCCGCGGTAATCCATTGCCGTGACGCCGTTGCAGACACCATGGAAATCCTTATCGGCGAGGGTATGCGCGACTATCCGGTTCTCTGGCATTGCTATGGCGGAGATAAAGAGCTGGCGCTGCGGATTGTCGATTTAGGGTGGCATATTTCCATTCCCGGCGCTGTCACCTACCCGGCGAACAGCGCGCTCAGGGAGGCAGTGGGGGCTGTGCCTCTTGAGCGCTTGCTGGTTGAGACCGACTGCCCTTATTTGTCGCCAGTGCCTCTGCGGGGAAAGCGCAACGAACCAGCCAATTTGGGATATACGATCTCCGCAATGGCCGAGGCCCGAGGGATTTCGGCCGACGAAATGTGGACGCAGTGCGGAAACAACGCAAAGCTTTTTTTCAAGCTGGATTAGCTTTTTGGGCAATCTTGGCCGATAGGGCGGATGTGGCAGTGGCGTTTTACGCGGAGCATGGCTTTTATTGGTTCCGGGGAGTGCAGTCGTTTTTTGAATGCGGGGCAGCGAAGAGGCCGACGGTCACGCCCGCACAGCAGACCAAGTCTCGTTGTGTACACCATTTAGGCCGGTTGGCAGAAGCTTTACGGCGCGGCAATGCCGCGTTTTTTTTGTTATTTCGGCTCTTTGGCTTTTACACGTTTATTGCCGGCAATATTTATAAAGAATCCCTTTCATTGTTTCACGTGAAACATTTTTAGCTTGAAAGGCTAAAGGCGTACTGCGCGGACAAGGTGATTGTCTCGTCCCTGTCTTGACTTAAACGCATTTCTCGCCTAATCAACACTTAGAAAGTGTCTCTTCCATTGTTTCACGTGAAACATTTCTAGCAGGGGAAGGTTAAAATTGGCCAGGATAATAGCGATAGCGAATCAAAAAGGCGGAGTAGGCAAGACAACTACAGCAATCAACCTTGCGGCATCCTTGGCAATCATGGAAAAAAAAGTGTTGCTGGTGGACTGTGACCCACAGGCAAACACCACAAGCGGCTTGGACATCAAGCTGGAGCATTTAAGTCTCTACCCGGTCTTTTTTAATCCGGAATTGTCAGAGCAGGCCATTTACAGCACCAACACGCCCTTTCTGTCAGTGATGCCGTCCACGACCGACCTGGTGGCCGTGGAAATGGAGCTGGTGGACAAGATTGGCCGCGAGCATTACCTGTCCGAGGTTTTGAAAACCCAGGAAGCCAAATTCGACTATATCCTGCTCGATTGCCCCCCGTCTCTTGGGCTTCTGACGCTCAACGCATTGTGCGCGTCCAGAGAGCTTCTGATTCCCTTGCAGTGCGAGTTTTTCGCCCTGGAGGGCATTGTTAAACTTCTGCACACGTTTGATCTGGTCAAAAAGCGCCTTAATCCACAGTTGTATCTGCTGGGAGTAGTGCTGACCATGTACGATATGCGCAACAAGCTGACCCGCCAGGTGAAGAACGAGGTCCGCAAGTGCTTTCCGGATCATCTTTTTGAAACCGTCATTCCGCGAAACGTGCGTTTGTCGGAAGCGCCAAGCCACGGCAAATCAATCATACACTACGACATCAAATCCAAGGGCGCCGAATCCTACCTGGCCTTGGCCAAGGAAGTGGTAATACGAAAACCAAAGCGAGACGAAGCGCCATAGCGGGTTGCGACGTTCAACAGCCTGAACAATAAAGCGGCAAACAAGGGAGGACGGCATGTCGGGAATTCAGGGATTAGGCAAGGGGCTTGACGCGCTGATCCGCGAGACCAGGGGGAATGCTCCGGTCAGTGGGTCGCAGTTGTTGGCTCTGAAGGATATCGTGCCCAACCCTTCGCAGCCCAGGCAGGTCTTTTCAGAGACGGCCCTGGCAGAATTGGCGGCATCCATAAAAAGCCAGGGTCTGTTGCAGCCCATCTTGGTCAGGCCGGATGCCGGAATTGAGGGCAGGTATCAGATAGTTGCCGGCGAGAGGCGCTGGCGGGCGAGCAAGCTGGCCGGCCTGCATGAAATCCCTGTGGTCATCAAAGAGTTGTCCGATCGGGAGGTGTTGACGGTCGCTTTGATTGAAAACCTCCAGAGAGAGGATTTAAACCCGATTGAAGAGGCCTTGGCGCTGTGTTCGCTCAAGGAGGAATACGGATTAAGCCAGGAAGCCCTTTCTGAAATGCTCGGCAAAAGCCGCTCGTCAATAGCCAACAGCCTGCGTTTGCTTGCGCTGCCGGACGGGTTGCGCGCTGATGTCAGCGAGGGGCGCCTTTCAGCCGGTCATGCCCGAGCCCTTTTGAGTGTGACCGACGCCAGGGCGCGTGATTACCTTAGAAACATGCTCATCGAGGAATCACTGTCAGTGCGTGAGGTGGAAGGGCTGGCCGCGACCTGGAAAATAACCGGACGTTTTGAGACCAGCGCCTTGGAGAAAGGTGGTGAAAAAGCAAGCAGCGCACAGGAAGAGGGGCGGCCCGCTATCCGCGAGGCAGGCAGGCAAAAGGCGCCCGAGAGCGCTAAAATGCTGGCGCTTCAAAGCAGTTTGTGCGCAACCCTTGCCCTGCCCGTCAGGGTCACCGGCAAGGAAAACAGGGGGCGAATCAGCATTTCATTTTCCAGCCGTGGCGAATTGGCTGCGATTTTAAGCAGGCTGGGGCTTGGTGAAGAAGATACGCCATGCAGGGAGTGCCCGGGCGATAATTGAGACGGTGCCTCTGTTTCACTCTTCAGCATGGTCAGGCTCTTCTTTTGAAGAGCCTTTCTATTTCAGCAAGCTGGAAGGTTATAAACACCGGGCGGCCGTGCGGGCAGTGCTCGCGATCCGGGGTGGCGGCCCACTGTTTCAGCAGGCCGGCGACTTCGTCCGGGGTGAGTTCCTGTCCGGCGCGAATGGCTGCGTGGCAGGCCATCAGGCTTAGGATCGAGTCAGTGCTGTCCGCCTTGCCGTCGAGGATTTGGCGCAAAAGTTCGCGGCCTTTTTGCAGAGTGACAAGCGGAGGGTAGCCGTGAATATGGAGCAGGGTGGGTGATGGCGCATCAAGGGTGAACCCCAGCCGCTTGAGGCTGTCAAGGTGGGGCAGCAGGCTGTCATATTCCGAGGGATGCAGCTCAATATTCTCAGGCGCGATGAGCAGTCTGCTTTGTCCGGAAAAGGCTTCGCCGCTGAAGCGGTTGAAGAGGACTTTTTCGTGCGCCGCATGTTGATCAAGCAATATGAGGTTCGTCCCATGCTGGATGAGCAGGTATGTGCTGTTATATTGCCCCAGGCACGTCAGGTCGCCGACATGTATTGGGTAGCCCCGGTGCGGTTGCCCGGATGTGTCGTCTGGCGCTGGTCTGGCGTCATCGTCTGGCGGGGTTTTTGATGTGAAGCCTGGCGCCGCGCCTTGCGGCGAATATTCGGGGGCACAGGATTCCCGGAAGGTTGCCGGCCCGCCGAGCCCGTCCGCGACTCCTGGCCTGGGGGTGAAGAAATCATCGGGCAAAAGTTTGTGAGGTCGAGCTTGCTCTGGCGGCTCAAACTCATCAAAAGGAAGATGCCTTTCCAGGGCATTGGCTTCGCCAATGATGCGCGGCGAGTCAAGGCTGCCCCAAAATCCTTGCGGCCTGGCAGGCCTCGGTGGCCCGCCGCGTTCAGCGGGCTGCCCGGTATCATTCGCGTTCCCGCTGCCATCGTGTGGGGAGGCTGCCTGAATTAATGACGGTCCGCTGCTGAGTGAATAGGAAGCCTCCAGCGCCTGCCGCACGGCATGCAATACCGCGCTGAAGAGGGCGCGTTCCTCGCGAAAGCGTATTTCCGTTTTGGCCGGGTGGACGTTGACGTCAATTTCATCCGGCGGGATTGATATGAAAAGTATCCCTTGCGGATATTCCTTGCCCAAAAGCCTGCCTTTATACGCTTCCCGCAGGGCCTTTTGAAGAATACGGTCATGCACCAATCTGGAATTGACGTAAAAAAGCATCCGGTCCGGTCTGGCCTGAGCCTGTCCGGGATTGCCGACAAATCCGGAAACAGAGATGCCGTGCATTTCGCCGGCAACAGGTATGAGCGAATCCACAACCTGAGGGGGCCACAGCTTGGACAACCGCAGTTTGAGGTCTGCTTCCGCCTGAATTGAAAATGCCTCCCTGGCGTCAAGAAACAGCTTGAAGGCGACGCCCTCGCGGGCCAGAGCAAGTTTCAAGAGGGTGTCCTGGCATTTTTTGGCCTCTGTGGCCGGGCTCTTGAGAAATTTAAGCCGGGCCGGGACGTTGGAGAACAGATTTCTGACCTCAACCAGAGTGCCTTTACGGATGGCCGCCTGGCCCGAGCCGACCATTTCACCGTGGCTGAGTTCTATATATGCGCCAGTGCCGCCAATCGAGCTTTCCAGCCGCATTTCCGCAACCGAGGCTATGCTGGGCAGAGCTTCCCCCCTAAAGCCATAGGAAGATACATGGAGGAGATCCTTGAAGGTCTTTACCTTGCTGGTGGCGTGCCTGGTGACGGCCAGCTTCAGTTCATCCGCAGCTATGCCGTGGCCGTTGTCGCGAACGGAAAGCAGTGTCTGCCCGCCATCAGCCAGCCGGACGACGATCTCGGTGCTGCCGGCGTCCAGGCTGTTTTCAACAAGTTCTTTGAGAACGCTGGCCGGACGCTCAACAACCTCGCCGGCCGCGATCTGGTTGCAAAGCTCGGACGGAAGAAGATGGATTGATACTCGGTCTTGGGAAGTGTGGGACATATTCGGCTCGTGCTGAAAACTGAATCAAGGGTAGAAGGTTTGGTGGTTCAATAATCTTGGGGTGACGGCGCCCCGGCATCGGAAGAATCGGCCTGCTCGGGCTGGATGGCGTCAAGGACGATGAAAAAAACAGCGCCCCCAAGCTTGGGATGTTTGACGCGCGCGCTGACCTCGCCGCCCCACAGGTTTACCAGGCCGTGGACGATCGACAGGCCCAGGCCCATGCCCTGATGGGATTCTTTGGTGGTGTAGAAGGGGTCGAATATCCGTTCGCTGCCTTTGGGCAGGCCAGGGCCGCTGTCAGCCACTTCTATGCAGACCTTTTTTCCCTCCTCGATGCGCCTGGCGCTTATGGCAATCACTTTGCCGGAAAGGTGGGGTATCCGGCCGGAGCTTGTTTGGGGAACCGGCTGCTGTTCCTCAACCGGAGCGTGCTCAGTTTCGGCTGTTTCCGGAGATTTTGAATCAATGGCGTGCATGGCGTTGCCAAGAAGATTCAAAAAAACCTGTCCGAGCTGAAGTGCATTGCTTTTGACCAGGGGAAGATTGGAAGGGATATCGGTGACAATGTCAATCTTGCGGGCCAGGAACTGGTGCCCCATGAGGCTTAACGCTTCATCCAGCGCCCGGCGGATGTTCACCGGGCCGAC
Source organism: Desulfovibrionaceae bacterium (assembly GCA_031551565.1). Lineage (GTDB taxonomy): Bacteria > Desulfobacterota > Desulfovibrionia > Desulfovibrionales > Desulfovibrionaceae > Frigididesulfovibrio. The sequence continues at coordinate 83,553 of JAVBNM010000019.1, read as the reverse complement.
AGGGACGTCTCCTTGCTTGAGAACCAGCGAACGCATGTGCGCGATGATGCTTCGTATTTTGTCAGCCTCGCGCATGATGAAGTTTAGCCGTTCCTCAATGGTCTCGCGGGGCAGGGCGTTGTTTTTGTCAAGCAGCATGAGCATCCCGCTGGCATAAAGATGCAGGGCCGAGAGGGGCTGGTTGATTTCGTGGGCGATGCCGCCTGCCAGGGTGGCCATTGCCTCAAGCTTTCTGACCCGTTGCAGTTGCATATTGACCCGTTTGCGGTTGGTGATGTCCTCAAGCATCATGAGCAGCGCTCTGGGCTTGCCCATTTTGGGGGAAACGGGCTTGACCAGCAGGCGGACATGGCGATCCTCGCCGCTTATAAAGCGGACCTGCATCTCTTTCTCCTGGCTGCAAAGAGCATCAAGGGCTGTCTGGAACAGACAGCCCGGGCAGGGGCGCTCGGATTCCGGAACGGAGTTTGCGCATTTCAAAATGTCACAAATGCTTCTGCCCCTGGAAAATTCCTGGCCAAACCATTCTGTCAGCCTGATATTGCCGGTGGTGATGCGGCGGTCGAGCGTCAGCATGGCGATGCCTATGGCCAGGTTGTCGGTGATGGTTCTGTAGCTTTGCTCGGTGAGATCCAGGGCTTCCTGGACCCGCACGCCGGCGGTGATGTTCACGCCGACTTTCATGGCATAGGTCATTCCGTCAATGTCGTGGAACGGGTAAGTGTAGACGCGAAAGACGTGCCTGGTCCTTGGCGAGATCCATTCCATGACGCTCGAGGAGTTGGATTGCAGGCCATCAAGCGGCGGGCATACCGGGCAGGGAGTATCGCTGCCCCTTAGCACCTCGTGGCAGCTTTTTCCAAGCCCTGCGCCGAAAAAGTCGACAAAGGCCTTGTTCTGGAAATAAATAGTGTGGTCAGGGCCTACAAGAAAGACATAGCAGGGCAGCAGGTTCATTATTTGCTCAAGGCGGGCAAAGTCAGACTTGCTGGATCCCTTGAAGGCCTGGGCGACGGCTTCAGCCGCCAGCACTTCGGCGGGAGGCTGGGTATCGGTCGCGGGAACGCGCTTGACTCGGCTGATGAACACCTTGTGCGGATTGCCGGAAGTGTTTTTGGATTTCATGCCTGGCCCACTTTGCAAATACGGTTTGGAGGCAACGCGCTCAAACGGAAAATCGCAGGTTCCGTCCTGCGGCGGTGGCGCCCGTTTTCGGCAGTATACGGGAGAAGCAAAGGCATTACAAACAGATATAGACAGGATCCGCCGGATGTGCGGTTATGTTTCCGCCCGGCCGCGATAAAACGCGCAGCGGCTGGACATCCCGCAGTCAAAACAGAGCGGCTTGGCCGCCTTGCAGACTTCCCGCCCGAACCATACCATGCAGTGATTCAAAAGCCCCCAGTCATCCTGGGAAAAAACGGCTGTAAGGTCCCTTTCTATTTTATCGGGATTTGTGTTTCCGGTGAGCCCCAGCCGATGGCTGATACGGGCTACGTGGGTATCCACGGCAATTCCTTCGTTTTTGCCAAACGCCGCCCACAAGACGACATTGGCGGTCTTGGAGCCAACGCCCGGCAGGGCGGTCAGGTCTTTTTTGCTGTCCGGAACCCGCTCATGGAAGCATTCAACTATAACTTGGGCGGCAGCGATGATGTTTGCGGCTTTATTGCGATACAGGCCTACCGGCTGGATGATGTCTTCCACCTGCTTTTGGGGTGCGGCGGCGGCATCTTTGACGGTTGGAAAGGCCGCAAAGAACTCCGGCAGAGTCTTGTTGACGCGAAGGTCCGTACACTGCGCGGATAACATGGTGGCAACAAGCCATTCCCAGGGGGTGGTGGCGTTGAGCAGCGTATCGGGCTTGGGATAGCGCGCCGTTAAAAACCGGATTACATAATCGGCAAGCTCCCTCAGGCGCTTCGGCGTTTTTGTTTTTTTTAATTCAGTCATGGCGTCATCGGCAAAAAAGTGATGGCCGGGAAATCTGAAATTGCGGCAACGCCTGGAAGGGCGCTTTTTTTCAGCCGGCGGCGTTCAAAGTTGTTTTTTACTAAATGCGCCATCGTGAACATTTGTCAACCATCAAAGCATGCTGTATAGAAATTCGCAGGGCGCGAGGTCGGCAGCCGTGCCACACGGCCCGCCCGCTCAAAAAGGAGTGCGCATGAAAGCATTTTTCGTTTACATGACGGCCCCGTCAAAAGAGGAAGCCGAGCGCATCTGCTCGGCCCTGATAGAGGAGAGGCTGGCCGCGTGCGCCAATATTCTGCCCGGCGCCTCCTCGGTTTACTGGTGGGAGGGCAAGGTGGAGACGGCAAATGAAGCCGTATGCATACTAAAGACCACGGCCGCCGTGTATCATGAACTGGAAAGACGCGCCGTCGAGCTGCATCCCTACAAGGTTCCTTGCGTGGTAGCGCTGAAACTTGAAAATGGGCACGCGCCTTTTCTGGAATGGGTGGGCGCTGAGACAAAATAAGCAAAAAAACGGCCGCGAATAACCCATATGGGCGGCGTTCGCGGTGCGTTGTTTTTACAGGCAACACCGCTCGCCTTTGATCAGGCGTGAGCGCAAAAATTAAAGGAGCTAATCTTGGCTATCTACCTGACCGGATCCGTCGCTTACGATCGAATCATGAATTTTCCCGGCCGATTTGTGGATAATATTCTTGCGGACCAGATCCACAACCTCAACGTGTCATTTTTTATTGATAACCTGGATGAGCAACTGGGCGGCAACGCCGGCAACATCGCTTACAGCCTGCATCTTTTGAATGAAAACCCCGTAATAGTGGCCACGGTGGGCAAGGATTTTGAGCCATACAAGGGCGTACTGATGGGGCGCGGTCTGCCGCTGGACGGGATAACAGTCATGCCGGACGCTTTGACGGCCTCGGCTTACATAACGACGGATCGGACCAACAACCAGATAACCGCTTTTCACGCGGCGGCCATGATGTTTCCGAGCAAATACGATTTTCCCGAACTCTGCGGGCAAAGGGATATCGCCCTGATCGGGCCGTCAAACCTCACGGACATGGACTCCCACCCCGCTCTCTACAGGGAAAAGGGCGTACGCTACATCTATGACCCGTCCCAGCAGATTCCGATTTTAAGCGCCGAAAAACTCAATACAGCGATAAACGGCGCCTGGATCTTGATCGGCAACGACTACGAAATCAAATTGATAAGCAACATCACCGGGCGCAGCATGGAAGATCTGGCCGGGGCCACCGGGCTTGGCCTTATCGTGACTCTTGGAGAAAAGGGGTCGCTAATATTGAGGAAAGATGGTAACAAGGCCCACATAGAGCCGGTGCCGGTGGGGGAAGTCAAAGATCCGACCGGAGCCGGTGATTCGTATCGTTCCGGCCTTATCAAGGGCCTTGTCCAGGGAAAAACGCTTGAGCAAAGCGCCAGGCTGGGGGCTACCTGCGCGGCATTTTGCATAGAGTGCCACGGCACCCAGGCGCACAGCTTCAGCGTTCCCGAGTTTTACCTGAGGCATGAAGCCGCATTTGGCGTCTGACAGTAGCCCGCCTCATCGGATCACCCCGGCTGATGGCGCTTTTTCCGCTTGCCGGCGGGCGCCACAGCAGAAAGGGCGGAGCTGAATAAATTCCGGGAGCTTGAGCCGGAACTGCTGCCGAAATTTATTTCGAAACCGCCCTGGGCCATATACATCAAACCATCGCCTGAGAATGGGTATGAAAAGCAAGTACATTTCTTCAGACCGCCGGGTACCGGCGGCTGCGGCCGTCCACAATGCCGTCGTCTTATTTTTGTTGGCCGTTTTGGTCCTTGTTTGCGGCGGTGGGGCGCCGGCCAGGGCCATTCCCGTGTCTGTCGACCATATGCGGGGCCACAAGCCCCTGCTGCCGTATCTCTCCTGGCTGCCCGACAAGGACGGCGGCCTGACCATAAGCGATGTCAGCACAAGTGACATGGCGGCAAGGTTCAGCCCGGTGAACAACCGTTTTCCCCTGAGCCAGCAAGGGGCCTTGTGGGTGCGTCTGTTGATTGTGAAGTCCGGTTCCCCGATGCAGGGAGGCGGGGGTGGCGACAAGCTCCTCCTGCACCTGGGGGACTTGCTTGGAGGAGAAGTCGAGGTCTTTTATCCCAATGCGGACGGTCCGGCATTCGGCCACAGCGCCTGGGCGTCTGTCCGGGCCACTCCAGGTTCGGCTGTCGTCTTGCCTGAGCCGGGGGTGATCTCCATGCCGGTGTTTATCAGGTTTTCCCAGACCCCCGGGCTGTGGTTCACCCCGTATTTAAGCACGCAGTCAACCTCGGAAACTCCTTTCATGCCGCCGGCATTGCTTTTGCCGGGGCTCTTGGCGGTGGGAATCCTGGTCTGCCTGCTTCGCCTTGGCAGGGAGCGCATGCAGTGGGCTTTTTGGGCGGCGCTGTTTTTGGCTTGCGTGCTCCTCGTTGTTTTGTTTCCGCTGTCGGACCGTCTTGCCGGTGTGGATATCAGGCAAATAATCCCCATGCTTGCGCCGGGCGTGGCGCTGATGCTTGTGCCGCACCTGGGGCGACATCTTTTGCGTACAAAGGGCCAGGCCCTGGTGCAGGACGGCATTCTGCGCATTTACCCAGTCTTGGGAGCGGCTTTGTGCCTGGTTCCTCTCCTGCCGGGATTAAGCTGGGTCACCAAATTTTTTCCGCTCTGGCCCCTCTTGCTTGTTCCCCTTTTGCCAGTGTGCTTCGGAGCCCTGGCCGGCAAAAGGCCGGGGGCCCTGGCCTTCACCGGCATATGCGTTTTGCCGATTATCGGCGCTTGTTTTACTTTTTACAGCATCGGCCTTGACGAGGTCCACAGCCTTGAGGTGTCTGCGGGCTTGTGGGGTTTTGCTTTGGGGGGAATAGGGCTGGCTTTGGCGCGTTCGCCGCGTGTGAGGGATGAGGCCGAAGACGGCGAAGATCCCCTGCCAGCCGACAACGCTTTGGCGCTCTCCACCGGCAGCGGGGCGCCTGCTTCGCCTGATGGCGGCGCTAATGAGACAGGATATGCCGGCGATGACGACTTCCCCCTGGGCCGCCTGGAGTTTTCTCAAGGCGGAAAGCCCGGTTCCGGCGGTTCCGGCGGATTGGAGTTGGCTGATTTTAAATTTGGTTTTGAAGAAGCAGAGGCAGCGCCTGATGATGGCCGTGACGTTGCCCCGTCCATTCAATCTGCTGATGCATTACCGGGTGAAGCTGCGGCGCTGGCTGAGCCTGGCGCCGCGCCTGATGATGCCGCGCGTTATCCTGTCAACGCTTGCGAACAGGAAAACATTGGCGTGGGCAGCGCTGAGGCTGCGGAAGAGCCGGTCAGGCTGGAGCCCGCTGCGCCTGGTGATTTGTGGCTCGCTGAAGATAACGCCTCCCGGGAGCCGGCGCTTGCTGCCGCTGAAGAACGGCCGCGTGATGAACCGGCGGAGCAAATTTACGCCTCTGAGGCAACTGCCGCCGGTAATGATGGCCTTGCCGTTGCCCCGGCATTGTTTGCGGAGGCGGACAATAAATATTGTCCCGAAAAGGCCCCCGAGGAGGGGCAGGTTGCCGAGCATGGGCAGGCCGTGGCGGAACCCCAAATCCGGAGTGGTCTGGATGCCGCTGCACACATGGAGTTAATGGCTGCGGGCGGGCAGTTCGCCGCCACCGGCGAAGAAGGCATGGCGGACGGCGCCGTCCGATCCGATGAACGCTCCGACGAATGTTCCGATGAACGCTCCGAACAGCCGGTCGATTTTGAACCGGACGCCGGCGGCGCTGGTTCAACCGGGGAATATGAGCCAAGGGTTATTTCTCTCGGCGCCGAGGAATCGGCCAGTCCGGGGTTGGCAGAGCTGGAGGATTATTCGCAGTCGCAGCAAAGCAGCGTCCATATGGGCGAAAACTCGTATGTCTTCAAGCTGCACGAGTTGGTCAGGGAGGTGCATGAGGCGGTGCGGCCGCTGGCCAGCGGCAAAAATCTCGTTTTTTCCTGGTTCATAGCCCCGTCGCTGCCGGCTCTTCTGGAAGGCGATGCCTCGCGGCTGCGCCAGACCTTGTCTCTTTTGCTGCAAAGCGCTGTGCAGGCCACCGAGCCCGGGGGGGCTGTCCAGCTCACGGTTCGGAAGAATCCAGCCGGAACCAGGCCCACGGATCTTTTAATCGTGATTACGGACAGCGGTTCCGTGAAACGCTCGGACGCCGGCTTCTTCCACGCCTGGGATCTGGCGGCCAGGACCGGTGGGGCCTTTAGCCTTGAGTACAGCCCGGGCGGTGGGACTGTGGTGTCGTTTACCGCATGCTTCCAGCATCCGTCCGAAGAGGGCTTGCATCTGCACCAGGAGATGCAAAAAATCGTCGACGCCGGCGCGGAATTGGAGGAATTCGCCGAATTGAGCCAGGTCGAACCTTTGTCCGGCCAGAGCGAACTTTTCGAGTATGCCGGAGCGGACGAACTGAGGGTTATGCCGGCCCAGGCCGCGCATCTGGCCGCGCAGGAACCGCAGGCCGCCGGCTCTGACTGTCCGCCCACCCGCCCGGTTCATGTCCAGGCCTTTCCGGCCGGAGAGCCTTCGCCGGAGGATGACGCCCCGAGAGTCATTGTGGCTGAGATGACCACCAGCCAGCGGCGGTTGCTGGCCAACTACATGGGTGATATCCCGCACACCAGGGCAGAGGCCCGTTCAACCGAGGAAGTTCTCCGGCTGTATGCGGAGCGGGCGGCCGTGCTGGTCATCTTTGACGGAGACATGCCGGAAGCCGACATCGTTCAGGCCATGCACGGCATCCGGCGCTGGGAAGTCGAGCACAGCCTGCACGCGGCGGCTTTGCTGGTGCTTACAAGCCATGAGGCCCAATCCGAGAGGATGCTCGCTGCCGGTTGCGACCGCGTCCTGCTAAAGCCGTTCGCAAAGCAAACCCTTGAGCGGGTGGTGGCGGAACTCGCGCCTGCTCTTGTCTCTCTGGATAACAGGCTTGATGAGGGGGCGGATGCGGCCCAGGCCGACTCCATGTTTGAGGAGAGCGAATTTTTGCTGGCGTACCGCGCCAATTATGGAGACATTGCCCGGCCTGCCAGTGAGCCCGGAAACCTCTATGCGCCGGAACCCGCTTCGTACGAAGTCAAGCACGCGCATGAGCCGGGAGTGGCTTCGGCCGTGTCGTCGGTTGCGGAAGAGAAATATCTGGCCCAAAGCCCTGTCTTGGAGAATGAAGTCGCGGCTGCCGAAGATAATTCGCGCCAGAGCCAAGAGCCTGAATTGTGGTATGCGCCCATTTCAGAGCCTGTTCCCGCGTCCGAGCCCGAGCCGGAGGCAGCGCCCGCGGCCGATCCCGGGCCGGCGTGTGATCCGGAAGCAGCGCATGAGCCGGCGGCTGAGCCTGTGGCGCATTACGAAGACGGCGCTCCCGCGCCTGAGACATGGTGGGAGCACTCCATGCCCCGGCAAGACGGGGATGAGGTTTGCGCAGAACAGCAGCCTTCCCTGAGCTATGCTGATCCTGCTGCCGTTGATGGCCGCAGCGCTCCAGGCGTTTTTGCCGAACAAGCGGAACCATCCCCCGCCTCAGGGCAAGCTTCGCATTGGGAGCAAGAAGCCGGGCGTCTTTCCGTCAGTGCCGGATATGTCCCATCCTCACAGCCTTCCGTGAGTGCGGGCACGGACAGCGTCACGGTAAACGCCGTCTTGGTTCAGGCCGAAAGCGGCGGACAATCAGCCATGACTGGTCCGTCACCGTTCTCTGGACAGGCTGACGGCTGGGTTCATGCCGAAGAAGGCGGGCTGCGCGAAAGCCCTCTGATGGGCATGATCATCGCGGAAGACGGCGAGGCAGCCGGACAGCCGCCTGCCCAGCCTTACGCAAAACAGGAAAAGCCGGTGGTGGAGCTTTACCCCCTGCCGGGACTGGACGAATCAATACCGGTCGGCGCGATGCCGCTTTTGCCGGGGCTGATCCAGTCGCTTGGCGAAGCCTTGAGCGACGCCAAGGAAGGCTGCCGCCGGGGAAGCACCATAATTGTGCAGGAGGCTGTGGGCAGGCTGGCCGGCAAGGCCGAGGTCAATTCCCTTGAGACCTTGAAGCGCATCGCCTTGTGTGTTGAGCGCGCCGCCAGCGCTGATGATCTTGAGGCCGTGTCCGACCTGATGGTCCCGCTTGAGGAGGCGACCATTCGTTATATGGACAGCCTCAAGGCCTGCTACGACGGCTTTGTCAATCTGCAGCGATAAGGGACCTCGTAAAACGCGGCGCTTTCCTTGGCATCGCGCGTTCTCAGGGGTGCCGAGACGGTTCGCATTGTCTTTTGCAGGCCGAACCGGAATATCCGGCGCCAAAACACAACAGTCGCAAAGGCGGTTTTAATATGGCGGCCATGCCACCGGCATACGGCATCATTCCTGCCAGATTCGCGTCAACGCGCTTTCCGGGCAAACCCCTGGCTGATATCCACGGCAAGCCCATGTTTTGGCATGTCTGGAATCAAGCCGGGAAATGCGGGCTTTTGCGCAAGGTCATCCTGGCCACGGATGACGAGAGAATTGAAAGCGAAGCCAAAAAGCTCGGGGTGCCGGTCGTGATGACCGGATCGGACCACGCGAGCGGCACGGATCGCGTTTATGAGGCGGCAATGGCCATCGGGCTGTCGGACGACTGCATTGTCGTCAATATTCAGGGAGACGAGCCGGCCCTGGACCCATATTCGCTGTCGGAGTTGCTGGAGGCGTTTCGCTGCCCCGGAGTGTCTGCCGCAACCCTGGCGCATCCGATTTCAGCCGAGCAAGCTGCTAATCCGGACAGAGTAAAGGTTGTGTTCGCGGAAAATCGTGATGCGCTGTATTTCTCCAGATCCCCCGTACCGTTTTGGCGCGGCGGGGAAAACGGCCCGGGCGGGGAGTGCTACTGGGGCCATATCGGTCTGTACGCCTTTACAATGTCCACTCTGCGGCGCTTTGTGGGGCTTGAGCCTTCCAGGCTTGAGCGAGCCGAGAAACTGGAACAACTCAGGCTTTTGGAGAACAATGTGCCGATCAAGGTCGTTTGCCGGGAGAATGGCGCATCCGGAGTGGACACCCCGGAAGATCTGGAGCGGATCAGGCGCCTCATGGCCGCCGAGTTCGCCGGCGCCCGGAAATGACCTGCCGCTCCATGTGATGCCCGCTCCGTATTTTGCTGAAATTCGCATGACGCGCAGGAGACGATTATGAAGGAAATAACCTGGCAGGAATTTGCAGCCGTGGAGTTGCGGGCAGGGACCGTGGTCAGGGCCGAGGCCTACCCGGAGGCCAGAAAGCCGGCCTACAAGGTTTGGGTGGATTTTGGCCCGGAAATAGGGGAAAAAAAGTGCAGCGCCCAGATCACCGTCCACTACGCGCCAGATGAGCTGATCGGCCGTCAGGTTGTGGGTGTGGTCAATTTTCCCGTAAAGCGGATTGGGAAATTTGATTCCGAGTTCCTGCTTACCGGCTTTCCCCGAGAGGACGGGAGCATCATTCTGGCCGTGCCGGACAAGGAAGTGCCAAACGGAGCCAAGCTTTCCTGATGCGTGTTTGGCGCGATGGCCTCGGCCGTGTCCACGCGATGAGGATTAACTGGGCCTGCGCGCTTGCCTAAAAGATACTTGGCAAGGGCAGGGCAACCTGTCATTATGTTTAGCGCGGTTTTTGCCTCCTGGGCGTGCGAAGGGACGCCTAAACACGGCTGACGCTGGCCGGGGCGGCATTCTTCGCATTTAGCGCATATTTCACCAATGCAACGTCATTGTTTTTTGAGCTTTACTGAAAAGGGCAACAATTCATCCCGGTCGCAATGGGCGCGCATGCAGGAAATTTATCAAGTCTTTTCCCAGGAGATTCCGCGAATCAACTCCATTTTGAACAAGTGGGTGGATGATCTGCCGGAATACGTCAGACCCATAGGCGCCCATGTATTGGGAAACGGCGGGAAAAGGCTTCGTCCTGTTCTCACCGTGCTGACAGCGCGCATGCTTGGCTGCGATGACGAAAGGGTTTACACTCTGGCGGCCGCGATGGAGTCAATGCATGCGGCGACCCTTTTGCACGACGATATTTTGGACAACTCCCCCTTAAGGCGGGGTATGCCCACCGCCCACACGCTGTTTGGCGCCGCTCGGGTGATTCTTGGCGGCGATGCGATACTGGCCCAGGCAATGCAGAAAGTGGCCGCGCTTGGCGATACCAGATTCACGTCCTGCATGGCCGAGGCCATAGTCAAGACCGCGGCGGGCGAGATTGCCGAGATTTCCAGCCTGCGCAACACGGAAATAAATCACGCCGCCTATCTTGACATTATCAGGGGAAAGACCGCCTGGATGCTGCGTACGGCATGCCATGTGGGGGCGCTGTGCGCCGGGGCCAGTCCCGAACATACAGCGGCCGCCGGTCGTTTCGGTCTTGACCTTGGCATCGCCTTTCAGATGGTTGACGACGTGCTTGACTTTACTCCCCACGGCACCACGGGAAAGCCCACTGGCGGCGATCTCAAGGAAGGAAAGCTGACCCCGCCGCTGATGTTCTACCTTGGCGATTTGCCAGAGGAGGAGGGCCGCTTGTTCAAGGAAAAATTCGCCAAAGCCGGCTTTAGCGATGTCGAAATCGACACGATCAGCCGGGCCGTACATGTTGGCGGATATGCCCAAAAAGCCAGGGAGCTGGCCGGCAGTTTTCTGGCTGATGCCCTGGCGGTTCTTGAGGGTCTGCCTGATAACGACGAAAGGCGGCTGTTGCGAAAGGCCGTGGATTTTATAGGTTCCAGGGAATTGTAGCCCGCGATGTGTTTTGCCCGGGCCCGGATGGCCTGAAACGGCCGGCCTGGGAGGCGGGCAAGAATCATGGCAGGCGAAGCAGATTGTGTTGTATTGTTGGTTGATGACTCTCCGTGCACACTGTGTAGAAAAGGCAGCAAAGAGCCCATATGACGCAAAATGACCAAAAAGGCTTCACGCAGTTCGGCAAAAGCCTGAAAATGGCCTTTCCCCCGGTCGTGGTCCAGCTTTTTCAGACATTGCTGGAGCCCGAGGCAAGCTTTAATGAAGTGGCCAAATACCTGGGCATGGACCCGATGCTGACGAGTACGGTTCTGAATATTGTCAACTCGGTCAGCTACAGTTTTAGCGAAAAGGTCACCGACCTGCACCGCGCGGCCGTGGCCATCGGCACAAAGGATCTTTTCAACCTGCTCTCCTGTCTGGTCGTTCAGCGCCAGCTCAAGCCCGCCAAGAAAAGCGACGCGGAACGCCTGTTCGCTGACTGGCGGCTGACAATCTGGTCGGCCCTGGCGGCCAACGCCCTGGCCGAGGCCATATGCCCGGCCGAGGCCCGCGACGCCTACCTTGTCGCCATGCTGAAAGACTTGCCTTTGTTCCTCGGGGTCGCCTCGCCGGAGCCTCCGGCCTTCCTGAGCGAGGTGGAAATGATGACCGTTCCCTCGGAAGAGCAGTTTGTCAAGGAATGCTCGGCATGGGGAGCCCCCCACAATGAATTGACGTGCGACGTGATGCTGCAATGGGGGATGCCGGAAAGGCTGACTCTCGCAGCCCGGCGGCATCATGACATTGATAACGTTCAGAGCTATCCGCCCCTTGAGCAGTGTGTTGTTTACGCCACCCGTTGGGCCGAGCTCTTGCACGGTCAGTCTGCCGACTCCGTTTCCCTGGTGCCTTTTGAATTGAGGCTCATGCATGTATTCAATCTCTCGCAGGACGCCATGCAGAAGATGCGCGATGACTGCGCCCTGCGTTTCAACGTCCTGATCGGCCAGCTTGGGATAAAGCAGGCTGAGCCGTCCGGCCGTTTGCATGATCTTGCCCTGTCAAAGTTGCAAAGCATCCACTTCCTGGCCATGGAAACGGCCGGAGGGGCTTCGGGCTCAAACCCCACAAGCCTTGCCGCCACGCTGCAGCGCCAGTTTTCCATGTTCTGGGATTTGGAGGAATGGGAGTTGCTGTGGTTTGGCCCGCACGGCAAGGGCATGCTCTATTCGTGCAGCAAGGACGGGGTCAAGGTGGAAGACGGCGTATCATCCAACAAAACTCCCAAGTCGGGCTGGGAGAGTCTGCAGATAGTGTTCGAGCGAAAGGTGCTTGGAAAATTTTTCCTGCCAAGACCCAAGGCCGAGTCCGACATGCTGTCGACCTTGCAGATTTTTATGAACGCCATCGTCCACTATATGAACGGCGAATCAATTGTCGGCCGTCGTGGCGCTTCAGAAGGCCCGGCATTTTCGTCCCTGGCCATGCCCGTCGTAAGGCTTGATTCAACCGGGCGGCTCAAGGAGGTAAGCACCTTCTTCATGGAGCAATTCGGCATAAACAGTCTGGCGTCAGAGACAACCGGCCAGGAATTGCTTTTCACCTATCTTGGCTACGCCCCGGCCGGCTACCTTGAAGTCCTGGAGAACAAAAGCAGTGAGCGCGCCTGGATCACCGTGCCGCCGGTTGGGAACCTTGCCGGCACCGTTATTTATGTGTCTGTCTCCAGGGGGGCCTCTCCCGACTCGGACATCTATCTGGCCATAGCAAAGCTGACTGACGGCGCCGGCGCGCGGCAGGATGGCGCCTGCGATGGCGGCCAAAACGGCTCTTGCTGCCTGATTGACGAACCCGGAGGGCTCTTGCACAGCCTGCTTGAGCTGATAGACGACCAGGTCTACCTGCTGGACGGCACCGGAACGGTATTCTGGGCCAGGCAAAAAGAAGATGTCTACCTGGGACGCAACATTTTCACCATTTCAAAGCCGGACAAAAAGCTGCAACCGGTCTGGAACGCCACGCTTTTGCCCAAGCTTAAAAATGATACGCGGGTGGCCGCATTGCTGGCCAGGGGCAAGGGCAAGGCCGCTGTTTGCGAGTTGACGTTCTCATGCGTCAACAAGGGGCCTTATCCGGTTTATCTCCTGGTCGCCAAGGAGAAGGACGTCAAACACCTGTGAGACTGGTGTCCGCCTTTGCCGGGCAGCCGGCTTGCATATATTTAAGGCTGAACGGCCTGATAATTCAGTTCAGAATACTACAGGAGTTGTCATGTTGCGCACAATAGAGGTCAGACTGCGGCCCCACCTGGAAGATTGCGTAGGCAAGGGACTGGCGGGGAAAATAGTCGACGCCCTGGGCCTGCCGATCAAGGATATATCGATAGTAAAGGTCTATACCGTCGAAGGTTTGGACGACGGTCAGGTCGCCAGAGCCATGGACGCGGCCGCGCTGCATGATCCTGTCCTGCACGACGCGCGGACCGGGCCTTTTGCCACTGACGCGGATTGGGTGCTTGAGGTGGGATTGCGCCCGGGCGTTACGGACAACGAGGGGCGCACCGCCAGGGACACCCTTGCCATGGTGCTGGATTTGCCCAGGAACTTCGCCGTCTACACGGCCACGCAGTACCACATAAGGGCCGATGAAGCGGTCGCGCGCTTGAGCCTGGACGATATCGAGCATATCGCCAAAGACCTTTTGGCCAACGAACTGATTATGCGCTTTAATATAAAGAGCGGGGCACAGTGGCAAGCCATGCCCGGCTTTCCGGCGCAAGCGGCGAGAGTCACCGGAGAAGCGTCCGACGCGGTGCAGAATATTCCCATCTCATTGATGACTGACGATGAAATGATGGCCTTCAGCCGGGAAAACACCCTGGCTCTGTCGCTTGAAGAAATGCACGCCATCAGGGATTTTTACGCCAGAGAAGACATCTGCAAGGCCCGCGCGGCCAGGGGGCTGGCCTGCGAGCCGACCGACGCTGAAGTCGAAATGCTGGCCCAGACCTGGTCTGAGCACTGCAAACACAAGATTATGGCCTCAAGGGTGGATTACGCCAACAAGGACACAGGACGGCGGGAAACCATCAACAGCCTTTACAAGACAAACATCCAGGGCACGACCAAAAAAATCAGGCAAAGGCTTGGCGGGCGCGATTTCTGCCGCTCGGTCTTCAAGGATAACGCCGGAGTGGTGTCTTTCACCGACAGCCATGACCTGTGCATCAAGGTGGAGACTCACAACAGCCCCTCAGCCCTTGATCCGTACGGCGGGGCGCTGACAGGCATCGTTGGCGTCAACCGGGATCCGATGGGCACCGGGATCGGGGCTGAGTTGGTCTGCAACACCGACGTTTTCTGTTTTGCCTCGCCGTTTTACGAAAAAGAGCTTCCCCCAAGGTTGCTGCACCCCAGGCGGATTATGGAAGGCGTGCGCGAGGGCGTGGAGCATGGAGGCAACAAGTCCGGAGTGCCGACCGTCAACGGTTCGGTCGTGTTTGACGAACGCTTTATCGGCAAGCCGCTGGTCTTTTGCGGGACGGTCGGCATGCTGCCTACCGAGATAAACGGCAAGCCTGGCCACTATAAAAAAGCCCTGCCCGGAGACATCATAGTCATGGCCGGGGGCAGGATCGGCAAAGACGGGATCCACGGGGCCACGTTCTCCTCGGAGGAATTGCACGAAGGCTCGCCGGCGACAGCCGTGCAGATTGGCGATCCGATAACCCAGCGCAAGCTTTATGATTTTGTGATCCGGGCCAGAAATCTGGGGCTTTACAACGCGATCACCGACAACGGCGCGGGGGGGCTGTCGTCGTCCGTTGGGGAAATGGCCGAGGACACTGGCGGGTGCGTCCTGGATCTGGCCAAGGCGCCCTTGAAGTACGACGGCTTGAGGCCTTGGGAGATTCTTCTTTCCGAGGCGCAGGAGCGCATGACCCTGGCTGTCCCCAAGGAAAAGCTGGGCGAGTTCCTCAGGCTGGCCGGGGAGCTTGACGTCGAGGCCAGCGCTATGGGCGAATTCACGGACTCCGGCTTTTTTCATGCTGTTTATAATGACAAGGACGTGGTCTGGCTGCCGATGGAATTTCTGCACGGCGGCGTGCCCCAAATGCGGCTTGAGGCCGTATGGGAGCGCCCGGCGGCGTATCCCTGGGCAGGTCGCGAGCTTGGCGTTCAAGGCGTTGCCAAAACAATTCCGGATATCATGAAGGCCAAAGAATTGGATCACGGCAAGCTTCTGCTCAGGATGCTCGGCCGCTTGAACATATGCAGCAAGGAATACATGATCCGGCAATACGATCATGAGGTTAAAGGCGGCAGCGTGGTCAAGCCCTTGGTCGGAGTCAAGCGGGACGGCCCCGGCGACGCGGCGGCGCTGCGCCCGCTGCTTGGCGGCAAGACCGGAATGATCCTTTCCCACGGCATCTGCCCCAAGTTCAGTGATATGGATACCTACTGGATGATGGCCAACGCCATTGATGAGGCCGTGCGAAACGCCGTGGCCGTGGGGGCGGATCCGTCCCGCCTGGCCGGTGTGGACAATTTCTGTTGGTGCGACCCCGTTCAGTCGGAAAAGACCCCGGACGGGCGTTACAAAATGGCCCAGCTCGTCAGAGCCAACAAGGCCCTGGAGCATTTCTGCCTGGCGTACGGAGTGCCCTGCGTGTCCGGCAAGGACTCGATGAAAAACGACTACACCGGGGGCAGCGAAAAGATATCCATTCCGCCCACAGTGCTTTTTTCGGTCCTGGGGCTGCTGCCGGATGTGGAAAAGGCGGTCACTTCTGATTTCAAGAAACCGGGAGATCTGGTCTACATTCTGGGAGTGACCAGAAATGAACTGGCCGGGAGCGAACTGGCCTCGGAACTCGGGTTTTCCGGAGGCATCGTTCCGGAGGTTGACGCCATGTCAGCAAAAGAGCGTTATGCCCGGCTCTTTGCCGCCATGCAGGACGGCCTGATCAGCGCCTGCCATGACTTGTCCGACGGCGGGCTGGCCGTGGCCCTGGCCGAGATGTGCATCGGCGGCCGCCTGGGCGCGGAGATAGATCTTGAGAAGATCCCGCAAAAGGGTTGCGCTTTGGCCGAAGAGATTCTCTACAGCGAGACTCCCAGCCGGCTTCTGGTGTCTGTGCCTGAAGCCGCCAGGCAGCGTTTCGAGGATATATTCAGGCCCGGCGACGAAATCGACGCTGCCCATATCGGCAGGGTTGGCGAAGCATCGAGCCTGAATGTCAGGTTCCGCGGGGAAACCGTGATCGCCTGCCCGGTCGACAGCGCGGCCGCGGCCTTCAAGGCCACTCTTGATTGGTAGCCCAGGGTGGCTCATGTGTTGGCGGGGCGGGGCTGTCCCGGAAACCCTGAAGGCTTGGCGCAGCTTGCTGGCGACGGGCGGCGGAGTTCGTTTCCGCCTTAAGGCGGCCTGTCGGGAATTTTGCGGAGATCTGGGCATTTTCGCTGTTAGAAATTCGGCCTGATTTACGCTTGCTGATACGGTATTATCGTGGCATGGTGATCAGCGTGGGAATGTTCCCGCAAGAAAGTGTGTTGCCGTTGTACAATAAAACTGACTCTAGGAGGACGATATGCGAGGCTTTGCCATGTTGCGCATCAACGCCACGGGCTGGATCGAAAAGGAAAAACCCAAATTAGGGCCGTACGACGCCTTGGTTCGCCCTCTTGCACTAGCACCGTGCACATCTGACATCCACACCGTCTTTGAAGGGGCTATTGGCGAGCGCACCGACATGATCCTCGGGCATGAGGCTGTCGGCGAGGTTGCCGAAGTGGGGGCGCTGGTTAAAGACTTCAAGCCCGGAGACCGGGTGGTTGTTCCGGCCATCACCCCTGAATGGCGCTCGACCATCATCCAGGAAGGAGTTCCCGCCCAGCATTCCGAAGGCATGCTGACCGGCTGGAAGTTTTCCAACATCAAGGATGGCGTGTTCGCCGAGTTTTTCCATGTGAACGATGCCGACATGAACCTGGCAATTCTGCCGCAAGAGATCACGCTCGAGCAGGGCGTCATGATGTGCGACATGATGACGACAGGTTTTCACGGCGCTGAGCTGGCAGACGTCGGAATAGGCTCTACTGTCGCGGTTCTCGGTATCGGGCCTGTCGGGCTGATGGGCGTTGCCGGGGCCGAATTGCGCGGCGCCGGGCGCATCTTCGCGGTAGGCAGCCGGGCAAGTTGCATTGAGCTGGCCAAGGGCTATGGCGCTACTGATATCATCAACTACAAAAACGGCGATATCGTGGAACAGATCCTCGCGGCCACCAAGGGCTATGGCGTGGATCATGTGATAATAGCCGGAGGCCCGCCGTCCATTATGAGTCAGGCCGTGACCATGCTTAAACCCGGCGGCTCGATCGGCAACATCAACTATTACGGCGAGGGCGACATCCTTCCGGTTCCGAGAGCGGCCTGGGGATTCGGCATGGCCCACAAGAGCATTCGCGGCGGGCTGTGCCCCGGCGGCCGGGTGCGCATGGAGCGCATGGTCAATGTCGTTTTGCACAAGCGCGTTGATCCGGGCAAGATGGTTTCCCACACCCTGCGCGGGTTGGACAAGATCGAGGAAGCCCTTCTTCTGATGAAGGATAAGTCTGCTGACGTAGTCAAGCCTGTCGTTTTGGTTTAAAACGGATAAGCTTTGAAAAATAGTCCTGCGCGATAAGGGGTTGTCCACACAAAACCTTGTCGCGCAGATGATTGCAGGCAGGCTTTGACCTGCGCCAGGCAGGCATCCTCAAGGCGAAAACTCTTTTCTGGGACGTTTCGCCTTTGAAATTGGCCGTTAAGGATGCGCCGGCGCCGAGGTTTGCCTGATGGCGGGCACCCCCTCCCGCAAAGATTTTGCTGTCGCCGTTGAGGCGATATTTTTATGGGGCAGCTAAGCGTGTTTGGAGCCGCATATTCCAGTTGATGAAATTATCGAGTCCCGGAAATGGACAGAGGCCTGGTCAAACATCGTTTGTCCGGGCCTTTAATTTCGCACTGTGCCGAAGAATGCGGTACGCATGTCATAGTCCATGCCAAGATCCAGCGCGGGGTTTCATTTGCACAGGAAACACTGGGGGAACGCGGCCGTTCTGCAGGCGCAAGCCCTCTCGGTGGAGTCTTGCCGAAAGAGCCCCTATCTCCTCAAGCCCTTTACCCTGCTTCTGACGGTGACCCTTTTGGGGGGCACTACAACAGTTGAATAAACGTTTTTTTCGTTGGCAAGCGCCGCCTCAGTTGCTGCAAGGTCAGTCTTTTTGGCTTTGGGAGCGCTCTTTTTGGCAAGACAGACATCACCGTCGGCCAGCAAAACATCAAGGGTGATGGCGTTAAGCTCCCTTTCCAGGGCCTCGGACACGCGCTCCCAAGCCTTGCGCGTTAGGCATGAATCCTGACGCTGGCAATGGGCGTGCGTCTTTCCACAGCAGACGGTGAGGCAGATGCCCCCTTCCATGAGCCTGACAATATCGCCCAGGCTGACCCTGTTGGTCGCCTTGGACAATCTGTGCCCGCCTGCGGCTCCTCTGACGCTGGCGGTAATCCCAGCCTGCTTGAGCGGCTTTAGGATTTGCTCCACAAACTGGACTGAAACGCCGGTACGTTGTGATAGAGTGGCAGCGGACAAAGGCGCTGAGCCCTTGTGTTGGGCCAGTTCCAGCAAAATCCTGGCTGCATAGCGGGATCGAGCAGATAGTTTCATCACTCCTCCTGAATTCGCGATACGAAATAAATAAAGTAAAAGGTAAATGAACAAAAACGAAAATAACGCCGAGGCTTGTCAAGGATAAACACGGTGGACAGTTGCTGGCGGCAGGCGGCTTGGAGTATATCTACTCCAGTCTAACACCTTGATTTACTTAGATGTAGAAAATTGCACAGTGCGAGAGCAAGGAAGATCTTATGCCGCAATACCCCCATATATAACTTATACAAGGTACTCTTATGGCGCATGATTTGTCCATAGTTTTATCGGAAATTCATTACAATCGTCTTTACTGTCTCATGCATACAAGCTTGTTTGCCGGTAAGCCTTCCGGGATTTGCTTTTGCGTCTGCAAGTAAGGGTGAGGCACAGGCGTTGGGAAGTGGAGGGGAACAGAGGCTTAAAGGAAAGATATTTTTATAATGCGTTTTTCATAGCGGGCAATTTGCAGACTCCCAAAAGCGACGCCCTTTGCCGGCAAGGGGCTGGAGAATGTTTTGCGCCGGACCATGCGGTCTGGCAGCATGAGCGTTCGCAGCCGGGTTGCTTAAAGTTTGCGAACGTTGTATTTGGTGTCAGTATCTTTTGGTTGTCTGCGGCTCTATGTGCCTATGCAGCATGGGTATTCGCTTTGGGGACAAGGCACAGTGGGGCGCTTTTGGGCTGTGAAGTGCGCGTGCGCAATTCCCGCCGCCGTGGTTATGTGGGTGGTTGCTCAACTTCCACTTAATGTAAGTCGCTTGCATTGTGCAAAGCGGAGGTGCTGATGAATGGTGTGTCTTTGGTCCGGTTGAACGTCGATGAGGCCATCGAGCGGATGGGCGACCGGGAAATTTTTATGGAAATAGCCCGCTTTTTTGCGGGCCAGTTACCTGAGTCGATCAGAGATCTGGAAAGAGCCCTTGTTGAGGGCAAGCTGGAAGATGCCGGTCGGATGGCGCATTCGCTCAAGAGTAACTGTGCGACCATGGGGGCGGAATTGTTAAGGGAAAAATGCCAGAGCATGGAGCACAAGTGCCGGGATGGCGACAACTCCGGGGCAAGAGAGATGTTTTTTTCACTCAAGCCGAGCTTTACCGAGCTGCAGCGCAGGCTTGAGGGCATTACTGCCTGAGTTTAACCTCGCCGCGCAAAAGAAGCCAAAGGGCGGGAGCTTTCCTCAATGTTGTCTTTGCGCCGTCTACGGCAAACCGGAAAATACCTGAAAAGCGCCCCCCCGCGGCGGCGCGCCATCCGGGTTTTTCTCATGGTGTGCGTGCTGGGGCTGGCTTGTTGGGCTTTTTGGCATAATGCCGAGCGGAAGATCTCGAAAATAGGCGGCCCGGCCAAAGGCGCGGCAATGGATGAAACCGGCACGCTGTCGGCATCCCAGGAAGACATGTTGTCCAAATATGTCGGGCTGTTCTTTCAAAATTACGGAGCACGCCTTGTTGTCAGGATAACCGCCGGTCCGGCGGTCGCGCCCGACGGCTCCGCGGATCTCAGCCTGGTTTTGAGCCCTTCCCGGAAAGAGGTGTTTGTCGGCGCCTCGCCGCTGGTTATGGCGGCGCTGGGGGCGAAAACGCTTTCCTATTTGCGGGACGAGCATTTCAAAAGTTATTTTGACGCGGGCAACTGGCCAGAGGGATTGGCCGTTGCCCTGAGCATGATATCCCGCGATCTGGATCAGCGCCTGGATGGGCAAAGCGGATCTGATTTGAAACCAGGCGAATGATGAAGGCATGACGAATATGGCGGAAAAGAACGACAGAGTGGTGATTCACACCGATGGCTCGTGCCTGTCAAACCCTGGCCCAGGCGGATGGGCGGCCAAACTTGCCTGCAAGGGAAAGTCCAGGTGCGTGGCCGGAGGCTTTTGCCTGACCACCAACAACCGCATGGAAATATACGCGGCCATCATGGGCCTTGAGCAATTGACCAGGCCCTGCGTTGTTTCCCTGTATTCTGATTCCCAGTATTTGTGCAATGCCGTGGAGAAAAAGTGGCTGGACAACTGGCACAAAAACAATTGGAGAAAGTCAGATAAAAAACCGGTTGTAAACCGGGATTTGTGGGAAAAACTGTCGATCCAACTGGAGCGGCACTCGGTAAAATTCCACTGGATTCGCGGCCATGCTGGAAACAAAGACAACGAAGACGTTGATCTTTTGGCCAGGCATTGGGCGCAGCTTGGCGATTTGCCTGACGATCCAGGCTACTCCGGGGAGCAGTGAGCGCTCGCCTGTTCCTCTTTAGGCGATCTTTGGCTCAATGAGCTTTGACTGCCCCCCCTTGTTTCTGTTATGCAATTCAGGAAAAGCGCCGGAAAGCCCCGCGCAGCCCGATGCTGCCTCAGGGCCCGTTGCTTTGCCCGCATATTCGGGGCTTACCCTTAGACCTCCTGTACGATGCGTAAATTCCGGGCAGACCTGCACATACATTCGCGTTTTTCCAGGGCTACCAGCAAGCAGCTCAACCCTTGGCTGCTGGCGGCGTGGGCTGGCGTCAAAGGGCTGGACGTCCTTGGCACGGGCGACTTTACCCACCCGGGCTGGCGGCAGGAACTTAAAGATCTTCTGACGCTTGAGGAAGGCACAGGCCTTTATATTCTCAAAGATCAGCCGGCGGTTGAGGGGCACATTCCCAGGCACATCAGGGACGCTTTCCCCGGCGGCCTGAAAAAGCCTCTGCCGGTGACGCGCTTCATGCTCCAGGCGGAGATCAGCTCCATCTACAAGCAGGATGGAAAGGTCCGCAAGGTGCACAATCTGGTCTACATGCCGGACTTTGAATCAGCGGAAAAATTTTCAAAGAAGCTGGAGCAGATCGGCAACCTCCACTCCGACGGCCGGCCGATCCTTGGCCTTAATTCTCGCAGTCTGCTTGAAATAGCGCTTGAGACCAATCCGAAGGGGTTTCTGGTGCCGGCTCATGTCTGGACGCCCTGGTTCTCGGTCTTTGGTTCAAAATCGGGCTTTGACAGCCTTGGGGAGTGTTTCGGGGATCTGGCCGGCGAGATCTTTGCCCTGGAAACCGGCCTGTCTTCCGACCCGCCAATGAACCGGCTGGTTAGCGGGCTTGACCAATGCCGTCTTATTTCCAACTCAGACGCCCATTCCGGGGAAAATCTCGGGCGAGAGGCCAACCTTTTCAGCGGAGAAATGAGCTATGACGGCATCCTTTCTTCGCTCAAGGGCCGGGCAGGGCGGACGCGTTTTTTGGGAACGATTGAATTTTTCCCAGAAGAAGGCAAATATCACCTTGACGGCCACAGAAAGTGCAATGTGGTCCTTTCCCCAGAAGAAACCAAAAAACTCAAAGGCATTTGCCCTGTCTGCCGCAATCCGTTGACCGTCGGGGTTTTGCACCGGGTCATGGATCTGGCTGATCGGCAAACGCCCCGTCTGCTGCCAGACGAAAGTTGTGAGTTTTTGGTCCCTCTGCCGGAGATCTTTTCTGAAATTCTGCAAGTCGGGCCGAAAAGCGGAAAGGTGGGGGCTGCATACGCCGATGCCCTGGCCAGATTCGGCTCCGAACTGGATATACTGCTGAGTGTGCCGGAAGACGAGCTTGCCCGCTACTTTCCGGCGTTGGGCGTGGCAATAGGCAGAATGCGCCGCAACGAGGTCATCCGCCAGGGCGGGTATGACGGGGAATACGGCACGGTCCGGGTATTTTCGCCCGAGGAACTAAAAGAGATCTCCCGCGCCGCCGGGCCGGCGGCAAAAGGCGGTAAGGCCGCCCCGCGCGCGCAACGGCTTAGTCTGATGGACAATTTGCCGTCCGGAAAGAAGGCCGGCTCTGATAAAATGAAAAATACCACCTGCATGGCTGAAGATTCTGCCACAGAGACAGTGCCGACCGGCCCTGGGCAGCAGAATGCCCCGATCGTGCCTAATTGCGCCGCCGGGCCGGCCTGCCAGGCTGATCCGGTTACCCAAAGCGGATCTTGCCAAGGTGACGATTTTCTGTTTTCCGCGCTTGAGGATGGCCCGGAAGCCTTTGCCGTCGGTCAAATGTACGCGCTGCCCGAAGATGGGGACGATGGTTCTGAAGGGACGCGCGCAGTTGCGCCCGAGGATGCAGGCGCGCCCGTGAATGGTGAAGGCGGGGATGATGACGACTTCCAGGAGGGGGATGGGTTGAACCCCGAGCAGGAGTGCGCGATTTTGGCCGGCCCCATGCCGGTTCTTGTTCTGGCCGGCCCCGGTTCCGGCAAAACCCGCACGCTGGTTGCCAGGATCATGCGCCTGCTGGACGAGGGCATCAGCACCAGGCATATCCTGGCCGTCACTTTCACCAGACGCGCGGCAACTGAAATGGATCACCGCCTGCGTTCCCTGCTTGGCAAGGGCGCACCCCTGCCAAGGACCGACACTCTGCACGCCCTGGCCCTTGAGCTGTGGCACCGGGTCCACTCGGATGTGCCAGTGCTTTTGTCCGAGGAAAGCGCCCGCCGCGTGTTCAGAGAAGCCAACCCGGATCAGACGGCTGCAACCCTCAAGGAAGCCTGGGCCGGAGTCAATCTGGCCAGGGAGAAACTTGAGCCGCTCCCACGCGAGTTCGCGGTCATGGGAGAGAATTACTTCAAGCAAAAAGCCGCCTGGAATCTGGCCGACTACACGGATCTGCTTGAATTCTGGCGCGAGCAGATAATCAGCGGGCTTTACAGCAGCCCGTGGGAACACGTTCTGGTCGACGAGATCCAGGATCTGTCAATGCTCCAGTTGAGCATTGTCCGTTCGCTTCTGAGCGCTTCCGGAGAGGGGTTTTTCGGTATCGGGGATCCGGACCAGGCCATTTACGGTTTCAGGGGCGCGCACGGGAAATGCCTAGATTATTTCAGCGAATCCTGGCCCGGGATCAAGGTAGTCTCACTGAAACGCAATTACCGCTCTTGCGCGGGAATCCTCAAGGCCGCCGCCGCCGTCATGGACGGGCACGGAGTTTCCGGCCCGATGCTCGCGCGTCGCGCCGAGCCGGCCCTCATGCACATTTTCTCAGCCCCGGACTCCCAGAGCGAAGCCGCCTGGGTGGCCGAGCGCATCCAGGCGCTTGTCGGCGGCGGCAGCCACACGCTGGCGGATTCGTCGTCGCCGGGGCAAGGCGATTACACTCCGGGCGACATCGCCGTGCTAGTCCGCACCCATTCGCTGGCCGGGTCAATCCGCAAGGCGCTGGACAGCACCGGCCTGCCGGTCTCCGAGCCGGAATCGGACGTTTTTTGGTCCGACCCGCGGGTTGCGTTGATCATAAACGCAGCCGGGCGCATGCTGGGCATAGCCTCGCCGGATGAGGAGCTGGACAGCATCCTGAACTCGCAAAGCTGCCCGGACAGCATCTTGGCCAAAGGCCCCCTTGGCGTTTCCGCCTATTTCGATTCCATAGCGCCCTTTGACGCCCTGTTCTGGAAGTCCTCGGCTTTCAGGGCCCTGGTCAAGGCTTACGACCAGCACGGCGGCTGGGCCGAGGTGATCACCTGGATCAACCTCCAGAACGAAATGGAACTGCCAAAGGCGATGTCTGAGAAGGTCCAGGTTTTGAGCATGCATGCGGCCAAGGGGCTTGAGTTCAAGGCAGTGTTTCTGCCCTGCCTGGAAGACGGCATTCTGCCGTTCGCCGGAGCGGAGCTCCTCACCGGCAAGATCGAAAAAGGAGCCGGAGTCGACGCCGACGAGGAACGCCGTTTGTTCTATGTAGCTCTGACCAGGGCCAGGGATGCCCTGTTTATTTCGCATTCCGCAAAACGCAGGCTTTACGGCAGGGAACTGCGGCTCAAGCCATCCAGATTTTTGGCTGTTTTGCCGAAAAACCTGTTCACCCGGTCAGCTCTTGTGGGCAAGGTCCAGCGCAAGGAAAGCCAACTGAAGCTGCTGTGACCCGACGACCGCCTCAACATTACCCATGCCAAGTTTTACATAAAGGCGAGTGAGATGCCCGAGTTGCCAGA
Source organism: Desulfovibrionaceae bacterium (assembly GCA_031551565.1). Classification (GTDB taxonomy): domain Bacteria; phylum Desulfobacterota; class Desulfovibrionia; order Desulfovibrionales; family Desulfovibrionaceae; genus Frigididesulfovibrio. The sequence continues at coordinate 59,169 of JAVBNM010000019.1, read as the reverse complement.
AGTTGAAACTATCGTATCCACGCTTGCCCCGCAGATAGTGGGCGGCTTGATGGAAAATGTGGAAATATTGCTGCCCCGATCCGTGCAGGCCGGGGCGGATCTGCTTGAAAAGAACGTTCCGGGAATGCGTGTAAAACGCGTCTTTCGTCGGGCAAAGCTGCTCGTCCTTGAGCTTGAACAGCCCGGGTCGGGCTTGGGCGGAGTTGGAAAGAGCTCCCTCTATCTCGTTTTTCACCTTAAAATGACTGGCCGTTTTTTCGTCCATCCGGCCGGCACGGCGCCACTAAAGCACACCCGGCTGATTTTCAATCTGCTTCAGGCAGGTGCCAATGGCAGGCGGCCGGTCCGGCAGCGTCTTTTCTTTGACGACATGCGCACCTTCGGCTATTGCCGGGCCTTTTACTGGCCGGAACTGGCGGAATGGTCATTCTGGGCCGGCCTTGGCCCGGAGCCCCTTGAAACCCCATCCAAAGATTTGGCGGAATGCTTTAAAAAACGCGGCAATTCCATCAAATCCGCGCTGCTGGATCAGCGCACGGTTGCCGGCGTAGGCAACATATACGCGGATGAGGCGCTTTTCATGGCCAAAATTCACCCGGCTGCCAAGGCCTCCTCCCTGCCGTTGGAAAAGCTGATTGAACTGGCCGAGCATCTCAAGGCCATACTGCTCCGGTCAATAGCCGAATGCGGCTCCTCGATCAGGGATTACCGTGACGCCCACGGCAACGCCGGAGCCTTTCAAAACTGCTTTAACGTTTACGGCCGCAAAGGCCAGGCTTGCGTCGCATGCGGCGCCGAGCTTGAAGGCGTCAAAATAGCCGGCCGCAGCACAGTCTTTTGCCCCAACTGCCAGCCCAGGGCATAGGCTCCGGGCCGGGAGGGGTCTTCTTATCTCTAAATCTCGAACCACGGCGCGCATGCGCCGGTAGGCGCTTTGAACTGCCTGGCCGGGCGAGGCCTTGCCGGCCCGCATTTATACCGTTCAAAGAGGCTGGCGGTAATGGCTGGCGCTTTGGGCGTCCTTCAAAGCTGCCCTTAACGTTGTTGCCTTTGCGGGCTTCCCGATCTACTATCAGGCGCTTTTCAGCTTTGGCTGCTTTTTGCCTTCCGGCTTGTCGTCGTCTTGTCCCTGTTTGCCGATCGGGGCGCGCATGCGAAAATGCTTCTTTATGTTCCTGCTTGCCGGAGTTTTGCGCTGCTGTCTGATGGATACTGAGACGAACATTGACGCATGCGCCAAAAAGGCGTCCGAAAATTAACCCGGGCCGCGCTGTACGCCTGCTGTTTCTCAGGCCGGTGCAGCCGTAAAAAAGAAGGTATTCATGAGCGAAGTAACTATTGTCGCCAAAGTTGACGTAAAGCCCGAGCATCGTGACGAGATATTTTCGGTGCTGAAGAAGCTCGTCGGCCCCAGCCGCGCGGAAGAAGGAAACAGGCAGTATGACTTGCACGAGGTTGCCGAAAAACCTTGTTCTTTTGTCTTTGTGGAGCGCTGGGCCTCTGAAGATGCCATTGCCTTGCACGGGAACACCCCGCATTTTCAGGGCTTTCTCAAGGCTATTGACGGCAAGGTCGGTGGCGTGGAAATCACGACAATGAGAAAGGTCGAGTTCTGATTATATAAAACAACAGCGCCCGGAACACCCGGCCGGACACCTGGCTTCGCTGAACCAGCGAGCGTCCGCGGCTGTAATGATCCCTTGAGCAGTGTGTATGCCAGAAGCAGTTCATGGAAACTCTTTTTTATCGCCCTTGCGGATGTTCCTTTTCTCCGTCACGACCGGGGCAATGGTTGCCAATCTGTATTACGCGCAGCCAATTCTTCCGCAAATAGCCGAAACGTTCAGCTATGACGTTACCAAAACCGGATACCTCACCACCTTCACCCAAATAGGCTATGCGCTTGGCAACCTCTTTCTGGTGCCTCTTGGGGATGTGGCCAACAGGCGGAAGCTGCTTTCAGTGGTCATGCTCATCAACATAGCATCCCTGCTGGTGGCCGCCCTGAGCCCGAACTACCTGCTTTTTGCCCTGGCCAGCCTGGCGATGGGGGTAACGGCGTGCGGGGTCATGGTGATTGTGCCCTATGTGGCCTCGCATTCCACGGACAGCAACAGGGGCAGAATGGTGGGCATCGTTATGACCGGTCTGTTGCTGGGCATTTTGCTGGCCCGGACGATCTCGGGATCCGTGGCCCAGTTCCTGGGCTGGCGGGCAATATTCCTGGTCGCAGCGGCAGCAACCTCCATTCTGATGATTTGCATAAGGACTGTCATGCCGGCGGAAAAACCGCGCGGCAACATGCAATACGGCAAGCTTCTCTTCTCCCTCCTGACGCTTGTAAAGTCTTCTCCCACCTTGCGCCTGCGCGCCTTTTTCGGCTTTCTGGCCTTTTGCAGCTTCAGCATCCTGTGGACCGGGCTGACCTTTGTCATGCACGATCCGCCGTTTAACTTTTCGGTAATGGAAATAGGCCTGCTCGGCCTGATTGGAGCGTCTGCCTGCATATCGGCAAACATAGGCGGCAGAATGGTGGACAAGGGATATGCCAGCCTTGCGACATATTCTTTTGGGCTGATGCTTCTGATCCCCTGGATCATCATGGCCATCTGGCCGGCCAGCCTGACCGCGATCATCGCCGGCGTATTCCTGGTTGACGTTGCCGTGCAAGGCGTACAGATAACCAACCAGACAGTTATCTACAAATTGGACCCGAACGCCAGGGCCAGAATCGCCACCGTCTATGTATGCTCAATTTTCGTAGGCGCGGCCCTGGGCTCCGCCATTGCCAGCGCTGCCTACGATTGCCTGGGCTGGTCCGGGCTGTGCGCGGCGGCCGCCTTTTTGCCGGCCGTTTTGCTGCTCCTGTGGGTCCTTAACCGCACAATTTATAGCGCGCGCGTGAAGGGCTGACGCCCGGGACACAGCTTGCGGCAACGCAGCAGGCCTTCTTGTTCGGCATCGCGGATCGCGAAGGCTGTCTTTTTGTTTTTGCGGATGGCGCGCAAAGGCACAGCAAGGCTCCCGCATCGCGCGGACGCTCACCCGGTATGGGGAGGTGTGGTGCTGGCCTTGGGCGGTCTGGAAAAATAAATATCAAAACCGCAAAAATCCTATTGCAAAAATAAAAATATAAGCGCATTAAGAAGTATTTACTTTGTCGGTAGTATGTTTTCTCCGGGCATTTTAGATGATTGGAGCAATTTCATGTACAGCCGTTTCAAGTTCAAGCCAGCCCTCTTCACCTGCCTTAGGTCTTACACTTTTGCCGGATTCAGGGCGGATGTGTCCGCGGGGATAACTGTAGGCATAATCGCCTTGCCGATGGCTATGGCCTTTGCCACTGCCTCGGGCGTTGCGCCGACCGCCGGACTTATCAGCGGAGTGATCGCCGGCTTTCTGGCCGCTTTTTTCGGCGGGTCCGCCGTGGGCGTTGGAGGCCCCACGGTGTCGTTCGTGGCTGTAGTGGCTGGTGTTGGCGCCAACTACGGCTTGCCCGGCGTTTTTATGTGCACCATGATGGCGGGAGTAATCCTGTTTTTGATGGGTTTTTTGCGCGTCGGCGGGCTGGTCAAATTTATCCCGGCCCCTTTGGTCAAGGGATTCACCACCGGTATGGCGGTTCTCATCCTGTGCGGGCAGATAAAGGATTTTATCGGCATCAAGGAAAAAATAGGCAGCGGTTCCAACCTGATAAGCACGTTTGAAGCGCTCTTGCCCCATATCGGCGGCTTTAGCCTGGTCGCTTCGGCAATCGCGGTTGTCAGCATGGCCTGCGTATTTCTCTGGCCCAGGCGCATCGGACGGTTCATCCCGGGTTCGAGCGCTGTTTTGATACTGGTGACGGTCATTTGCGCGGCCGTGTCGCAATACTGCGACCTGGACATCGCCACCATCGGCTCAAGGTTCGGCGATATCCCGCGCGCGCTGCCTCTTCCATCCTGGCCGCCGTTTGATCTGGAGATATTCCAAAACCTGCTGACTCCCGCGGCGACAATCGCCCTTCTTGGGTCGATCGAGTGCCTGCTTTGCGCAACAGCCGCCGACGGCATGATTGACGCGGAACACGACCCGGATCAGGAACTGATGGCCCAGGGAATAGCCAACTTCGTGGTGCCGTTTTTCGGCGGCATCCCCTCGACCGGGGCCATGGCCAGGACGGCCGCCAACATCAGAAGCGGCGGGCGCACGCCGGTCGCCGGCATGGTGCATTCCCTGGTTCTTCTTTTTGTCTTGCTCGTGGCCGCTCCTTTGGCCAAGTATATCCCGATGGCCGTGCTGGCCGCCATTTTGATGGTGGTGGGCATAAGAATGGGCGACTGGAGAGAGTTCATCCTGCTTTCACGTTACCCGCGAAGCGATGCCGGCGTCTTTTTGGTTACCTTTTTCATGACGATCATTTTCGGGCTGACCCAGGCTGTTATGATCGGCATGATCGTATCTTGTCTTCTGTTCATCAGGAAAATATCCATTCTGGCAAGCGTCGGCGTTCTTCCCACGAGCAGAAAGCGCTCCTCGGCGTACCCCGCCGCCTCTTCAGGGGAGAGTATCGCTGATGAAATGGAAAAGCGCGACATCGCCGACGAGGTGCTGGTTATAAGGGTCAACGGCGCCATGTTTTTCGGCGCGGCGCAAAAGCTCAAGTCCATACTGCTGCTCTTGAAGCCGGCTCAGAAGGTTCTGGTGCTGAAGATGAATGATGTGATCAGCCTGGACGCCACAGCCATTCTCACCCTGGGCGATGTCATCGGAAAGTGTCTTAAAAGGGGCGTTGACGTGATTTTTTGCTGCCTTGAAAGCCAGCCAAGGGCGGCCCTGGAGCGCGCAAAGCTGTTTCAGGGAATACCCGAAGGCAACATACTGGACGACCTGGAGCTCGCCCTGGACAGGGCCGAGGCAATTCTTGATTCAAGGAAGAGCGAAGCCGCGTGAGTTGATTTGTTAGCGTAAGCCTGCGCCAGCCCCTGATAAAAAGCTAAAAAGAGGGCGGCGGATTTTGGGAGAGGGGAACCATAAGGATAATTGCCCTTATGGTTCCCCTCTCCCGGTTTTCGGCCCGGATTAAATCTTTGCCAGGTCAGACAATTGCGCGAACGAGGCTTGCAGGTCGCAGGGCTCGGTCACGTCTTGCTTGAGGAAGGCGTTGGTTTTGGGCATGGCCTCAATGGCTTTGTCTATCTCGGGGTTCGAGCCGTGGGCATAAGCGCCGATGTTGATCATATCCTCGACTCTTTTAAAGGCCGCCATGCGCGATAGGACGGTCCGGCCGTCCAGAACGCTTTGGCGCGAGCAGATGTCGCTGCGCAGACGGCTTATGGAACGCAGGACGTCGATGGCGGGGAAGTGACCCTGGTCGGCCAGCTCGCGGGTAAGCACGATGTGGCCGTCCAGGATGGAGCGCACGCTGTCGGCAATGGGTTCGTTGAAATCGTCCCCGTCGACCAGCACTGTGTAAATTCCGGTGATCGTGCCGTGCGCGTTGCGGCCGGTGCGTTCAAGCAGCTTGGGCAGTTGGGCGAAGACCGAGGGGGTGTAGCCTTTGGTCGTGGGCGGCTCGCCGACGGCCAGCCCGACCTCGCGCGCGGCCATGGCGAAGCGGGTTACCGAGTCCATCATGAAAAGCACGTCCTTGCCCTGGTCCCGGAAGTATTCAGCCACGGCCGTGGCCGCATAGGCGGCGCGCATGCGGATTAGGGGGGACTGGTCGGAGGTGGCGATGACCAGCACGGAACGGGCCATGCCGTCCGGGCCAAGGTCTTTTTCCATGAATTCCACCACTTCCCGGCCGCGTTCGCCGATCAGGGCAATGACGTTTACATCCGCCTTGGTATAGCGGGCCATCATGCCCATTAGCGTGGATTTGCCGACGCCGGAGCCGGCCATGATGCCGACGCGCTGCCCCTTGCCCAGGGTGAGCAGGGAGTTTACCGAGCGCACGCCCACGTCCAAAGGGTCGGTGATGCGCGGACGAGACAGGGGAGAGGGGGGATCCGCATACAGGGGAGTGGATTCGGGCAAAGACAGGTTCGCGCCGTGCTCCATGGGCGCGCCAAAGGCGTCAAAGGCGCGTCCGAGAAGGGCGGGCCCGACAGGGAAGAGCGGCGGCAGGCTGGAGTTTCGCACCAGGCTGCCCGGCTGAACCCCACGCAGGTCGCCGTAAGGCATGAACAGGAGGTTCCCGTCCCTGAAGCCGACCACCTCCACAGGCACGCCCTGTTCCGGATCACTGGCCAGGGCGGTGCCTTCGGGCAGGATATGACAAAGGGAGCCGAGCGGCGCTTTGATGCCGCAGCCCTCGGCCACCAGCCCGACTACCTTGTTCACCTTGCCGAAACTGGTCACCGAGCGCATCTCGGAGAGAAGTTGCATGGTCATGCGGGGATCTGGCATAATAAATAATTCCCTGGTGTTCAGGACGACGGCAGCATCAAGGTTTTAAGCACTTCCTCAACCGCCGCCAGCCGGCTTTCCAGCCGCCCGTCCGCCAGGGACGAGGCGCTTTCAACCAGCATGCCGCCAGGAGTTATCGAGTGGTCAGCTTTGACCTTCCAGGCCTGCACGTCCGGATACCTTTCCTTGGCCAGGTTGATGATGTCGGAAATAACCGGCTCATCCTGGGCGTTGACCCTGATTGTCAGTTCCCGCCGTTGCTCGAGCAGCCCTACCGCTTCATTCAGAAGAGCGGCAAGCATGGCGCCGCGGTCTTCCGAGAGGACCGCGGCCGTGGCTTTTTCCACGGCCAGGCGGGCAACAGCCACAAGGTCTTCGCGCCATTGATCGAAGATGTGCGAACATTGTCCTTCAATCGTGGACAAAACCGCAGCCACTGACTCGGCCATGCCGGCCCTGAACTCTTCCAATTCCCGCTCGGACTCGGCCACGCCCTGCTCATAGCCCTCCTGCCGCGCCCGCTGTTTTATGGCCTGAGCTTCGGCCTTGGCGTTGTCGAGGATCTCTACAGCTTTGGCCATGGCCCGTTCTTTGACCCTTTCCAGGTAAGCGGCCTCATCCGCCGGCGTCCATGCTGTCGAGCGCTCGCGTTCAACCGCTCCCAGGGCGTGCTCGCCGGTGCGGGTAAAGATTGTTCCCCAGTCTCTGCCGGAAGAATCGTCTTCATTGGACATGGATCAAGCCTCCAGGACCGCTTGTAGCCCGATGTAAAAAGCGCAATGTTTGCCGGTCATGTTTATACGAACACGTCGCCTCCGCCCCTGCTGACCACTATGCGGCCTTCGGTTTCGAGGCGGCGGACGATTTTGACGATATTCTGCTGGGCGGCTTCGACGTCGGCCAGCCTGGTCGGCCCCATGATCTCGAGATCTTCGCGGATCATGTTGCCCGCTCTTTCCGACATGTTCTTGAAGAACAGCTCGCGCATCTGCTCGGAGGAGCCGCGCAGGGCCATAGTGAGATCCTCGTTGCTGACTTCCTTGAGTATTTCGCGGATTGCCCGGTCTTCCAGGTTTTTGACGTCTTCGAACACGAACATGAGGTTACGGATTTCCTCGGCCATTGACGGGGCTTCTTCCTCGATTTCAGCCAGGACTTCCTCCTCGGTGGAGCGATCGACAGCGTTGAGGATTTCGGCCACGGCCTGGACGCCGCCGACCTTTTTGCCTTCCTTGCCGCCTATGGCGATGAGCAGGCTTTGCAGGACCTTGTCGACGGTCATGAGCATTTCCTCCGGCACAGCCTCAAGTTTGGCAAGGCGCATAAGCACTTCGGTGCGCACAGCCGCGGGCAGGTTGGTGAGCAGATCCGCCGCCTGTTCGCTGCGCAGGTTGCCCGTGATAAGGGCCAGGGTCTGGGGGTGTTCGTTGCGCAGAATCTGGGCCAGGAGTTTGGGGCTGACCTTGCCGAGTTCCTTGAAGGGGGCCGGCCCGGTGTCAAGGCTGAGGTAGTCGCTGACATATTTGGCCGTGTCGCTGTCAACATTGGGCAAAAGCAGGCGCTTGACCGCGTCTTGTCCTCCGCGCACCATTTCGCGGCCGGAAACCAGGGCCTGGTAATAGTCCCGCAATACGGCCTCTACCAGTTCCTTGGGCACGGTCTCAAGCTCGACCATGGCCTTGGAAACAGCGGCAAGTTCTTGCCGGCCCATGTGCTTGAAGACTTCGGATGCGAACTCTTCTCCCATCGAAAGAAGCAGTACCGCGGTCTTGTGCGCGCCGGATATGGAGGACAGGTCGTCAGCCATGAAATGCTCCTTACGGAAATATGTCAAAAGATGTCACCCGTTTTTATACGCAGGGAAGCCTTTCTTGTCGAGTGCCATTGCCTGTAAAATACAGATGCATTCGTGCAATCCCGTTAACGGGGAAGGCAAACGCCTCCCCGCCGGGAGATAACGCCATGCCCTAGCGCTCTCTTCCGGCGGGGGAGTTTGCCCTTTTCCGCTTTTGGGGCTTGAGCCCTACGCCGCGATCTTGACAGGAGTGTTGACGCCGTCGGCGGTTTCCTTGAGCCAGCTCTTGATGATGCCGATGGCCTGTTCCATGTTCTGCTCGGATATTTGCAGGGCGTGGGCCTTGATGTCTTCAATTTTGTCAATCACAGCGTGGGCCGCCAGTATTTCCTCATCAGCCTCCACCAGGGCCAGGCGTTCGTCGGTTTGGGGCAGGCCTTCAAGTCCTTCGATAAGCTGGCCTTCGACCTTGGGCCTGATAAGGGCCATGACCACCGGGCGCAGCACGAACATCAGGAAGAGGAATATGAGAAGGGCGTTAAGCATGGGCTTGCCGAAGCGCAGGGCGTAGTCGGCGATGACGCTGCCCAGGGAGTCGTCTGCCGGAATGTCCATGCTGGTGAAGGCGATGTTGCTGACTTCAATGGTGTCGCCGCGCGCGGAGTCAAAGCCCACCGCGTTTGAAACCAGTTGGCGGATGCGCTTCAATTCTTCTTCGTCGCGGGGCACGAACACAGACTCGCCTTCTTCGTTTTTGGTGTAGGTGCCGTCCACTATAACGGCTACGGTCAGGCGGTTGACGCCGCCGACTGAGCCGATGATGTCTTGTATTTCGCTGTCCACTTCAAAGTTGGAAGTGCGGGTCTCGGTGGTGGCGTTCTGGGTGCTGGCCGTGCCGGTCGGCCCGTCGCCCCTGAAGTTGGGGTCGGCGACGCCGCCTTCGATGTTGGCCGTGCCCTGGGTGCTTGATTCAGAGCGGGATTCGCCGATAAGGACGGTCTTTTCAGGGTCGAAGTTCTTTTTGTAAATTTTGCGCTGGCTGAAGTCGATGTCGGCATTGACCTTGGCGATCACGCGGCCCACGCCGATGACGGGCATGAGCATTTCCTCGACGCGGCGCTCCAGGTTTTTTTGCACCGCCAGCTTGTGTTCAAGTTGGGTCTTGGTCAGGCCGTAAAGCGAGCCTTCTTCTTCCGGCTCATAGAGAACCCGGCCGTTGGTGTCGGTGATGGACACCTTGTCCTTTTCCAGACCTTCAACAGACATGATCATCATGTTGACGATGGCCTGCACGTCCTTGGGCTCCACGCGCTGGTCGCCGGCCAGCTTGAGAACCACTGCGGCCGAGGGCTTTTGCTGGTCTTCAATAAACAGGCTTTTGCGCGGAAGAACCAGGTGGACCATCGCGTTTTCCACTGAGGGAAACTCCTTGATGGTGCGGGACAGTTCGCCCTGCAGGGCGCGCTGGTAGTTGACCTTCTGGGAGAAATCCGTGGCGCCCATCTGAACCTTGTCGAAATAATCAAGCCCGATGCCCGTGCCTGCGAGAACGTTGTCGCCGGCTATCTGGATTCTGACCATATGCACTTTTTCAGCCGGAACCTTGATGACCGAGCCGTTTTGATCCAGCTGGAAGGGTATTTTTTGCGATTCCAGCGAGCGTATAACGCGGTTTGCGTCTTCCGGGGTCAGGTTGGAGTAAAGCACGCTGTAATCCGTGCCGCCAAGCCAGATCATGAGTACGGCGAAGATTGCAATCATGATGGCGGCCAGCGCGGCAACGAACATGCGCTGGGTAAAGGAGATGCGTTGCCAGAACCGTTTTACATATTCCAGGGCGAGCTTGATGGTGGCGGGCATGGGGGGATCCTCCGGTCGACTTTGTTTATTCAGGCTTGGTTACGGGTGATAAACTCTAGAACTGCATGCGCATCAGTTCGCGGTAGGCCTCAAGCACTTTGTTGCGCACCGCCGCAGTCATGTTCATGGCCAGGCCGGCCTTTTGCAGGGAAATCATGAGCTCATGCACATTCTGGGTCTCGCCGGCGGCGAACGACTTGATCATGGCCTGCTTTTCCTGCTGAAGCTGGTTGACCTGGCCAAGAGAGGACTCAAGCACGGAGGAGAATGACTTCTCGGTCTTGACTTCCGGCTTGATGCTGTTGCTCTTGGCGGCTTTGTCGGCCTTGGCGAAATTGGCCAGGGCGCTGTTGTACGCCTTTAATCCCAAACTTTGAATGCTCATGGCTGCTCCGAATTCTTTGCCAGGCTGCGGCCGGGCATGTGGTCAATAATCAACGGGCGATTTCCAGGGCCTTGTTGTACATGGCCTTTATGGTGTCAACCGAGGCCACGTTGGCCTCATAGCCGCGCTGGGCGGTCATCATGGACGCCATTTCCTCAACGACGTTGATGTCGGGGTAGGCGACATAGCCCTCCTCGTTGGCGTCGGGGTGGCCGGGCTCGTAGACCAGCTTGGCCGGCCTGTTGTCGAGGGCGACGGCCGACACGCGAACCCCTCTTAACTCACGGTCCAGGGCGGTCTGCATGTGCTTGGTGAAAGGCTCGTCCACACTGGTGGCCTCGGTCACCACGCAACGGCGCTTGTACGGGCCGCCGTGGTTGGTCCTGGTTGTCTTGGCATTGGCCAGGTTCATCGAAATAATATTCAGATTGGTGCGTTCGGCCGACAGGCCGGAAGCGCTGATGTCAAGTGCTGTCATGAAGTCCATTATCTAGATCCTTCCTGAATGACGTTTCTCAGTCCGTCAAAATTGCTTTTTATTATGGTGGCAAGCGTGGTGTAGGCCAGGTTTGTCTTGGCCATCATCGCCATTTCCTTGTCCATATCCACGCGGTCTTCGCCGTTTACGATCCTGGGTTTGAAGGCCTCTGAGGCTTCTCCGGTGAAGGTGGCCGGGTCAAAGGAGTTCGGAAGGTGCTTTTCGGTGGTGCGCCTTACCTTCATGGTGTCGTTGAGTCCGAGGGCGGCTTGCAGCTGGTCTTCAAATTCCAGTTTGCGGGGCTTGTAGCCTTTGGTTTTAATGTTGGCGATGTTGCTTGCGACGACATTTTGACGTTCAAGCTGAAGGTTCATGACCTTGCCAACCAGGTCTACGTTCGGTTCAAACAGGCTTTTCATGCCGGGTTCCTCCGTTGTTTCGCGCAACCGGGAAAAATTTGCCGGGTTGTGACACGCATGGATAAGCAAAAGGCGTTCCAGCTCTGCAACATATTGATTTAAAAATATTTATTGTGAAAATGCGGCCGCGGGCCGACGGGTTTTTGAATGTTCGCAGTTTTGGCACGGCCATTGCTAGAAAGCAGGCAAGCCTGCATCGCGCCAGTTGAAATGTATGGCAGGCCAAAATCAACCAAAACCCAGCGGAGGGGATTATGAGCAACCACATCGATTACGAAATCAACAAGGAATTGGGCGAATGCTATCTGTTCATGGGTGAATACGACAAGGCCGCCGACTATTACGGCAAGGCTGTCGCCAACGACTCGTCCCAGGCCGATCCCTATATGGGGCTGGCGGCGATATCCCTTAACAGAGGAGCCCTTGAAGAAGCCCTGCTCTATTACACCATGGCCAGCTCCATTGAGCGCAGCGACAAGCCGTTGACCGGCATGGCCATGGTCGAGATGGAACTTGGCCAGCACGCCACTGCCTTCGATCACTATGTCGAAGCCCTGACGCTCAACCCCAGCAACATGCTCGCTGTGAACGGGCTGGTTCAACTGAGCTATTTTTTGGGACGTCTGGAAGATGCCGTGCCCAGCCTGGAAACAGCGCTCAAGGAAAAAGACAACGAAACTTTGCGGTACACCCTTTCCGGGTGCCTGATATTTCTTGGCAGAGAGCAGGACGCCAGGGATCATCTGAGATATCTTCTGGAGAAAAACCCGGCCCACGCCGACGCCAAAGAACTTTACGCCCAAGTAGCGGCGTAAACCAGGGATGTGTAAAGCGTGTAACACGTCCCTGCGATCCCCCCCGTACGATTTCCCGGTCCCACGCTGGCGCGAGGGGCCGGGAGATCAAGAAAGGCGCGGGTCGCGCGCAGAAAAATCAAGGGCTATGGCGCTGAACCCCCGGCACCCCGGGAAATCAGCGGCATAGCCCTTAAATCGATCTTGGAAATGGCCCCCCTCCTCACCCCCACTTGTTTTGGCCAGGGTTGGCGCGGGGGTGATGTGCGCATGTGTTACGGCATGTGTTCCGGCGTGGATAAGTCCTTGCCGGAGTTGCATTTCAGTTCCGGGCAAAACGCCATGGCTTCCCTGGTCAGGGTGTTTTTTTCTCCGTTTTCCCCATGCATGATTAGCGGCGGCAGCAGGTTGGCGTCGGCTTTACGTCCTTTTGCGGCTTCGACGAGGACAAGAGACGCCGGCTCGTTCGATCTGGGATGGATTGGCCGAATTCTGGAAACCGCCAACTCGGCGGCGGCGCAGGCTTTGGATATATCGCTCAGCCTGGAGGCGGGAAGTATGAAGCCGGCTCTGCCTGCCGGCTTCAAGGCAACGGCGGCTGCCTTGGCAAAGGCCGCGAGCCCCCCTTGCTCCTCAAATAAAGCCCTTCGCCTGGCCACGCTTGCGGGAAGCCTGCCTTGTTTCGGATTTTTATATGGCGGGTTCGTCAAGACAATGTCAAATTCATTCTCCGGCAGGCTGCTTTCATCAAAGACATCAGCCCGGATTGCCTTAAACCTGTCGCCAAGTCCAAGGTTCTCAGCATTTGCCGCCGCCGCCTCCAGCAATTCCTGCTGAATATCGAGCCCGGCGGCTGAAAGGCAGCGATGCCGCAAAAGCATCATAAAAGCGACAATGCCGCATCCCGCACCCAGATCAAGAAGCCTTTCCTCCCCCTTTTCAGGGTTGAGAAAAGCCCCTAAAAGCAGGGCGTCAGCCGAAAAGCGAAAGCTCCCCGCAGGCTGATAGAGCCCGCGTGGAAATAATTTCCGAGCTTTTTCCACAGCCGTCAACGCAACTGTCCTCAGATTGTCCATAAATCGCGCTTGCCCATTGTTTCAAGTGCAGACAACTCGCCATTGGCCGCCAACGCCATGCCAGGGCGCCCCGGCCCCGGTCTCCCGCAAAAAAGCCCACAAGGCTGGCAAGGAAGGGGCGGGGCAGGGGGAAGGGAGCGCAGAGCTTGTGCCCGCGGCCGGCAGGGCAACCTCCCTGCTGGTTCCCCTCCCCCAGTTTCAGGTGATTGTCAAGGGGCGGGGGTTGCGCTATGGTGCCTGGACCGGAGGATTTGAGCCGGTGCGTGTGTGAGTTTGTCAGCCCCATAAAAGGAGTATTCATGTCTAAGCCGTTAACCGTTGCTGTTGTTGGCGCCACGGGCGCAGTCGGCCGTGAAATGTTAAAAACGCTCGAAGCCAGAGACTTTCCGGCCGCCAAAGTCGTGGCCCTGGCTTCGGCGCGATCCGCAGGCGGCAAGGTGCCTTTCAGGGGCGGCGAGCTGACTGTGCAGGAGTTGAAGGAAGATTCCTTCGCCGGAATTGACCTGGCCTTGTTCTCGGCCGGCGGGGACACTTCAAAGGCGTTCGCGCCGCATGCGGTCAAGGCCGGTTGCGTGGTTGTGGACAATTCGAGTTATTGGCGCATGGACGAGCGTTGCCCGCTGGTCGTGCCCGAGGTGAATGCCGGGGCTTTGAAGAAACACAAGGGAATCATCGCCAACCCCAACTGTTCGACCATCCAGATGGTTGTGGTGCTGGCCCCTTTGCATAAGGCGGCCGGCATAACCAGGGTTGTGGTGTCCACCTATCAGGCGGTGTCCGGGACAGGGCAAAAGGCGATAGCCGAGCTTGAGGCCCAGGTGCGCCAGATGTTCAACATGCAGGAGCCGGAGGTCAAGGTATATCCGCACCAGATCGCCTTTAACTGTCTGCCGCAGATCGATGCGTTCCTGGATAACGGATACACCAAAGAAGAGATGAAGATGGTCCATGAGACCGTCAAAATTATGAATGACCCCGCTGTCAAGGTAACGGCCACGACTGTCAGGGTTCCGGTTTTTTACGGACATTCGGAGTCTGTCAATATCGAGTTTTCCAAAAAGCTGAGCGCGAAGGAGGCCAGGGGCATACTGTCCACGGCTCCGGGCGTGCAGGTTTTTGACAACCCGGCCGAGAAAATGTACCCGATGCCGCTCACGGCAGCCGGGGAGGACGAGGTGTTTGTCGGCCGCATCCGCGAGGACGAGAGCCGGGAAAACTGCCTGAACATGTGGATTGTTGCGGACAACATCCGCAAGGGCGCCGCCCTGAACGCCGTCCAGATTGGCGAAGTGCTGGTCCGGGAAGGGCTTTTGAATGTTGCGGACAAAACTTTATTTTTAGGTTAAGGGTTTTTCAGCGCGACCGGGCGGCCGGAGCGCCGCATTCACGCGGCGCTCCGGCCACTGGCGCGTTAAGGAGCGGGACAAGCCCGGCCGGCTGGACCGCTTTTGCCGTTGCGGCGAAACCCAAAAAAACTCTCTCTAGGAATATCCGATGCCTAAACTGCCGGTGGCGGACGCAGCCGCTTACATTAAAAAGATAATGGACCTTCCCCGGCCTGGGGAGGAGAATATCCTGGCCTTTTACGAATATCGTCTGGGCATGATATGTAAAGACCCCAGACTCATGCTCCTGCCGCTTGACGATCATCTGGCGCACCGCGGAGACGGAGTGTTTGAGACCATCAAATATCTGGAAGGGCGCATGTACGGTCTGGACAGGCACCTGGAGCGGATGAAGAACTCCGCCAGGGGCCTTTTTATTGAGCCGCCGTGTCCCTGGGATGAGATCCGCGATATCGTGATGCAGGTTGCCAAGGCCGGGGGAGAGGCGAACGGCATGATGCGGATACTTCTGGGCCGGGGGCCGGGAAGCTTTTCGATCAACCCGGACGACTGCCCACAGGCCAGCCTCTACGTCGCTTCCTACCGCTGGCAGCCGAGACCCGAGTCGTGGTATGAAAAAGGCCTTACCGGCTACCGCACGACAATCCCCGCCAAGCCCGCATACCTGGCCAAGATCAAGAACACCAATTACATTCCAAATGTGTTGATGATTCGCGAAGGGGGCCTGCGCGGGATGGATGTTCCCTTTTGTTTTGACCAGAACGGTTTTTTGGCCGAAAGCGCCATTGCCTCGCTTTGCACTGTCGACAAGAACGGCTGCATAGTCATCCCGGCTCAGACAAACTCCCTGCCGGGCACGACGATCAACAGGGCTATCGAGCTGCTGAACAACGAGATTCCGCACCGCATAAGCAGGGTAACAGAGGAAGACGTCATCGCCTCAAGCGAACTGCTGATGTTGAGCACCAGCCCTGACTGTGTGGCCATCATCAGCTATGAGGGCCATATTATCGGGGACGGCAAGGAAGGCCCCGTGGCTCGCAGGTTGCGCGCCTTAATCCGGCGGGATATCCTGGAGAACGGAGATCCTGTTCCGGGATTGTGTTAAGAAGCATTTGGGTTTTATAAAAAAAGCGTTTTTCAGAATATGAAAGCAATCTGCTTTTGTAACAGCAACGTCTCCTGGGGTGGCGGAGAACAGTGGACCTATGAGGTTGCCCTGGCCATGTCCGTTAAGGGGTGGCGGGTTTTTGTCGTGTGCAATCCGTCGGGCGCGTTGTATGCGAAGCTCAGGGCCTGCGAGCGGATAACCGCAATAGGCATATCGCTGGGCGGCCTTAGTCTGCTTAATCTATTCCTGCCGTTGCGCCTGAAAGCCCTGTTCAGAAAAGAGAAAATCCACGCCGTACTCCTTCACACTCCGAGAGATCTGTGGAACATCGGGCCGGCCGCGCACCGGGCAGGGGTGGAACACGTAATCTATCGCCGCTCAAGCTCAATGCCGATACGCCGCAGTTGGTTTACCCGCAAGCTGTTCAAGAGAGTGGTCACCAAGCTGATCGTCAATTCCGAAACCACCGGCAAGATAATGCTGCTTGAAAATCCCAGCTTGCTCCTGAAAGAAAGGATGAGGCTTGTCCCCAACGGGATAGACGCTGTCGCATTTGACGTCGAATACGCCCGGGCCGAGCCTTTGGATTTGGGGCGAAAGGCTCTCGCGTTCAGCCCCGATATCGTGCTGGGAGCTGTCGGCGTCTCTGACGGGCAGTGCTCTCAAAACTGCTTGATCCACTTGGCCAGGGGATTGGTGGAGGCGGGAGTGTCGCCCCTGTTGGTCGTTGTGGGCGAAGACAGAGACCTGATGGGGCTGCGGGCGCTGGCCGAATCTCTCGAGGTGCAAAAATATGTCTTTTTCACCGCGCCTGCGGCCGGGCGCACGCCTTTTTGGAAGGCCATCGACTGCTTTGTCCTGACCGCTTTGTGGGATGGGTTTGATTTTGTCCTGGGCGAGGCCATGCTGGCTCAAAAGCCGGTGTTGGCCTTTGCTATAAGCAACATTCCGGACATTGTCCACGACCATGTCAACGGCCGGCTGTTCGCCATGCCCTGCCAGGATGATTCCGGCAAGCCCGACTTGTCGTACATGGTAGAAGGGGTCAAGGCTCTTGCCGTCAATCCCGAGATCCGGGAAAAAATAGGCTTGGCCGGACGCAGTTTCGCTCTGTCCAAATTTTCCCTGGAGGCAAGCGTCCTGGCCCTTGAAAATTTGATTTGGGATGAGCCCGAAGAAGAGCGCGAAGAAGCGGCAGGCAGCAACACGGCTTAAGGCGGGCTGAGCCTGCGCAGGCGAGTTTTTGGCAGATGGCAGATACAATAATAAACCAATGTGGTAGATTTGTATGACTTCCCATAAAACTCCCACCCTTCATGCCCGCAAAAATACGCGCATATTCCCGGCCGTGTGCCTGTGTCTGTTGTTGATAATTTCAACAGCGGCCCGAGCATTTGCCCAGCCGGAGCCAGGCACTGGATATCTGCTGGAGAGCTACGAGCACAGACGGCGCGAAACGGCGGAAATGCTGGAGTCAGCCACAATCTGGCTCATCACGCTTTGCGAAGACCAAACCATGACCGGTTCGGGTTTTGTAATCGCCGACGGTTACATACTGACCAACGGCCATGTGGTTGATTGCGAAAATCCCGATGTTTACGTTTCAAATGCCATCCTGCCCTTGAGCGAAGCCAGGGTCGTCAGCATGGTGCATGACCCCGACAGCTACGGGCTGGACTTCGCGCTTCTGGAATACGCCCCGCCAAAGGGCGTCAGGCTGCCCGCTCTTGTTTTCAATACGGATTTGCGCCGGATGGACAGAGTCAGCGCCTGGGGATATCCCGGCATTCTGGCCTCCCTTGATGAGGAGACCGCAGGCCTTATCGCCAAATACGGCACAAAGGCGAAGCCGTTCCAGCCGCCGGGCGTTGTTTACACCGAAGGGGCGGTCAGCACTTTTGTGGAAGATGGCGGCGCCATGTCAATCGTGCATACAGCGGCGATCCATTCTGGAAACAGCGGCGGCCCGCTTGTCAATCGCAAGGGCGAGGTGGTCGGGATCAACACATGGACCGTAAAGAACAGCGAAAAAGGCGTTTTTTTGAACTGTGCGCTTCTTGCCTCCGATATCGTGGCGTTTCTCCGCAGTAACGGCATAGAGCCGAAAATCGTTTCTCCCGCGCTGGCCGGGCCCGGCAGGTCGGGAGTGCGTAAAAAAGGCGATGGGACCGGCAAGGGGCGTTCCTCCAAACGCCAGGGCGCTGTGGCGCCGCCCAGCCCGAAAGTATTGGGCGATTCCGGCGAAAGGCCCTCAGGCTTGTCCGCCGGCAGCGAAGATTCCAGGGTGACGGACAAGGCCGCCCTGGGCCTGCTTTCCAAGGCGGGCGGCGGCGACATTGAGGCCTCATTGCAAGTCGGGCTGGGGTATTTGAACGGGGAAGACGGTTTCCCCAAAGATCTGGTCCGCTCCGCGCACTGGCTCAAGAAAGTGGGCGACGGCGGAGTTGGCGCCGCCTTGGCCATTTATGGCGTGCTGCTCATCGTCGAGCCGGAGCTGCATGATCCCGCGCAGGGCCTGGAGCTGCTTCAAAAATACTGTATGGACGAAGATGCCGACCCGGCCATGCTCGCGCTGCTTGCCCAGCTTTATCTGTGGGGAGAAACCTCTGGTGTGCCGTATAACGCTTCTGAATCACTGCTCTTTGCCGAAATGGCCGCCGAGAAGGGCGATGCCGACGCAATGGGCCTGCTGGCTTACCACTATCTGTACGGAACAGCCGTGGAGCAGGATCTGGAAAAGGCCGGGAAGTATGCGAAGCAATCCGCCGCTGCGGGGAGTTCCATCGGCGTTGGCGTTTCGGCATCGCTGACATATTTTTACGTTGGCTACAAAGACCTGGCCAAGGACGTGCTCGAGCCGGCCCTGGCCGCTGCCAATGACGATAGCGCCGCCGCTCAGGGGCTTTTGGCGGTTATTTACGCGTTTGACGAAGGCGCGCAGAATCTGTCTGAGGCCGAGCAATGGGCCCAGGCAGCGGCCCTCAACTCCGAATGCCAGGGCGAATTCGTCATGAGCTGGCTGCACCTGAACGGCTCTGGAGTGCAGCAAAGCCTGCCGCTGGCCAAGGCCTATCTGGAACTGGCCTCGGGTAAATCCTGCCTTGACCTTCACGACTTGGACGATGTGGGGCTATCGGACATTGACGAGCGGATGAGCGCGGCTGACGCCGCCAGAGCGGGCGAGATTTCGCGGGAGTGGCGCGAGGCCTGGGGGCTTAAATAGCGCTTCAGGGCGGGTTCATTGATACGGGGCGGCTTCGGCAGGCCTCCTTTTAACGTCAGAAGGCGGCGATGACTGAATACGGACCATCGGGTTGCGCGCGAGTATTCCCGAAGCTGTTATTTCGGCAGGTCTGCCTTTTGGCGTTTCTTTTCGGGGTGATTGCCTGGAGGATGCCCGGCCCCGGTCTGCTGGCCCTTGCTCTTTTATTTCTTGTGGATTGGCCCCGAGGCAGGGTGCTGGTCCATTTTTTCTTTTTGCTCCTTTGTTTCGCTGTTGGCTGCGTCTATTGCGGCGCCAGGGAAAACACCCGTCCGGCGCAGGCCAGGTGGCTTACGTCATTTCACAATGATGAGAACGACTGGCGCGAACACAGACGCAAGCGTTCCAAGGGGATAATGGTAAGGGCGACTGTCGATTCCGTGGCGCCGCTCCCGCAAAACAGGATGCGGGTTCTTCTCAGGAACGTCCACCCCGTGTCTGAACCGGGCGACAGCCGCGAGGAGGCCGGGCAAGACGGCCTTTTTGTCTGGAACTGGTCTCAGCCGACGTTCAGCCCTTTGCCCGGGCAGTCGGTCAGGGGCTCTTTCCGCTTCGCCAGGATAGCTGGCTCGGCCAACCCGGGAGCTTTTGACCTTGAGGAATACTGGGGAGACCAAAATGCCTGGTGGAGAGCGAAAAATCCGAAGAACGACGCCGGCCTTGAGCTCTCTGGAGAGCCAGATTTGCCGGCCCTCTGGAGGGACAGGCTCAGGCGGAATTTTCTGCGGTCACTGCCGCAAAAGGGCGGGCACTTGTCCGAAGGGGCCGCCTTTTTGCCAGCCCTTGTCTTTGGGGATCGTTCCCTTCTTCCTCCAGAGCAGGCCGACCTGGTCAACAGGTCAACGCTCGCGCACAGCCTGGCCTTGTCCGGGCTGCATATGGGTTATTGTCTGGCCATCGGCTATGCCCTTTCCCTCCTGCTGACCAGGCTTGCCCCGTCCGTTCTGTTGCGCGCGCCAAGGCAGCTCCTGGCCATGTTGCTGGCCCTGCCATTTGGCCTGGCTTATCTTTGGATCGGCCAGGCGTCGGTATCGCTGCAACGGGCCGGGTTGATGCTAGTCTTCTGGGCGCTGCTTTTGTTGTGGCGGCGGCCCAGGGTCTTTTTGGACGGACTGCTGGCGGCCGTTGGCGTTCTGATCCTTCTTGACCCCGTGCTGGTCTTTGACATTCGGCTGCAACTGTCGGCGCTGTGCGTATGCGTCATAGCCCTGTCCCTTCCTTTGGCGGAGAGTCTGCTGAAATTCCGCGACAGGCCTGCTGGCCGGAGCTTGGCCGGACGCATGGCGCGCCGGTTTGGCAGGGCGCTTTTTTTCCTGTGTTATGTTTCGCTGGTCATTCAGATAGCCCTTTACCCATTGCTGGCGCGAACCTTCGGGCAGTTGGGCCTTCTTTTTCCCTTGAATGTCCTGTGGCTGCCGGCGCTCGGCTTTGTCGTTATGCCCTTTACGTTTCTGGGGACTGTGTTCGCGGCCATAGGGGCGGGCAAGCTTGCGTCCCTGGCGCTGGAAGTGGCTGCCTGGCCGTGCGGTATGCTTTTGCGTCTGCTCGCCTATCTGGAATCATCAGGCTTTCTGCTCTCGCCCACGGTTATGAGACCGCACTGGCTGTTCATGGCCGGATACTGGCTTTTGTGCCTGGCCCTGCCAGGGCTGTGGGTGGCGTGGAGAGGCCGCAAGGCAGGCGAACCGGGCAAGCGCCCTTCATTGGCCAAGCTGGCAACCATGGCCGCCACAGGCGCAATCCTGCTTGCTTCCCCGGTTCTCGGCAAGGCATTTGAAGCTATGGCGCGCGGCTATTCCGTCCGGCTTACAGTAATCGACGTCGGCCAGGGGCAGTCCATCTTACTGGAGTGGGGGAACGCCCTTTCCAGGCGCAGGGCGCTTGTGGACGGCGGCCTGCTCAACGACTATTTCGACGCCGGCAAATCCATAGTAGAGCCGGTGCTTACGGATAACGCCTTGCCACGCCTTGACGCGGTCATTTGCACCCATCCTGATGCGGATCACCTCGGCGGCCTGATACGCGTTCTTTCCGACTTTTCCGTTGAGCTATACGCGGGGAACGGCCGCAAGGCGGAAGGCGGGCTTGGAGCGGCTCTTGAAAATGCTCTGAGGCAAAGCGGGGTTGCCGAGGCCGCTCTGCGGGCCGGCGACCGGATTCATCTTGACCGGGAGGGTGGCGTGTACCTGGAGGTATTGTGGACGCCGGAGCCTGGGGGGCCGAGCGGCAAAATTCGGGGCAACAACTCTTCCCTCGTGTTGCGCCTGGTCTGGCAAGGCAGGCCGCTGGCGCTTTTGTGCGGCGATATCGAACGATCCGGCCTCAAGGCCTTGATGAAAAACTACGGCGGCCCGGAACTCAAGGCGCAGGTGGTGGTTGTTCCCCACCACGGCTCAGCCGGGAGTATGCATGAAGCCTTTTATGAGCAAGTTTCCCCGGACCTGGCCCTGGTGAGCTGCTCCTTCGACAACCCGTGGCGTTTTCCGTCCCTTGGGGTCAGGAAGGCCTTGGAAAAAATGCAGATTCCCATGTTCTCCACAGCCGAGCGCGGCCGCATTCTGGTGGAATGGCAGCAGCCAGGGGCGCAGCCGCGCGTTGATTTCGCCCGGAAGGGCGGGGTCTCTGCGGCCTTTTGACTTTGGGGCCTGCTTTTTACGGCGGGGTAGCCCTGTTTGCCGCCGGATCAGAGCAAGGTTTGGGGCAAATCCCCGCAGAGAGGGCGAGTTTTAGTAGAGTTGATCCGCAATTCCATAAGCCTCGGTGTTATTTCTTGCAAACAAGTTGATGTTGTGCGAAAAATAGCCGATCGGGCGACATAGTCGACTTTCAGGCGATGCTCAAAGAAAACGCCTTGTTGACTCTTGCATGTTCCGGGTCCGCCCTGTCTGCCGGGTGGATTTGTTCGCCGGGTGCAAAATGAAATCCAAACCGTTTTGGACAGTGCTGACTGCCTATGCCCCAACCACGCTCCATAGCTTCAGGAATTTTGTCCCCTACCGTGGCAAAAGGCATGCGCCTTTTTGCCGGCATGGCGGCGCTGGCCTTCTTTCTTTTCGTCTTTACGGCGTACGCCCTTCCGCCCCAGCGGTTTGTAGTTGAAAAAATCCGTTTGCTCACCGAGAACGGGGTTCTTTGCGTCGCGCTTGACTTGACGGTCGACGACGAGGACGGATTAAGGGATCTGCTCAAAGATGGAGCCGAACTCGGCCTGAGCGTTAATATCACCCTGGAACGGAAGCGGTCCTGGTGGTCTAACAAGACCATGAAGGAAGACTCGCACCTTTCGCATCTGCGGCATGACCCTCTAACTCGTGAATTTATTTATTTTGCATCTGACTCTTCGGCCCCGCCCTCACGCGACAAAAATCTTACCCGTCTTCTTCACACTGTTCTGCGAAATACCCTGCTGCCGGTTTTGCCTCTTTCGCAGTTGGCTGCCGAGGGGGCGAACAATGAATATCATGTTCTGGTCAGGATCGATCTGAACTATGAGGGCATTCCCCCCTGGCTCGAAAAGAGCCCCGTGTTCTGGAGCTCGGAGGTGCTGCCGCCATATGAGGAGGTTCTGCCTTTTCAATATTAAGGGCTGCCGCCAAGGCCAAGTTTAATAAATTTTGGACGCAAAGCCCCTTTTTTTCAGGCGCTGCCAGTTTCCGGCGGCCCGGCAAACGTAAAAAATCCAACCCGCCATGCCCATGTCTTTCATCAAGCGACTCATATCCTTCCTCGCAAACCTGATAGCTCCCGACACGCGCAAACAGATCCGTTTGTCGGATGATCCGGAGAAAGGTTTTATATTGCCGGAAGAGCAGGGCGGCGAGGGGGAAATGGAGCGCACGCCGGCCGAGCAAAGGCAAAAGGAGCGCAAGCGCAGGCGTTACGAACTGGCATTCGCCGCCGCTGCCTTTGTGCTGGTTCTTGGCCTGACCTCGCTTCAACTCAGCCAATATCGCTCCGGCGATCGTCTCTTTGTCATCGTTTTTAACGTCAATTTCATCCTCCTGTGCGGCGTTCTTCTGGTTGTTCTGCGCAATGGGTTCAAACTGTTGCTTGAGCGCAGGCGCAGGGTGCTTGATTCAAAGATCCGCACCAGGCTGGTGCTGACCTTTGTGGTCTTTTCTCTTTTGCCCTGTTTCTTGATGTTCCTGGTGACCACCAGATACGTCCAGTTGTCTATCGACTTTTGGCTTAACGACGAAGTCGAGACATCGATGAAAAACGCCTTCGACATCGCGGGCGCGTTTTACGACAAAAGCGGGCACAACCTCGTGGATCAGGCCCGGGGCCTGGAAAAACTGGCGGCCTCGCGCGGCTTGATGCTTAGCACGGGAGATGCAGAGGAGTTCCTGTCCCAAAAGCGCATGGACTACGGCCTGCCGCTTGTCGGGGTGATTTATCCATCCGAGGGGCGTCAGTTCCTGAGCGGAGTGGGCGACGTGAGTTCGGTTTGGGAAAACAGCCGCAACGAAATCAACTGGGAGGAACTCGGCAGCCAGGGCGAGACCTACTATCTGGTCAACGGCACCTTTACAGATTATCTGGTCGGCATAATAAAGATCAAGGAGGGGGACGGCGTCTACCTGCTTCTTGGCGAAAACATGGGGCCTGCTTTCAAGACCACCTATGATGGGGCCGTCAAGGCCTCCAGCGAGTACAGGCAGCTTCGCCGCTGGAAAGCGCCCATGAAGCGCGTATTGTTCAGCAGCCTTGGCGTGCTGACCGCCTTTATCGTGCTTGCGGCGATATGGTTCGGTTTCAGGGTGGCACGGGAGATAACGGCTCCGGTCATTGCCCTGGCCTTCGGCATCCAGCGCATCGCCAAGGGAGACCTGTCTGTGCGCATTGATGATCAGGCCAAGGATGAACTTGGCATGTTGGTACGCTCTTTTAACAACATGGCCAGGGATCTGGAAGACAGCCGCCAAAACCTGACCAACGCCTATAGCATGCTTGAGGAGCAGAACCTTCGCATCGCCGGCCACAATACCTACATTCGGACCATTCTCGACAACATTGCCGCCGGCGTAATCTCCTTTGATCAGGATGACCGTGTCAGCACCGCAAATACCTCGGCCTGCGAAATTTTGCGCCTGGATCAGTCTGATCTGGTGGGAAAAAGAATTTCATCCTTGTTCCCCGGCCATATCAGCGAAATCATAGACGGGATGCTGTCCAGGTTCCACCTGCGGCCCGACATGCGCACCCAGCACAGCGTCAGCCTGAATCTGGGCGGCGTGGAGCGCAGGCTCCTGATCAACGTGGTGGGCTTTTCCACCAGCGGCGTATACCAGGGCGCGGTCGCCGTCTTTGAAGACATTTCCGAGCTTGAGCGCATGCAGCGCATGGCCGCCTGGCGGGAAGTCGCCCGGCGTATCGCCCACGAAATCAAAAACCCATTGACCCCGATAAAATTGTCCGCCCAGCGCCTGGAGAAAAAATTTGGCCCGGACGTCAACGACCCGGCCTTTTCTCAAAGTACGCAGCTTATCGTCCGCCAGGTCGAACACCTGCAGGAAATGGTTCAGGAGTTCTCGGCATTCGCCAAACTGCCGGAGGTCCGGCCCGTCACCGGCGACATCGCCCCCCTCCTGGAATCGCTAAACGCCCTGTTCCAGGGCAGCCATTCGTCGATTTCCTGGGTATTGCGCGCCCCGCCAAATCTGCCCAGCCTGCCTATGGACAAGGAAGCGCTGCACCGGGCCTTCATGAATATATATACGAACGCAGTTGAAGCGCTGCTTCTGTCGCGGCCCATAGACCCGTTCGTCCAAACAACTGTGACCCACGATACGGATCTCGGCCTGATTCGCATAGATGTGGCCGACAACGGCCCCGGGCTGACCGAGGAAGAACGCTCAAGGCTGTTTGAGCCGTACTTCTCGCACAAAAAAGGCGGAACCGGCCTTGGCCTGACGATCGTAAAATCCATAGTGTCCGACCACCGTGGGTACGTGCGGGCCGTGCATCGCGAAGGCGGGGGCACGGTCGTGAGCATGGAACTTCCCCTGATTTAAGCCGGGCTGCGCGCTGAAACAGGCTCAAATATTCTTTCTCCCGTTGTTCTTGTTAGAGGTCCTGGAGCGCTTCTTCCGTGCATGGCTCTGAAATTGTTGTTTTTATGGTCACGGCAACGTGGCCCCTTTTGGGCACTGGGGGCGGATGCCGGAAAATGAATGGCGTGTGGTTAATGCGGCTAAATTTGGTGTAAAAAATTTGCTTTCAGTTATAAAGTGATGTAGTCAGGAAACTATGCCGTCAGGCTCAGCCCGGCTTGGCGTTTATAGGGCGCTTGTTCGCAAGCGCCGGCATCCTAACTTTACAGGCTTTTCCCCGGCGGTTTTCGCCGGGGCCGCCGCCTGGATAACAAACCGCACGGATATAATATGATCAATCGTACTTTATTGTTATATGCGGCTTTGTCGCTGCTTCTCCTGCTGGCTGGCTGCGGCCAGAACGCTTTGCGTCTTCTTTACGTCGCTCCGCCTCAAAATACGATCTTCGCAACCGGCAGTCCCCAGGTTTGCGTTGTCAAGGTGGCTGACGGCAGGCTTGCCAAGGATTTGGGCGCACGCAGCAACGGCACGCCTTTTGTCTCCAGCGACAATGTCAGCGAGTGGGTCACCCACGCCTTGGGCGCGGAACTGATGAGGCACGGCATTCAGGTGAGCGCGGCTCAAACCGAGGCGGAGGCGTTGAGCAAGGCTGGGGGAGCCGCAATATTGACGAGCAAGGTTGAGGAGATATGGCTGGCGGAAAAGTCCTCGACCTCATATACATGCAGCATGCGGATTTCAGTCGTTCTGAAAAAAGGCGGCGCGGTATTGGCCAGCAATTCCTTTAACAGCAGTATTGAAAAACGGGTTGTTCCCCTGTCCGACGCGGGCGAGGAAATACTCAAGGAAACACTTGAGGAGCTTGTCAGGCCGGTTGGGCTCGCGGTGTGGCAGAAGTTGGCCCCATAAAACTTAGGCTCACCTCTCATCAATTTGCGCTCGCGAAAAGCCGTGCTTTTGCCGACTCTCTCATTGCAACGCGGACAGTCGGAAAAAAGAGGCCTTGCGTCAGTAAAATTAAGGATGCTGGATCTGGTTGCGGTGCGGTAAAACAGGCGGAAAAATATGCGTGGACGTCTTGCGGCGCTCCTGACATTCTGGTTGCTCTGGCTTTTGCCCGCGCAACCTTGCCTGGCTGACGAACTGCTGGCCGTTCGGCTTCGGGCGTATGGCGGCGTTGTCACCAAGCTCATGGCCGAGCGGGCGGCTCTTCTGGAAGCCGAGCTAGCTGCTTACGACGTGGCCGTGCGCCGTCTCGCCGAGTTGCCGGAGCTTCGTTTTGTCGGCGGCATAGGGGAAAATCTCCCGGACTATGTGCCTGATCCGGACGCCCTGGCCAGGGCTGTGTTTTCGCGTGAGGTGGTCAGCAGGGACATCTGTGGGGGCAAAGCGGGCAAGAAGGTGCGGGTGGCCGTCAAGGTCGTGGGGGTTGACGCCGGCATGCGCAAAAAAGTCGTCCAGGGACTGCGCGAAAAAGGGTTGTTGGAGCTTTACGCAATGGCCATCCCCAGACAAAGGCAATTGCTGGAGTTATATGACCGGGCCAGTGCCGGGCTTCTTGGGCGAAACGCCGCCGGCGCCGGGAAGGGGCGGCCGGTTGAAAGCAGGGTGCGCCTTGAGGGCATAAAGCTGGCGCGCATCTGTGATGAAATGGCCGCGCTTGATATGTTTGCGAAACAGTTGGACGGTTTCTCCGATACCTTCAAACACCCGGAAGAGGCTATGCGCTCTTTGCAAAGGGCCAGCGAACTCGCGCCGGAAAATGCGCTGATCCTGGCCGGATTTGGCGAGGCGTGCCTTTTGATGGACAGGGCGGACCTGGCGGAAGGCGCTGTGGAAAAGGCCTTGGCGCTGGCCCCTGATTTCGCGCGCGCTCATGATTTGAAGGGGATTTTGCTCCT
This sequence comes from Desulfovibrionaceae bacterium, assembly GCA_031551565.1. Taxonomy (GTDB): domain Bacteria; phylum Desulfobacterota; class Desulfovibrionia; order Desulfovibrionales; family Desulfovibrionaceae; genus Frigididesulfovibrio. Next base: position 32,299 of record JAVBNM010000019.1, on the reverse strand, counting down.
GCGTTCTCAGCTTCCGGCCCTGGCGTCGTCATCCTTCAAGCGGGCGGTGGAGCTGTCGCCCGCCAATGCCGACTACCTTGTCCACCGCGGCTCGGCCTACCTTGTACAAGAAGAGGCGGCCAAAGCCTGCGATGACTTCCGTCAGGCCTGCGTCCTGGGCGACTGCTCGGAATACGAATGGGCTATGGGAAATGGGTTGTGCGCGTCATCCGCAGAGGCCATGGACGGCGGCGGGCGGGCAAACTGATTTGCCGTTTTTACAACTCGTGGGCGATGGCCGTTATCTGCCAGTCGGTCAGAGGGAACAGCCTGTCAAGCCTTATTCCGCAGCGTTGCGGGCTCACCCAGACAATCTGCCCGCTGCAGCCGCTTCCGATGTTGTCCAGCAGATGCGGCAGTTCGCTGATTACAACATTGTGGCCGAGAAGGCGCATGGCGTCGGCCTGATTGGGCGCAACGCCCACCTGCATTCCCCCCCTGCTCAAGTCGAGCAGCATGACTGAAAGCAACTTCCCCCCAACGACTTGCAGATTGGCGAAGTAAGGTGCGTCTAATGGAATACGGACGATTTGCCGCCTTTCGGCGCCTTTCTTTTTCATCGGCTGCGTCCTCTTCTGTTTGTCCGGATGGGGCTGAGATATTTAATTGCAATGGAAAAGGCCATGCTGAACATGGCCTTTGAAAGATGGTCGGGATGAGAGGATTCGAACCTCCGGCCTCAGCGTCCCGAACGCTGCGCTCTAGCCAAACTGAGCCACATCCCGTATTCTCGAGCAACCGTGTATATGCTATCGATGCGCTGTTGGCAAGTTTTTTCTGCGTCTATTTTAGCTGGAGGACTCCATATCGCCAGCCAAAGAACGCCCAAAAACATCTGCGCAAAGCTGGCAACGCGTGCGGGCTCTGTATTTTCTTCAATATCCGATACCCGGGTTAAGCGGAATTTGTGCTTCAGAATAGTAGCGGTTTTTTCTTTTTCGTGTAATAGTGTGCGGCAAAGGGTTTGATATCCCTGTATGCGAGGTGGGGGGATGCAGCCTCGCGCGACCCTGCCGGCAAGGATCTTTTTAAGCAGCTCTCAGGAAATGCTGATATGTTCCACTGTGAACATGGGCAAGCCCGTACGGGCGGTTTTGTGGAAAGGAGATTTAGTGGTTACTGTTCTGGTAGTTGATGACTCCGCTTTTATACGCCGTTCGCTTACGAGCATACTTGAGCAGGACAAGGACATATGCGTTGTGGCTGTGGGCAAGAATGGCGAGGAGGCTGTTGATCTCGTCAAAAAACACGACCCGGACGTGGTCACCTTGGATGTGGAAATGCCGCGCATGGACGGTTTGAGCGCGCTTAAGGTTATAATGGAAGAGAACCCGTGCCCGGTCATAATGATCAGCTCTCTGACCAGTGAGGGGGCGGTGACCACGCTAAAGGCCCTTGAATTGGGCGCAAGCGACTTTATGCCCAAGCTGAATGCGGGCGCGCTGGCCGATATGAGCAAGATATCATCGGAATTGAGTTCCAAGATCAAGGCCTTGGCCAGACGCAAGCCGTTTTTGAGGCTTTTGCACAAAAGAAAGGGCCTTCAGGCCAATGCCGCCCAGTCAAGCCCAAGGCTTGCCGGGGCGGGAGCATCTGGCGCCACGGCGGTTCCGGGCCGGGATTTTGCGGCGGGCGGCTACAAAAAGCCCATGCCTGAAATAAAAGGGCGTCCGGCTTTTGACGCGGTAGCCGTAGGCGTTTCAACCGGCGGCCCCCCGGCGGTGCAGAAGTTGCTCTCCGCTTTCCCTGAGACTTTTCCGGTGCCCATAATAATAGCCCAGCATATGCCGGCCGCCTTTACCGGCCCGTTTGCCAAGCGTCTGGACGGCCTGTGCGCCATCAGCGTGGTCGAGGCCCAGGGAACGGAGAAGATGAAACCCGGGACGGCCTACGTCTGCCCCGGCGGCAAGCATGCCAGGATAGAAAACCGGGGGGCTCTGCTGTGCGTTGTCAGCGACGAGCCGAAAGACGCGCTCTACAAACCGTCTGCCAACGTGCTTTTCGAGTCTCTTGGCAAGGCCCTTGGCCGCAGGGGCCTTGGCGTCACCTTGACCGGCATGGGCAGCGACGGCCTTGAGGGCACCAGGGTGCTGAAGCAGGCCGGCGGCAGGGCTATCGCCCAAAGCGAGCCGAGCTGCGTGGTCTATGGCATGCCCAAGGCTATTATTGATGCCAAGCTCGCGGATGAGATAGTGGATCTGGACGACATGGCCGTGGCCATAGTCTCCAATCTGTACCCGGCCTGATGTCCAGCCGGCGCGGTTCCACGGGGCGCACGTTGCCCAATCTCTGCGGTCCTTTTGATTTTAATTGCCGGCGGCTTCATGTTTATGCCCTGTGCCGGCGTTGAGCGTATAATTGTTTAATATTCTCACATATTACCTGTTGCACCATACCTGCTCTGCCGCTGGCCTCTTTCTCGGCCGCAGCCGGAAAAGCGCGGGCGGCCGTGCCATGTCGCGCAATATGGCCTTACCGCGCTTGGTCAGGGCGCCGAAGCCTTTGGGGAATAGGTTGGCAGCAACTGTGACTAGCCCTTTATCTCGACGGAGAGATCCATGTCTGAGTTAGAAATTGTTCTCAATTTGTTGCGTTCGGAAGACCCGGAAGAAATCCGCGAAGGAGCCCACATCGCCGGTGGCGAGGGGTATGAGGAAGCCGTTCCGCTGCTGGTGGCCCAGGCCTCAAGCAACAACATCGGGGTTCAGGAAGCTGTGGAGAGGGCGCTGTATAAAATAGGCGGCCCCAAGGTCGTGCATGCCATGATCCCGCTGCTTCGCTCCGACGATGCGCCGGTCAGGAACACAGCCATGGAGCTCCTGCGCCGCCTGGGCTCGTGCGATGTCGAGTCTCTGACCGACTTGCTAAGAGACGAAGACGTCGACATAAGAATTTTTGCCTCTGACATCCTCGGCTCAGTCGGCAGTTCGTTGGCTATTGGCCCCTTGAGCCACGCCCTTTTGCAAGATCCGGAGGTCAATGTGCGTTACCAGGCGGCGGTCAGCCTGGGAGAGCTTGCCCTGCCCGAGGCCGCCGTAAGCCTGAACAAGGCGCTTCACGATGAAGAGTGGGTCCAGTTTGCGGTAATTGAGGCGCTGACCAAGATACGGGCCGAATCCTCCATTGGGGCTTTGCTCAGCGCCCTTGGCCGGTCATCAGACCTTGTGGCCTCCATGATAGTCGAAGCCCTGGGCGAAATGGGCAACATGCGGGCCGTGCCCATCCTGCTCAAACATCTGGAGATGTCTCCGGGGGCGCTTTGCAACAAAATAGTCCGCGCTATTGTGAACATTCTTGGCGAGCAGTCCCTGACCCTTCTGGGGGAGAGGGAGTGTTCCAGGCTTCGCGCCTACATCCCGGCCGCCCTTAAGGATGAGGACCCGGACGTGCAGGATGCGGCCGTCAAGGCCTTTGCCGCTCTTGGCAACAGCTCTTCCACCACGCTTTTGCTTGACTTTGCCGCCACCCTCAACCCCGAGAGCGATTCCGATCGCCTCTTGAACGTCTTGGATGCCCTGATGGCCATAGGGTATAACGACTCTCTCGAAAAGGCCGTCATTGACGGAGAGGATCTCCAGGCCCACATGGCGGTTGAGGCCATGTCCGGCCTCAAAGACGAGAGGAGCGTGCCTTTGCTCATCGGCCTGTTTTGGGCCAAAAACCGGGACATGCAGCGTTTCTTGATAGGCAAGCTGGCTCACCTGGCCGGCCGGGACCGCCAGGATTTTTTTGTGGAAGTGCTTGAACGCCACAAAGACGGCAACGTCATCCGGGGGGCGCTGCAATACATGGGGCTTAAGGGAGAGGCTGAAAAGGTTCAGGGGCTGGTGCTGAGTTTTCTGGAACACAAATACAGCGACGTCAGATCCACCGCGCTTGACGCGGCCATCGCTCTCAGATCTGACCATGTAAGAAAATATTTCCAGGAAAAATCAAAGGACGCTGACCCCGTGAAGCGCCTGATGAGCGTTTATGCATTCGGCTGCCTCGGGCCCGGCGACTTCATGCCCGAACTTGAGGCGGCCCTGGGCGACGTGTCGGCCGACGTGCGCAAGGTGGCTGTGGAGTCATTGGCCAACTGCTCGCATATGACCGACAAGTGCAAGGCGCTTATTGAATCCAAAATTGAAGATGACAACAAAGAGGTGCGTCTGGCCGTGGTCGAGACTCTGGCGCTGCATAGCGGAGACGAGCTTGACGATTATCTGGTCAGGGGGCTTGAGGATGAAGACCCCTGGGTCAGGGTGCGCTGTATAGAGAAGATCGGCGAGAAGGGTATTGTGCAGGGAATACCCAAGCTTATGGCGCTTATTGAGCAGAACAACCAGCTCGTGACTATCAAGGCCATTGACGCCCTGGGCATGATTGGCGGCGAGGTGGCCTTCAGGGCGCTGATGGCTTTGCTTGACTACCCTGATTCGAATGTGCAACTGGCCGCGGAAGAGTCGATAGAACATATCCGCCGGCAATCAGGAGAATAAAGGATGTCTTTAGCTTTCCCCAAAACATCGGCAGCGGGTGTTTGCTCCAGAGACCTCAAGGTCAGCACTGAGGAGTTCTTGCAGCTCAGGGACTTTATTTATAAGGAGTGCGGCATATTCTTTGCCGAGGCTCGCAAATATCTCATTGAGAACCGGCTTGGCAACAGAATCAAAGATCTGAATCTGAAGAACTTCGGGGAGTATTACCATTATCTGAAGTTTGACTCAAACCGCAAGAATGAGATGAAGAAGCTCTTTGAGGCCATTACCACCAATGAGACCAGCTTTTATCGCAATCCTCCCCAGTTGCAGGTTTTTCAGGATGTGGTTCTGAAAACGGAGATTGACAAGCTCAAAGAGAAGAGAACAAAAAAGCTGCGGATTTGGTCGGCCGGCTGCTCCACAGGGGAAGAGCCATACACCATAGCCATTATCTTGGCCGAGGTTCTGAAAGCCGAGTTGAGCAGTTGGGATATAAAGATCACCGCGAACGATCTCTCCGAGGCCGTGCTGGTTTCCGCGAAAAACGGGGTTTACAGTGAATACGCTCTGCGGACGACCCCAAAGCCGATAATAGATCGTTACTTCAGGAAGGATGGGGCGAATTATCACGTTGACCCAAAGCTCAAGAATTTGATATCTTTTGGTCCGATTAACTTGAGCGATCGGTTTATGCTCAAGAGAGTGGAGCGGTCAAACATAATATTCTGCCGTAATGTTATCATCTACTTTGACGATGAAATGAAAAGGCAGGTGATCGAGTCCTTTTATGACAACCTGCTGCCCGGAGGGTGCATGCTGATCGGGCACTCCGAGTCGCTGCACAACACTTCAAGGGCTTTTAAGCCGGAGCATCACAAGGGAACCATTGTATATCGCAAAGAGGCGTGATGCATGCGAGAGGCGGACGAGCGCAGAATCAACGGCAAGGCGAGGGTCATCGCCGTTGCCAATCAGAAGGGCGGGGTCGGCAAAACCACGACAGCCGTGACTCTGGCCGCTGCATTGACCAGGCTTGGCGAAAAGGTGCTTATCATAGACCTTGACCCCCACGCCTGCGCTTCGGTCCATTTGCGGCATTACCCCGATGATCTGACGCACTCGGCCTATGATATATTCGGCCAGGAGTCTCCGGACTGGGCCAGCATATGGGGTAAAATCCTTTCGCCCAACCCCATGCAGGGTTTTGACGTTGTTCCGGCCACGATCAGGCTGGCAGACCTTGAGGCGGATTTGAAAAACCGGCGGGGCAAGGGGGCTATTTTGCAACAGGCCCTTGAGCATGTCAGGGGCCGCTACAGCTTTATCCTGTTGGACTGCCCGCCCCATGTCGGAATTTTACTGGTCAACGCCCTTGTTGCCTGCGATCTTTTGATTGTGCCGATCCAGACTGATTTTTTGGCTCTGCACGGCTTGAAGCTTTTGTTTGATACAATCAAGGTTCTGAACAAGGTTTTGCCAAGGGCCATATGCTACAGGGCCTTGCCGACCATGTACGACAAAAGGGCCAGGGCCTGCGCCAGGGTTTTGGAACTCCTGGCCTTGAAGATGAAAGACTGCATGTTTGAAACCGTAATCGGGATGGACACCAGGTTTCGCGACGCCAGCGCCCAGGGCAAGGTGATTTATGACGTGGCCCCGGAAAGCCGGGGGGCGCGCGCCTATGATGAATTAGCAAGAGAGATATTGGCCTTATGAACAAGAGTCCAGAAGAATATTTCCAGGAGCAGGATTTCTCTCCCTCTGCCGCCGCGAGCGGCGGCGAAGGGTTCAGCTTGGCCGAGCGCGCCTTCATGGAAAAATATATGGGCGTGAACGAGAGGGATGTCCTGCAAAGCCTCGGGCTTGCCCCGGGCGGGGACGCTCCGGCCTCCTCTGCCGCCGTCTCCGCCGCCAGCGCTCCTGTGCCGGATCTCCACGCGGAGATGAGCGCGGAGGATTCCTTGGACATAAGCTTGCGCCAAGCGGCGGACCTTTTAATGGTCGGCTTTTTTTTGGGCGAGCAGGAGTTCGTCATCCCGACGGTCACCGTGCAGGAGGTCATCAGGACAATGCCAAGGGCCAGGCTGCCATCGGCGCCGTCTTTGGTCGACGGGGTCATAAACTTGAGAGGCAAGGTCACCCCGATAATCAAGCTCAGGGACATCCTGGAAGTTGCCTCGCCAAGACAGAAAGAGGATCAGTTTATTATTGTATGCAGGCGCAAGGGGTTGCAGGTGGGCATGCTGATTGAGCGGGTCCACACCATGTACCGTGCGGAGCAGAAAAATATCGACTGGAACATTGAAGCGCATCTGGGCATAAACGTCGATTTCATAACCGGGCTGTTCAAGTTCAATGACCAGTTACTGGGGATAGTTTCGATAGATCGCATAGTCGACCATATTCTCAGGTAACAGGAGCCGCGTAATGAGCAAGCATATATTAATTGTCGATGACTCAAAAACCGTTCGAAACCTGGTTGGGTTCATCATGAAAAAAGAGGGGTTTCGCGTTACGATGGCCGAAGACGGCCTGGATGGGCTGGAAAAATTGTATTCGGCGGAAGGCGATATAGATCTCATTGTCAGTGACGTAAACATGCCGCGGATGGACGGATTTACGTTTATACGAACCGTGCGCGAGCAGGAAATGTACCGCGACTTGCCCATTGTGGTCTTGTCGACCGAAGGGCAGGAGAAAGACATCCAGCAGGGGATTAACCTTGGCGCAAACATGTATATGGTCAAGCCGGCCCAGCCGGAAAAGATGGTTAAAAACGTGCGCATGCTGCTGGGCTGAGAACTCGGCTTGGACTTTTACTATCCCGCAAGACGCCTAATGCCTTTTTGCGCTTCAAGGAGGTTGGCAGGCGTCAAGCCTCCCCAGCAATTTCATCCGCGAGGATTTAACGGCGAATCCTGACAGAGCTGATTCGCCGTTAAAAATTCATCCGCCCTTGAGGGCAAGTTTTTCCCGGCAGTGGGCGACTTTGCAAGTAAAGCGGCATGGGTGCGTATTTTTTTGTGAAAATTCCTCGGGCGTCAGGCCGGGTCGGGCGTCCTGCGCGCGTTTGCCTTGATGGTTGGGCATGTTTTTGGTACGCCGATTGCATCCGAAGTATGCCGCGATATGCCGACAACAATAGCACTTTGCTTACACCATTTTTTATTTTTGTGTTATAGTATGTTTGCATTACATTGCTGTGGATTTTTTTGGGACCAACGCTTAGTTTGCGCTGATGACGGCGGATGATTGCAAGCCGGGGACAAACTCGGGGCCGTAGCTTTATTTTTGGTGCGGCGCCGCCGGACGCAAGGCGTCCGTGAAGTATGCCCCGCGAAAGGGCATGGCGCGCATCAAACCGATTCGATATGGCGACAGTTCAAAAAGGGAAGAGTATGAGCCAGGATTTTATGGATCCGGAATTATTCGGCGACTTTATAGTTGAAGCGAAAGAGCACCTCGAAACTATTGAGCCAAACTTGCTTGAGCTTGAAAAATCTCCGGACAACCTTTCGCTGCTTAATGAAATTTTTCGCCCCATGCATTCGCTCAAGGGAGCGTCCGGCTTTCTGGGCCTGAACAAAATGAACGTTCTGGCGCACAAGGCCGAAAATATTTTGGACGAATTGCGCAAGGGCACCATGGCGGTAACGTCGGAGATTATGGACGTGATCCTTTCGGCGACCGACGCCCTGCGCCAAATGATTGACAATCTCGAGACGCAGCAGTCTGAGGGTGATGTCGATACGGCCCCGATAACCGAGATTCTCGACGCGCTCATGGCTGGCGGAAGCGCTCCGCCCGCCGCCAAGCCGGCCAAAGCGTCCGGCGCGATACCCCCAGGGCCTGAGCCTGCTTGCTCTGCCGAAGAAAATACGGCCGCCAAAGCGCCTGGCGGGTCCTTCGGCTCAGCCGGGCAAGAAGCGCCGGAACATGCCGCAGCGAGCGGCAGCGCGAAGGTGACTATCGACATGGAGGCGTGGCTCGCCTCCCGGCCGGCTGTCCCGGCCTATGCCCTTACCGCATTCGGCGAAGGACACCTCAAAGACTTCATCGAGGAATCCAAGGAAAACACCTCCAACCTGAACGAGGGGCTCCTTGAGCTTGAGAAGCACCCCGATGGCCAGACCGAGCTTGTAAACGACCTGTTCCGCTATTTCCATAACCTGAAGGGAAACAGCGGCATCATCGGTTTTAACGAACTCAACGCCATGACCCACGAGGCGGAAACATTGCTTAACAATGTCCGCAAAGGGAATCTGGGAGTCACGCCCAATCTGGTTGATCTTCTTCTTTTCGTGGTGGATGTGCTTGAGGCGCTTATTACGCGCATTGACCCGGCCTCCGGAAACGTCTCGCCCTTTGATGCGAGCGAGCTGATGGACAAGCTCAAGCAGGCGGTCAGCGGCGGGGCGATCGAGATGCCCGCCCCCCCTCATGCCGCCGAGCCGGCCCCCGGGGCAAAGGACGCCTCGCAAGCGGCGGCGGAAGGCCAAAGCGCTGAATGCAACGACGATCTGCCCATATTCGAAGAGACGATCAAGCAGCAGATGAACACGATTGCCAGCGCCCTGGAGGGTGCGCGCAAGGACGGGACGAACCGCGAATATCCCGACGCCCTGTTCCGCTCGTTGAGCACCATCCAGAATTGTTGCGGATTTATCGGGCTTGAGGAGATCAAGACCTACACCGGACGCACCGCCGGCATCGTTGACCAGGGGCGCGCCACGGACATGGATTTCAGCATGTTGGCCGATCTTCTGGAGCAGGAATGCGCGATCATCAGGGACATGATCGCCGATGCCGTGGTCGCCTTGAAGGCGCAGTCAGCCCAGGCCTCTGCCAACAAAGAATCCGCCGCTGCCAAGGCGCCTGTTGAGGCGGAAAAGCCGGGGGCAAAGGAAAAACCCGCCGAGGCTGATGCAGCCGCCGTCACTCCGGCGCCGGCCAAGCCCAAGGCCGAGGGAAAATCCTCCGCCCAGCCGCCGAAGGCCGAGGATCCCAAAACTGCCGCGCCCGCCAAGCCCGCAGCCGCCCCAGCCGCTTCCGCCGCTGCCGGCAAGGACGATGGCAGCAAGATTTCATCCACTATCCGCGTTGATCATGAAAAGCTCGACCATCTGATGAACCTCATCGGCGAGTTGATCATCAACCGCAACCGTTACTCCATGCTGGCCCGCCAGATGGAGGACGAGGCCAACCTCGATATTGGGGCCATCGCCCAGAACCTTTCCGAAACCACCTACGCCATGGCCCGCATCTCCGACGATCTTCAGGACACGATCATGAAGGTGCGGATGATGCCGGTGTCATCGGTGTTCTCCCGCTTCCCGCGCCTGGTTCGCGACCTTTCCCGCAAAAGCGGCAAGGAAGTGGATCTGATTATGGAAGGGGAAGAAACCGAACTTGACAAGAGCGTGGTAGAGGTCATCGGCGACCCGCTGGTCCACCTGATCCGAAATTCGATGGATCATGGGATCGAGCCAGAGGATGTGCGCCGTGAGAGGGGCAAGTCTCCCAAGGGCAGAGTCTGGCTCAGGGCCTATTATAAAGGCAACTCCGTGGCCATTGAGATCGAGGACGACGGCAAGGGCATCGACCCTGAAAAAATGCGTGAAGTGGCTGTGCGCAAGGGCGTCATCACCGCTGAGGACGCAAAGGCTCTTGACGACCGGGAGGCCATTGAGCTTATCTTCGCGCCTGGCTTCTCGTCTGCCGAGGTGGTCACCGACATCTCGGGCCGCGGCGTCGGCATGGATGTCGTCCGCACCAACATCAAAAACCTGAAAGGCAGCATCAGCATCGCCTCCGAGGTTGGCAAGGGCACGAAGTTCACCTTGAGCCTTCCCTTGACCCTGGCGATTATCGATGCCTTGATGGTTGAGGTCGACGACCAGATGTACGCGATCCCTCTGGACGCGGTGTCCGAGACGACCAAGATCGAGGCCCGCCGCCTGACCGACGTCAAAGGCCGCAAGGCAGTGACTCTGCGCGGCGACATCCTGGGTATCGTCGCGTTGTCTGAAATGCTGGGGCTGCCCAACAATATGGCCAATCAGGATATCCTCTCTGTGGTGGTCATCCACGATCAAGAGCGCAGACTCGGTTTGGTGGTCGACAGGCTTCTTGAGCGCCAGGAGGTGGTCATCAAACCCCTCGGCACCTATCTTGGCGATCTGAAAGGACTTTCCGGGGCTACGATCCTGGGTGACGGGAGCGTCATCCTGATCCTCGACCCGCACGAAATCTATGTAATGGCCACATCCAAGTCCATATAGGCGTTCCCATTCTTTGCCATTGTTAAATTCGGCTTGTTCAATGCAACGCGGGAGAAAGGCGCACACCTTTCTCCCGCGTGCGTTTTCGGGCTTGCCAGTCTGCCGGGGGCCCGTCACTGTCTGCGTCCGGAAATACGGATAATTTGCCGTTGTTCTAAAAATAGTCTATCTTCCTCCAAGAGCATTTTCGCCCTGAACGCCATTTTGGACATAAACCGCTTCCGTCAGAAATGGGAAAAGCGAAGAGCGGCTGGCGGAGGGAATGCGGGACTGCGGCCGCCGAGGCAATCGCGTTGCAGGCTTTCTTCTCCAGGTTGACCCACCTCAAAGCGGTGCGTACTGAATGTATATTTCGGCTTATCTTTTGCTGGTGGCGGCATTTATCTGCGCCATATTTTTCGCCGGGCTCGGGGCCATGCAGGTGTCTATGGGCCGCAGCGGCGTTTTGCCGTATACCGAGAAGGCGCATATAGTTCTCGTCGTCATACTGACGATGGCGCTGATTTTTTTGGTCAACGCGTTCGTCGGCTTTGATTTTTCCCTGGAATATGTCTTTCAGCACTCGAACACCCGCACCGAACTGCGCTATCGATTGTCGGCCCTCTGGGCCGGGCAGGCCGGGTTTGTGTTGCTATGGGCGTGGCTTTTGGCGCTGTGCGGGTTTGTCTTTCGCTATCTTCCGGTTTACCGTCGCCTGACCGGGATGGAAAAATTGTGGTTCTGGATTTTTTTTCACGCCACAATGGCCTTGTTTCTGCTTCTTCTCACTTCCTGGGACAACCCGTTTCTGCTCAGGTCGGAAGCCCCGCCCGAAGGGCTGGGGCTTTCGCCGCTCTTGAGGCATCCGGCCATGATCTTTCATCAGCCGCTCCAGCTTCTGGGGTATTCGCTGCAGATTATATCCGCCTGTCTCGCGTTGTCCTGTCTTTTGTGCGCAAGGCGCAACCTGGCGCTCGACGAAGGGGCAAGATCCATAAAATACAGGCCCATTTGGCCGTTAATCAGGCCGGCAATGCTGCTGGGATGGTTTTTTCTGACTATGGGCGTGCTGAGCGGCGCGTGGCGGGCGCATTGGGAGATGAGTTTCGGCGGCTACTGGACCTGGGATCCGGTGGAATGCTCCTCTTTGCCGCCCTGGCTTATCGCCACGGCCTGCCTGCATGCAGGCCAGGCCTGGCATAAATATCGGGTTTTGCCGCGGTACGCGGCCTTTTTGGTCGTCCTGGCCGCTGGCGCCTGTTTGTTTTCCGTCTGGCTGGTGAGCGGAAACATCGTCAGCTCCGCTCACAGTTTCGAGGCCAAAAGCAGCGGCATCCCCTTTTTGGTGTTGCTGATATTTACCTGCGCGCTCGGCGCTTACATATGCATCACCTGCGGGCTCAAAGGGCGAAAGATAGAAAGGCCGTTCAGTTCGCAAGGCAGATTGTTCCTGCTCTCATGGGTATTTTTAGCCTTTGCCGGCTGCGTGTCCCTGGCGACCATTTGGCCTCTTTTCAGCCGGGCCTTGGCCGGGCTGGGAGCGATTCTCCCGGATAGCGCAGGGAGTTTGTTCCGGCATGGCGCGGGCACGCCCGCTCCCGGCATTTTCAACAGCATCGCCTTGCCTTTTGTCGCTCTTTGCGGGGTTATGCTTTTGGGCTGCGCTTTAAGGCCGATGCCGTCCTGGTCAAAGGTGACGATGAGCAGCAAAGGATTTTGGGGGGGCTTATTTGGAATCTTTTTCATCTTCGTTTGCGGCTCCTTTTTCAGCGATTCATTCTATGTGCAGGGATGGGGCTGCGTTGCGATTTTCACGGTCGCCGGGGTGTGGTGGCTGGCAGTCGCCGTGGTCCCGCGCTTTAAAAGAAGCAGCGAGGCCGGGAGCATTGCCGTGGGCCTGACCCATTTTGCGCTGGCCCTCCTCGTTGTGGGCGTTTTCGCGTCCGGGCTGGGAAAGAGCGAACATGAAATGACTCTCTCCGAGGGCGGCGCTGCTGAGGCCGGCGAATTTACAGTCAGCCTCGTCAGCTTGACCGGCGCGAAGCATGACGATCACATCAAGGGAATAGCCTCGCTCCTTATTGAGGCTGACGGCAACGAGGCGGGCCGTCTTGAGCCGGAGGCCAGGCGCTACTTCATGCAGGGGGACATACACAGCAGCACGGCTGACGGCATTTTCTGGCAGGGGGGCGAAATCAGGGCCGGAATAACTGAAATCGTTGACGAGCGGGCAGTGCGTCTTAGCTTTTCAGTTATGCCTTTCATGAGCGCTGTCTGGATTGGCGGGCTGCTGATGGCTGTTTTCGGTCTGTCCTGCCTGGGGAGGACGGTGGGGCCGGGCGGCGCGGCCGGGCGCGCGAGGTCGGGCGTGCATGCGGAAGAGAGTGATGGCGCATCTTCTTGAAAGCGTTTTCTTTCACGGGAACAGGCCGGTTATTAAGAATGCCGGCTTGGGCGCTGGCCTTGCAAGCTTGACAATCATAACGAAAGGCAATGGCGGGAATATGAATACTGATTACCTCCACGGACTGTCTGACGCGAACGTGATTGCCCGGTCCGGCTTCACTCCTTTGCATGCCGTGGAAAATTCCGGGTTTAAAGGGCGCTTTGTTGGGCTGGCAACACTCCGAATGGAGAATGGAGGGTGACGGTCATGCGGGTGCGGGTTTCTCCCCAGCAATCCCTTGTGGCGACAGCTATTGTGTTCAGCCTTGTGACTATGTTTGTGACCTCTTTTCTTTACCTGTTTTCGCAGACCCCAAAGCTCACGCGTCCGTTTGCTCCCGGCGAGACGGCGCTCGGCGGTTTTGAGAATCCCAAGGACCGCTCAATGCGTATCTCCGGGCTGGTCGCTCAGTTGCGGGAGACGCCCGCGGATTTGCCGCTTCTTCTTCGTGTGGCCGAGTTGCATATGACTGTAGGCGAGTGGGGCATGGCCGAGGAGTTTCTGAAAAAGGGAATCTCCCTTGATCCGCAAGACGTTCGATGCAGACACCTTCTGGCCGCCTGTCAGTTCAGCAGCGGCAGGCCGGATCTCGCAGCCGGGACTTATGTGGCGCTTTTGTCCGTCAAAGACGACCCGCTGGCTCTTTTTTACCTCGCCTCTATCTACAAATATCACCTTGGCCGTCAAGGAGATGCGCAGGAGTTGTTCCAACTGCTCCTGACCAAGCCGGATATGGACGAGGATCTGGCGCAAGCGGCTTTACAGGAGCTGGAATCAGGGATAAATATCCGTTCCTCTCCTTGACACCCCTTGCAATAGGCTGCAAAAGAAAGGGATGTCTTTATTTGTGAAATGCTTTGCTGAAAGCGCCGGTCGTCGCCTGGGTTGATCGGCGTTTCCCTAACACTTGACTGTATTTGCGCGAGGTTCTGAATGAAAACGCTCAAGGACAAGGCCTTGACCTTTGACGATGTTTTGCTTGTCCCCGGATATTCGCAGGTAACTCCGGACATGACGGACGTCTCTTCCTATCTGACGCCGGGCATCAAGCTCAACATCCCGCTCGTGTCCGCGGCCATGGATACCGTCACCGAGTCGCAGATGGCCATTTCAATGGCGCGCAACGGCGGGGTGGGGGTTGTCCATAAGAATTGCTCCATCGAGCGGCAGGCCGCCGAGGTCGAGCAGGTGAAGAAGTCGGAGAGCGGCATGATCACCTCCCCGATTACGGTCTCGCCCAATGACAGCGTGGAAAACGCCTTGGATCTGATGCGCCTTTTCAGGGTTTCCGGGCTGCCAGTTGTCCGCGGCAGCCGGCTGGTGGGCATATTGACCAACCGCGACGTGCGTTTTGTTGAAGACTTGTCCGGAACAAAGGTCAAGGAAGTGATGACCAGCCGCAAGCTGGTCACCGTGCCTTTGGGCACCACCCTTGATGAGGCCAAGATTCACCTGCACAACAACCGCATCGAGAAGCTTCTGGTTGTTGACGAGAACAAGCGCCTTTGCGGTCTGATTACCATGAAGGATATCGAGAAGATCAAGAAATATCCGGACTCGTGCAAGGACGATAACGGCCGGTTGCGCACAGGCGCCGCCATTGGCGTGGGCAAGGACTGTCTGCCCAGAGCCGAGGCGTTGCTCAAGGCCGAGGCTGACTTCCTGGTTCTGGACTCGGCGCACGGCCATTCGGAAAATGTTTTGCGCGCGGTCAAAGAGGTTAAGTCGGCCTGGCCCAACTGCAACCTGGTGGCTGGAAACGTGGCCACCTACGAAGGCGCCAAGGCCCTTTTCGAGGCCGGGGCGGATGCCGTTAAGGTTGGGATTGGCCCAGGCTCGATCTGCACGACCAGGATCGTGGCCGGTGTGGGCGTCCCGCAAATCACAGCAGTCACCGAAGCGGCCAGGGCCGCCAGAGAGGCGGATCGCTGCATTATCGCCGACGGCGGCATCAAATACTCCGGCGATGTGGTCAAGGCCCTGGCTGTTGGCGCGAACAGCGTCATGATGGGCAGCATGCTTGCCGGCAGCGAGGAAAGCCCCGGCGAAACCATTCTCTATCAGGGCCGGACATATAAAATTTACAGGGGCATGGGCTCAATAGACGCCATGAAAGACGGCAGCTCGGATCGTTATTTCCAGGAAAGGAGCAAGAAGCTGGTTCCAGAGGGGATTGTCGGCCGGGTGCCTTACAAGGGGCCGGTCGCGGACAGCCTTTACCAGATGGTCGGCGGGCTGCGTTCCGGCATGGGGTATGTCGGCGCGCTCACTTTGCAAGACCTTTGGAAAAAGGCCAAATTGGTGGAAATATCCCCGGCCGGTCTGCGCGAAAGCCATGTCCATGACGTGATCATCACCAAAGAAGCGCCCAACTATCAAGTTGAAAAGATCTAGGTAAGTAAATGAAACATTACTCCAAAGTACTGATTGTCGACTACGGCTCACAATACACTCAACTTATCGCAAGACGCGTGCGCGAAGCGGGCATTTACTCGGAAATATTGCCCTGCAACGCCACCGACGCCCAAATCCGGGAAAGCGCCCCCTCGGCGGTGATTTTGTCCGGCGGCCCCGACAGCGTGGGAGAGCCGGGCGCTCCGACCTTAAGCCCGGCAATACTTGAATTTAACGTGCCGGTCCTTGGAATTTGCTACGGCCTGCATCTTCTGGCCAGCAGCCTGGGCGGGAAGCTTGCCGCATCCCAGGACCGCGAGTACGGACCGGCCAAGCTCACGCTCACCGGATACTGCGCTCTGTGGAAGGACATTGAGCAACTTTCCCCATTCACGGTATGGATGTCGCACGGCGACCGGGTTATTGATCTGCCGCCCGGCTTTACTTCGGTGGCCAGCACTCCCACGCTCGACATGGCGGCCATGGCGGATGAAAAACGCGGGCTTTACGCCGTGCAGTTCCACCCGGAAGTATTCCACACTGAAAACGGCACCCAGATCCTGCAAAACTTCCTGTTCGGCGTGGCCAAGCTTAAGCGCGACTGGACAATGACCTCGTTTGTGGAAAACACAATCAGGGAATCCCGGGAAAAAGTCGGCGACAAGAACGTCGTACTCGGCCTTTCCGGCGGCATTGACTCCACAGTGGTCGCAGCCCTTCTGCACCGGGCCATCGGCAAGCAGCTTCACTGCATATTTGTCGACCACGGCCTGATGCGCCACAACGAGGCGAGCGAGGTCAAGGCCATGCTCGACGCGCATCTGCCAGGCCTTAATCTGCACATGATCGACGCCAAGGAGCTCTTCCTTTCCCGCCTGGCCGGCGTGGAAGACCCGGAAGAAAAACGCAAAATCATCGGGCACAGTTTTATTGAAGTCTTTGATCGGGAAGCCGCGAAGATCGAGAACGTGGGCTTTTTGGGCCAGGGCACGGTCTATCCTGATGTCATTGAATCGTTCACACCCAAGGGTGTGGTCATCAAGAGCCACCACAACGTGGGCGGCTTGCCGGAAAATATGAAGCTGGCGCTGGTTGAGCCCTTGCGCGAGCTGTTTAAGGATGAGGTCCGCAAGGTCGGGGCCGAGCTTGGCCTGCCCGAAGAGGTCATCTGGCGCCACCCCTTCCCCGGCCCGGGTTTGGCCGTGCGCATCCTTGGGGTGGTCGACGAGCCGCGCCTGGATCTTTTACGCGCGGCGGATCGCATCGTCATTGACGAACTGCGCAAATCAGGCTGGTACCGCGAGATCTGGCAGGGTTTTGCCGTGCTTCTGCCGCTTCGCACAGTCGGCGTAATGGGCGATGCCCGCACATACGATCACGTCATCGCGCTGCGCATGGTCACAAGCATAGACGCCATGACCGCCGACTGGGCGCGCATTCCGGCTGATGTGCTGCATGCCATCTCCAGCCGGATCGTCAGCGAGGTCAAAGGGGTCAACCGGGTGGTCTACGACATATCCTCAAAACCGCCCAGCACAATTGAGTGGGAATAATGGCATTATCTTCGCTTTTTTGTTAGAATATGATTATCTCCCGGAAAAGGCCCGGAAAGGATAGGTCCAAATGCCAGCCCGAACCGCCTCAATCGCCAGGAAAACCTCGGAAACAGACATCAAGCTGACCCTTGTCCTTGACGGATCAGGCAAGGTGTCCGTCAAAACCGGCTTTGGCATGGCGGATCACATGATCACCCTGACCGCCTTCTGGGCCGGATTTGATCTTGACCTTTCCTGCTCGGGCGATCTGCACATCGACGCCCACCACACTGTGGAGGACGTGGGGCTGTGTCTTGGGCAGGCCATTCAGAGCGCCCTTGGCGACAGAAAGGGCATAGCCCGCACCGGAGAGGCCAAGGTTCCCATGGACGAAGCATTGGCCGAAGTTTGCCTGGACCTTTCCGGACGTTCGTTTTTGGTGTATCGTGGGGATGATCTGCTTCCTCCGGTCCTGGCTGGAGAAGAGATCGACCTCTGGCGCGAGTATTTCAAGTCCCTGGCCTCGGCTGCCAGAATGAACCTCCACATCAATTTTGCGTATGGGAAAAACGGACATCACCTCCTGGAATCAGCCTGCAAAGGACTTGGCCTGGCCCTTCGTCAGGCTGTGGCCAGAAACCGGGATGCAATCCTCAGCACAAAAGGGAGTCTAGACTAATGCGCCATATAACTTCATCACGTTTTAAACTGCGTTCGCTGCTGCCCTTTGCCCTTTGCCTGGTTTTGTGCATCGGCGTCCTGTCCTGCGCAACCCCGCGCCAGGCCCCTCTTCCCCTGGGAGACCTGACAATCGGGGTCGCTCCCTTTACCCAGCCCACAGGCCCGCAAGACATGCTGGCCGGGTACGAGCCCAAAGATGCCGAGGTGGTGGAACCCAAAATCCTGTCCGAGCTTGACGCGCTGTTCGGGCAGCTTCTCCTGTCCACAACCGCGCACAGCTACAAAGACTCCGACGCCGCCATGGATTGTTACGAAAAAGTGCGCCATGAGGGCAACGCCCCCAGGGCGGCAATTCGCACATGGGCGGCGGTAGGCCGGTGCCTTGGGGTTGACCTTCTGGTCGTCCCTCAACTGATGGAGTGGCGTGAACGCGACGGCGGCGAAATGGGCGTGGTCATGCCCGCCAGCGTGGCCATGGACTTTTTCATCCTTGACGTGAACAACGAGTCTCTGGTTTCCCGCTCGCATTTTGACGAGACCCAGGCCGCTTTGACCTCGAACCTTCTGGAAGCCGGCAAGTTCATCAAGCGTAAAGGCAAATGGATACCAGCCAAAGACCTGGCCAAGGAAGGAATGGAAAAGGCGATAAAGGAACTGCGTCTATGATCATTTTCCCCGCTGTGGACATTCAGGGCGGCAAGTGCGTCCGTCTGGAACAGGGCCGTGCCGACAAGCAGACCATCTTCTACGACGACCCCTATGACGCGGCCATGCACTGGGTCAACCAGGGAGCAACCTGGCTGCATGTGGTTGACCTTGACGGCGCATTCAGCGGCAATCCGGCCAACTTGCAGGCGATCAGGCGCATCTGCGGCTCCTTGCCTGTGCCGGTGCAGGTGGGCGGAGGCATCCGCTCGCTGGCTGCGGCCAAGGCGGTCTTTGACGCTGGTGTGGAGCGGGTGATCATTGGAACCGTGGCCATGGAAATGCCGGACGTTTTCGCCGAGATTTGCAACGCCTACCCCAGAAGGGTCGGCGTATCTCTCGATACGGTGGACGGAAAACTCAAGACCAAGGGGTGGCTCGAGGACGCCGGCAAGACCATTGATGAGGTGTTGCCGGACATGGCTGACCTTGGGGCCGGCTTTATCGTGCATACCGACATCAGCCGTGACGGCCTGAAAGGCGGGGTGAATCTGGAAATGCTGACCCACCTCTCCCAGGTCAGCGATATTCCCGTGATTGCGGCCGGCGGAGTGTCGACTCTGGACGACGTCATTGCCCTTTTTCCCCTTTCCCAGAAGGGAAAGCTCGAAGGCGTCATCACTGGCCGGGCCATCTACGACGGCACCTTGAATCTCCTGGAAGCGCAAACCTGGATCGAAAACAATATGTAAGAGCTGGGGGGTGGTATCATCAGGGCGATCGCCCTGTTGGTTCCATCCCCCAGCCCATTTCCCCCTTTACCCTTTATGGGTGAGGGAGGGTTTTTGTTTAAGCGCCATATTCGGCGGGCTCGTTTTTTGAGTCCGCCCTTTTATTTTTGTCTTTTTCCTGGAGTTTTCTGTGCAGGGTGAAGCGGGATATGCCCAGGTATGCCGCAGCCTTGCTCTTGTTGCCGGAAAATCTGTTCAAGGCTGCCTGGATGACGCCGTCGATCAGGTCGTCAAGGGGCAGGGAGTCGTCGGGCAAGGGCAGTGTTTCGGGTTTTTTGAGGTCTACCTGCTTTGGGGCGTATTCTTGCGGGGCGCATTCAATATCCGCGGGGCCGTCCGCGCAGCCGTTCACTCCGCGCCGCCTGTCAGGAAGAATCCTTCCTTCGTGGTAGTAGACCTTCTCGGCTGGGTCGAAGGTTTTGCCGTAATACAGGAATTGCAGGTGTTCCGGGCAAAGCATGTCGCTGTCATGCATGAGCACCGCGCGCTCTATTGTGTTTTCCAGCTCGCGGACGTTCCCCGGCCAGGGGTAATGCAGTAGCGTCTCAAGCGCCCCTTGCGATATGCCGGCAAAGTTCTTTTTTTTGCGCGCTGTTTCACGTTTCAGGAATTGCTCGGCCAGGGGCTGAATGTCCTCCGGCCGCTCCCGCAGCGGCGGGATGTAAAGGTGGCCGACGCGTAAACGGTGATACAGGTCTCGCCGGAAAAAGCCCTTTTCCACCATTTCATCCATGTTTCGGTTGCCGGCGCAGACTATCCGGGCCTCAAACTGGCGCTTCTTCATGCCTCCGACCCGGTAAAAGCTTCTTTCCTCCAGGACGCGCAAGAGCTTCGGCTGTAACATGATGGGCATTTCGGCGACCTCGTCCAGGAACAGCGTGCCTTTGCCGGCCTGTTCAAGCTTGCCGGATGCGCCGTCCGCGCGGCTGCCGGTGAATGCGCCCTGCTCGTGGCCGAAAAGCTCGCTTTCAAACAGCTCGCCGGGAATGGCCGAGCAGTTGATGGCCATGAAAGGAGCGTCAACCACGCCCTCCCCATGATGCACCAGGCGGGCGAAGATTTCCTTGCCGGTGCCTGTTTCTCCTTCAATGAGGACCGGGACCGTGGGGTCGGAGTGCAGGATAAGCGCCTCATGCATCAATTTCTGCATGATGGGCGACGCGGCCACCACAAGGCCCATTCCCTCCACCTGGCGCAGCCTGTGGCGCATGCTCTCCAGATCGTGCTGCAAGTGGGCGGTGACCTTGCTGACTTCAGCGCTGAGATTTTCGCGCAGGGCCTTATTTTCCATCATCAGGGCCTGGCGCTCGGCGCAACGGTCCACAACCGCCGCCAGTTCGCGGGCGTTGATGGGCTTGTTTAAATAGTCATAGGCCCCCTTGCGCAGGGCCTCAACGGCTGTGGTCATGTCGCCGTGTCCGGTGATTAGCACGACGTCGCTTTTTTCGGTCCGCGGTTCTGTCTTCAGGGCGGAAAGCAGCTCCAACCCGTCAATGCCCGGCATGCGAATGTCGGTTATGATTAGCGGATAGAACTGTTGTTTGGCGAGGGGGAGAGCTTCGCTGGAGTTTTGCAGGCCCACAGGCTCATGCCCCAGGTCCTTTAGGGTCAGGCAAAGACTTTGAAGGCTGTTGATATTGTCGTCCACGACAAGGATTCGCATGGCTTGAAACTCCCGTAACTCACAGGTGCAGCGTCAGGGCAGCCTCCCTTCCCCAAAAAACGGACAAAGAAGGAGGGGAGCAGGGAGAGGAAGCACGGAGCATATGCGGGGCCGGCAGGGCAAACGCCCTGCCGGCTTCCTTTCCCAGATCTTTTCCCGCCATAGTTTCTTAGCTGATTTTTTTCTGCAGATCCGCGACGAGAACCTCAAGCGAGTTCGGCTCTTCGTCGGTCTGCGGCAATAACAGGAGGGACATGAAGAAATATGAGTTCAAGCTCAGCGCCTTTTCGGCCATTTGAGCGAACCCCTGTATTTTTTGCCTGGGGGCGTCGGCTTCGGCTGCGGGGAGGGATGCAATATATTTTTCGGCTTCAGCCGGCATGCCTTTGATGGTCTCGGCCCTTTTTACCATGAGCTTGTTGAAGCCCTCGGGGTTATTGTCCACCTGGGCCGCTTTTCTGGCCTGCTGGTCCAGGTCCTTGATAAAAGCGTTTGTCTGTTTGAGCCAGTTGATAAGTTCTTTGTAGGCAGTATGAATGTCGCTCATGCTCAGTCTCCAGAGGGGGCCGATATCCGCAAGGCCTTTGTGCCGGCTGGAACGGCGCCGCCAATCCGTTATTTGTTCATTACGTTCAGGAACATGGAGTTGCTTGAAGTCCCTTTCATTTTATCCAGCAAAAATTCCATGCTGTCAATGGAGTTCATGGGGGCCAGGATTTTGCGCAGGATCCACACCCGGTTGAGGACTTCATCGGACAGAAGCAGCTCTTCCTTGCGGGTGCCGGTGCGGTTGATGTCAATGGCCGGGAATACACGCTTTTCAGCCAAATGACGATCCAGATAGATTTCCATGTTGCCGGTGCCCTTGAACTCTTCAAAAATGACTTCGTCCATGCGCGAGCCGGTGTCAATAAGGGCAGTCGCGATAATGGTCAGGCTTCCGCCCTCCTCAATGTTGCGGGCCGCGCCGAAGAAACGCTTGGGCCTTTGCAGGGCGTTGGCGTCAAGGCCGCCGGTCAGCACCCGGCCAGATGACGGGGTAACCGCGTTGTAGGCTCGGCCAAGGCGGGTGATGGAGTCAAGCAGGATGACGACGTCTTTTTTGCGCTCAACAAGGCGCTTGGCCTTCTCCAGAACCATTTCGCAGACCTGCACATGGCGTTGCGGCGGCTCGTCAAAGGTGGAGGAGATAACCTCGCCTTGTTTGACCGTGCGCTCCATGTCGGTGACTTCTTCGGGGCGCTCGTCAATCAGGAGGACTATCAGGTATACTTCGGGGTTGTTGGCATTGATGGAGTTGGCGAGGTTTTGCAGGAGAATGGTTTTGCCGGTACGGGGGGGGGCGACGATGATGCCGCGCTGGCCGCAGCCGATCGGGGCCATGAGGTCGATCACCCTGGAGGAATAGTTTTCCGCGCCGTTTTCCATCACCAGGCGCCGATCCGGATAGATGGGGGTGAGGTTGTCGAACAGGACGATGTTTTTGGCGTTAGCCGGGGGCTCAAACCCTATCTCGTTGACTTTGAGCAGGGCGAAGTAGCGTTCGCCTTCTTTCGGGGGGCGAATCTGCCCTGAGACCACGTCTCCTTTGCGCAGGCTGAACCGCCTGATTTGCGAGGGCGAGACATATATGTCATCCGGGCCGGGCATGTAGCTGCACAAGGGCGAGCGCAGAAAGCCGAAACCGTCGGGCAGGATTTCGAGAACCCCGTCACCGTATATTGAGCCGTTTTGAGCCGCGCAACTTTGCAGAAGGGCGAAGATCAGCTCCTGCTTGCGCATGCTGCTTGCGTTCTCGATGTCGTATGAATCAGCGAGGGCCATCAGGTCGATGATGCTTTTGACCTTCAGTTCGGACAAATTCATTCCGGTTTCGGTGATGGTCTCTTCAACAGTGCTGGCGGTTTTCTTTTTACGCATAGTATGGATGGGTAGATGTTGGATGAACGACAGCACTCGCGTGCTGTTCGGTTAAGCAGAATATTCACATGAGGCATTCCTGGCCCTGATTGGGCGGTTTGCCTGAAGACGCAACGTTAGTACAATCAGCAAAAGAGCTTTTTGTCCATTTCCGCCAACCGGGCAGAAGCCCCTGGCGGTGAAAAAGCCTGCTTGACTATTCAGCTACAGGACAATGGTCGGCTTTTGCGGCATCGATAACATCCCTGCGCGGGAGCATGGTGGACGGAACCGAATCATCCCGCCGCACATAACCCCAGTCCGCGTCAGAAGCTGGCTTGGCCGGTGTCGGGGAGCTTGCCGAAAGGCAGGCTGGCGGTCGGAAAGTAAGAATGGATTTGCGCGAAGGCAAAAGGCCGGAACAAAAAATTATACTTATTCCTCGCAAAAGCTACCTAGCGTAACTTGAGAAACAAGGCAAGGGGGTCAACGGTCTTTTTCGCTTTTTTGTTTGATATCCTCAAAAAAAGCCTCCACATGGGCTTTTATCTCGTCCAAATCCTTGCTCAAAACCTGGGCCACTTCGGAGCATACCAGGCCCATGGCCTGCTCAAGAAGCCTGCGCTCTCCGAACGAGAGATCTTTTTCACCGCTGATCAAAAACAGCTCCTTAAGGACGTAGCCGACATCCATAAGGCAGGGGCTTTTCAGTTTTTCGGAGTATTCCCGGTAACGCCTGTTCCAGTTCTGGCCGCTGTAGCCTGTGAACGTACTCCTGTCCTGGAGGAACTGCAGCACTTCGTTGGCCTCCTCGATCGAACACAAGGGCCTAAGACCCACCGCGCTGGCGTTTTTCGTCGGAACCATGACCGTGATGTTGTTGGTCAGGATGCGGATAACATACATTTCAAGCGTGTGCCCCCCGGCTTTTTGATCCTCGAGGCGCTCAATCACTCCAACGCCTTGAGCGGGATAAACGACAAGTTGTTCCGGGGCAAACAATGGGCACTCCTTGAATGAAAAAAGCGGCGGCGGATGCGGCAGCGGTACATGCTTTGAGGTACTGGAGAATATTGGTTACTTTTGTACGACTCATAATATAGTAACGCAATGCGGCAAGGTAGTCCACCGTTGTCTGCGTTAAAATATCAAAATAAGTGAGAATACGTTATATCCATGCGCTGTGTGTGGGGGCGTCAAGGCCGCTCGGCAGCCGCGGCGGCTGAAGCGGTTTTCACCGAGCGGTATTTTGACAGGGCGTCTTTGCCGGAATGGCCGATGAAGCAGCGGATTATTTCGGCGGACTTTTCCAGAACCTCGCCAACAACACCGCTTTCTTCCGCAAAAAAGCGGCCCAGCACCCAGTTGTAGGCCTCGGCCTTTTTGCCGATGCCAAGACGCAGGCGGTAAAAGTCTCCGGTGCCGAGCATCTGCTGGATGGACTGCAAGCCCCGGTGCCCGGCGTTGCCGCCTCCGAGCTTGAATTTCAGGTGCCCCAGTTCAAGGTCTAGTTCGTCGTGGACCACCAGGATGTTTTCCGTCTCGATGCGGTAATAGTCGGCGATGTGCTGTACGGCCTGGCCGCTGTTGTTCATGAAAGTCAGTGGCTTGGCGAAAAACCATGTCCCGCTGCCCAAAATGGCGCAGCGCTGCAGGATGAATTTGTCTTTCTTGCCGGACAAAAGGCTCACGCCGGACGGCGGGCAGAGCCGTTCCACGGCGGCGTCAACGGACATGAATCCGAAATTGTGGCGGGTGTTTTCATATTCCTTGCCGGGGTTGCCCAGCCCGACAATCAAACCGGTACGCTGCATGATTAATTGCTCTGTTTGCTCGTTATTTGTTAAAAACTTTTTAAACCATCATACTCAGAATTTCCCCGGTCTTCTCCCGCACAAGTTCGGCATCGCCCCTTGATTCCACGTTCAGGCGCAGCAGGGGCTCGGTATTTGACATGCGCACGTTAAGCCGCCAACTCCCCATGTCCATGCTCAGACCGTCGATGAAGTTTATGTCAAAAGCCGCCTTTTGATAGCGTGCCCGGATGCGGCGCATGGCCGCCGCCGGGTCTTTCACCTCGCGGTTGATTTCGCCGCTGACCGGATATTTCCGCATCGCATCTTCGACCATCTCGGCCAGGCTTTTGCCGGTACGGCCCATAATCCGGCGCAGGAGCAGCCAGGGGAGCATGCCGCTGTCGCAGTAGCCAAAGTCCCTGAAATAGTGGTGGGCGCTCATCTCGGCCCCGTACAGGGCGTTTTCTGCCCGCAGGCGTTCCTTCATGAAGGCGTGCCCGGTTTTGGCTTCAACCGGGATGCCTCCGGCCCTGGTCACGGCTTCCCTGGTGTTCCAGATCAGCCGGGTGTCGTGCAGGATCTTTTCGCCCGCGCCCTCATTTTCCCCGGCCCTGGCTGGAGATGAAAGAAGCTCTTCGGCCAGAATGGCGATCATGTAATAGCTTTCAATAAACCGGCCCTGACGGTCATAAAAGAAACAGCGGTCAAAGTCTCCATCCCAGGCTATGCCGAACTCGGCGCCATGCTCAAGAACGGCCAGGCTGGTACTCTCGCGTCTCTCCGGGAGAAGCGGATTGGGAACCCCGTTGGGGAATGTCCCGTCCGGCTCCACATTCAGGCCGATCACCTTGTCCGGCAGGTGGGGCAAAAGCCCCTGCATTACCTGCCAGGCGCAGCCGTTTCCGGCGTCGGCGACCAGGGTCATGGGTTTCAGATTTTTTAAATCCGCAAGGCAGAGCAGGCAGTCAAGGTATTCCTGCCGGAACGATTGCTTCAAGTATGCGCCTGTTTTGCCCTTCTTGGGCAAATCTCCATCCTTAATCCGCCTTTTCAGGTCCAGCAGGCCGCTGTCGCCGCTCAAGGGGATGGATTTTTCCCGCACCAGCTTCAAGCCGTTCCAGTCAGCCGGGTTGTGGCTGGCGGTGATCATCACGCCGCCGCCGAAACCTTGGCTGAACACGGCGTGATAGACCTCCTCGGTTCCGCAAAGGCCTAAGTCGATCACATCGACTCCGCCTTCCCTGAACCCGGCGGTCAGGGCTTCGGCCAGGCTGTCGCTGGAAAGGCGCATGTCCCGGCCGATGCAGACAGCTCCGGGCCGATACTCCGCCGCAAAGGCCAGGCCCACGGCTCTGGCCAGTTCCGGGTTCAGCTCTTCCGGCACCCGGCCGCGGATGTCATAGGCCTTGAAGCAGGAAAAGTCAAAGTTGTTTGCGTCCATATGCTGCCCCTTGATGCGCGGATTGTTTGCCGCTTATGAATGACGTCCATACTTGTCGTCAAAACGCTCAATGTCGTCCTCACCCAGGTAGCTCCCGGTCTGGATTTCAATTATCTCAAGGGGGATCTTGCCCGGGTTCTCCAGCCTGTGGACCTTGCCCAGCGGAATGTAGGTGGATTGATCCTCGCCGATCAGGACTATTTGCTCGTCCACAAAGACCAGGGCCGTGCCTCGGACCACCACCCAGTGTTCGGCCCGGTGATAGTGTTTTTGCAAGGAAAGGCTCTGCCCGGGGGCGACGATGATGCGCTTGACCAGAAAGCGGTTGCCTTCGGTCAATGCCTCATAATGACCCCAGGGGCGGTACATGATCCGGTTTTCGTCCACAATTTTTTTGGAGTCGTTGCGCAGGGCGCTTACGACTCGCCGTACTTCCTGGCTGCGCTCAAGCGGAGCGACCAGGATCGCGTCCGCTGTCTCGGCTACGATCAGCCCCTCCAGACCAAGGGCGGCGACTTTTCTGTGCTCGGAGCGCAGATAGCAGCCCCGGCAATCAAGCGCGAGGACGTCGCCGCTGATGACGTTGCCGTCGCTGTCCGGCGACCCGGCCTCATGGAGTTTCTGCCAGGAGCCAAGGTCGCTCCAGCGGCCGTTGAAGGCCACGACCGCCGCTTTGTCCGTGTATTCCATTATCGTGTAATCGATGGAGCCGGCCAAGCAGGAGACAAATTCATCATGGCCGATCCTGGTGAAGTCGAAGTCCACCTTTTTCCGGGCAAAAGCGCCGGCCACGCAAGTCAGCATGCCCAGGTTGTGCTTTTCCAGCTCCTGCAGGAAAACAGAGGCCTTGAACATGAACATGCCGCTGTTCCACAGATATTTTCCGGAAGATACATATTCCCTGGCCTGCTCCAGATCGGGTTTCTCCACAAACCGGGCCACCCGACGGGCCGCCCCAGGCAACTGCTCGCCCACCTCAATATACCCGTAGCCGGTTTCAGGGCCATTCGGGATGATGCCGAAGGTGACCATCTTCCCGCCCTCGGCAGCAGCAAAACCTTGGGCGATCGCCTCGGCGAATACGGCGCCCTCATCCATGACGTGGTCAGAAGGAAGGATCAAAAGGACCGGGTCGGCCTGTTGGCAGTGCAGCGCTGCCAGGGCTATGGCCGGGGCCGTGTTTCTGCCTTCCGGCTCAAGGAGAATGGTGTAGCGGCCAGGTTTGGCTCCGGCCTGCTCGGCCTGGGCGGCGGCCTGGAAGCGATGCGTTTCGTTGCAGATGATCAGGGGCGGCAAGGCGCCCGGAATGTTTAAGGCCCTTTTCAACGTATCTTTGAAAAGGGTGGAGTCGCCCAGCGGCATGAACTGCTTGGGCAGGGCCTTGCGTGATGCCGGCCACAGTCTGGTCCCGTCTCCGCCGCACAAGATTACCGGTTGAAGCATCTCTCGTCCCCTCTTGGGTTGGGGTGGTTGCAATATCAGAGGCCTGACGGCCGCAGGTTATTTTTTCTTGGCCTTGAACAGGGCCTGTTCCACGTCCTTCAAAAGGTCGGCGGGCGACTCAAGGCCCACTGAAAAGCGCAGCAGGGTGTCCTTTATGCCCAGGCGAGTCCGCTCTTCAGGCGGCACGCGGAAATGCGACATGCGCACCGGGTAGCTGACAATGCTCTCGATACCGCCCAGGCTGACCGCGACCAGGGGCAGGGTGAGTTCTTTCAGGAATTTTACGGTCTGGTCGGCGCTTTGCAGTTCGAACGAAAAAACAGCCCCGCCCCCCCTGGCCTGGGCGGCGTGGATTTCGCGGCCGGGGTTGTCCCGGTGTTCCGGATAATAGACCCTGACCACTTCGGGCAGGGCCTCCATGGCCTGGCAAAGGAATCTGGCTCCGGCCTGCCCGGCCTCAAGGCGCACGCCCAAGGTTCTCAGCCCGCGCATGAGCAGCCAGGAATCCGGCGCGCCCAGGATGGAGCCGTAAGCGGTCTGAATGTCGTGCAGCTTTCCGGCCATTTCTTTGGTGCGGGCCACAGATATCCCGGCTGTGACGTCGCTGTGCCCGTTGAGAAATTTTGTCGCGCTGTGCAGGACGATGTCAAAGCCGAACGCGATTGGATTTTGCAGGCAGGGCGTGCAGAAGGTATTGTCAATGATGCTGACCAGATCGCATTCCCGGGCAATGGCCGCCATTTCTTTCAGGCAGGTTATCTTGAGCAGCGGGTTTGACGGTGTTTCGACAAAAAGGCCCTTTGTCTTTGAGGTGACGGCCGCGCGCACCTTTTCAGGACGGCTTGTGTCGACAAAGGACACAAGAAGGCCCCAGCGGGCAAAAAGATTGGTCAGGATGTTGAATGTTCCGCCGTAAATGTCTTCTGCCACGACAAGGTGGTCGCCTGGCTTGAACAGCATGAAAGTGGAGGCGATGGCGGCAATGCCCGATGAATAGGCCGAGGCCCCGGCCCCGCCCTCAAGCTCGGCCAGGGCGCTCTCCAGGGCGTTTCTGGTGGGGTTGCCGCTGCGGCCGTAATAATACTCCACCTGCTCGGTCACGTCGCGCTGGTGGAAGGTTGAGGCCATGTAGAGCGGGGGTGATGATGCGCCGTGCTGGTCCGCGGTCAGCCCGGCGTGTATGATTCTGGTTTTTATGTCCATTCTTGCTCCTGATTGCAACATCTTAATACAGCTTTATTTTTGCCGCAATGCATACTAAAATAAGCAGTTACGCATGGGAGCCCGCTTTTGGCCGCCTATGCCCCTTGAATCACTGTGACTTTTACACGCATGGAGCAACAGCGGGAGAACTCATGACCGACGACCAGGAATATAAGAGCCGCTCGCAGAAAAAGCGCGACAGCACATCCCTGCAAAAGGCCGGGCAGGAACTGGCCGCCCTGACTCCGGGCGAGCTGGATTCGCTCGACCTGCCGGAGGATTTGCGCGAGGCGATCGAATTTTGGCGTAAAATCCGGGACCACGAAGGCAGGCGCCGCCAGATGCAATACATCGGCCGATTGATGCGCGAATTGCCGGATCAGGAGCGCGTCCTTGAAAAGCTCAGAAGGCTTGAGGATGGGAAAAGGGATAGCGTGGACCGCTTCAGGCACATTGAGGCCCTGCGCGATTCGCTGCTTTCACCCGACGCCGGGGACCGGGAAAGGCATTTTAAAGCTGCCCTGCAAGATTATTCAGCGCTTGAACCCGGCCGGCTGAAGCATTTGGTGGGCAATGCGCTGGCAGAACGGGAAAATAAAAAACCTCCCAAATCTTTCAGGGAGTTATTTCGTTATTTAAAAAACGCGGCCGGCGGCGACGGCCCGGCTTGAGCCCCGGGAACCGCGGAAGTGACCGGGATATGCGCAAACCGCCGCCAAATGCCGCCGTTCCCCCGGCATTCGCCGGAGCCCTTTCTTGCTGGCCCGCTGCCTTGCTTTGCGCCGTTTTTTTCTTTTTTTCTTTTTCATCCGCACCCCAGGCGCTGACAGCGCAGAGTGAAAGAAACGCGGCCGCATGTCTGGCGCTTCATGACGCTTACCCGGAGTTGGGTTGTGAACTGAGAGATTACGGGAACAGCATCTGGCTTGAATGCCAAAATGGGGGAAAACTGCTGTTTGCCGACAATATTGCCAGGGCGGAGGAGGAGTTGCTTGATTCTCCGGCCATTGTCGATCAGTTTGCCAGCGTTTATCCTCTTGAAATGGACTACAGCGCGGCCCTGGACGGAAAAGATCCAGGCCGGACGCGCAATTACCCTCTGCTGGCGGCCCTTTACGGCAAAAACCGGGCCGAGGTTGAAGCAAATCTGGAATATGTCGACTTTCTCGGGCAAAAGGTCCGTTTCAACAAGAAGCACGGGGCGTCCTTGGCCCTGGCAAGGGTGGCGGGGCGTCTGGCTCCGCAGCTTGAGGAGAAACCGGAATTGCGAACCTGGCTTTCGCCGCTTGGCGGGGGCTATCTCTGGCGTACAATCAGCGGGGAACGGCGTCTGTCGGCGCACAGCTACGGCATCGCCATCGACCTGAACCCCAAGAAGGGGATTTACTGGCGGTGGAAGCCGGGCAAAGCCCAGCTTGAGCGCGTCCGGAAGGAGTTTCCGGTCGAGATCGTCCAGGCCTTCGAGGACGAGGGATTTGTCTGGGGAGGGAAGTGGGCGCGCTTTGATTTCATGCACTTTGAATATCGCCCGGAAATACTGCTTTACAGCGGCGCGATTTCAGCCGCCTCCTGCGATGGCGTTCTGCGGCAAGGAGCCGGAGACAACACCTTGCAGGGCAGATGAAGCTTCAAAGCCAATTGCTCCGGATTTTTTTCACTCCAACTCGCGCGGCCTTCTGGAGCCGATGAACCGCGGGCTCCAATATGGGCCCCCCATGCTTTCTTCCCTGACAGTTTTGCCGGAACTGGGGCTATGGATGAAGTTTCCGTTTCCGGCGTAGATGCCGGAGTGATAACCCCCTTTCCGGGAAATGCGGAAGAGGACGATATCGCCAGGCCTCATCTGATTGGGGGGGACCGCCCGGCCGACCTTCAACTGCTCCGTGGTTGTTCTGGGAATTTTGATTCCGTGCGCCCTGTGCGCCCAGCAGACCAGTCCGGAGCAGTCAAAGGACGATCCAGGGTTCATGGCGCCGTATTTGTAGCGCACGCCAATCTGGGAACGGGCTGCCATCGCGACTCCCTGGCTTGTGCCGTAGGAGGCGTTGTCCGGAGTGTAGTCTTTCGGAAGCGAGCAACTGCAAAGCGACAGCAGGAGAAAAAGCGGCAGAAGTTTAAGCGGGGTGAGCGCCGCCGCCATTATTGGGGCTTTAAAGGTTTTTTCGACGTGTTCCAGCATGTTGGCCGCAAATCAGCCCCTGTCGAGGACAGTTAATTAATTTTGAAAGGCCTGGGTTTGGGCTGTCATTGCTTGGCCAGCTAGACCATCAATAACAACTTTCTGCAAATAAGGGCAGGTGGGGAGGGGCTGGGGGAGGGAGCGCGGCCTTGCGCCCGTGGTCAAAACAGGCAACCGTCCGTTGGTTCCCTTCCCCCGGTTTTTTCCCGTTAAAATGCCGCTACGATGCCTTTGGGCTCGAGTTCGTTGACTATGAAGGCCTTTACTTCGGGAGAGTTCACGGCCTTTACGAGGGCTTTGATTTTCGGGCTGTCCTTGTCGGCCTCGCGAACGGCGATCACGTTGGCGTAAGGTGAATCCTTGCCTTCGATGATGATGGCGTCGCGGGAGGGGATAAGCCCGGCTTCACCGGCGAAGTTGGTGTTGATTACGGATGCGGTGACGTCCTGGAGGGTTCTGGGGAGTTGGGCCGCGTCAAGCTCGACAATTTTGAGCTTCTTGGGGTTGGAGACAATCTCCTTGGCGGTGACCAGCGCGCCTTCGGGCAGGGTGATGAGGCCGTTGGCCTCAAGCAGGCGCAGGGCGCGCGAGCCGTTGGTGGGATCGCCCGGGACGGAGATGGTGTCCCCGGTCTTGATTTCGTCCAGGGATTTTATTTTCTTCGAATAAAGGCCAAGGGGTTCGATGTGGACTTTGGCCACCCAGGTGAGGCCGAGTTTTTTCTCGTTGCTCATATTCTCGAGGTAAGGGATGTGCTGGAAGAAGTTGGCGTCAAGATGTTTCTCCGCCAGGGCCATGTTTGGCTGGACGTAGTCCGTGAATTCCTTGATTTCCAGGATGTAGCCTTCTTTTTCAAGCAGCGGTTTGGCTACATTCATGATGTCTTTGTGTGGGAATGGGGTCACGCCGATAACGATGGTGTTGTCGGCGGCAACGGCCTGTCCGGCCAGGCAGAAGCACAGGCCGAGAAGTATGAGCAGCTTTTTCATGGTATCACCTCTTGTGTTCAAAATCCGGTTCCGGGTTGTATCTGGCAAATTCGTTTTCAGGCGGAAGAAACAGCAAGTTAGGAAATAATATTAGGCCGACTTGGCAAAGCGGTCCAGCATTTTTTACGGCGCTGCCGCCAAGCGCACGCCCAAACAAAAAAGCCGCCTTGCCTGCGAGGAAAAGGCGGCTTTGCAGCCGGACACCGTATGGACTCCTGCGCCAAATTATCCCCTCACGCAGACGGCCAAACGGCTAAAGGAGACAAGGGGGCAGTACACATAAACGCCCGCGCAATGATCCCCCACAAAAAACTCCGGCACCCTCAAACAGGGTAAAGGCGGGAAGGGGGTCCGGGGGAAGGGAACCATCCAGGCGCACACCCGGGTGGTTACCTTCCCCCGGGTCTTAACTCTGCGTCCCCGTTGTAGTGG
>JAVBNM010000004.1:0-90226 GCA_031551565.1 Desulfovibrionaceae bacterium | reverse complement strand
GCCGCTCTTTTCCGTCTGCCTGCGTCGCAATGAGAAAATTGATCTTGCAGTATTTCAATACAGCTTCGCCCAATTTTCCCCTTGCTCCTTGCCGGCCGAAAAAGCCCGGCTTTTCGCGGACGGCGGATTAATGAGGGCTGAGCCTAAGTTTCCGGTTGCTGATGTTTTGCCGCGCCCTTGCCTTGGGCGGCAGCCATGGCGCTGATTTCTTTTAAGGTTGACGGGGGAGGGGGTTTTTGTTTACCAAAACTAGAACTTTCTTAAACCAAGGAACACCCGTGCCTGAAATCAGACCTCCCGCCCTGTCCAGGGGGCTAGTACTCCTCTTTGCTGCTTTATGTTTCGCTTGCTTGCCGGGCTGCATCAAGAAAAAGGCAAAGGTCGACGAAGCGGCCAGCCCGCGGATAGTCATGACCTCTCCGTCCGGACTCATGCGCGAGGCCATGAACGGGAAAGATACCAAGATTGTCAGCGGCGGCTGGGGATACATCAAGGAACAGGCCATGATTCTCGGTGTTCCGGCGGACGAGCGAGGCAAGGCCATGGACTATGCGCCGCTGATCACCGCGATGATCGAGCTTCGCAATCTTGAGGAGTTCACAAGGGCTCCGGAACTTGGGAAACGCTTTGAGGTCACGGGTTTTTTCCGCCGTCAGGAGGGCCGCGTGGTTGAAAAAGGCCGGACGTATCTGCATATTACCGGCGCTGTCAACATGGTGGCCGAAAAGGATCTGAGCAAGGCCAGGCAACTGGTGAACAAGGCCAACGGCGGCGGTCATGACGTTCATAACGCCCTTGAACCATTGACCACGACGGTCGAGAGGCATTATTGGTTTGACATAACCGATCCCGTTTCCCATAATGCTAAACACCAGGCAATCGCAAATAAAAACGCCTCGGCTCCAAAGCGCGCACAACAACCGGCCCCGAAATCCGCCAAAAAGCCGGCTCCGGCGACAGCGCCCAAACCGGCTCCCAAACCGGCCTCCAAGCCGTCTCAAAAGCCGGCCCAAAGGCCTTCCGGTAAAAAATAACCTGGCGGATTCGCAGGGCCGGCATGCACGAATCAACACACAGCTCCATATACAGGTTGTAACACATGCAGATCATAAACGATTACAAGGCGGAGTCTGTCGATGTCGGCTTCGGAAGCGTAGTCAGCCTCGGCAACTTTGACGGCGTGCATCTCGGCCATCAGGCGCTTTTGCGCCGTAACGTCGAGTTCGCCCACGAAAATGATCTGACTTCCGTGGCCGCCACCTTTGATCCGCATCCCAGCGTTGTTCTCAATTCGGGCAAAGTCCAACACAGATTGCTTAACATCGAGCAGAAACTGCGCCTTTTTGAAAAACTGGGTTTCGATATGGCCGTGGTCATCCCTTTTTACCACGAATTCGCCGCCCTTGGGCCGGAAGAGTTCGTCGTCTCCTACCTCTTGCGCGGCCTTGGCATGCACCGGCTGGTAGTCGGTTACGACTACGCGCTTGGCCAGGGGCGTCGCGGCAACGCCGAATTTCTCCGCATCCTCGGCATGCAGTTCGACTTTACCCTTGAGCAGGTGCCGGCTGTGCTTCTTGACGGAGAAACAGTCAGCTCATCAAGGATCAAGATCGCCCTGGGCACGGGAAAAGTCGAGTTGGCGGCCACTATGCTCGGCCGTCCATACTCTCTCGGCGGTATTGTTGAAGAAGGCAAGAAGCGCGGGCGGACCCTGGGTTTTCCTACCGCCAACATACGCCCCTCTCCATCTCTTGCCTCGCCTAAAAATGGCGGCTACGCGGTTTGGGCCAGGGTTGGCGACAAAGGGCAGGATCTCGAAAGCCTGCGGGACTCCAGCGACGTGACCTGGTTGCCGGGAGTCTGCAATATCGGCTCAAATCCGACCTTTGGCGACGAATACGCGCGCATCGAAACGCATCTTTTTGATTTCTCGCAAGATATTTACGGTTGCCCCCTGGAAGTATTTTTCATGCGCCGGATGCGCGACGAAAAGAAGTTCAACAGCGTTGAGGAACTTGTGGCCAGCATAACAGCCGACGCCGACAGCGCCCGCGCCATGCTCAAAACAATCCCCACCCCGGACGGGTTTTCCTGAAAAGGGCAGCACGGGGGCAGGGGGAATCCCGATGGCAACCCCCTTTTGGGCCGCTGGCACAGGCTTTGCGCTCCCCTGCCTCAGCCCCGCTGCCGTCCTTGAATCCGCTTGGGGGATGGAAAACGCCAACCTGAAACCTGCGCCATGCGCAAATCGGCGCTTTGAGCCACTTGCCGGGCTTTACGCGGACCGCCTTGTTGCCGGGCAACAAAGCGGTTCAGGAGAAAATATGACGCGAATGTTCAGAATTGCCTGCCTGGTTCTCGCAGCCCTTGCGGCCTTGCTTGCTTTGCCGCGCACAGATGTTTTGGCCGCCAACGCCGGCGATCCCCTGTATGCCGTCTCGCAAGCGCAAAGAGCCATCGACAAACAGGACATGGCCCTTTTTGAGTCAGTGGTTGACATTGACCGTATGCTGAGTTCCGCTTCCAGGGAATCTGCCACTGTCCTTGCCTCAATGCAGCAAGGCGGCGATATGCCGGCCCTTCCGCCAGCTCTCGGCCTCGCTCTGGCCGGGCTTGGCGGAGGCAACCCCCGGGCTGTTGACATGTTCTCATCCCTCCTGGCCTCCGAGGCGCGTAAATTCATTGCAATCGGCATTACAGACGGCTTTTTCGCCGGCAAGACCCAGAAGAACAAATCCAACAAGGATAAATTTCCCATTCTTTTCAAGGGCGTATCCACGGCCCGCAAGGAACTTAAACCAGGCAAGATTCTTGAGAATGACGGAAATGCAGCGCGCGTATCAACCACCCTGGTCGACGCCGAGGCCGGGGCGATCCCCCTTGAGTTGGGCCTGAGCAGGGACGGCGGCAACTGGAAGATCGTCAAACTGGACAATATCAGCGAATTGGTAAAACAGACCGTTGCCGGGAAAAAGAACAAATGACGCCAGGTTGCGGAACATCCGCCTTTCAGGGAATGCAGCGCGGCGGCCGGGCGGCTGAAGGACGGCTGCCACGACCGGATGGCCCGCGCCCCCAGTTGTTTTTGCCGCGCGTGCGGGCCTTGGCCGCGGTCGCCGTATTCCTGGCGTGGGCTTTGATTTTCTCCGGCAACGCTCTTGCCGCCAGGGCGCTCCCCCCGTTATTGCTTGATGAACCTCCGGGCAAGATGCCTGGCGGACCGGCCGGATACACCTATACGCTGCCTGTTTCAGCCAACAGCCCGATCAGCCGTTTTTTCCAATTGCAGTCCGAGATATGGGCGAGGGAAAACCAGACTTCGCTGAACGTTGAATTCGTTCCCGGCCGTGGCGGTTCCCAGGCACTGGCCCGCGCACAAGACGCCCCGCGCGACGGCAGCGTTATTTTTGCCGTGTCCTACCCGGATTTTTTCCTGCAAGACATGATCAAAAAGCCGTATTACCGGCCGGACGACATCCAGTGCGTGATTGTCTACGCGCGCTCGCCTATGGTCCTGTGGGTCAGGGACGATGGCGAATTCCCGGATTTGCATGCTTTTCTCAACCATGTGCGCGCCTTGCCCGATCCTTACATGGTTTCCGGCGGCGGCAGTTTCACCTCCGCCCACCTGGCATCTTTGCGCTTTGACCGTGTCAGCGGTTCAAGAAGCCTTTACATGCCCCAACTGGATGAAGCCGCAGGCATCAAGGCTGTTACGGGCAAGAAAACCCTGGCCTGGTGGGGGCATCCTTATCCGCGCGAGTTGGCGGCGGGGCTGAAGCCCCTGGCTGTGTCCGGGCGGGAAAGGGTTGAGTCGCTGCCGGATGTTCCGACCTTTATCGAGCTTGGTCTTGATTTTGTGGAAGAGACATTTTTCGGCCTGGGAGTTCCATCCGGCTCGGATCCGCTTGAGGCCGGCTACATTTATGAGCAGTTCAGATACACTCTCGCAACTCCCGATTTCAAAAAACAGAGCCTGGAAATGGGCTTTTTGCCCTTTGAGACCGCTCCTGCCGACATCACCCCTTTTCTGGATGCGCAAAGGGCCAGAAGCGAAAGTCTGAAGCGCAGCTATGACTGGTTTTGACGGCCAGTGGTCCCGCTGGAAAGGTGGCTGCCCTCTTTGACGAATCTTGGGCAAACGCCGGGCAAACCTCGGATTGACAATACCGGTAAAGCATGAAATAAGACAGCGTTTCGCGGGGGCCGCAAAAGGTATGGCCGGATGCGGTTGTTTGCGCGCAACGCCCCGACACTTAAAAGAAGATCTTTTTTGAAAGGTTCTGAGGATTTGCATGGCCAAAGAAGATGCATTGGAAATTGACGGCGTGGTGCAGGAAGCGCTGCCCAACGCGATGTTCCGGGTTGAACTGGAGAACGGGCACACTGTTCTCGCCCATATTTCAGGCAAGATGAGAAAGTTTTACATCCGCATCCTTCCGGGAGATCGCGTCAAGGTTGAGCTGTCTCCCTATGATTTGACTCGCGGTCGAATCACCTATCGCATGAAGTAACCGGCTGTTCCGGTTATTCGTCTGGAGGAGGCAGCCCGGGGGCGTATTCGTCCTTGCGGCTCTTTTTCCAATCTCACTTCAAAATTCCCGCCTGGGCGCGCATGCAATGATGCGGGCCTGATTTCAAGGCCCCACGTTACGTCCCTGGGCTGCCTACTCCAGACGGAGCGTGCCGGCTGCGAGTTATTGCCGGCAGCCAGAACTGGCGCCAGGCTTTGTCGCGGCTATGAGAAAGACTGGATTGCGCGCCTTGAAATACAGCGATTCCCCAAGCTTGGAGGCCTGATCGGCCCTTAACTGGATAATTTCCAGGCCAGCGCCAAGAGGCTCGAGTATCTCGCGGGCCAGTTCCAGACTTGAGAAGAGGATTGCGGCAATGACCATGCGCCCTTCAGGCAAAAGGGAGCCCCAGGCGGCCTTGAGAAGGGCGGACCCCTGAACGTCGCCAGAGCCCAGTCCGCCGCCGATGAATATCCGGTCCGGCCTTGGCAGGCTGGGGTCGAGGCAGCCCGGGGCGGTCCCGATTCTGACTTCAAGATTGGCGATCCCGGCGTTTTGGCGGTTCTCCAGGATGTGTCTGGCCCTCGTCTCTGACTGCTCAAAAGCGAAGACGCGTCCGGAGTGCGCGAGACGGGCCGCCTCAAGGCCGACGGCCCCGCTGCCCGCTCCTATATCCCATACCGTATGCCCAGGCGCGATGTTCAGGGCATACAGCGCGGCGGCCCGAACCGGCCACTTGGTGAAGAGGCTGTTCTCGGCCGCGTAATCGTCGGCTGTGTTGCCAAAGGCGGGGTCCGGTCCGCCCTGGCATGGCTCGAGGATTATTATCTGTCTGCACGGTGGGGGCTGCGCGCAATCCTCACCCGATGCCGCGGCCTTGGCAGGGTCCGTGCTGATGATCTTTTCAGCCTTGACCAGTCCGTCGGCGGCGTCAATGTGCATTTCGTTGACGATGCGCATGCGGAAATGTCCAAGGCCGCGCTCGAGCAAAAAGGCCGCCAGCCTGGACGGACAATCTCCTCCGTCCGCCAGGATGCAGACCAAAGCGGACCCGGCCAGCGCCCCGCCGTCAAGCGCGGTGAAATCTTTTTTTCCGTGCAGGGATAAAATCCGCATGTTCGCCTGGTTAAGGCCAAGCAGGGATGCGGCTGCCTGCGGGCTGGAAATTCCGGGCGAAAAGCAAAGCTCCTCACGGTCGAAATGAGAGAGCAGGGTGCTGCCGATGCCGTGAAAAAGCGGATCTCCCCCGGCCAGGACGACCTGGGTTTTACCCTGGCGTAAATTTTCTTTCATCCGGGCGATGAGCGCCGGGATGTCTTTGCCGATCTTCAGCATTTCCGCATGTTGCGCCGTCCCGCCAAAGACAAGTTCAAGTTCCTGGCGGCCGCCGACAATCACGTCGGCCAGGGCCAGAGCCGGATGTTCAAAGGGCAGGAGCGTTCCATTTTTTTTGCGGGGCAGGCCTGCGCCGAGGACGTAAATGACGGGTTTGCTCATGGCGTTATTCCGTTCAATCCAGGTGTGACAGTTTCCGGGCGACAGTATGGGCGAGGCTGCCGTCAAGGTGAAAGACGTGAAGGACCAATTCGGGCAATTTTGGGGCGTTTACAGCCGTGCATTCCGCGCTCGGGCCACCGCCCGCCCTTCTGGTTGATTTAACCCATGCCGAGATATTCTCAAGGGCTGTATCCGCTAAACTTGCGATGACGCGCGCGGCTGTGGCGCCGGATCTTGAGCGTATATAATCAAGCCCGCCGCTGGCCATGGGCAGGGTGAGCATATGCTTTACGTCTTTCGCGCTGCCGCCGCAAAGCGCACAGGTCTTGGCCAGGAGCTCAAGGTCGGCCGCTGCTTTGTCCGCGTGGGTGTTTTTCAGTCCCTGGGCCAGCTTCAGCAGTTTTCCGAAAAAACAGGCCCAGATTATTCTGGAAAATCCCAGTCTGGCCGCCTGCTTGACCGAAAAGGCGGCGAAATCCGCCACCTGGATGAAGGCGTGCCTGGGCATCTGCTGGCAAATGCCGGCAGCGGCTTCTTCGCTGCGTCTGCCGGTGGTCAGGCACACCGCATCGCTCCCGGAGCGGGCGCAGAATTCAAGGCTTTGCAGGATAGCCTTTTTCCAGGCGGCATGGCTGTATGGCCTGACGATGCCCCTGGTGCCGAGGATGGAAATACCGCCGGCAATTCCCAGGCGCGGGTTCATGGTTTTTTCCGCCGCTTCCTCGCCGCCGCATACCTCGACCAGCAAATGGACAGGTCCATCAAAACCGGCCGCTTGGGCCGCCAGGGCAGCGCTGGCCGCGATCTGCGAGCGAGGGTGCATGTTGATGGCCGGGCAGCCGACCTCAAGGGCGATGCCGGGCAGGGTGACGACGCCCACCCCTTTACCGGCGTAGAGAAACACCGAAAAACCGTCCAGGCGTTCCAGGGCGCTCTTTCCCCGATATCCAAATTCCTCCGGCGCTTCGCGCGAGGCAGTGACGGAGAATAGCAGCCCATTGGTCACATCCGGATCGTCACCGGCGTCCTTGCGCACAGCCCCAACCCCGGTGTTCCCCCGTCGCTCGCAGGATTCGACCGGAACGTCGAGTCTTGGACCGCCTCCACATCTCCAGTCACCCTTCACAGGAGGCAGGATAACGCTCCATTTGCGGACTTCACCGCCGCCGAGCATCATGCGCACGGCAACAGCCGCCGCTGCCGCGACGGCTGTGCCGCTGGTGAATCCTTCGCGCAGTTCGTTTTTCGTGGTCAAGCAGGCACCTGTGCAATTTATTGGCAAAACATATAAGACGCTGTTTTTGTTTGCCGGGAATAACAATATACCCCCAACAGATTGACCGGCTCTTACAGAAAAAGCCCGGCGTACCCTGCCGGGCTTTTTCTCTTCGGATTTATTTTGCGCCATGTCGGCCAATCGCTTTTGGCAACGGCTCGGTTTGGCTTAATGCACTGCCGACAGGCAGGAGGCGGACACTGCGCCATTTCCCCACGTCTGTCGCGCTATTGGCGCGAAGAGCCATATCAGGGGAAGATCTTGTCGATTTTTTGCTTCATCACTTCAGCGGTGAACGGCTTTACTATGTAGTTTGAAACCTTGGCCTGCACGGCTTCGATGATGTTTTCCTGCTGGGCTTCGGCCGTAACCATCAGGAAGGGCAGGTCCGAGAATTCTTCGCTGCTGCGAACTTTGCGCAACAGTTCGATTCCGGTCATCTGCGGCATGTTCCAGTCGGAGATGATGAAATCGATCTTGTCCTTGTTCAGGATTTCCCAGGCCGTGGTTCCGTCGTCTGCTTCAACCACGTTGTTGAAGCCAAGCTGGCGGATGATGTTTTTGATTATGCGCCGCATGGTGGAAAAGTCGTCCACCACCAGTACCCTCATATTGGTGTCATAGGCCATGAGGTACGTCTCCTTTCTATGTGAATTGTAATTCTCCGTGCCGCCGGGTAAACTCCCTGCGCAAGCGGGACATGGCTTGAGAATGCAACTGAGAAACGCGGCCTTCGGTAATCCCCATGACCTCGGCGGTCTCACGCATATTCAACTCATCAGTATAATACAGCGATAATACCAGCTTTTCGCGTTCTGTCAATTCTTCTATAAGTTCGCCGACTTTGTCAATCAACTCCTGGCTTTCGATCTGTTTGTGCGGCGCTTCCTCTCTTGAGCTTTCGGCCGGGGTCAGGGTTTCAAAGGCCAGATCGAGAGACAGGAAATATTGATTTTGCAGGGCTTCGAGTACCTCGCGGACCGTGGGAAGGTCGAACCCGGTCTCGGCAACCAGTTCCTCTTCGGTCGGCGTTCTGCCGTGCAAATGTTCGAGCCTGATTATGGCTTCATCCACGGTGCGCACGCGCTTGCGCAAAGAACGCGGGAACCAGTCAAGCTTGCGCAACTCGTCGAGCATGGCTCCGCGGATGCGGCTTTCGGCATATGTGTCGAATTTGATGCGCAAATCAGGGCAGAATTTGCCGAAAGATTCCATAAGACCCAGGGTTCCGGCGCTGATCAGGTCGTTTAGTTCGACACTTTTCGGCAGCCTTGATTTCAGGCGCAAGGCAAGATACTTCACCTTGGGGGCGTAGTGCCTGACAATCTTCTCTTTTTCAGACGCGGTGAAGTCCGCCCACAGAATAGCGCCCGAATCAAGGGCCTTCCACGGTTCGGCGCAACTCTCACGAGCTGAAGAGTAGCTGTTTCCAGAAAAACTTGATGTTGCCATCCAGAGTTCTTGGTATTTCCCAGGTTTGCACTGTTTGGGCCAGCTTTTTCATGGAAAGCGCGGCCGGGCTGTCCGGAAATTCCACGCTAAAAGGCCGTTGATTGATTACTGCCTTGCGCACATTCGGATCGCGGGGGATGAATCCCGCCCATCCCAGAGATATTCCGCTTAAAAAATGGTCGCAGGCCTTGTACAGGCGGGAGAACATCTCCTTGGCCGACTTTTCGTCGGCAGCCATGTTGACCAGGACCTTGAAATCATTAACTCCGTGGTTTTGCTGCATGACCTTGATCAAAGCGTAGGCGTCGGTCAGGGAAGTCGGCTCGGGCGTCAGCACCACCAGCCTTTCCTGCGCGGCCAGATTGAAATAAAGAACACTGTCGCTTATCCCGGCGCTTGTGTCTACCAGAAGATAGTCGACAGAGTGTTCAAGCTCGTCCATGGCTTCGAGCAGGCTAAGTTTTTGCCCGGCGTCAAGGTTCAGCATCTCGCTGACCCCGGAAGAGGCCGGGAGGATCTTGAAGCCGTAGGGGGTGTCCTGGAGCACGTC
Organism: Desulfovibrionaceae bacterium; assembly: GCA_031551565.1. GTDB lineage: Bacteria > Desulfobacterota > Desulfovibrionia > Desulfovibrionales > Desulfovibrionaceae > Frigididesulfovibrio. The sequence goes on along the minus strand of JAVBNM010000004.1, from coordinate 80,937 downwards.
AGAAAGCTTTGCCCCTTCGTGAAAAAGATGGAACAAGTTGTATTTTGGCGTCATCCCAAGGACAATATCCACGTTCGCCAGACCAAGGTCGGCGTCAAGCAGGACGACTCTCTTTTTGTCCCTGGCCAGGCAGGCGGCCAGGTTGACCGAGATGTTGGTCTTGCCTACCCCGCCTTTGCCGGAGGTTATTGATATTACCAGAGGAAGATCGCCTTTCATCTGTGTGGCTCCAGTTGGTTATTGCGCCCCGCACGCGGCCTGGGCTGTTTTTTTGTCCTTGTTCGCGTCAGGCCGTTCCTGCTTGAAAAGCATACGCCAGATCGCCGTTTCCCCGGCCGGGGAAAGAGAGGCTCCAAGGCCAGGCCCATACGACAGGGCGGAAACCGGCAGCCCGCTTTTAAAGGCTGCGGATACAAATTCGCCGAACGACTCCGCCTCGTCGAGCTTGGTCCAGATGATGCCACAGGGGATGTCGCACCGGTAACGGGAGAGCATCGAGCACATGGTCTTGTGGCTGTAATGCAGGGGCAGGGCCAGGTGGACGGACGCCTCGCCGGTGTGGACGCCATATCCGGCCGACGCTTTTTTTTCGGCTGCTTTTCTGGCGCAACCGGCATTTTCGGTTTTTCCGAGTCCGGAGTCGGCCAGGTAGCCGGCCAAATAGTTTTTGCCGCTCATGGCCGGCAGGTCGATAATGATCCGGTCGTATCGCTCGTTTTGCGCGCTTACTATCGCGGCCGCAAGCTCGATCGGGCTTGTGGATTCCCTGTAGGCAAAGTCTGACAACTCGGCGTAATGTTTCAGTAAAAGTCTGCCGTTGCCCCTGGACGCGTCGGCGTTGACAAGGCAGATGCGCATACCCGGGTCGGATTTTCTGAGCATAAGGGCCAGGCGCACAGCCAAAGTGGTTTTGCCGCTTCCGGACGGCCCGGCCAGGATCTGGATTTGCTGCGGCCATTCATCAGCGCCGAAGGGCTTTGTCCTTACGATCTCGCCCAAAATGTCAAGGATGGCGCCTTCCGGGTTTTCGGTCATCTTCTGGTAGAGCGCGAACACGGCCTCGTCGCATACTCCCTGGTTTTGCAGAAATTCAAGGGCCAAGCGCTGCCTTGGGGGCAAGGCGCCCAGCTTGAGCGTGGGTTTCATTAGCTGGAGCAGGTGGTGCTTGATGCTCCCCCACTCCTCCTGCCAGGAGCCTCCCTGCCATCCGCTTAGAGGATCGGCCGTTCCGGACCCGGGCCACAGGCCGGCTCCGGAGCTTGAGCCAGGGCGGCCTGCGCCTGTTCCATTGCCAGGAGAATTGCCGGTGCGCTGCGTTACGCTGTTTTTACGCTCAAGGGCGGCAGTGACCTTGAATTGCCCGTTTTCTTCAGCGCTCTCGAGGATGACGGCGTCAGGCCCCAGCTCTTGTTTGATCTGGGACAGCACCGCCGTCATGCTGCTCGCGCTGTAAGTTTTCAATTGCATCGCCGGATTTCCGTTTTCAGCCTTTGCCGATCAAAACGTTCAAATCAAAACACACAAAGCCATATCAAAATATCGTTGCCGGGCTACCGTCTTATAAAGCCTTTTCAAGCGGTCCTGTCAATGCCGTATTTGCCCGCCAGCGGCGTTATTCAATTGCGGCCATTCCTGCCGACACCAGTCGGATTTCTGACGGTATCTCGGCCTGGGAGATAACCGGCACGTTGGGCATGAAGCGCAGAACAAGCTGGGCCAGATGCGGTCTGACCATCGGCGAGCAGAGCACCACCGGCTGGCCGTCGGTGTTGACGGCCCTTTCCACGGCCTGGTTGATCTGCTGCATCAGCCGTTGCGCCGCGCCGGGAGCCATGGCCAGAAACACGCCGTTTTCGGTCTGGCGCAAGGATTCCTGCAGGGTCTGCTCGGCTTTGGGGTCGAGCGAGACTATAGGCAGGGCCCCCTGGCTGTCCAGGTAGGGCTTTATGATGGTGCGGCAGAGGCGCTCGCGCACATATTCGGTCAGCATCTCGGCGTTTCGCACGTTCGGTCCGTTGTCGGCCAGCGCTTCGACGATGGTCAGAAGGTCGCGGATGGACACGTTTTCGCGCAGAAGGTTTTGCAGAACTTTCTGAACAACGCCAAGGGACAGGACGCTTGGCACCAACTCGTCCACGGCCTTGGGCGCGGTCTTGCGCAGGTTGTCGAGCAGTCCTTGCACTTCCTGGCGGCCGAGGAAGTCGGGCAGATTGCGCTTGAACACTTCCGTAAGGTGGGTGGCGATGACCGTGGAAGGATCGACCACGGTGTATCCGGCCAGCATGGCTTCTTCCTTCTGGCTTTCCGGAATCCACACGGCAGGCAGGTTGAAGGCCGGTTCTCTGGTGGCCACGCCCTTGATTTCGTGCTTGGCGTTGCCCGGGTCCATGGCCAGGAAGTGATCGATCAGGATCTCGGCCGAGGCCACTTCGTTGCCCTTGATCAGCAGGCAATATTGGCCGGGCTTTAATTGCAGGTTGTCGCGCAGATGCAGGGAGGGCAGGATGAGCCCCATGTCCAGGGCCAATTGGCGGCGGATTGACTTGATGCGCGAGAGCAGGTTGCCGTTCTGGCCTTCGTCGACCAGGGGAACGAGCCCGTACCCGACTTCAAGCTCAAGGGTGTCAAGGGGCAGAAGGGCCTCCATGTCCTCTGGCGTCTCAAGAGCGGGGGCTGCGCCCTTTCCGCCTCCGGCGAGCGCTCCGGCCGGTCCCTGTCCTGCGATGCCCTTTGCGCCAGCGCCTTGGCCGGCGCCGGCCGCGATGGGCTGGGCGTTTTTGGAGATTCTGGCGATCATGGCCATGCCGCCGGCCATGCACAGAAACGGGAAGAAGGGCATGCCCGGGATGATTGAAAACACCAGCAAAACGATCGCGACCATGTTCAGGGCGCGGCTGTTTTTGGTCAACTGGCCGATGTATTCTTCGCCCATTTTGGCTTCAGATGCCGCGCGGGTGACGATGATGCCCGACGAGGTCGAGGTGATGATCGAGGGGATGATCGAGACCAGGCCGTCGCCGATGGTCAGGATGGTGTAGGTTCTCAAGGCCATGTCCCAGTCCATGTCCTTTTGCAGGACGCCGATCAGGATGCCGCCGATGATGTTGATGAGGGTGATGAACATGCCGGCGTTGACATCGCCTTGCACGAATTTTCCCGCGCCGTCCATGGCGCCGTAGAAGTCGGCCTCCCGGCGCATGGCCTTGCGGCGTTCTGTTGCTTCGGCCTCGTCGATGAGCCCGGCGTTCAGGTCGGCCTCAATGGCCATCTGCTTTCCGGGCATGGCGTCCAGGGTGAAGCGGGCCGCGACTTCGGCGATGCGCGTCGTACCGGTCGTGATGACCATCTTGTTCAGGATGAAGAGGATCATGAAGATGACCGCGCCGATGATGTAGCTGCCGCCGACGACGAACTCGCCGAATGACTGGATGACCCCGCCGGCCGCGTCCGTGCCTTTGTCGCCGTTCATGAGCACAAGGCGGGTCGTGGCCACGTTCAGGGCCAGGCGCATCAGGGTGCTGACCAGCAAGAGCGACGGGAAAATGGAAAACTCAAGCGGGGAGAGGATGAACATCGAGGTCATCAGGATCAAAAGAGAAGTGGCGATCGACACGCAGAGCATGAAGTCCAGGAAGAGCGGGGGCAGGGGAACCAGCATGACGAAAAGGATGACTATTACCCCGCCCGCCAGCATGACGTCGCCTTGCTTGGCGAAACGCTGGTAATCAATCTTTGGTGCTGTGCCGGTTTTTGCTGACATGATCTTGACGCCTCATCTTTTAAAATCTGTCGGATAAGTGACGCGGGTTATCTTTCGGTACGAACCAGGGTCTGCTTTGGCGACCTTGTTTTCCAGACCTGGGCCAGAATTACGGCCACGGCCTGGAACATCTCGGCCGGTATGACATCGCCGGGTTCGGTTTGTTTATACAAGGCCCGTGCCAAAATCTTATCCTCGCGGATGGGGATGTTGTGTTCCTTTGCTATCTCCTTTATTTTCTGGGCCACATGGTTGGCTCCCTTGGCCACCACGATCGGGGCCGGGGCCTCGGCCGGGTTGTAGCGCAGGGCCACGGCAAAGTGGGTAGGGTTGGTGATGACGACGTCGGCGGTGGGAACCTGCTTGATCATGCGCCTGACGGACATGGCCATCATTTTCTGGCGTATCTTGTTCTTGACCAGGGGGTCGCCTTCCTGCTGCTTGCGCTCGTCTTTGATTTCGTCCTTGGTCATCTTCAGGTTTTCAATATATTTCCAGCGGGTATAGATGAGGTGAACGGCGGCGATGACGACCATCGGCACAAGGGCGTACGTGATCATCTTGGAGGACACGCTAAGGATATAGGAAGCCACTCCGGCCGCGTCCGTGTAGTACAGGGAGCTGAATTTCTTCATCTCGGCGCGCAGAACCATGACCGGAGCGATGCCGATGACAATGGCCTGCAAAAGGCTTTTGCCAAGGCGCATCAGGGTTTCGCTGGAAACCAGCATGCGCTTTAAGCCGCTGATCGGGTTGAACTTGCTCAGTTTGGGCGTGAAAACTTTGGTAGTCCAGAGCTTGCCTACCTGCAGGCGGGTCACGATATAGACCGCGACCATGATGATCAGAAGAACGGGCATCAGCATCTTGGCCAACTGCTGCATGAGCCACAGCCCCAGGCTGTAGACGTTGCTCAAGGTCGGCTCGAACTCGTTGAATTTGGTGAAGGTGTGCCGGAAGATGCCGGTGATGTTGCGGCCGATATAGCCGATCCACATGAGCAGGGCCAGATATCCGGCCAGGATGGTGACGGTCTTTCCGACTTCCTGGGATCGCGGAACGTTTCCCTCGCCGCGGGCCTTGTTGATCCGCTTTGGCGTGGGTTTTTCTGTTTTGCTCGGATCATGGGCCATGTCAGCCGCCCATCCTCATGAGATTGTGGAACAACGGGCCAAGATCCATGATCAGGTCTTCCATCAGCGTGGAGATGATGGTGAACAAAATGCCCATGAAAAAGAAGCCTACGGCGATCTTGATCGGAAAGCCCATTGTCAGCAGGTTCATCTGCGGGGCGGCCCTGCCCATGAGGGCCAGGGCGAGTTCCACGAGCAGGAGCGAGGCCATGACCGGGGCGGCCACCTTCAGGGCCAGCACGAATATTCCGGCGGAAAGCTCGATTACGCTTGAGGTCAAAGGAGCGTTGATGGTCAGCCCGCCGGGCGGGACAAGGGCGAAAGAGTCGGACAGGGCATTTAAGAGATGCAGATGGCCGTCGAGCATGAGAAAGATGAGCATGGCCACCATGTTCAGGAAATATGAGGTCACGGTGGTCTGCTCGCTGGTGGACGGGTCGGCCAGGGTGACCATGGTGAAGCCCATCTGCGTGCCCAAAAGGCCGCCGCCGGTCTGGATTCCGGCGAAAATGAAGTTGACGACCATGCCAAGCGTCATGCCCATGATCACTTCGCCAAGCAGCACAAGGGCAAGGCCCAGGGGGTGGGCGGGGAAAGCCGCCGCCGGCAGGGACAGCTTCGGCCAGATGGTCAGGGTGAGGACCAGACAGACCGCAACTTTGACCGGATTCGGGATGGTTTGCTCGCCGCCGTAAAATGGCAACAGAAAGATCATGATGCTGCACCTTAGGAAGGTGAGCAGAAAACTCATGAAGTCAGCGGCGCTGAATGCGAAAATATCCATGCCGGTCCCTTGCAAATGTGATGCCCGGCCAGCACCTGCGGGAGCGGGCGGCCGCACGGCGCAGCTTGGTCGACATACGCGCCTGCGTATTTAAAAATATCCGGGCGTTGTCAGCCGGTTATAGGCCGGACGCGGGAAAAAAACAACAGAAATAGCCGCGGCGATGGCCAAAGCGCGGGGGATAGAAAGCAAGAACGTGAAGAACAGCGTACGCGGCAACTTCGGGCAAGGAGCAACGAGCGCCCGGCTGTTTTTTCGCGCCCCGGATGTTTGCGTATTTACTTTGCCGTGGCTATTGGCTATTAGTGGACACCATTATGCGGATGTTTTTTTAGCGCGGTTAACGCGTTTATATCAGCAGACAACTTGGCTGGTTGCCGGGGGCCGTTATGTCCGGACAAATCAAAGAACAACCTTCCGATACCCAGCAGGGCAAACCGCGGACGGGAGTGCTTTTCTTTCTCTGTTACCTGGCAGCCTTGTCAGGGGTGGTGGTTCTTGGCACAACCATAGGCCTCCCCTCCTTGCCGAGCATGGAAGAAGCGCTTGGCGCGGCTCCGGGTGACGGCGTGTACACCTTGAGCCTCTTCCAGATCGGCTTTGCCATCTCTCCATTGTTCTGCGGCCCGCTGTCCGACCGTTTCGGGCGCAGGGCGCTCACGATCGCCGGGCTGGGTGGTGTGGTTTTCTCGTCACTGGGCTGCGCGCTTGCGCCGTCTTTTACGGTGATGCTGATTTTTCGGACCATCCAGGGCGTAAGTTCCGGATTTTGCATGGTCATGCCCATGGCGATCATCCGGGATCTTTTCACCGGCGACACAGCCCGCAGCTATCAGGGGCAGGTCAACGCCATCCTGGGGTTCGCGCCTATGCTCGCTCCCTTTTTGGGCAACGCCATCTACCGTTTTATGGGCTGGAGGATGGTGTATGTTTTTCTGGGCGCGGTCTCGCTTTTGCTCATCCTCTATGCCGTTTTCTTTATGAAGGAGTCTTTGCCGCCGGATCGGCGTCAGAGCATCGCCCCACGGACCATAGGCAGAAATTATCTGACGCTTTTAAAGCAGCCGGTCTACATGGCCGCTTCTTTGACATACATCTTTCCTTTTGCCGCGCTCTTTGCCTTTGTTTCCGGTTCCTCGCTGGTGTTCATGCAGTATTTCAAGGTCAGCTCCACCGCGTATTCGCTGATATTCATTCTGACCTCAAGCAGCATGATGGTCGGCGCCTTCACGAGTTCCGCCTTGAGCCGCCGGGGAGTGACGTCATTTTTTCAGTCCAACGTGGCCATGGGCCTTGTCCTGTTCTCGGCTTGCGCCATTTTTTTCTGGCCCTGGCTGGGGGCCGGCAGCATGCTGGTGATTGTGGCGGCTGCCGCGGTTAACGAATCCGGGTTCGGGCTGAACGCGCCAAACGCGATTCACGAGGCCCTGACACCGGTGTCGGGAATGGTCGGGGCCGCGTCAGGACTTATGCGCAGCCTGCAAATGGGCATATCCGCCCTGGCCAGCCTCATGGTGGCGGCTCTGGCCAATGGCAACGCGGATAACGCAATCCCGGCCGTGGGCACGACGATGCTGCTGTGCGCGGTGCTTGCAGTTGGCTTTTATGTGCTGCTCAGGTGGAAAAGGCGCATCCGGCTGTAAGACGTAAAAACGGCGGCTGCCGGGGGGGGGCAACAAAGAAACCGGGAGGCCGGGGCGGCAACATAAAATGCCGCCCCGGCCTCTTGCCGTGCCGCCAATGAAAATTCCGCAAAACGGGCAACAGAAGGGGGTGCCAGGGCGCGGGAACCAACAGGGCGCGGCCATGATGTTTCCCCTTCCCCCAGGCTTACGTTTTCCAGACTGTTCTGGCCCTGGCCAGTTCGCAGGCGTCGGATTGTCTGGTCAGGGTATGAATGAGGATGTTGGAGGCGCCTTCCTCGGGCGCGGTGTGGGAAAGGATGATATCGCCGCGCAATCCTTCGTGCTTGTACATGATGTCTATGCGCGCCAGGTCGCGTCCTGCCGTGCCGAAGCAGTCGGCCGCTTCGAGGATGAAATCGAAATAACGCACGTTGTTGACATGCTGGTTCTGGTCTATGTCGGCCAGCCTCACGGGGAAGGCAGGGCCGGGGGTCTTGTCGCGCAGGGCCGGGATACGGACATCGCCGTCCTCCACGGCGCGGGCGGGCGCCTCTTCCAGGATGTAACGATATTCGTCAGGGACGCGGATCACCTTGCGTTTTTCCAGGTCAAAGACTGTCCAGTGGGTGACGGCGGCGGCGATGATTTCCCCGTCCGCGTCTTTGGTCAGGAAATCGCGCCGGAACAGGAGCTTTTCTATGGACAACGGCCAGGTCGAGAGGGTGATGGTCTCGCCGGCTTCCGGCAGGCGGTGGATTAGGATACGTTGCCTGGCCAGAACCCACGAACATCCCTTTTGTTCAAGATGACCAATGGACAGGCCCAGGTTGGCCGCATCCATCCCGGCAACGTGTTCCATGTGGTTGCACAAAACCTGGAGGCGCAACTTATGGTCGAGGCCCAGCTCGTTAACTCGTACTTTGAAGCTTTCGGTATACATGTCTTTGCGTTCCAGCGTTGGCCAGCGAGTGGGGTCATCTGATTCAGGGCATTGCATGCAGGGCCGCAACTATTGCTGAAAGTCTGATTGGATACAATACTGGTGGCCGGTTAATCTTGCTCTTTTTTTTCCACAGGAGAGAAGTCGCAGTCAAAGGTGGCGTTATCCCGTCCGGAGTTTCCCCGACCAGGCGGGGGCTGAGGGTGTTGCCCCGCGCCTGTTCCGGGATAAAGATCATCTGCGCCGCGATGGCGGACGTCCGCGCCGTCTGGAGCGTCAGGTCTGCCTGTATCGCCTGTTTTTTCTCTCTGGCTGCGGTTAATGTTTTCAAAGGTGAATATCCGGAAAAAACCATCCCGTCCGTCTTGGCTGCCACAGCCGCCGCCCTTGTTCATTCTTGACATCAGAAATGTGATGAACCAGGACGAAACAAGGCGCCTGGTCAATGGGATGAGCAGCAAAATCGCCGCGAGGTCACTTAAAAAACCGGGAAAAATCAAAAGCAGCCCGGCCAGCAGGAAGATGGACCCTCTAAGCATCTCGTGCTGGCTGGCTTTGGCGCAGCCGGGTTCCTGGCTCATCGCGTTTATTGAGAGGCGGCCCTGTCTTTTGATCAGCCCGCCGCCAAGGGCCGCCCCAAGAATGACAAGGGCGACGACCGCAAGGGGGCCTATGATGTATCCTATCTGCACGAGCAGAAAGATGTCGATGATCGGGAAAAGGATAAACAAGGAGAAGTAGCGCATTACGCCCGCCGTGTCTGAATGTGTCCGAAGCAATGTTTGCCTTTCGCTTCGCCAAAGCCGCGTTCAGTCCGTCAAAGCAGCCTTAGTTCGTTGATGCTGAATGCGGCAGAGTCGGTGATTATCAGGTGATCGAACAGGCGCTTGTTGATCTGCTCGGCCGCTTTGGAAATTTTTTCGGTGAGCTCGATATCCTGCCTTGATGGCCGGGGATCGCCGCCCGGATGGTTGTGAACCAGGATAACCCCCTTGGCCTTGAGGGTAATGCACTGGCTGATCAACTCCTCGGTGTGGATGGTGCTATTGTCGACAGTTCCCAAACCCACCATTTTCCAGGCCAGCAGACGGTGTCTGGAATCGACAAAAGCCGCCCAGATCTGTTCGGTTCCAAGATGTCCCAGGCGTTTTCGGGCCGCCCTGGCGACGTTTTCGGGAGTGGCCAGAATTTCGCGTTTCCTCAAAGGCATTTCTTCGGTCCTGGCGTAAAACTCCCTGAGCAGATCCAAAAACATGGACACGCCCTTGCCTATCCCGTCGATATTTTCAAGTTCAGCCGGTTTAGCGCTTAAAAGGCCCGCAAAAGAGGAAAATGATCGCAAAAGATCCTTGGCCAGCGGCTTGGTGTCTTTGCGCAAAAGGGGATATCCAAGCAAAAGCTCGAGGATCTCGTAGTCTTGCAGTGCTTCCGGAGACTTTGCAAAGCGGTCTTTCAGACGGGAGCGGTGTCCGTCATGATGCGGCTTTTGCTTTGCTGGCGAAAGCTTGGAGTCAGTCATCAGCGGCCGCCAAAAAGATAAAAAAGATCCGCCATGAGAATTTCATAGGCCTGTTCCGGTTTTTTCTCGCCTGACTTGATCGACTTCTCCGTGTCAAGCGCAAGCTCAAATATCCCGGCAATGCGGGAAAACCCCAGGCGCTTGGCCGTAACCCGTTTTTTGTTTACCAGAAATGGCGGGATGGCCGGAGTTTCCCCGGCCAGGATTTGCCAAAGGGCTCTGGCCTCCCTGAGCAAAAGGCTCAAAAAGGCGAAGATGGTCGTCTCCGATCCGAGCCGCTCGTCAATGACCTTTCTCCAGACCTGGATTGGGTCGTTGGCGTCCTGGATCAGGTTGAGCATGTCAAAAAGGTGTACTTCCTGGTTGTGCTCAAGCAGCTTTGCGAAATCAGCCGGCAGGAGCCCCTGGCCGTCCGCGGTCAGGGCCAGACGGGATAGTTCCGAGCCGACCAGGGCGGCGTCCGGCAAAAGCCGCGCGGCCATGGTTTCAGCCTGGCCCGGTTTTAAGCTGATTCCGTGTTTCGGCGCTTCTTTTTTTATGAAGCCAGGCAGGGTCCGCTCGTCCAGACCCGGCACTTCAATCACCCAGTTTTTTTGCAGCGCGTGCTGGTAATAGGCCGGCTTGCTGATATGGGCGGCCAGCTTCGGCTTGCCCTTTTCAAAGGGAACCTCAAAACAGATCAGCGGCCAGATTGCGTCGCTGATCGAGGCCAGGGCGTTGGACAGCGCCTTTAGCCGGGCGGCCGGGATATTCTGCGCCTGGCGCAGGACAATGGCCTTTGGGCGGGCAAACAGTCCTTGCAGGGTGAGGTGTTCCCAGAAATCGGCCCTAAGGTCGTCATCGCCCCAAAACACATGGCGCTGCCAGGAGTCTTCGCCGGCAGGCCTGAAAGCGAGCAGAAGCTCCTCGATTTTCAGGCGCAGAAGCTCGGAGTCCGGACATACCAGGATGGAGAATCCGGGCCGCTGGTTATGGGAAGGGCTGGTGGCCATATTGCGAAACACCTTGGCGAAAGGCCCATGCCTTTCGCCCGCGCGGGCGTCAGAACGTATAGCGCAGTTTGTCGACTATCCGGCGGACCAGTTGGACGATCAGATCGCCAGCCGCGCCTTTCTCCTCCGGATTTTCGACGATATCGTTGTAAGACATCGGGCCGGAGCGCCAGATTTCCACGTTGTCAGCGCCGCGGTAGACAATGGCCTCAAGCCTGAGGTTCGCGGTCCAGAGCATGGAGTAGTCAAGTTCGGATCGCATCCATTCCCGCATCGTGTAGGACAGAACCTTGATCTCAATCTCGAAGTCGGCCGGTCCGCTGTCAACCCAGCGGGCCATGTGCCTGGCGTTGATCTCGTCTCTCAGGGCGGATCGGATCTCATACGGCAACCAGGCATGCATGGTCGGGTGGTCTACATTCTTGATTTTCAGGGTTTTGCTCCCGTCTCCGATGACGCTCGGAGCCTCGGAAGCCAGTTTGTAGCCGCAGGAAGCCAAGCCCGCGAGCAGGGAGAACGCCAGCAAAAGGACGAAAGACGTCCGGACCTTGTAGTTACTGCTTGACGACAACATTGACGAGTTTCCCCGGAACGACCACGACATTGCGGATTTCATGGCCTTCCACGTGTTTCCGGACGTTGGCGTCGGCCAGCGCCAGTTCTTTCATTTCATCCTTCGAGATCCCGGCCGGAACTTCCAGCTTTCCGCGCAGCTTTCCGTTGACCTGGAATATCATGGTGAGCACGTCCTTGACCAGGGCGCCTTCATCCCATTTCGGCCAGGCCGAGCCGGCGATCGGGCGCTCAAAGCCGATGAGCCTGCGAATTTCCTCGCACATGTGGGGAGTGAACGGAAAGAGCAGGCTCAAAGTGGTCGCAAGGGCCGAGCCCATGACCCGCCTGCCGCCTTCGTCCGAAAGCAGCTCGTCTTTTTGCAGGTAGAACAGGTTTACAAGCTCCATGATCGCGGCAATGGCCGTGTTGAACTGGAAGCGGTTTTCAATGTCCTCGGTGACCTTTTTGGCCGTGGCGTGTTCTTTCTGGCGCAGCTCGCGGGCCTTGGGGTGGGAGGCGTCCTCTTCCGAGGAGGAGCAGGGCTCAAGCGCCGGAACCTCTCCGATCAGGGCCTCGGCCAGCCTCCAGACCCGGCCGACAAAGCGGTAGGAGCCTTCAATCCCGGATTCGGTCCAGTCAAAATCGCGCTCGGGCGGCGCCGCGAACAGGCAGAACAGCCGCACGGTGTCGGCCCCGTATTTTTCGATCATCTCGGTCGGGTCAACCACATTGCCCTTTGACTTCGACATTTTGAACCCGTCTTTGAGAACCATGCCCTGGGTGAGCAGGTTCTTGAACGGCTCGGATTGCTCCATGTAGCCGCAGTCGCGCAGGGCTTTGACGAAGAAGCGCGAATAGAGAAGGTGCAGGATGGCGTGTTCGACCCCGCCGATGTATTGATCCACCGGCATCCAGTATTTCAGGGCCGAGGGGTCGAAGGGCTTGTCGTCAAGCCAGGGGGCCGTGTAACGGGCGAAATACCACGAGGACTCCACAAAGGTGTCCATAGTGTCGGTTTCGCGCCTGGCCGGGCCGCCGCAGCCGGGGCACAGGCACTCGTAAAAGGCCGGGGTGTCGGGCAGGGGGGATCTGCCGTCCGCGTTTGTGATCACGTCAAGCGGCAGCAGCACGGGCAGGTTTTCCTCCTTTTCGGGAACCATGCCGCACTTGTCGCAGTAAACAACCGGGATTGGAGCGCCCCAGTAGCGCTGGCGGGAGATGTTCCAGTCGCGCAGCCGCCAGTTGACGGTCCTTCTGCCAAGGCCGGTTTCCTCGAGCCAGTCGGCCACGGCCGCTTTGCCGTTTTCATTGGGCATTCCGTTGAATTGGCCGGAGTTGACCATGACGCCGGGCTCGGGCCTGGCCTCGGTCATGGTTTCGGGGTCGAGATCCGGGCACTCGGGGTCTTCCTTGGGCGGCTGGATAACCACCCTGACGGGCAGGCCGTATTTTCTGGCGAATTCAAAGTCGCGCTGGTCGTGGGCCGGAACGCCCATGACCGCGCCCGTGCCGTATTCGGCCAGCACGAAGTTGGCCACCCAGATCTCCATGCGTTCCCCGGTGAAGGGGTTGATGCAATATTTTCCGGTAAATATGCCCTCTTTGACCAGTTCGTCGGAGGACAGCAGCGCTTTGTCGGTGTTCAGGATTTTCTCCGCGAACTCCATGACCTCGGCCTCTTTGTCCGTCCCGGACACGAGCTTGCGCAGCATGGGGTGTTCGGCCGCGATGCTCATGAAGGTCGCGCCAAAGGCCGTGTCCTGCCTGGTCGTGAAGACCGCGAGATAATGATCGGAATCAGGGCCGGGAATGGCGTCTTCAAGCTGGAAGCGGATTTCGGCCCCGATCGACTTGCCTATCCAGTTGCGCTGCATGGTGATGACCCGATCCGGCCAGCCTCCCTGCAGCGAATCGAGATCGTTGAGCAACTCGTCCGCGTAGTCCGTAATCTTCGCGAACCACTGGGTCAGTTCCTTTTGCACCACCACGTCGTCGCAGCGCCAGCAGGTTCCCTCGATGACCTGCTCGTTGGCCAGCACTGTGTGGCAGGTGTTGCACCAGTTCTGGTAGGCCTTTTTCCTGAACATCAGCCCCTTTTCGAGGAATTTGAGGAAGAAGAGCTGCTCCCAGCGGTAATATTCGGGGTCGCAGGTGGCCAGTTCGCGCCGCCAGTCATAGGAAAATCCCAGGCGTTTCAGTTGGGCGCGCATGGCCGCGATGTTGGCGTGAGTCCACTTGGCCGGATGGATGCCGTTCTTGATGGCCGCGTTCTCGGCCGGCAGGCCAAAGGCGTCCCAGCCGATCGGATGCAGGACGTTGAACCCCTGCATACGCTTGAACTGGGCCACGACATCCGCGATGGAATAATTTCGCACATGGCCCATGTGGATGTTCCCGGAAGGATAGGGAAACATCTCAAGGCAATAGTATTTGGGTTTGTCCGATTCATTGTCGCAGTGAAAAGAGCCGGATTCTTCCCAGAATTTCTGCCAGCGGCACTCGATATCCGAAGGATCGTATTTCATGGAACCAAGCCTGGAGTTCGTTTAAGTGTGTGAAAAGCAACAATCATGCACCGGCCGAAGCCAAGCCTCAGACCCGCTGTCGTGTACCCATGTTTTGCCGGACATGGAACACTTATGCAAGGGAAAAGTAGCCGGATGGCGGCACATTTTCAGGCATGCTCAAGGCCTTTTTCGCAAGGGCGCTTTTGAGCCCTCCCCCGGCCGCCGGTTCCTCTTTCCGCATTGCCAATTCGCCGGCAAAAGGATATGCATGGCGCAGCCTTCAAGGCCAAAGGCCCGGGCAACGCCTGTAAAAAAGAAAGGAGATCGCGGCCGATGTTTGATAACGAATATATTCTTGATACTCTGAACATGCAGGATAGTTGGCGTCTATTCAAGATATTGGCGGAAGTTGTCGACGGGTTCGACGCCCTGTCGCGGTTCAAGCGTTGTGTCTCCATTTTCGGCTCGGCCAGGGCCAAGCCCAACAGCAAGGCTTACAAGGACGGGGTAGTCATCGCCAGAAAGCTGGCGGAGTCCGGTTACGGCGTGATTACCGGCGGCGGTCCGGGCATCATGGAGGCCGCCAACAAGGGGGCGTATGAAGCCAAAGGCGACTCGATCGGCCTGCACATCCACCTGCCCCACGAGCAGGCGGTGAACTCCTATGTGACCACCCGCTGCGATTTCCGCTATTTCTTCATCCGCAAGCTCATGTTCGTCAAATACGCGATGGCTTACGTCGTCATGCCCGGCGGCATGGGCACCATCGACGAGCTGAGCGAGGCCTTTGTTCTGGCCCAGACCCTGCGGATCAAGCCTTTCCCGATAATACTTTACGACAGCTCGTTCTGGAAGGGTTTCATCGACTGGATGCGGCAGAGCATGGTCGCGTCAGGCTATCTGAGGGAAGAGGAACTCGGGCTTGTCACCATGCTGGACACGCCTGACGAGGTGGTCAGCTACATCAGAAAGCATGTGATCGTCTGATTCGGCGGCATGCGCGGCCCAGGACGTTTTTTTCCCAATAAAAGCGCCCGCCCCGGCGGACCAAGGAACCAGAATTGACCCCGGCGACAAACCGCATAATTCCTCCCCCCCCGCCAGGCTGGTCCTCCTGGGAGGATCTGATGCGGCTGGCCGTCGTCCAGGCCCGGCTAGCCCGGGACTTTGGCGAAGTGCCGGTCGGCGCAATCGTCGTTTCAGGTCGGGGAGAGATCCTGGGCCGGGGGTTCAACAGGCCGTGCGGATCGGGCGACCCAACAAGCCACGCCGAATGCGAGGCCATCCGCGCCGCCTGCAAGACCGCAGGCAATTACAGACTAAATGACGCCATCCTCATCGTCACCCTTGAGCCCTGCCTTATGTGCGCCGGAGCGATCATCCACGCCCGCCTGGCCGGTGTGGTTTACGGGGCGCCTGATCCGGCGGCGGGCGTCCTGGATTCGCGGCTCGACGCTTTTGATTACGCCTTCCACAACCATCACCCCTGGCGCATGGGAAAAATTCTGGAAACGGAATGTTCCGCTCTTTTGAACGCCTTTTTTTCAGCCCGCCGCCCCGCCCGCTAGGGCCGGCCAAAGGAGGAGCAGCCGGATGTTGATTCCCAGAAGAACGTCCCGCCAGGTGAGAATCGGCGGCGTCGCCATAGGCGGCGGCGCTCCTGTCGTTGTACAGAGCATGACCAACACCGACACGCGCAATCCTGGGGAGACTCTGGCCCAGATAGCTGCGCTGGCCGGGGCCGGGTGCGAGGTGGCCAGGGTGGCTGTGCCGGACGCGGAAGCGGCCCGGAGCCTGGCCGAGATTTGCGCCCAAAGCCCGTTGCCGGTCGTGGCCGACATTCATTTCGATCACCGTCTGGCCCTTCTCGCGGTCAGGGCCGGGGTCGGGGCTTTGCGCGTCAACCCCGGAAACATGGGCAGGAAAGAGCATGTGGATCAGGTCATTGAGGCGGCCGGCGCGGCCGGGATTCCAATCCGGGTTGGCGTAAATTCAGGCTCTGTCGGCGCCGGTCTGATTGAAAAATATGGCGGTCCCACGCCGGAGGCCATGGTCGAGTCAGCCTTTTCGCACATTCGGCTGATGGAGGATCGCGGTTTTCAGGACATCAAGGTTTCCCTGAAATCATCCTCGGTCTTGCACACGGTCGAAGCTTACCGCCTTCTGGCCGAGCGGTGCGATTATCCGCTGCATATAGGTATCACCGAAGCCGGAACGCTTCTGCGCGGGACGATCAAGTCATCCGTGGGCCTGGGCATTCTGCTCGCCGGCGGGCTTGGCGACACCCTGCGCGTCTCTTTGACCCACGACCCGGTCAAGGAAGTGGAGGTCGGCTGGCAGATACTGGCGTCTCTCGGGCTTCGCCGCAGAGGGCCGGAGATAATATCCTGCCCGACCTGCGGCCGGACCGAGATCGACCTCATCGGCCTGGCCACGGCGGTTGAGGAGCGCCTGTCCGGGATGACCGAGAACTTCACTGTGGCCGTCATGGGTTGCGTTGTAAACGGCCCGGGCGAGGCCAGGGAGGCCGATGTGGGTATAGCCGGCGGCCGGGGCAAGGCGGTCATTTTTCGCAAGGGCCGCGTGGTGGGAAGCGTGAGCGGAACCCGCGAGGATTTTTTGGAGGCCCTGATGCGCGAGATAAACGCCATGCTGGCCGAGTGCGCCGGTCCCGCTTTTTGAGGAAATAAAGCACCCGCCTAGTTCCTAAATTATTCCAAACCTCACCGCCAAAAAAATGGGTTCAGGAGGGGATGGGGTCTGGGGGAGGGGAACCCCAAGGGCAAACGCCCGTGGGGTTCCCCACCCCCAGGCTGTCCCATAATGCTTGCGAAAAATTCTGTTTCAGGGCAGATTTCATTTGTCGGCTGTAATTTAAAACCGTGGCTGTGTGCCGTAGAGGAAAACGATGCGCTTCTCCAGATATTTTGTTCCCACCCTTAAGGAGGCCCCGGCCGAGGCTGAGGTCGTCAGCCACAAGCTGCTTATCCGCGCCGGGATGGTCCGGCGTCTTACCAGCGGAATTTACAGCTATCTTCCGTTGGGTCTGCGGGGCATTTGCAAGGTGGCGGCGATTGTGCGCGAGGAAATGAACAGGGCCGGGGCGTCGGAAGTCCTGCTTCCGGCCGTGCAGCCAGCTGATTTGTGGCAGGAGTCCGGGCGCTGGGAACATTACGGCAAGGAGCTTTTGCGGTTCAAGGACAGGCACGACCGCGACTGCTGTTTCGGGCCCACGCACGAAGAGGTTGTGACCGACATTATCAGGGGCGAGATCAAGTCGTACCGGCAGTTGCCTTTGAATTTGTATCAAATACAGACCAAGTTCAGGGACGAGATCCGGCCCCGGTTCGGGCTGATGCGCGGCCGCGAATTTATCATGAAGGACGCCTATTCCTTTGACCGCGACGACGAGGGGGCGGACAAGAGCTATCGGGCCATGTTCGACGCCTATTGCCGGATTTTCAGCCGCCTGGGCCTTAAATACTGTTCGGTTGAGGCGGACTCCGGGTCGATCGGCGGCAGTTTTTCCCATGAATTTATGGTCCTGGCCCAGACCGGGGAGGATCTCATCATTTCGTGCGCAGCTTGTTCCTATGCCGCCAACGTGGAGCGTGCCGAGCTTGTTCCGCCAAGGGCCGAGGATATCGACGCGACTGAGCCGGGGGAGATCGAGGAGGTCTTCACGCCGTCTCAGCAGACCGTGGAAGAGGTTGCCGCATTTTTAAGCATACAGCCGTCTGATATAGTCAAGACCATACTGGTCTATGTCGATGATTCGCCTGTGGCGGTTCTGGTGCGCGGCGATCACGAGATGAACGAGGTGAAGGTAAAGCACTTCCTGAACGGCCAGGTGTTGCGCTTCGCCAACCCTGATGAAGTGAAGAAACTGAGCGGAGCCCCTTGCGGCTTTGCCGGTCCGGTGAAGCTCAAGGTCGGCAACATCATCGCCGACAACGCTTTGAAGGCCCGCCAGGGCTGGGTAACCGGAGCGAACAAGGAGGATCTTCACCTCAAGAACGTCAGCCTGCTCCGAGACGCCAAAATCACCGAATGGGGCGATCTGCGCCGCATGGAAAAAGGCGAGCCCTGCCCGCGCTGCGGCGCGCCGGTCGATGCCAGGCGCGGCATTGAGGTCGGGCACGTTTTCAAGCTGGGCACCAAATATTCCGAGGCCCTGAAGGCAAACTATGTCGACGAGAGCGGCGAAGACCGTCCCATAATCATGGGCTGCTACGGGATAGGGGTCAGCCGCGTTCTGGCCGCCTGCATCGAGCAGAACAACGACGAGGACGGCATCATTTTCCCGCCCCCGGTGGCTCCGTTTGAGGTCATGCTTTTGAATCTGGACGTGAAAAACGAGGAAGTCAGCGCCAAGGCGGACGAGATTTATGAATATCTTGCCGCCAAGGGAATTGACGTGTTGCTTGACGACCGGGAAGAGCGGCCGGGCGTGAAATTCAAGGACGCCGACCTGCTCGGATCGCCGATGCAGCTTGTTCTCGGCCGCAAGGGCCTGGAGCGGGGCATCGTCGAAGCCAAGGACAGGCGCAGCGGCATGAAGGTGGAACTCTCGCTCGACGCCTGGGACAAAGAGTTCGCCGACTGGCATGCCCAAGTGCTGGAAGGTTGGAAGAATTCTTAAAAAATGCCGGGTTGAGGCTGTCAAGGAGGAATGGACATGAGTGGATTAAAATCACGGCTTCTCAAAGCCTGTTTCGTTTTTCTATTCCTGTCCTGTCTGGCGGAGTTCCTGCCCGAGACCTGCCGCGCCGCTGATCCGGACGCTCAAGTGGAAATACCGGCTGGCATTCCGCTCGAGTTCACCATGGACGTGCCGCCAGCAGAGGTCCTTGGCGACATTCCGCAACTGGCGGAGCTGTCCGCCGGCGTGGCCGGCGGCTGGGGACGTGATTTCGCGGAGGCTACGGTCATTATCGACGTGTCTCAGGGCTCGCCCATGCTGACGACCAGGTATGTGGTAAATATGCAGAACGTGCTTATGGCCTTGCGCGGGAGCATTGAGCCCTACCGCTCGCCAAGTGACGTGCCTGACAGGTTGGTCGATTACGAAAGAGTCAGCCGGGAATTTTACTGGGGGCCGGCCGGGCAGGCCTATGAGCGCATCGTTTTCAGGGCCTACACCGTACCCCAGGAAAAATTCGATATGGCCAGAGGGGTTATGAATGATCCCTCCTTGACTGCCAGGGAAAAGCGCAACCGCCTTGCCCGGACCGTGAGGGTCTGCGAAAGGGTGCATTGGTTCGACATTACCGGACCATTCCGGCACAACAGCTCAATAGTCTGGTTCTAACAGCGGTCCGGAATTTCTTATGCGGGATGCGCCTGGCAATCCGACAGGCAACGGCCGTGAGATATCACGTTAATTGCCGTCCGTGCTGTTGATTGTCGTGGAAAATAGCCCTGGTTGACTTTTTGCCGATTTTTTTATCTTTTAGATGATGCATTATCCGGAGCGCACATGGCCGAGGCTCGCACGAAAATAATGCCACAATAATCGGCTTGCCGGCGGGAAACCTTGGGAGCACTTAATGACGAAAGCATCACGTTTTTTTCACGTCCTGGCTTTGCCGGCGCTTTTATTTTTGCTGTGCATTTTGGCGGGATGCAAAGCGGCGGAAAGGCCGCCCAGGCCTGGAGAGCCGCGCAAGGCCTCGCCCACCGAGCAGATTTCGCTCTACCTGGCGGTAAGCCCGAGCAGCGTGCTGGAATCAAAATTTCCCGGCCGGTCCGTCTCCTCGCTGGTTTCCGGCGGATGGGGCTACACCCGTGAGGATGCCTGCGTTTTGCACAATCCTGAGGACGTCGGAACTGAGCTTAACCGCGGTTACTTGGACTGGACGAATACTCTGATAGACATCAGAAACATTCTGGAATTCACTCAGACATCGCCCACGGGCGAACGCCTTTATGTGATTGATTGCAGCAACTACGTCCAGGAAACAATACGCGACGGCGACAAGAGATTCCTGCGCGTTCTCTACTCGGTCTTTACAGTGACCGAATCCCAATACCGCGAACTCGTCGCCTGGGCCAAAGACCCCAAAGTGACCGAGGAAATGTTCGCCAGCCGCGTCAGGGACATCGCCCGCGAAAGAGAAAGAGAATTCTGGTTCGACATAACCGAACCCCACGCGCACAACGTCAAGGTAAGGGGGTAAGAGCTGGGGGAAGGAACCGACAGGGCGATTGCCCTGACGGTTCCTTCCCCCCAGACCCCCCTTCCTTCTTTACCCGTTTTGTTGGGTGAGGTTTCAGGATGCGATGAGGGGGCCGGACTTTCAGCGCATACCAAGCCCGTGTCTCTTTTTTCCCTCCCCCAATAAGCCTGCGGCCCGATCTTTTATGACCATTAATTCCGTTTATAGCGTCAGCCGGTTGACCGGCCTTGTCAGAAGGAGCCTTGAAAAGGTCTTTCCTTTTGTCTGGGTCCGGGGGCAGGTGGTGAATCTTTCGCGGCCGTCTTCGGGGCACGTTTATTTTTCGCTGGCGGACGAGGGCGCCAGCCTCTCGGCGGTGTGGTTCCGGGGCGGCCAGCGGGCCGGGCAGGCGTTTGATCCCATGACCGGCGAGGTCTTTGACGATGGCCCGCGCGAATCTCTGGCCGGCAGGCTTGAGAACGGCATGGAGATAGTCTGCGCCGGGGCGCTGACGGTGTATGAGAAGCGGGGCGTGTATCAGTTGGTTGTCGAGGTGGCCGAGGAGGCCGGATTAAGCCGGCTGCACCGCGAATTTGAGCAGATGAAGGCGCGTCTGCGGGAAAGAGGTTTTTTTGATCAGGAGCGAAAGAGGTTATTGCCGTTAAATCCGGAGCGGGTGGCTGTGGTCACCTCGCCGGTCGGGGCGGCGATCCATGATTTTTTGCGCTTGGCGCAGGGAAGGGGGTTTGGGGCTTCGATTCGCATTTATCCGAGCCTGGTGCAGGGAGCGGAGGCCGAGCGGGCGCTGGCGGCACAGATTGAAAAGGTCAATGCGGACGGCTGGGCGCAGGTGCTTGTGCTGATTCGCGGCGGCGGTTCGCTTGAGGATTTGTGGGCTTTCAATACTGAAGGGGTGGCGAGGGCCGTGTTTGGATCGCAGCTTCCGGTCCTGGCCGGGATAGGGCATGAAGTTGACTTCACGCTGGCGGATTTGACGGCCGACCAACGCGCGTCGACGCCGAGCCACGCCGCGCAGATTTTGTGGGCGGAACGGAGCGGGATTGCCAACCGCCTGGAGGCCGAAGCTCTGGCGCTTGATCGGTCCGTGCGCGCTTTTTTGCAGGCAAAGCGGGAGCGGTTGTCCCGTCTTGAGGGGCTGGTCGCCGGGAAAAATCCGCTGCGCCGGATTACGGATTGGAGCGAGAGGCTTGAGGGAGCGCGAGAGAGGATGAAGGTTGCTGCCGCACGTCTTTCGGAACGCGCCGAGGCGCGGCTTGACGGATTTGCCGCGAGGCTGTCGCGTTTTCCTGGTGTTTTGGGCGGCAAAGAGGGAGAGTTTGCAGGATTGCTTAGAACCCTTGAGTTTTCCGGCAAACAGATCATAATGCGTGCTGAGCATTCCCTGGAAAAGGCCCTGCTGCGTCTTTCCGCTCTTGATCCGCACGAACCGCTGGAGCGGGGTTATGCCCTGGTCAGGAGGGCCGACGGATCCTTCGTGAAGTGCCGGGCAATGGCCAAGGCCGGGGAAATGCTGGATATAGTGGTAAAAGATGGCGAAATACCGGTGACTGTGCGGGGAGATGATGCATGAGCAGCAGGGGAAAAGGATTTATGAGCGGTGTGGGTGAGAAAGGGCTGGTTGTTTTGCTGCGGGTATTGTTGCTTTGTCTGCTTGTTTGCGGCTGGATCCAGCCGGATGCCGCCAGGGCGGACGAAGGAGGCGGCCGGCTGCTGATCGCGGCCGCGCAGCCAAAGGCGGCTGGAGGAAAAAAGCCCCAAAGCGGCTCTGGGCACAAGGGGCAATCCGCGAAAAAAGGTCCGGGCCCGGTTGAGAAATGGCCTTCACAAAAAAAAGAACTGCCCAAAAGCAATATCCCTTCGCCCTACGCTCAGTTGCTGACATCGGCCGGACGCGATTTCACCAGGCCCCAGCCTGATTTGAAACTGTTCATACCCGGCGCTTTTTATGCCGGCGACCCCTTCCTGGTCAGGGTGGAGGGCAGGGGGCTGGTAAAGGTCAAGATGACCTTTCAGGGCAAATCCCTTGAGCTTGTACCCGGCAGAAACGGCCAGCCATCCGGCGCTGTGGAGGCCTTGTTTCCTGTGGGTTTAAATGAAAAGGCCAAGACCGTCCCGTTCGAGATGGTCCTGACCTGGCCGGATCGTACCGAAAAAATGGTTGCCGGACAAATCGCCGTGCTGCACCTTGACCGGGGGGAGCAGCGCCTTACCGTAAATCAGAAATATGTCACGCCCGACCCGTCCCTTAACGCCCGTATCGAGCGCGAGAGAAGGAAAATTGCCGCGGTAATATCAAAGATAAGCCCGGTTAAGTATTGGGGCCTGCCTATGCCAAGGCCGGTGCCGGGGATTGTGACCAGTTTGTTCGGGATGCGCCGTTTTTTCAATGGCCAGGAAAGAAATCCCCACATGGGGCTCGATCTTGACGGAAAGACCGGAGATTTCGTCCGCGCCTGCGACCCCGGCAGAGTGGCGCTTGCGGCCAACCATTATTACGCCGGAAACATCGTCATAGTTGACCACGGTCTTGGCGTATTTTCCGTTTACCTGCACATGTCGAAACTTTCTGTGCGCGAGGGCGAAATAGTGCAACGCGGCGACATTGTCGGCAAAGTCGGAGCCACGGGACGAGTGACCGGGCCGCATCTGCATCTTTCCTTCAACGTGCTTGGCAAGTCGGTAGATCCGGAATATTTTTTGGAGAGGTATAAGGAAAATGCACAAAAAAAAGCCCGCTAACTTTGAAGAGCAAATTGCCCGCCTGCAGGTGATTGTGCAGGAACTGGAGCGACCGGACGTTGCGCTTGAGCGGGGCGTGGCCCTCTACAAGGAAGGATGCATGCTGGCTGAATCCTGCCGGGGGTTGCTGGCCAAGGCCAAAAATGAGATTACACTGTGCGGCGAGGACGGGGTCAGGGAATTTAAATTCGAGGCAAATGCGCCTGGGGATGAAGTCAAAGACGACTTTTGACGCTTTTGCATGAGGCTGCCTTTGAGGCGCTGGAAAAATCGGGAAATATCGGCAAAAGGGCATGGTATGAGTGAGGCTGGCGGCGTTGATGTGCGCTCCCTGTTGCGCCGGGAGCGTAATTTGATCGAAAGGGGGCTTGAGGCCTGTCTCAAGGATGGCGCGACCACGGACGGCCTTGCCAAGGCCATGCGCTACAGCCTCATGGTCGGGGGAAAGAGGCTGCGCCCGATTTTGTGCCTGGCCAGCGCCGGCATGTTCGGCCTTTGCCGCGAAACTGTCCTTCCCTTTGCCCTTGGGCTTGAGTTTATCCACACCTATTCGCTCATCCATGACGACCTTCCCTGCATGGATGACGATGATTTGCGGCGCGGCATGCCCTCATGCCACCGGCAGTTCAACGAGTGTACGGCCGTCCTGGCCGGGGACGCCCTTTTGACCGACGCCTTCAAGCTCATGGCCGGGATAGGCCTGCGGGCGGATGGTGATTGCTCTGTTCCGGCATCGCGCGTTCTGGCGGCCGTTGCTCTGGTGGCGAATGCCGCCGGATCGGCCGAGATGGTCGGCGGACAGTTTTTGGACATGCTCTACACCGGTCGCGGCCATATCGGCCAGGACGAGCTCTTGCAGATGCAACGGAAAAAAACAGGAGCCATGCTCAAGGCTGCCTGCGTTTCCGGGGCCTTGCTGGCCGGGGCCGAGGATGGCGACCTTGAGCGGATGGGCGTTTACGGCCTTGAGATTGGCGCCGCCTTTCAGATTGCCGACGACATTCTGGATGTCGAGGGCGAGGAGAAAAAGCTTGGCAAACCGGTAGGCAGCGACAAACGGCAGGACAAAGTCACCTGGCCGTCTTTGGTCGGGCTTGAGCGGAGCCGGGAGCTTGCTAAGGGCCATGTGCGCGCCGCTTTGGACGCGGTGCGCACATTTTCCGGCCCCGATGCCGAACTCTTGCGGGCTCTGGCGGTATACATTATAAAAAGAGATTCGTGACCGACTCTTAATTATTGATGCGGTTCACATCCAGAGAATCAAAAAGGAATAGCCGACAATGGCGGAACGCAAAAAAACTGGAGAAAGGAACTGCGCGAAGACCGTGAAGTTTCTGAAGCCCCAGATGGAACGGGCAAGGCTCCTGGACAAGGACGCCTCCGCTCCCGGTATTTTCGGCGAACTCCGCCCCGTTTTGCCGCATTCCAACGCTGACGGCGACCAGGAAAAGATCCAGGTCAAGGGCATCATCAGGGAATACGCCGACTCGCGCAACATCCGGCTCGCCAGCCGCCAGGCCGCGCCGCCTCTCCTTCTCCCGGATGACGCCGTCAGCCCGGACGGCCTGTTGCGCGGCTTGAGTTCCCCGATGGACTTGCACTTCATGTCCGTCGAACAGCTTGCCCAGCTTGCAGGGGACGTCAGGCGCCTGATTATCGAGACAGTGGCCCGCAATGGCGGGCATCTGGCGCCATCGCTCGGTGTCGTTGAACTGACCCTGGCCATTCTTTCGGTCTTTTCTCCGCCAAAGGACAAGGTTGTCTGGGATGTCGGCCACCAGAGCTACGCCTGGAAAATTCTCACGGATCGTGCCGAGTCCTTCCACACCTTGCGCACTCTCGGCGGGATAAGCGGTTTTCCAAGGCCCGAGGAAAGCGCCTACGACGCCTTTGGCGTAGGCCATTCGTCGACCTCAATCTCCGCTGCCCTCGGCATGGCTGTGGCCCGCGATCGGGCCGGGAATAAAAACCACGTCGTCTCCGTTATCGGCGACGGCGCGCTTACCGCCGGCCAGGCCTACGAGGCCATGAACCACGCCGGATCGATCGATCGGCCCTTCATTGTCATATTGAACGACAACGAGATGTCCATCGCCAAAAATGTGGGAGCGCTTTCGCTTTTCATGAGCCGCAACCTCTCCTCGCGCTGGGTGCGCCTGGTAAAACGCGAGCTTGAGGCCTTTTTGCGCAGCATACCCGGCATAGGCGACGATTTGTTCAGCATCGCCAGGCGCAGCAGGGACAGTTTCAAGAATTTCTTCACTCCCGGCCTGCTGTTCGAGGCGTTGCGCTTCAACTATATAGGCCCGGTCAACGGGCACGACATAGACGAGATGCAGCAGGTTCTGCGCCTTGCGGCCACCCTGGAAAAGCCGGTCCTGGTCCACATGCTGACCAAAAAAGGGCAGGGTTATCCCCAGGCCGAGCAGAACCCGACTCGTTTCCACGGCGTGGGCCGCTTTGACAGCGTCACCGGGCAGGCGGATGTCGATGAGGCCTCACCCGCCAATTACACCGCTGTTTTTGGCCGCGCTCTCTGCGATCTCGCCAGGGAAGACAAGCGCATCATGGCCATAACAGCGGCCATGCCCGAGGGCACGGGCTTGAACCGGTTCGCCGCTGCTTTTCCGGATCGTTTTTTCGACGTGGGCATCTGCGAGCCGCACGCGGTCACCTTCGCGGCCGGCCTGGCCACCCAGGGGCTTCGCCCGGTGGTCGCTATCTATTCCACCTTCATGCAAAGGGCCTATGATCAGATCCTTCACGACGTTTGCATCCAGAAGCTGCCGGTCATATTCTGCCTTGATCGGGCCGGGGTTGTCGGCGAGGACGGCGCCACACACCAGGGCGCTTTTGATATCGCTTATTTGCGTTCCATTCCCAATCTGGCTGTGTTCGCCCCCAAGGATGAAGACGAGTTGCGGCACGGGCTCTGCACCGCGCTGAGCCTTGATATGCCGGTGGCGCTGCGCTGGCCGCGGGGGCCGGGTGTTGGGGCGGACATCTCCGGGCCTTTTCGCGTCATCCCCCTTGGCGAGGCGGAATATCTTTCACGCGGCGACAGCGGCCTGGCTGTGCTCGCCCTTGGCAACCGGGTATACCCCGCCCTGGAGGCGGCAAAGCGGTTCGCAGACGATATGGGAAAGGGCGTAACCGTCGTCAATGCCCGCTGGGTGAAGCCGTTGCCGTTCGAGACTATTAAGGAATTGGCCCAAACGCACGATAAGGTGCTCATCGTGGAGGAAGGCAGCCTGGCCGGAGGATTTTCATCGTCCGTTCTCGAATACCTGTCCGATGCGGGACTGCTTGCTCGCTGCCGGGTGAAACGTTCAGGGATGCCGGACAGATTCGTCGAACACGGCGCGGCGGACGTTCTGCGCCGCTGCCTTGGCCTGGACGCCGACGGAATCGTCAGCGCCCTGATGCAGATGCTGGCGGAATAGACCTGCGCTTTCCCGCCTCCAGCGCGCTGGTGTTTTTCGCGGATGCATGCGCCTGCGGCCGTCTGGGCATTGGAGCGCAGAGGTTTGGCATGCTCGGGCGACAAAGGCGGCCTGCGAACATCTCGCGGAAGAGATTTTGGGGCGAGCCCTCGCAGAGGAAATAAGTGTTTCAAAGGTAATTTGCTCTAATTAAATTAACTGGAAGCGTGTTGGTTAAAACTTGTGCTTTGCTTTTTTCAATAAATGCGGTTAATGTCGGAGCGCATATGGGAAAAATCCAGTCATCCGTCAGATTTTCGTACAGGCTCGCTTTCCAGGCCTCTGGCGGCTGCAATCCAAAACAGCTCAGTACTTATCATCCGCGCCGTCACGGCCGCATAAGGTGAATGACGCATGCTCTTACTGATAGGGTATCTTATAGTCATAGGCTCGGTTCTTGGCGGGTTCGCCATGGTTCACGGGCCGTTTCATATGCTGTTCCAGCCTTCGGAAGTTATTATCATCCTTGGGGCCGGCATAGGCGCCTTTGTCGCCTCCTGCACCAGTCTGTCCATGAAGGGCAGTCTCAAGCAGCTCAAGCACATCATGGGTAACGGTCCCACAAAAAAGCACTACACCGAAATGTTGGCCCTGCTCTATGGCCTGTTCGCCAAAATGCAGCGCGAAGGCATCATCAGCATCGAGAAAGACATTGAAGCCCCCGATTCCAGCGCTCTTTTTCAGCGCTATCCGGCCATGGCCAAGGATAAGACCGCCTGCTTCTTCATTGGTGACACCCTGAGAGTGTATCTGACCACGGGCAACGCCGGCGAGCTTGACAAGCTCATGGGCGTGGATATGTCGGTCATGCACGATGAAGAGGCCATCCCCATCCACAGCATCGAAAAAATGGCCGAATCACTGCCCGGCATGGGCATTGTCGCCGCGGTTCTCGGCGTTGTGGTCACCATGAGCATGCTGGCTGAACCGCCTGAAGTCCTGGGGCACCACATCGCCGCCGCTCTCGTCGGAACGTTTCTGGGGATTCTTCTCTGTTACGGCTTTTTTGGACCAATTGCGTCCAAGCTCGAAACCGTCGCCCATGAAAGACACCTTTACTTTCGCGCCATTCGGGAGGCCGTGGGCGCCGCTGTGCGCGGCTCTTCCCCAATCGTGGCCCTGGAATACGGACGCCGGGCGATTCCCCCGTCATACCGGCCCAGCTTCACTGAAATGGAACAATCTCTCAAGAGCGGCGGATAGGCCCCAGACCCGCTCTCCCTCCTTCACCCGCTTTACGGGGCGTGCGGATTTTGCTGGGAGAGAGGGCCTTGATCTTGTTGCGCAAGTGGCGCTTTGAGCCGCTTGGCCGGGCGGGGTGTGGCCGGCTCTGCCTGCGTCCGTACCGGGCGGCAAGGCCGCTCTGGGCGGGTAGGATATTTCCAAGGGCGCATGATGTTTGGGCGGCCTGCCGTCATGCTTCTCTTGGCCATAACGCGGATTTAAGGATTATGTGATGAGTGGCGGATCCTGGAAAGTTGCCTATGCCGACTTCATGACGGCCATGTTCGCCTTCTTTTTGCTCATGTGGATATTGAACGCCACCACAGACGAGGCCAAGAAGGTTATCTCCGGCTATTTCGCGCAAGGAGGGACGCTCTACGACAGCGGCATCAAAAGCTCCGTGGCCAATAATCCGCTCGTGCAATATGTGGATCGGGCCAAGATGCGCGATTTCAAGATGAGTGAAGTCGAGAAGAACAACTACGCCGTGGCTGAAGATATCAAGCGCTTCATCATGACCGATCCCAAGCTTTCGCGGCTGAGCGGGGTCACCTCAGACGGCATCGGGGTTCTTTTGCATGTGGAATCCGACTTGATGTTCAAGCCAAACTCGGCGGATTTTGCTGACGGCGGTTATCAGATTCTGGATGACGTGGCGGCCATCATGCTTAAATACAAAACTTTTCTCGTGGTGCGCGGTCATGCGGATTCCTCGGAGACAGGCGCTCCAAATTACGCCAACAAATGGGAGCTTTCCTCGGCCAGGGCCAACGCGGCCATACGCTACCTGATAAGCAAGAACATCAACCCGGCGCTCATGCGAAGCATCTCCTACGCCGACACCAGGCCGAAGGTGTTGGCGACCGATCCTGACGCTCAGAAGATCAACAGCCGGGTAGAGTTCAATTTTCACCGTCCCGAGGTCATGTCCACGATTGTCGGTTATTGATGTTTGAATGCGCTGCCTGCAGCGGCGTGTTTTAATAAATATTTTAAATGGATTGAATATGGCTGGCGGTTCATGGAAAGTCGCATACGCGGATTTTATGACGGCGATGTTCGCCTTCTTTTTGCTTATGTGGATTTTGAACGCAACCCCCAAGGAAGACACCCCGCCGGCGCCGCCCGGCGGCGAAGGCGCTGAAGCCGGGAAGCCGGGCGAGGTTATGATGCCGGAGGCGCTCGGCACAAGCGTCAACATGCCCAACATCGTCGGCGGCTCCTCGGTGCAATATGTGGACAAGATCGACACGCGCGAATACAACCCTCAGCAGATCCGCGATTCCTATTATTCCATTATCCAGACCATGAAGGGCGACTTGTCGTCCGAATCGCTGCCTCAGGCGGCTGCGGGCATACGTTACAACAGCGACGGGGTCATGATCAACCTGACCTCCGACCTGATGTTTGAGCCGGGAACCACCAGTTTCAGCGCCGACGGCGAGAAGATTCTTGACACGGTTATGGACGTGATGCGCAAATATGACGTCTATCTGGTAGTCAGAGGCTATACGGACACATCTGAAACAGGACGCCCCAAATATCCCTCCAAGTGGGAGCTGTCCGCCGCCAGGGCCAATTCGGCCATTGAGGCGCTGATCGCCAGAGGGGCCAATCCTGCCAGGATGAGGGGGGTTGCCTATGCCGATACCAATCCGCTTGTGCCTTCCACGGTGTCCAACGCGGCTCAGGTGAACAGCCGCGTGGAGTTTCGTTTCCACCGTCCGGAAGTCATGTCTACAATCTCAACATTCTAGCGCCGCTTCGCGAGGCCGCCGGGCAATAGCCTGGGCGGCCTCGCCTATTATTCGTTGGCCTTCAGTCTGCCCAACTGTACTTTCAGTTCCTGGGCCATGCTTGAGAGATTTTGCACGGCTGCGGCGGACTGGCTCATGCCGGAAGCGGTCGCCGCCGCAATATGATTAATCTCCTCCACAGCCAGGTTGATTTCCTCGGAGGTGGCGGATTGTTCTTCAGCCGCAGTGGCGATGCTGGCGATCAACGCGGAATTCGCGCCCGCGAACCCCACTATTTTTTGCAGCGCGGTTCCGGAGATGCCGGCTAATTCCGTGGCGACGGACACGCTTTTGCCTGCTTCCGCCACCTGTTGGATATTGGCGTCTGTAGCCATCCGGATGCCCTGGATGCTTGCTCCCACTTCCGTTGTGGCGCTCATGGTCTTTTCCGCAAGTTTACGCACTTCGTCGGCCACCACAGCAAACCCCCGGCCGGCTTCCCCGGCGCGGGCGGCCTCAATGGCTGCGTTCAGAGCCAACAGATTGGTCTGGTCAGCGATGTCGGAAATCACGTTCATTACCCCGCCTATGGACTCCGCTTGCTTGACCAGTTCCTTCATAGTCCCCTGAAGCTCTTCGGCAACGCTGTGTACCCGTTGTATCGCGCCGATGACTTCGTTCACCAGTTCCGCTCCTTCGCTGGCCTGCTTGCGGGTGGCCTCGGCCTGTGCGCTGGCCTCCCCGGCATTGCGAGCCACTTCCATGACCGTGGCATTCATTTCCTCCATGGCGGTGGCTGTGGATTCCACCCGGTCGCGCTGCACATCCGCGCCCCTGCTGATCTTCTCTATCCTGGTGGAAAGCTCCATTGACGAGGAGGCCACACGGTCGGCGATGCCCAGGGTCTGGGAGGCGACGTCCATGATAGTGCGCTGAACGCTTTTTATCTGAGTCAGGTCAATAATAAGTTGAAGCACGGAGGTCAGTTTGCCCGCGTTGTCCAGCATGGGAATGGCGGTGTAGCTGATGTCCAGGGTTCCGCCGCCGGGATGAGCCACGGTTTCCGAATTTTGGGGCTTGGTTGTCGCCACCGCCAGGGTCAACGCGCAAGAGGGGCCGCCGTAATCTTCATACCGAAACACATCCGCGCAGGTTTTGCCTCGGTAGTCCTTGCCCCCCAGCTTGACGGCAATGGTATTCATATAGCGGATAGTCAAATCGCTGCCCAGCACGATCACGGGCGAGGGAATGGCGTCAACAATCATGCGAAAGCGCCCTAAAATGGAGTTGGTGCCCTTGATCAAGTTGGCGAACTCCCCAAGAAAGCGCGTGTGGTCACCCGTGGCGTCCAGGTGACCGGTTTCGATCTTTGCCTCCAGCGTCCGGTACTCCTCCACAATCAACTCCAAAGACGCCGGGATGGCGCGTAACGCCTCAGCCAGCTTGCCTAGCTCGTCCCTCCGGTGTACGGCAAGCGTAGCGGAAAGGTCTCCGTTTGCCACCTTTCCGGCAAAGGCCATGCCGGCGTTGATATCCCGCAGCACAGGGCGCAGAACGAGAAAAACGATGATCGCCGACAATATGATGCCGGCGATTGCAATTATGATGGAACTGTCGCGCATGGCGGCCAAGCCGGAAAATACGTCGTCGTATTCCGCCTGGGCGACGGCTGTGTACCCGGAAAAACTGTCCTTAGCGTGGTACGAAAATATGCGAACTCCATCGGCGTTGACGAACTCCATCACCCCATCGGCTGGAGCGTTGGCCATCGCTTTATAATGGGCGATGTTTTTGGCGGAAGGATTGAAGAGAACTTCCTCATTTTTATGCGCTACCACCAGGCCATCCGAGCCAAGAATGTATGCATACCCCCTTTCTCCTACCGATACCGGCTTGACCGACGTTTCATATATATATTCAAGGCTGATGGGGCAGTAAACCACCCCCGCCACCTTGCCGTTCAGTTTGACCGGAGCGGCAATCACCGCAACGCCCTTGCCCGTCACGCGGCTTTGCGCTGGAGGGGCCAAAAATATCCGTCCCTCTTTGGCGTGCCGGAAATAGGCACGGTCGGCAAAGCTCTTCCCGACCGTGCCGGGATCTGAGGATGCGACGACAACGCCATCCATATTCAGCAAAGTTACCCGGTCAAAGGCCGGGTAACTTTGCTCCAGCTCTTTGAGTACGTTGCCAAAGCGCTTGAGGGCATCCTGGTTGTAAGAAAAGTCGCCTCTGTAAAAAGCCTTGATATCGTCACGCTGGACAATGCGCTCTATATCTACGCGAACACCTTTGGCCAGAACGCCTACGGCCCTGGACAGGGCTTCAGCCTCGCCGCGCAAATTGTCGACCATTGCGACATGCAGCTCATGCATTGCGTTTTTATGGGACATGTAGCCGCTTACGCCACACAGCACAACAACAAGCAGCAGAAGTGGGAAAAGAACTTTTATTTGCAGATTCATAGGGTTACCCCGTGTGATCGTTTGTATTAATTTTTTAAATTCTTGTGCGTCAGAATACTCCGCTTAAACTGTACCACAGCATCCTGTATTTTGCATGCCGGGCAAAAAATTTCTCTCCCCATGCCTCGCCTGAATGACGCAGCCGCGAGGAGCGATGAAGCGGCAGACGCTGGCCGGTGCTGGTGCGGTTCATTTAAGCAGGTCAGTATATTGGTTTTCTCGCGTGCGATTTTGTCAATATGCGCGCTGTTTGGCTTAAGCGGGCCACACCTTTGCTTTTGGCAAAATGCTTGCATGTGAGCTGTGGTTTTGTTATTTTTCGCTCTTAATCATAATGCATGACTATCAACCGCTTAAGCCAGCCGATGGTCTTTTAAAAATATCAAGCCGCAGAGCCGACGGCCCTGCGCAACTGAGGATTTAGTGAACCAGCGCAATATATTCATTTGGGCCATGGTCGGTCTTTGCATCCTGGTCTTGTTCAACACCTTCTATTCCCAGCCGTCAAAAACCGATGAACTGGCGTATTCGGACTTCCTCTCCGTTGTGGACAAGGGGGAGGTGTCAGAGGTGGGCATCGAGGGCCAGAAGATCACCGGCACGCTCAAAAGCGGCAAGCAGTTCACCAGCTATGCCCCGCAGGATTTCAACCTTGTCCCCAAGCTGCTTGAGCACAACATAACCCTTAAGGCCCAGCCGCCCGAGGATTCGCCCTGGTATCTGATCTTTCTGACCTCATGGGCGCCCATCCTGCTGTTGATTGTGGTCTGGATTTTTTTCATGCGCCAGATGCAGAGCGGCGGCAACAAGACGTTTTCCTTCGGCCGGTCGCGGGCCAGAATGGTCACCCAGGATTCGGCCAAGGTCACATTCGACAATGTGGCCGGAGTGGACGAGGCCAAGGAGGAATTGTCCGAGGTGGTTGACTTTCTGTCAAACCCCAAGAAATTCACACGCCTTGGCGGACGCATTCCCAAGGGCGTCTTGCTGGTGGGCCCTCCGGGAACGGGCAAGACCCTGCTTGCCAGGGCTGTGGCCGGCGAGGCCGGAGTGCCGTTTTTCTCCATTTCCGGCTCTGATTTTGTGGAGATGTTCGTCGGCGTCGGCGCTTCCCGCGTGCGCGATCTGTTCGCCCAGGGCAAGAAAAACGCGCCCTGCCTGATTTTTATCGATGAAATCGACGCGGTCGGCCGCCAGCGCGGCGCGGGCCTTGGCGGCGGGCATGACGAGCGCGAGCAGACCCTGAACCAGCTTCTTGTCGAGATGGACGGTTTTGAGACGAACGAAGGCGTAATCCTGATCGCGGCCACCAACCGGCCGGACGTTCTTGACCCGGCCCTTCTGCGCCCGGGACGGTTCGACCGCCAGGTGGTGGTGCCCCTGCCCGACATCAAGGGCCGGCGGCAGATTCTCTCCGTTCACGCGAGACGCACTCCGCTTGCCCCGGACGTGAATTTTGACGTCATCGCCAAGGGAACCCCCGGCTTTTCCGGCGCGGATCTGGCGAACCTTGTGAACGAAGCCGCTCTCCTGGCCGCCAAGGCCAACCAGGAAAACCTGAACATGTGCGACTTTGAGGATGCCAAGGACAAGCTGCTCATGGGCAAGGAGCGCCGGACCATGGTCCGCTCCCCGGAAGAACTCAGGCGCACCGCCTATCACGAGGCTGGTCACGCCATTGTCGGCCGCTGCCTGCCCGAGACAGACCCTGTGCACAAGGTGACGATCATCCCCAGGGGCCGTGCCCTTGGCGTCACATTCTTCCTGCCTGAAGAGGACAAATACGGCAAAAGCCGCACGGCCATGGAGAGCGAGATCGGCATGGCCTTCGGCGGCCGGGCGGCTGAACTTCTGATATTCAACGAATATACGACCGGCGCGGCCCAAGATATCAAACAGGCCACGGCAATGGCCAGATCCATGGTCTGCCTTTACGGCATGAGCGATGCGATCGGCCCCATGGCTGTCGGCGGACAGAGCCAGGAAGTATTTGTCGGCCGCGAATGGGTGGCCAACAAAGAACACAGCGAAGAAACCGCCCGTCTGGTCGACAGCGAGGTCAAGCGCATCATCGACGAGGCCATGAAAAAGGCCACCGGCATTCTGAACGAGCATATTGATGCTCTGCATCGTCTGGCCGACGCTCTGCTTGAGCGCGAAACCCTGACCGGAGCGGAAGTGGATATAATCATGCGCGGTGAGGAGTTGCCCCCGCAGCAGATTGCCGGCAAACCCAACTACGGCGACGCTCGCGGCCAGGGACGCCGCGCAGATCAGGACGGCCACGGCGGGAACGCCGGGTATGGCCCGCGCAATGGCGGCTACGGGTCGGGTCAGGATCGGGTTGATGAGCAGCCTGCGGAACGCCGTGATAATGACGGGCAGGGTTCCGGTTACGGCCCCTCCGGCCGGCCGGACTTCAGGCGGGAGCAGTCGCCGTGGCCCGCTCAGAGCCAGGGTGGGCCGGTGAAAACAGAAGCTTCGTCCCGGGGCGAGCAGCCTTACGATCTGAACCAAAGCCAGGTGGTCAAACCGGAAAACTCCGGCGGGCCGGAGAAAGCCGACAGCCCGGCTTCACCCCTTGGAGCGGCTGTTGGCGGGAAGAAATACGACCGTAAGTCGCCAGGCGATGAAAGCGGGGATGCAAGCTCAATGGCAGAGAAAAAAACATCCGACTCGGAAAACTCCAAGGATAATTGATGAATACTCACAGCGCAACAGGTTCTCCTGTCTGGCTGGTCAAAGGGGGCGGGCGCTTGGCGTCGGCCCCCTTCCTTGTAGCGGGCATCCTCAATCTCACGCCTGATTCTTTTTCGGACGGCGGCGCTTACGCCGACGTCAAATCAGCCGTGGACCGCGCCATGTCCATGCTTGCGGAAGGGGCGCACATGATTGACCTTGGCGCGGAGTCGACAAGGCCGGGATCGTCTGAGGTTGGCGAGGAGGAAGAGGTGTCCAGGCTGGTGCCGACCCTGTTGCGCCTGGTTGAAATAAGAGATGCGCGAATGCGCGCCGCAAAAAAATCGGAGCCCGGCGCCCCTGTGCCCTTTGCCCTGTCCGTCGACACATGGCGGGCGGCGACCGCCAGTGAGTCCCTCAAGCACGGGGCTGACGTAATAAACGACATCTCCGGCGGCCTGTTTGACGGCGGCATGATTGAGGTGCTGGCTGAATACAAGCCAGGATATGTGCTGGGCCACTCTCCGGCAAAACCCAAGACCATGCAGGCCGGCCCCGTCTATGACGATGTGGTTGATGCGGTGATGTCGTGGTTTTGTGCCAGGATGGATGCCTTGGTCAAGGCCGGTTTGCCGGAGAACCGGATCGCGCTTGACCCGTGCATCGGGTTTGCGAAAAAGCTGGAACACAACTTGGCCCTGATGAGGGCGGTTCCCAGGCTGCTGACCCTTGGGCGTCCCCTTTGTTTCGGCATTTCCCGCAAGAGCTTTCTTGGAGATTTGACCGGGCTGCCGGCCGGGATGCGCGATCCGGCCACCCAGGTCTGCACCGCGCTTTTGGCGTCAATGGGCGTGGCCGTTCACAGGGTCCACGACGTGGCCGGAGCGGTCAACGCCTTGAGGCTGGTCGAGGCGCTTGTGGGGTGAGCCTGGGCGGGCGTATGCGCGCTCCTCACAGCCAGCGCTTTTTGGCCAGGTAAAGCCAAAGGGCCACGGTTATCGCCACGGTTCCTGCAGTGATGCCCAGCGCGGCCCAGGGGGATCCTTGCATGGGCAGGGCCACGTTCATGCCGAAGAACCCGACGATGATGCTCGGGGGCATCAGGAGCAGGGTGATTCCGGTCAGGATCTTCATGGCGATGTTCATGTTGTTGGAGATCATCGAAGCGCAGGTGTCGCTCATGCTGCCGACGATCTGGGCGTAGATCTCGGCCATTTGGGAGGCCTGTTTGCTTTCTATCATTACGTCGGACAAAAGCTCCCGCTCTTCGGGGCCGAGTGAAATGGACGTGCTGGCGGCCAGTTTGTCCAGGACCATGGCATTGGCTTTCAGGGCGGTTATGAAGTAGATCAGCGCTTTTTGAATTTGCAGCATGCCGCGCAGCTCTTCGTTGCGCATGGCCCTTTGCATATATTCCTCAATGCTGGTGGTAACATCATCTATTTCTTGCAGATATTGAATGTAGGATATGCTTAGTTGTTTGAGAAGTTCCAGGGCCAGGGCCATCCGGGAGCGGGTGTGCCCGTTTTTTTTGATTTTTGCGGCCAGCGAACGGGCAAGGCCGTGATTGCGGCATACGGTGACGATGGCCTTTGGGGTTATGATTATGCCCATGGTGACGGCGCAGTAGGGTTCCGCGGCATCTTTGCCGGCTCTGGCCGGGGCCTTGGCGATGATTATGATGTTGCCCTCGTCAACGAGGAAGTATGGGCGCTCGGCCGGGTCAAGGGAGTCGATCAGGTAGTCGAACGGGATGTTGAAAGCCGCAGCGACGCTCTCAAGCTCGGACGGCTCGGGAGCGCTCAGATCGGCCCAGCAGTCAGGGGCCGGCTCCGTCAGCGCCACCACTTTTCCATTTTCATTGCAATAGTAGCTCAGCATGATCTTTTTTGCCTTGTTGGCCGGGGATTTTTCCCCGGTGCGTTGTTAAAGATGCTTTAAGAGCATTTCCCCGACATCTTCGTATATCCCCCAGGCGTGCTCCTTCAGGTAGTCAAGCCCGCTGGCGACAGTAAAACCGTTGAACCTGCGGATCATGCTGATATCGTTGCCGTTATCCCCAATGACCAGAAGGCCCTTTTCCGGCCAGCCTTTCGCGTCCAGCACGTTCAGGATGCCGGTGGCCTTGTTTATGTCTTTGGGGGTTGCGTCCATGCAGCGGGCGTTCTGGGCCACGGCCAGCGAAGAGGAAAAGGTGACGGCAAGGCCATCGGCGCATTCGGCGGCTTGCGACAGTCTTTCACAAGCCAGGCTGATCTGCTGCAATGAGCGCAGTTGCAGGGCATCCTTGTATCTGCTCTCAATGAACGGCACCCCAAGCCTGGGAAGCCGGAAGCCCAGATCCTTGAGATAGAGGCAGGTCTGGCCGTTGGCGCGCAGTTCGTAGTACTTGCCGTGCGACGGGGATGAATGTTTCGCGTCCGGCCGGATCATGACATCATCAATGTCGCGGCGGTCGAGCCTGGTCAGGTCGTGGTTATAGATGGTGGCGCCGTCGCAGCAGATCAGAAAATCGTAGGGGATTTTCCAGCGTTGCGTCTCGGCCAGGATCAAGTCCAAGTCCCGCCCCGTGGCAATGCCGAATGCGTTGCCGGCCTTGCGCCAGCAGTCAATGCCCGCAAGGGTGCGCTCGCTGACCTCGTTGCCTATGCACAGAGTTCCATCGTAATCGCTGACGGCTACGCGCATAATTTAATACTGCTGCATTTTTTAATAATCAGGCGCTGAAACAGCGTGTTTCACCGGGAATCTATATCCGGTTTTTTGGGGATTCCCTAGTATAAAATATTCTCTCCGCCGGTTCTTAGCCTGCATTTGCGGACGGTTGCCGTTTCTTTGAGGCAGAGGGAGAGAACTGACCTTTGCCGACCTGCTGCTGGAGGAGGTATTTCTGAATTTTTCCGGTTGGCGTGCGCGGCACCTTTCCCCAATAGTAGACGCTCGGTTTTTTGTGCGGCGGCAGAACGGCGCAGAAGTCGTCAAGCTGGCCGTCCGTGAGTTCAAACCCGGCCTTTGTTTCGATAAGGGCGGCAATGACGCCTTCCTTTTCAGGCAGGCTGAAGACGGCCGCGTCCTTTACCTTGGGATGCAGGACCAGGAAGTTTTCTATTTCGATGGGGTAGATGGCATGGTTACCGTGGTAGATGATGTATTCGGCGCGCTCGACAAGCCAGAAATATCCGTCCTCGTCACACCGGCAGATGTCGCTGGTCAGGAGCCAGCCATCTATGAGCACGCGCTTGGTGGCTTCCGGGTTTTTGTAATATTCCTTCATGATGCCGGGACCTTTGAGCATGAGGCGGCCGAGTTCTCCCTGGGGCAGCGGCTGGAGGTCTTCGTCAACCACCCTGGCCTCCCAGTCAAAGCCGGGGCGGCCGATGGCGCCGATCTTGCCGTCGTTGTTGATGCCCAGGTTGATGCAGCCGGGGCCGGTCGTTTCGGTCAGGCCGTAAGTGACGTTGTAGTCAACCGATGGGAGGAGCTGCTTCCATTTTTTTACAAGGCTTGGCGGGATGGGCTGGGCTCCGGCGTGCATGAGGCGCCACTGGCCGATGTTGTAGTCGGCAAGGTCGATGCTGCCGTCCTCAATGGCGCAGACAAGATCCTTGGCCCACGGCACTGTCAGCCAGACAACGGTGGTTTTTTCGTCCGAAACGGCCTTTAAAATGAGAGTGGGCCTGACTTCCGTCAGGAGGATCCCCTTGCCGCCCACAATGAAGAGACCAAGCCAATGGATGAAGGCGCCGCAGTGGTACAGCGGCGGCATGCACAAAAAGCTGTCCGCGTGGGTATGCTCGTGGTGTATTTTTTCAAGGCAGGCCGCAAATTCGAGATTCCGGTGAGTCAGGGCGATGGCCTTGGGTCTGCCGGTTGAGCCTGTGGTGAAATAAAGGACCGCGGTGTCGTCGCACGTTGCGTCAAAAAACGGGCTGTCCGCGCTGTTTCCGGCCATGATCTCGGAATAGAGGACAGCTTCGGGCAGGCCTCGCTCCTGGCCGTCGAGTTGCACCAGGATGGTTTCCCGGTCCGGGAACTGCTCGGCGATGGTCTGAGCGGCCCAGGCCAGGGAACGCTCGAAGAATACGGCCCTGGGCTCGGTCAGATTGGCGCAGTGAGCAAGCTCGAAGGCGCCGTAGTTGCAGTCGACCGGCACGGCGATCGCGCCAGTGCCGACCACGCCGAAAAAGGCGAAGAACCATTCCAGGGAATTTCTGGTCAGGAGCATTACGCGATCCTCGTAGCCGATGTCTCTTTCGGCGAGATAGGCTGCGATGCGCCCGGCCTGGCGGTGGAATGAGCTCCAGGTTACCTTTCTGCGGGACGCCTCGCCGGGCGAAAGCTCGACAAGAGCTGTCTCTTTTGGATAAACCCTGGCGTTGCGCGATAAAATTTCAGCAATAAACATAAGTTATATCCCTATGCTATATCTTTCTTTTATTCCATTCCGAATTGCTTGAGCTTTCTGAACAGGGTCCGGCGGGAAATGCCCAGCAGTTCTGCCGCTTTTACCTTGTTCCACTTTGTTTTTTCCAGGGCCTGGCGCAGGATGCCCTCCTCGCAGGAGTTCACCGCGTCGGATAAATTGATGCCTGCGGCGTCTGGTTGGCGCTCCGGCTGCCCCCGACATCCTTCGTCTAGCTCTTTCAAAAAATCCATTTCGCCTTCGGCCAGATAGCGCCTGACCACGTTCTGAAGCTCGCGGACGTTGCCCGGCCAGGGGTAGCGCCTGAGCATGGTCATTTCAGCCGCGCTGAAAGACGGCGGCGGGGTTTGGCCGCTGTAGGCCTTTAAAAACTTGTCGGCCAAAAGCTCGATGTCGCCTTCGCGTTCGCGCAAAGGCGGGAGGTGGACCGGCATGATGTAGATGCGGTAGAAGAAATCCCGCCGGATTTGGCCGTCGTTCAGGAGCTGGCGCAAATCCTTGTTCGAGGCCGCAACCACGCGCACGTCCGGTTTTATGACCTCGTGGCCGCCTACCGGGGAAAAACCGCCTTCCTCCAGAGCCCGCAACAGCTTGATCTGCATGCTCAAGCTGATTTCGCCGATTTCATCCAGAAAAAGCGTGCCCCGGTGGGCAGCCTGCAGGTAGCCCATCTGATTGTGGGTGGCGGTGGTGAAGGCGCCTTTCTTGTGACCGAAAAAGGCGCTTTCAACGAGCCCTTCCGGGATGGCTCCGCAGTTGACCGCGATAAACGGGCCTGCGCGCCTGGCGCTCTGCTCGTGAATGGCGTGGGCGACCAGTTCCTTGCCGGTCCCTGTCTCGCCCAGGATGAATACGCTGTCTGTGGCGGCGGCAGCGCGCGCGATCATGCTGGCGACCTTCTTCATGGCCGGGCTTGAGCCGACAATTTCTCCAAGGCCGCGCCGTTTCGCAAGCGCCGGCTGGCGCTCTTTGAACCCAGCCCCGGTGGCGTCTTCTTTTTTTTCCGGCTGGCGAATTTCGGAAATAAAGCCTTCAATTGCTTTAAGTTCGTCTGTTTCCGAAAATACGCTCAACCCTCGATCCTGGACCCATTTTTCGGTCCCGTCCAGGCCTATCAGGCGATACTCCTGAACGAATGAACCGTGGTTGGTGACCGCGCGGTAAAAGTTTTCCAGAACTCTGGGCACGTCGTCCGGGTGCATCAGGGCCTGCAGGGTCGAACTCGGGTGGTTGAGAAAGTATTCGGAGGGCCTGCCGGTGAGTTCTTTGGCCCCATCGCTGACGTAGCTGATGGTCCACTGGCCGTCGTTTAATATTTGGTAGACCATGCCCGGCATGAGGGAGCGGATCCGGGTAATGATCTCCTCCTCGCGCGCATTTTCGGCAGCGTCGTCCGGAATGAAGACCAAGGTGTAGCAGGCGGAACCGGGTTTTTCGGAAACGGCGCACCTTGAGGCGGAAAGCCGGAAGGCTTTGGCGGTGTCTTTCTTGAAACGTATAACCTGATCAAAGCGGGCGTCATGTCCGGATTTGCGATCTTCAAGATGAAGCACGCATGCGGCCAATTCTTTGGCCTGGGCTTTTCCGCCTTCCGCTATATTGGCCATGATCGACATAAGGCTGTCCCCGTTGGCTTCTTTATCGGATTTGCCCGTAACTTCAGCCATCGCTTTGTTCCATATGCAGATATGCAAATCCGGATCCAGCGCGAAAGCGGGCAGGGGGAGATTGTTGAATGCGTCGGGCTGCATGGCTTTACCGCCGGTAAGGTGTTTCAGCGCAATGAACGGTCAGGGATACGGGCGCGCGGCGATTTATTTTGTTGCGCCGCAGGGCGGGCATATGTCGCCGCCGATGTTCATTCTCCAGTCTTCATCAATCGTCTCATATCGTGCCATTAATGTCACCATCAAAATTTATGGAAACGCTCACGCATTATGCGTGCAGGGAGATGAAGGCGGCGCAGGAACTGCTTTTTGGCGGATCGCCGTCTGACTCGGCCTATAATGGCGTGAATGTTTGCATCGTGATAACAGACTGAAAAAGCAGCTAAAAATTATAGACTAGCTTATGGCACGTCTTTTGCCTTTGAAAAATTGAACATATGACGCTTAAGATCTAATCATGCGAGTGATGTCATTTTTACAGGGTTCCGGGTTGACCCTTTTTGTAAAACAGAATATATTCAGAACGTATTCTGTTTGTGGCATGCATCAGTTTCGCCAAAGGAGATGGAAATGAGAAATCATAGCGACTGCGCTCACTTTGTATCGGCTGACGGCGTCAGGGGAGTGTGCGCCTGGACGAACGAACCGATTGCTGGCGATTTTGTTGATGCTGGCTTGTGTCCCCAATTCAAGCGCATTGCAAAGTGCAAGAACTGCTTCTGCTACAAGCCGGAAAAAGACGGCATGGGCGAGTGCGTCGGGTTGGGCGATGGTGGCTTATGGGCCTTTGCTGAAATGATTGCCAAGCAGTGTCCTGGCTATCAGGCCGGGCCGTAGGGGGTTCGGGGGAGGGGGAGTGCGGGGCCTGTGCCCCGGCCGCCACGGCAATCAGCCCGGCGGGTTCCCCCTCCCTTTGGTCTTACTTGCCGAAGCTGGCTTCGAGGGGCGGGACCACGTCTTTTTTGCGGCTCATCACGCCGGGGAGCCACGCTGAGTTGGCGACCGGTTTGACGT
Organism: Desulfovibrionaceae bacterium; assembly: GCA_031551565.1. Classification (GTDB taxonomy): domain Bacteria; phylum Desulfobacterota; class Desulfovibrionia; order Desulfovibrionales; family Desulfovibrionaceae; genus Frigididesulfovibrio. Next base: position 39,514 of record JAVBNM010000004.1, on the reverse strand, counting down.
TGAAGGCTTTTTCGACGATTGAAGGGTCATCGGAGCAGAACAGCAACTCGGAACCTTCCTTGATGATGTCGGTCAGGAGCAGGAACACGCTGTGGCGTCCGCCTTCTTCCTTGGCCTTTTTGACTTCGGCCAAAAGTGCGGGTTTGACGCTGTCGAGGGCGGACAGGTCCATAACCTCAAGCTGGCCGATGCCGCATTTTTTGCCGTTCATGCTGAAGTCTTTGTAATCGCGAAAGAGCAGATCCCTGGCGGGCACGCCGGCAACGGCGGACTTTACGGTAAACAGTTCCATGCCAAGGGCCATGAGATCTTTGATGCCGGCGATTTCGGCAAGCTCGTCGGCTGCTTTTTTGTCTTCCGGGGTGTTGGTCGGGGAGCGGAAAAGAACGGTGTCGGAAAGAATGGCGCACAAAAGGCCGCCGGCGATGTGGCGCGGGATTTCGATTCCGTAGAAGTCATACATGTTTTTGATGACTGTGCCGGTGCAGCCGACTGGCCATACCCAAATCAGGAGAGGCTTTGAGGTGGTGATGTCGCCGAGTTTGTGGTGGTCGACCAGGCCGATGATTTCGGAGTCTTTGAGATCGGCCGGCGCCTGGGCGTAGTCGGAAAAGTCCACGAGGATCACCTGGCTTCCGGCTACTGACGATACGAGCTTGGGCATTTTCAGGCCAAACCTGTCGAGTACGAACTGGGTTTCAGGGGTGGCGGCGCCTTGGGCCCCCGCCACGCACTCGATGCCTCTTTTGTTCATAAGGTCGGCGACAGCGATGGCTGAGATGACGCTGTCCGTATCCGGGTTCTGGTGTCCTATTACATATGCTGCCACATTGCCCTCCTTGCCTTGTGTCGGCGCGTTTGAAATATTATGACCAAATGCCGCAACGCTGATGAAGCTTCAAACGCGGCTGAAGGAATTGTTACCTTAAAGCCGGCAAATTGCCAAGGCCTATCAGAGCCTGGCGAGGCGTGGCGATGCTGCGGGCCTGCCTTTTTGCGCGTCTGGCGGCTACGGCCGTGAGGCGAGGCGCACAGTTGCGCGACGCGGGCTAAACATAAAGAGGCCCTCGTCACGTAAACGAGAGCCTGCCGAATTTTGAATCTCCGGCGCGACGTCCGGATCGTAGGGAGACGTGGCTGCCGCTATTGAGCTACCAGGACGCGCGGAGCGGGCTTGGTCACAGCGCCGGAACGGATACAGCGGGTACACAGGGTCAGGGTGCGCACGCGGCCGTCCGGATCCTGGTGGCGCACGTTCTGCAGGTTCGGATTGAAGCGGCGCTTAGTCTTGATATTGGAGTGACTGACATTGTTGCCGGTCTGGGGCTTTTTGCCGCAATTTTCACATACCTTAGCCATGATGGTTTCCTCCGTATTGTGCATCCGCCTTTTACGGGATGCTGATATGTCCCGCGCCGGCTCTTGTTGGGCCGGCAAAAGGCAGCTTCGCTTTTGTGGTCGGGGTCCGGCGCTCTTTAATTCGGGCGAGCCGGAGCGGCCTTTTGTTGGCCCAAAAGGTTTACCTTTTGCGAACGCGTTTATTAACCGCTATGCCGGAAAAAGGCAAGTACTTTTTATAAATCGAACGCGGCCGGGCAGAGCTTGTGAAAGCGGACCAGTTTTAGGGGCTGTCTCCAAATAAAATTCGGTTTTCCGCTCTCGAAATTTATTTGGAGACAGCCCCTGAGAGATGTGTCTTTGTGGCCGGTTGTCGTCAGGGTCGGCTGAAATAAAAATGGTTCATTTCACCTTTCAGGCTGATTTGATATACGCAGTTGTCAATGCCGACTATCAGGCCGTTTTGTCCGGCGTCAAGCTCGGCGTTGTTCATGACCACAGAGTGCAGGCTCGAAATGTCGCGCAATACGGCCGACTGGGCGGCTATTTCGGCAAAGGCGAGTGAAAGTTCTGGCGCGGCGTCAAGGATGCGGTCTATTGCCTCAATATCAGGGTGGTCGGTGGAGGCCTTGAGGCGGTTTTTCTTGTCGAGGCGCAGGGTCAGCTTTTGTCTTGAAATTTCGGCCCGTTCGCCCTCAAGGGCGCTGTAAAGGGCGTCAATAAAGGCATCTTGCAGTCGCGAGACATTGTCTTTGAGCTTGTCGACAACGTTATCCTCAGAACAGGCAAATTCTTCCAGCAAGGCCCGAAGCCTTGGGGCGACAGAGGCAAAACCGGCCAGCCCCGTCAGAAGCGAGAGGGATGTTTCTTCCCCTCGTCCGCCTGTCAGCAAGCGCCCGCCGTCAATCAAGGAGGAGGAGATTCCCAAGGGGGACGGGGAGTTCGTCTGTAATTCGAGGTTTTGCATATCCACATGGATCTCCTTGCGGCAAAAGGTCCATTTCTTTGTCTGTCCCTATTGAGCAATTTCGGTGCCAAGAAAAGCGGGCAAAATTTCCCTGCGAAAAAACTCCGAAAAGACTTGCCAAGAGCCACGGTCTTATGTAATGAAAGCCTCCGTCGGTTGCATAACCGGCCATACGGCAAGGTAGCTCAGTTGGTCAGAGCGCGCGGTTCATACCCGCGTTGTCGGGGGTTCAAATCCCTCCCTTGCTACCAGATTTCAAACATTGAAGCCCAGGAGACTGCAAAAGTCCCTGGGCCTCATTGTTTTTAGGTTTCGGTGTCCTCGCTGACATCCACCGAGGTCATCGGACAGCGCGGTGTAGCTCAGCAGTCGACCAGGCACACGGCCAGGCCGCCGGTTGAGGTTTCTTTGTATTTGCTGTTCATGTCGAGGCCGATCTCGGCCATGGCCTTCAAGGCGTCATCAAAGGTGACTTTGTGGGACTGGGGGTTTTCGTTGCAGGCGATCAAAGCGGCGTTGTATGCTTTGACCACACCGACGGCGTTGCGCTCAATACAGGGGATCTGCACATATCCGCCTACCGGGTCGCAGGTCAGGCCCAGGTGATGCTCAAGGGCGATTTCAGCGGCGTTTTCAACCACCCAGGGGGAATAGTCGCGGGCGTGGGCCAGCATGGCGGCGGCCATGGCCGAAGCCACGCCAACCTCGCCCTGGCAGCCGACCTCGGCCCCGGCGATGGCCGCGTTGTGTTTGGCCAGAAAACCAAAGGCCGTGGCGGCCAGGAGTCCCTTCCTCTGGGCCTCGTCATTCAAGGAAAGGTGTTCCTGCATAAACATGGACATGGCCGGAATAACGCCCGATGCGCCGCAAGTCGGGGCCGTGACAATTGTCCGGCCTGAGGCATTTTCCTCGGCCACGCCGTAGGCGTAAGCATTCAGAAGGCATAGTTTGCTGTCCAGCGGCTGCAGGGAACAGGCCCGTCCGTGCAGGATGGCGGCCTTTCGAGGCAGGCCCAGGGCGCCGGGCAGGATGCCCTCGGTCGCGCAACCGCGCTTGCAGGTTTCCTTCATAATGGTCAGCAGTTCGTCAAGCTTGTACTGGATGCTGATTGCGCTTGACCCGGTGATGGCCATTTCGTTTTGGATCATCAGATCATCAATGGTCAGCCCGGTCTTGGCCAGGCGGGCCCTTAGTTCGGTGAAGCTGGCGTAAGGGTGGGCAGGTCTGCCGCGTTCCTCAGGCTTCCAGTCGGGCCACTGGAGAAAACCGCCGCCAACCGAATAATAGGTGAAGGAAAATAGAATATTTTGCGCAAGAGGATCAGGGGCGTTAAAATCCAGGAGAATCGGCGTCCCCTTTTGCAGCAGTGGGGCGTCATCCCGGTGGATTCCGCTGCTCAGGCGCGGGCAGGGGGTATCCAGAAGATCGATGATCAGGGTATTGCTGTAGGGGTGCGGATGCTGGATCGGCCCATACTCGACGTCGGAAAAACTCAGTTGGATTTCCGTTCCGCGCAGCTTCAAGATTCTTTTTTCCGGCTCGTAGCCGATGAGCTCGCTGAGCAGAGCCGGCGGGCAGCAGTCGGGTAAAAAGCCCATCAACCCGGCAATGACCGCCCGATCCGTGCCGTGTCCCTTGCCTGTCGCCGAGAGCGAGCCTAAAAGCCTTATCCTGACTCCCCTGGCCCTGGACAAAAGGTCCGGCTCAAGCCCGAGCGCCCTTTTGCGAAAGTCCGCGCCAGCCAGCATCGGGCCTATGGTGTGCGAACTTGAAGGGCCGGGACCGGCTTTCAGGAGTTCAAAAACAGACATGCACACAGGCGAGCGGGCGGATGAAGAGGCATTGTCCATGCTGTATCCCCGGGTTCAAATTAAACTGCGGAAAGCGCAATGCCGATATTGCAAGATCGCGGCCGCGCCGCGCCTGGAACGCCATGCATTGAACGTCATGCGGCTCAGGTGGCACAGCTTACTCTTACAGCCAGAGGAAGCCGGAATCAAGGGATTTCACGGGGCGGAGCGCTCAAGATCTCCTCCAACTCCGGTTCAAGCTTCACAAGCATGGTCATTTCCACCCTGGACACGCGCACAGTGCCTGCGGGCGCGCCCTTTAGAGCCTGAACGTCAGAAAGCAGGGCGCACATAACCCTGACCTTGTCTTGAGTTCTTTGGGCACTTTTCAGGCCTGTAAGGCAGCCGGCCTCGGCCATGGTTCGCTCCGGAATGGCCTCTTTGGCGTGAGAGCGGCGGATGATCAAGTGCGCGCTGGGGCCGCTCTCGGCATGAAACCAGAGGTCGAACGGGCTGCCGACACGCAAAAGTTCGTTGTTTCCCTGGGCGTTTTTGCCGCGAAGCATGATGAAACCGTCGGATGAGACAAAGCGGGCTATGTTTTTGGATAGCGAACCTTGGCCGTGCCGGCTTTGTTTGTTTCGGGATGAATGCTGGCTTTTGCCGTGGCTTTTTCCGGGTGCTTTCGCGGCAACTGCCCTGGCGGAGCGCGGGACGGCCGCTTCAGGGTGGTGATCCCAAACCCGCATCGGCCCGTATTGCGTCTGCAAGGTGGAGAATCGGCATTTCAGCTCTCCTGCCGACGGACCGGACGGGGCGGCATTGATCAGTTCTGAGATTGCCGAATCTGCTGAGGCTGCGCAACCGGTTTGGCCAGCGGCATCGTTTTGAACATCTCCGGAAACACCTCCAGGCACATTTCCCGAAACATTCGGATCCGGACAAAAACGTCCGGACATTTCCGGCCTGATGCCTGGAACCTGCCTGCCAAGCCGGTCGAGTTCGGCAAGGGCGGCGTCCTTTCTTTCGCGTAACATGCCAAGCCCGCGCGCGGCCCGATCCGACTGCTTGAACATCTTTTTCATGTTTTCAAGCACAGTCAGGCGAACGTCAAGCTCAATCACGTCACATCCGTCAGAAGCGTTGCCGTCCGGGGCGTCCGGCGTGTGTCCGTCGCAGGGGTGATTGCAGGGGCCAAAGAGACTGTCGGGCTGGCCGGCAGGGCCGGCAGGGTCGGGAGCTAGGGAGCGCGGAACGCAAAGACGCCCGAAACGTCCGTCCGCCTGGATGCGCCATAAATTTTGCTGCAAAACCAGAGCGTTGCCGCGTTGTTCGCGCATTTTGCGCAAACGTCCTTCTTCAGCTTCAAGGTTGCGGATTAAGCGTTTCAGCCGCTTTTCCTCCTTGCGCTCAGGTTTTTCCAGGTCGGATTGCCTTTTTTCAAGCCGCCCTTTGTAAAAGGATTGCTCGCCAAGCGCCGAGACCATGGACAGGGCATTGTGCCGCTGGGCAAGCTGCTCCAGAAAGAGGTCGGGTTGCGGAATCGTCGCTGTTGGTTCAAGCGACATTTTTTCGAGCATGGCATCAGGCAGGGGCCAGGCGCTCAGAAATTTCAGAGCTGCGCCTCCTGGATGTCTGCGCGAACCGTCGCCCTTTTCGGCGAAGCCCCCGGAATAGGCGAACAACTCGTCGTTGTCGGCCTCCAGGTCGATCAGCAGAGCCCGTCCGTCCAGGGCGTCCATGTATCCCAGGCTTGAGCGTAAAAGCGGAGTTAAAACCGGATAACCGACAAAGGCGGACTCCGGGCGTTCCGACTCAGGCGCTTCACGGCATAGGCTGTCAACAAGCGCAGGCTCCGGCCATAACGGCTGCGAGGAGAATTCGGGTGGCAGTTCGGCGCAAAGCGACGCGCCCTGGCGCAAATCAAGCACAAGCCACAAAGGCTCGTCCCCGGAACCTGGGATGGCAAAGGCCAGCCGTCGGTTCTGCCAGTCTAGTTCGCCTCTGGTCAGCCTGCGGTTGTTCACATATTTTCGCAGCCGCATGACAAAGGCGCTTGGGGTAGGCGGGTTTTCCGGCGGGTTTTTGGTGATCAGCAAAAGGGGATTTTGCCTTTCAAAGCGGAATAGCAGGCTGAATTTTAGCCCCTGCGCGAAAATCCTGAATACCAGGACGTTGGTCTCAGGGCCATGTATTTTTTCAACCCTGGACCCTTCAAGCAGGGTAAGCAGTTCCCTGCCGGCTATGCGAAAGACGTGCGCGTCCATATGTTAAGTCCGGATGATGCTTTTTTATAGAATTTCAGCTATCACCAGTAACCGGCGTTTGTCAAAGGCGGACATCCGGTTTTGCCGTAATTCGCCGCTGCCTATCAAGAGTGCAATGGGCCGGAGGCAGGAGTTTTTCTGTCAAGCTGACAAAAACTATTATTGACGATTGCCAAATTATCCATAATAATGTTGTATATCGGACAGAGCGTGTAAATTTCGTTTCACAAACTATTGTCACTTGGAGGACAAAATGCTTAAAAAATTAACCGCCTTGCTCGCATTAGTGTTGATGGTCGCCATGTTCGTGACCGGCTGCTCCGACAAGAAGGAAGAGGCCAAGCCCGCGGCCGCTCCTGCCGCTGCTGCTCCTGCTGCTCCGGCTACCCCTGCTCCTGCTGCTCCGGCTGAAACTCCTGCCCCGGCTCCGGCTCCGGCTGAAACCCCTGCCCCGGCTCCGGCCCCGGCTCCCGCTCCGGAGAAGCCCGCTCAGTAGTCAGCTTGGCCCCGCTGAGGTCCGTTCCACATTCTGAGGCGGGAAGCAGATAGGTTTTTTGAGATTTGCGAAGCATAGCATTGCGTTGGCAATGCCTCAGATAAAATTATAGCCTCCGATCCTGGAGGCTATAATTTTTTGTCAGGCCGATTTGCGCGGCAGATTTAAACTGGCGCGTCTTCCATGCATCCGTGGATGGCCAGCCAGATGCAGGGCGAGCTGGTCCGCAGCACCCTGTGCTTCATTTTTTTGGGCAGAAAAAGGTGATCGCCTCTGTTCAGCGCCACCTCGCGTCCGGCCTCAAAGCCGATTGCCGCGCTGCCCTCCAGAACAAGCACCCATTCGTCCCTGTCCTGGTCGTACCACTCTCCATCAGGGGTGAAGTGGCCGTGCGAGATGATGCGTTCAACCAGCAAGCCGTTCTTGCCGGTCAAAACTTTTTGGAAAAGCTCGCTGCCAGCGGCGTTAGCTTCTGGCGGTACCTCAAAAAAGTTGGTCATGTTCGCGCCCTGGTAAGTTTTGCGGCACATGGCGGCGGATAATCATGTCTGCCCGTCTTGTCCAATTTCGATGATGAACATCATCTTGCTGCTTTTTTTATTGTCGGCAAAGGCTTTTTTGAATGATTCCCGTCCGGTTTTTGTGCTCAGATCGCGCCTGTTCGAGCGGCCGGCCTGGCCGGTGTTGTGATAGAACCAGGCGCGGCCTTTGGCGGTCACATAGATCAGGCCGACGTGATAGTGGAGGAGCTTGTATCCTTTTCGGGCTGTGTCCACGCTGAAGCTGATCAGGTAGAGGCGTCCCGGTTTCAGTCTCCGGGGGATTTCTTCCCAGGTGGCCGGGGCTCTGATTTCAAAGCCACGCGGATTCAGGCCGCTTCCGGCTGCCGGATCGGCGGTCAGGCCGCCTGGCAGGATGGCCGTTCTTGTGAGTCCCTCGGAAATATTTAGGATCAAATCCCAGCCAAAGTCCCAGTCTTGTCCCAGCCTGGCGTCTGGCCCGCTGTCGCCGAGGCGGTCTTTTTTGACCTCGTCAACGGTGAAGTTTTTCTTGAGGATGAAGCGGCAGGCGGCCACTACGAACCCGCTGCAATTCGTGCCGGGGTCGTCAAAACGCGCCTTTTGGTCGGCGAAGAGGGTGAATTCGCCCCGCTCGTTCACAGCGCCGTCAGCACGGTAGGGGATGCCCTGCATGGCTTCAAGGATTGCCTGTGGTGTTGACGAAGCCGGTTTTCCATTGGGAAACAGGGAGGCCGGAGCGGAGATTCCGTTGACGACGACGGTCTTGCCTTTTGAGCCAAAGTCCTGCCCGGCCGGAGCGGAGCCGGGCAGGGCCGCGCCGGCGCAGAGAGCGGGCAGGAAGACCGCGATCAGAAAGACGACCCGGCAAAGGGGGTTGCGGAGTATGATTTTTTTTAACTTCAGTTTTGTACTCATTCGTTGTCGCCATTATGCTTTAAAAAGCAGCAGCCGTCCCGTCACATCCAAATCCGGCGAACGCCCCGGCATCCAACCGTCCAAAACAAAAAGGGTAAAGGAGGAGTGGGGGAAGCATCACTTCTTGTGAAAGTTGCGGAACATGTTTTCGGCCGGGTGCTGCATAATCCAGTAGGTTCCCGGATCAAAGAAGACGATTTCGAGCAGGGCGCCGTCTGTTTCCGAGCGCAACTGGTCGAAGACGAAGTTTCCGAGAGACCAGAACTGGAAGGCGCTCAAGGTGGCCTCGTATGGCCCGGTCATGTGGGGATGGTGGCCGATGAACACTTCAGCCCCGGCTTCTTCCATCATCTTGGCGACTTCGCGGACCCTGTCGTTGGGTTTGTATTTGTATTCATTGCCGCAATGGACCGTGGCGAACACGGGTTTCTTGAATTTGGGCGAGGCCTCGGTCAGCGGGGCGAGGTCTTCCTTGGTCAGTATCGGGGCGTAGGGGCTTTTGCTGTTGTCGCAGTCGGTCGCGGCGGCCAGTATGAAGTGGGGCAACTCGCGAAATTCTCCCTGGCCGGCGGCCGGAAAGCCCGCTTCCTCCAGTTCTTCCTGGTTGCGCGCGTAGGCCTTTGCGCCAAAGTCGTAAGTGTGGTTGTTGGCGATGCTGACGGCTATGATGTTCAACTCGGCCATGATCTCAAGCGTGTCTTCTTTGGGCATCCAAAGGCGCATGCCGCCTTCGGGCAGTTTGGCCTTGCTCCGGGAGAGCGGGTCAGACTCGTCCGGGTCCATCAGTACGCCTTCAAAGTTGACTATCAGGGGGTGGCCGCCGGTCCGTTCGAGGATGCGGCTGATCATGAGTTCGCGCCTGGTCGGGTTGGCGAAAAGGGTCTTCATGTTGCGGCCGGCGAGGAAGTCTCCGCCAGCGAAATAGCGGGCTGCGCCGGCGGTGACGGGCAGATGGCCTTTGGCGTAGACGGCCAGGATTTGGTTGGTTTCCACCGTGGCTGGTGTGTTGGCGGCCGCGCTGCCGTCGGCGTCAAGAACGGGACTGGCTGCGCCCTCCGGGTTGGGGTTCGGGGGGCTGGAGGCGTTGCGGGGAGCGGCGCTCGCAGCGTTTTTTTCAGCCGCCGGGGTGAGCGGGGGCGTAAGCTTGGGGGCCGCCGGGGCGTCCTCGCCTGGCAACGGCCTGGTTGCTTGGGATATACGTGGGGCTTCAGCGGATTGAGGCGCTTTGGCGTCTTTGGCTAACGGGGCTGTTTCAGCCGCCGGGGTCGGAACGTCCGCCTTTTTTTCTCTTTTTACCGGCGGCGGCAGGCTCTCGATCTGTTTTCCATAAACGGAAACGTTGTCAAGGACAGTGGCCACGGACTTGAGCGGGTCGCGCTGCAGGCTGATCAAGACGTACAGGCAGGCCAGGGAATCCACATGTCCGGGCTCTGACATCTTTTCCACCAGCTTGGGGGTTCCGGCGGCCAGGACGCGCATGGTTTGCTGATCGTGCTCGCGGGCGGCGTCCATATCCAGTCCGGACGAGGCATTGCCAACGTAGATGACCAGGGTCTTCTGTTTTTTGCCCGGCTGGGCCAGCGGCTTTAAAGCCTTGGCCAGGGCCTCCCATTGCTTGGGGGTTGTCGAGCGGTTAAGGGCCAGGGGCAGGATCGGGCATTCTGGAAAGGCTTCGGCCGCAAAGGGCAGAACCGACCGCATGGCCGGAAGCTCAAGGACATTTGCGGATGGACCGGCCAGGGGAACGACCAAAGGGATGTCTTCGGCTTTTTGCCCTTTCTGTGGCTTTGCCGGCCTTGGCGCTGGCAGGGCTTTTTGCAGGGCGGCGATTCCCGCATGGTCAATTGTGACTGCGGGCCTGTTTATATCTTTCAATTCAGACTGGCCGCCCGGGCCGCTTGCCCCGTCGGCTGTTTTTTCAGGCGCAGCCTCGGGAAAAACAGCCAGGCTGGCTGCGGGGTCGTCAGTTCCGGCCAGAATGATGATCCGGGTGTGTTCCCGCCCTTTGGCCAGGGCGAAGGCCTTGGCTGTCATGGCGTCGGCGCCGGGCCCGAAGGGGATGAACATTCCGGTGATCTCTTCCGACGCCGGGGCTTCGCTGGCGGCGGCTTTGGCCAGGGCCTGGCGCGCTTCTTCCTGACGGCTTGGCTTTGGCGCCGCGTCTTTTGCCGCCTTGGTTCCGTTTTCCGCGCCAGCATACCCGGAGCAGGAAATGCACAGGCAGGCAAGGCAGGTTGCAAGCAGGGCCGGCGCTATTCTTGGAAGTGCGGCCAGGATGCCGGGGACGTTCTTGTGTTGCATGAGGGCCTCCAACGGCAAACGTTGGGAAAACGGGGTGGACGATGCGGGTAAAAGGCAAGATTGCCCCGGCATGGTTATACCCGCAGAAAGGCCGAAGAGCAACGGGAATGAGAGACAGGCCCCTTCGCGGCAACGCCTTGGCGGTCCAGGCCGCCGCCCTTTATCCAGATTATTCCACTTCAAATAATTGCCTTCTCTTTTCTGTGTGCTATAAAATATTGTGCATTCAAAGCAGGCTTTCGCTGCAGGATGCTTGTGCCCGTGTGGCCTTTGTCTGACCAAAGCCTGTCTCATAATCAAACTTGGCCGCAAAAACAGCGCCATACCGCTGTTGCGCCTCTGCATCCTGCTTTTTCGCTTTAAATTTGATTGTGAGGCGGGCTCTGAACGCACCGGACGTAATTTTAAACGAGGTATGTATGAACTATCCCACAGTGGCAACGCTGGAACAGGTAGCCAGCTTTCTGAATGATTTCCCGGAAGGTGTGCTGGTCGATGTTTTGCCGAAGGAGCAGTACGAGCGCCAGCATATTCCGGGCTCAAAGTCCGCCTGCGTGTTTGAGACAGTCTTTCTTGACCGCATGGCCGGCGTCGCGCCGGACAAGAGCAAGCCCGTGCTGATTTACGGGGCCGGAGCCTCCCTTGACGTCAGCGACGCGGCCTGCAAACTGATAAAAGCGGGTTATGCCGATGTCAGGATTTTCCCCGGCGGCGTGGACGAGTGGAGGGAGAGCGGCCACGCGCTTGACGGCAGCGCCCCCGAAGCTCGCGACTCTCCTTTCCCGCCGCTCACACCTGTTCATGACAGATACGTTCTTGATGTCGGGCAAAGCGTGGTGCGCTGGACGGGGCGCAGTGATTCCCACGACCACACCGGGTCCGTCTTATTCAAATCAGGAGAGCTTTGTTTCATCAAAGGACGGGGCAAGGGCGAGGCTGTCGTTGACATGACGTCAATCAAATGCGCGGATTTGGCCGGCAGTCCGCTTTATGCCGCGTTAATCGAACATTTGTCGTCGGTTGATTTCTTTAACACCGCCCTCTTCCCCGAGGCCGCGTTGCGGGTGGTTGATCTGACCCCGCTTGACAGCGCGGTTGATGCCCTGCCGAACTACACAATGTCTGCCACGCTCGTTATCAAGGGCAACGAACAACAGGTGGAGGGAAAGGTCTCTGTGCGCAACCTGGCCGACGGCGGCTTAAGCCTTTGCGGACAGCTTGAGATAGACCGCACTCGTTGGGAGGTTCTCTACGGCTCCTCGCGTTTTTTTCGCTTTCTTGGGATGCACAAGGTTGACGACATCATCAGCCTTGACGCCAGGATGACATTCAAATCGGCATAGCGCGCATGCGGACGAACCGGAGGTGGGCTTTGGATATCGGACATGATGTCCGCCTCTTTCAACCAGCACAAGGCTGTGGGGAAGTTTGCCGCTTGGCGGCTTGCGTGGCGAATGGCTTATAGCATGACATATATTGCCGGCTGATGTCGCGCAAGAAAAAGGGAAACTTAAACCGGAAGGGATCTGGGAGCGGATCGCCTTTTCAGAGCGTTTTCGCACAGCACAACTGGCAGGTGGACGGGAATAAGGCGGGGTATGCAAAAGGGGTGATAAACAGCCCTGTTAGGCCAGAATCGGAAGAAAAATCAGGTGTATTGCCGGAGCCGTGTGGCCGCTAAACCGCAAAAACCTCTTGACAAATTATTCCAATTGAATATGAAGTGGTTAAACTGACCTGTCATAGATAAGGAGTCGGACCTGGCGATTCAGGAAGCTCCCCTCTCCGGCACAATTGGTAGTTTGGTTCAGCCGCGCCCAGTGGCCTTGTCCATAATTGGTATAGATTATTCTATAGTGCCGGAGAGAGGAGCTTCCTGAATTTCCGGTTATCTGGTTTCCCCGAAGCTCCTTCCCTTTCCCGGCCCAATCAAGCAACCATACTCTGGCGTTATGCGCCACATCCAATGTTTTTTGTCGCGGGCAAGAAATGATCACATAATGGCGTCGGCTGGATTTGGAGCATGATTTTCAATTGGCGCACCGGAAAATACAGAATTAAACCAGCATCGCTTTATTCATTATGAATAATGTAAAAGCTTTTTTTAAAACTGTAAACATTTTTAGCCCACCAATTTATATATAATTAAGCTAAGTATAATTAACCTAGTACATTTTTTTGTATTCCAGCCGGTTAGCCCGATACTGAGGAAGCTGGTCATCCGGCATGACGCGCAACCTTGCCTTCACCATCGCCTTGTGCCATAGTGCGCATGGCCTGACGCACCAAAAGCAGCAAACAGCAAAAGACACGCCATGCCTTTCACAATACTTTACTATCTTGTCGTCGCGCTTGTCATGGCGCTTTTGATCATCAACATCGTCTACCCTCTGTTCGTTCCCAGGCATAAACTGTTTTTTATGTTCAGAAGGGACGAGATCAAATGCGCAGAAGAAGAGCTGGAAGAAACCATCCGTGAAACCGAGCTTTGCAAGCTCAGGAAAAAAACCAAGGAAATCAAGAAGGGCGGAGAGGAATGAGCATATTTTCCGGACTCAGCACAAAAAAAATCATCGGCATCATCGTCTTGTTCGTCATTGTCGTCGGCGGCGGGATTACCAGCCAGGCCATGTTTGAAAATGTCCCGGCCGGATTTATCTGCGTCATTCAGTCTCCGCTTTCGGGAGAATTGACCGTTCACACCGAACCAGGACTTAAGGTTCAGGCCTTTGGAAAGGTTACCTACTATCCCCGCTCCGGAGTCTTTGAATTTAACCAGCCTGTGGATCCTAACGACCCGGCCCAATCCAAATTTTACCGGGCCAGCGAGGACAACGCCCTCAAAATCACCTTCAATGACGGCGGTGAAGCCTGGATCAGCGGCTCCATCCGCTATGATTACCCCCTTGAGCAGGAAAAGATGAAAACCCTGCACAAGATGTTTTCAAACCACGGCAACGTTATGGTGGGACTCATTGAAAAGACCGTGGAGCGTTCCGTCTACATGTCCGGCCCGCTCATGTCCTCCATCGAAAGCTTCATGTCGCGCCGGGCTGAGCTGCCCAAAGTCATTGAAGATCAGGCCCGTAATGGCCTTTATGACGTCGTGACCAAAGACGTGCGCCTTGAAGACGAGTTCACCAAGGAAATCAAGACGGTGAAGGTGGCCGAGCCCGTGCATGATCCCTCCGCGCCCGGCGGGCTCAAGCGCCAGGAAGAGTCTGTGCTTTCAAAGTTCGGCATGTCCCTGTCCAACTTCACCACCAACAACATATCTTACTCCGCCAAGGTGCAGCAGCGCGTTGACGCGCTTTTCGCCGCCGCCTCCGATATCCAGGTGGCCACCCTTAACGCCAAGAAAGCGGAACAAGACAAAAAAACGGCTGAAGAGCGCGGCAAGGCCGAGGCAACCACCGCTGAATGGAAGGCCAAAACCGCCGCTGCCGAGGAAACTGAAAACGCCCGTAAAATAGCCGCCATTCAAAATATTGAAGCGCAGCGCGACAAGGACGTGGCCATCATCGAAGCCAATAAGAAGCGCGAAGTGGCGGAGCAGGAAAAGATCACCGCCTCCCTTTACCGCGAAGCCCAAATATTGCGCGCTGAAGCGGATTCCACCTACAAACGTATGGTCATGCAGGCCGACGGCGCCTTATCGCAAAAACTTGAAGCCTACAAATACGCTGTGGACCGCTATGCCTCAGCCATTCAGAATTACAGCGGCAACTGGGTGCCCCAGATCGTCACAGGCGGCGCCGGAGCCAATTCAAACGCGGCCCTGAACATGATTGAACTGCTCTCGATCAAGGCCGCCAAGGATCTGAGCCTCGAACTGGCCCCAAAAGTGGAGTAAGCCGCGGCAAGTCTGCCTGGAGAAGGGAGCCTCAAGAGCAAACGCCCTTGAGACTCCCTTCCCCCAGATATCCTTCCCTCCTGAACCCGTTTTGCCGGGGCAGGAGGATTTTTTTGTGGGGCGTTATGGCAACTGTTGTGTTTGTCTCAATTTTCGTTTTTGCTCATGACCGTTGAATGGCCGTTGCCTTATCTTCGCATCCCTTCCCATTTTTCGCGCGATTCAGCAAAAAGCCCAGGCCTAAACCGGCGGCTGAGCAGGCCATGCCAACCAGCATGGGGTGAATGTGCCCCGCTGCACCTGGGGCGGCCAGACGGGTGTATTGCACGGAAGTTGGCGCGTAACCCATGAAATACCAGCACAGGGCGCCGGCCGTTCCGGCCAGGGCGGCGCACCAGCCGGTGCGGCTGTCGATTCCGGGGCCGTGCATGATCAGGGCGATGTATGGCACCCACATGGCGGCCGCCACAATGGTCCAACTGGTTGAGCAGATGAGAGCTATTATGGAAGAGCTGTAGATCGCCACCAGCCCGGCCATGATTGAGCCGCAAACGACCACCAGCCGCCACTTCCATCCGTTCAGCCTTTTTCCCAGAACGTCCTGGCCGAGCGTGGCGCAGGAGACGTGCAAAAGGGCCGAGGCCGTGGAGAGCGAGGCCGAGACAATGGCCAGGGCGAAGAGCTGGACGCCGGCCTCGGGCAGGACCAGGCGCACGATGGCTGGAATGACCAGGTCAGGGGAGGATACCTCGGGGCCGAGCAAAAGACGAGATATGCCGCCGACGAAAAGAGTGCCGCCCAGCAGGACAGCTATGATCAGCATGGACATGGGGATGATCTTACGGGCCTCGTCCTTGCTTTTAAGGGCAAAGTGCCTCTGTATCATCTGCGGCTGCGCCCAAACGCCGACCGATGTCACCAACATGAGGAAGATGATATTGAGCCCGGCCGGTCCGGAACTCACGGCTAAAAAGCCGTTGTCGGCCACCCCGGTCGGCGGCAGGGCCGCGAGCGAGGCCATGGCCGCCCCAAACCCGCCCACCTGCTTGAGCGCCCCGGCGACCAGGGTGATAACGCCGACTGCCATTATGAGCCCTTGCAGGGCCTCGGTGTAGAGAACGGCGCGCAGGCCTCCCCAGAGTACGCTGACGGCCACGATGCCGATGAGTATGCACAGGGCCTGCGTTTCGGTCAGGGGCACGGCGCTGGTCAGGATCAAGGCTCCGCCCTTGAAAACGGCCGAACAGTAAATCAGGATGAGGATGCCGGAAAGCAGGCCGTAGTATTTGCCCAGGGATTTCGATTTGAACCCCTTGGACATCATTTCGATCGGCGTTTCGGCGCTCAGTCTGCGTTGCAGGAGCCTGGTCGGCCAGGCGATGTATTTATACACCATCCAGCATCCGAACCAGACGCATCCTAGGGTAATGAACTGGATCTGCATGCCCAGGGAATGCCCAAGGCCGGCGAAACCGACCAGGGCTACCGCCGAGACATATGTCGCCACATAGGCGAACGCCTGGACCACGGACCCGACCTTGCCCGGCAAAAGGACGTTTTTTCCCCTGGCCAGCCAGGTCAGGCCGACAAGGGCCGCTGCGTAAGCTATCCAGATGCTTAGGGTAAGCATGCTCATTTTAATCTCCATTGGGATTTTTCCGGGCGTCGCGCTTTTTGAATGGCCGCTGCCGTGAGTTTGATGCAGGAGAGCAGGGCCCCCCAGACAATTAAGCCGCTGACGATGCTTAAGCAGGCATCCATGTGAAACATTTTTATCCTTCCTTTGCTTTTTGCTGCTCTTTCAGAGTTATCAGTGCCCTTGCCCTGAGTTCGTTGCCGGATGGGGAACGCGGTCCGGCGACGAACTCCAAAGTTGAGATGCTGTGAAAACAATAAAAAAAGCCGCCGGCTTCGGGGGCCGGCGGCTTAATGCGAAACTATGATGCGTTTTAAGACGTCAAGCAGACCCCGGGTTCCGGTCGGCGGGTAAAGTTGAAAAAGCCAAAAAACAACGCGACAGCGCAAGCCGGGGCCTGCACAACCGCGTATGGCGTTTTTTTAGTTTTTTCAATCATATTGCGTCCGCTTTGACTTGTTAGATGTGTTCTGAAACACTAGCCTGCTACCAAACCTGTACGTTTCAATCTAGATTTTTTAGGCCTAGGGTGTCAATCGGTTTTTAGAGAATTTCAAGAATTCTTTTGCCAGGCCGGCGGAAGGGCTGCCTGGAAAGCGGACAGGGTCCGTCTGCCTTTTTCGCCAATGGGGGTGATGACAATGTCCCGGCACTGCCCGATCTCCATGCCGGTCTCCTTGGCGCCGTGGTCTGCGCCGCTGACGGACTGGCCGAGGCGGATCTCCAGTCCGTCCGGCGGCAGGCAGGCTGAGGGCAGCCTTTCCGGCCATTCGACAAGGGTCAGGGTGCCGCGGTCGTCAAAGGATTCAAGCAGAGATTCGTCGGAGCAACCCTCCTCCAGGCGGTAGAGGTCGAAGTGCCTTACTTCCGGGGTGGTTGCGTAGATATTTGATATGGTGAAGCTGGGACTTGAAACCTCCGCCTCATCCCCTCCCGGCAGCGCTTCAACGATTGCCCGGATGATGGTCGTCTTGCCCGCTCCCATCTGGCCGTAAAAGAGAATGGCCGCCGGGTTTTCCAGCGATATGCAACAGGCCAGGGCGCGCCCGACGCGCCGGGTGTCTTCAAGGTTCATGATACGCTGGCGAAACACCATGTGGGAGAATCCTTACTGGTCACGTTTTAAATGGTACATAATGCGCACGCGTGCCCCATCCGGCGCTTTGAACGGCCTGGCCTGGCGGGCTTTTCTGGACACACTGCATCTGTTTTGGCCCGCAAAGCGGCCCATTCGGCCTGGCTGTTCAATTCCCGCGGGGCATGCCTGGTTTCTGTGGTTATTCTTTCGTCAGCTCTTGCCACACGTTACGGATGGTGTCGGCGATTTCCCCGGCCAAGTGGCCTCTTGGGCTGCTTTCAGACAGTATTTCGCCGGCCCGGCCGTGCAGGTATACGGCCAGGGATGCCGCCCAGACCCCATCATTGCCCTGGGCCAGGAGCGCTGCGGCAACGCCGGCCAAGACGTCGCCAGATCCGCCAACGGCCAGAGCCGCCACGGAAAAGGGGGCCAGAATGGTCGGGCCGCCGCGATGTCCGATCAGGGTGCCGGGGCCTTTGAGGACGCAGGTGCAGGCGAATCTGGCGGTGATGGCTTTAAGGGCCGCCGGACGGTCCGCTTCAAGCAGGCGGATGGCTTTCTTCATGTCCGGGCTTTGGGGTGGTGTTGTGTCCGCACTCATGGTTGTTTCGGGGGCGAAGAAAGATGGTCCGAGCAGTCTGGCCATTTCACCGGAATGAGGGGTGATGATGTCGCGCCCGGTCAGAAGTCCGGGGTCGAGCAGGCCGGACATCGTGAAATTTGCGGAATCTTCTCGCGGGTGCGCGAAGAAAAACAGGGCGTCGGCGTCGACCAGCGCAGGCGGGCGGTTTTGCGCCCCAAGGACTGCCTTGACGGCCAAACACGCCGCCCTTGATCTGCCCATCCCGGGCCCGATGACCAGGGCATCAGGTTTGAGCGTTTCAATGGCCCTAAGGCAGTCGTCTGCCGCTGATTCGTCCCAGTCGCCCACATCCGTGACTTCGCGAAGCCCTTCGTGAAGGCTGGATTTTTTTTCCGGATGACCGCCAAGCGGCACGGTCATGGCTTCGGGGAGGTTCGAGCGAACGAAAGGCTCCACCGAGCGCGGGCAGGCAATGTGGACCAGCCCGGCCCCGGCTCTGAGCGCGCCTCGCGCCGCCAGTTGCGGCGCTCCGGCCATGCCGGGCGAGCCGCCGATGACGAGTACTTTGCCGGCCCTTCCCTTGTGCAGCATTTTGTTCGGCAGAAATGCCTCGCCATTTTGGGGCGCGAGCAAACGCCAGGATGCGGGGTGGCTGGCTCTGACAGCCTGGGGTATTCCGATCTTTCTCACTGCCACATGCCCGGCGTATTTTGAGGCTTGCGGCAGATACAGGCCAGGGCAACCGGCTTCAAAGCTCACCGTAAGATCGGCCCGCACAGCTTCGGGCATGGGGCGCCCCGTAAGTCCGCACAGCCCGGTGGGAATGTCGATGGCGAAAATCATGGAACGTCCGCGAAACTCGTTGATCGCATTGATCAGGGCCAGTTCTTCTTCCCTTAGCGATCCGGACATTCCGGACCCGATCAGCGCATCCGCCACCACGTCCGGGTTTCGCCACTCAAGTGGCAGAAAAAGGTCGTTTTTGATACCCACGGTCAGGAAGGGAACCCCGCAGCTCACGGCAATGCGGGCATGTTCTGCGGCCACTGCGCAGAGCGCCTCGAACGGGTGTATGGAGCAGACCAGAACCTGGCATCCAGCGTCGTGCAGGTGGCGGGCCAGGACGAAACCGTCTCCGCCGTTGTTGCCTTTGCCGGCGAATATGAGAATCTTGCTTGCCGGCGACAAAGCGCAATGCTTGGCAAGCTCGTAAAAGGCTTCCCTCCCGGCGTTTTCCATCAGCAGAAGGCTCGGTATCTTATGTGTCAGCCAGGCCGCTTCATCCCACAGGCGCATTTCCGCCGGTGTGGGCAGATCTTCAAAGAGCTTTGGGGATATATTCATGTTTGGCGCCCTTTAGTCGGGATCTTTTTATAAATGAATTAAGGCTGCAAAACGGCCTTGTTCCCAAATCGCTTTGCCGCAGGCATAAAAGTGGACTCACCATATGCCTTTTATGCTTGCGCCAAATTTTCCTTATGCCTTGCTTCTTGGAAAATACAGGATGTCGCCAATCGAGATTTATTTGGGGTCAGCCCTCAACGATTCCACGATCACAAAGGCGGCCGCTGTTTCTCTTGTGTGTGTGATCGTCAAATGGCAGACCGGCTCAGGGATTTTGGCGAGAACTGCAGCCGCCTTGCCGCTGAAGACAATTTCCGGCTTGCCTGAAGGAAGGTTTGCGACTTGCACGTCGCACATGGACACGCCATCGGAGAAACCGGTGCCAAGCGCCTTTACTGCGGCTTCTTTGGCCGCGAAACGGGCGCCGATAAATTCCGCTGCTTTTGCCGAAAGGAGGTTGCCGCCGAACTTGGATGTAAAGTCGGCTGTTTCATCCGGTCCGAGGAGTCTGCGTATGAACGGATGGCCGAATTTGTCGATGATGCGTCTGATGCGCGTCAGCTCCACCAAGTCTATGCCTATGCCTACTATCATTTGAGCAGTTTCACACAATTTGTCCGTTCAGGCAATATTTCGCGTAACAGGCTTTTATACTCGCACGATTTTGAGCAGGGCCATAGCTGTAGAGAAATTGAGGGTGAATTCATAGCGTATTTTTTCAGTCGTGAATATGAAAACGATGCCCGTAGATGTGCGGCTGCCGGTGGCGATGTCCGTCAGAACTATGTCCACCGCGTTCCAGCGTTTCTGGAAGGTGTCGGTCTCAAGGGTGTTGTCCGCCGTGGCCGCGTAGTCCGGGTTGGAAAACGCGTCATCCCGCAGAGGCAGCACTCCAGAGTCGGTCAGGGCCAGGTATGGGTCGGCCCCGATCTTTTTCAAATGCGCGAGGGTCATAAGGACGACCGGGCTGGTATAGTCTGACGCGATGGTCAGTGAGCGTAAAAAATCCAGGTCATCCTTTCCTGTGCCAAAATCCAGGGAGTCGTATAATATACGCCAGGAGGACTCGGCCAAGGATACAGCATATTTTTTTGGATCGCGCACGGGTCTGCCGGCCGGCGGGAGAAGCTCGTTCAGCGTGTGCTGAGTGAGCCCGCCCTCGACGGCGTAAAGGAGCATATCAAAGGGCAGTCCGCCGGGTATGATTTTTTCCGCATTGAGGTTTTTGACCGAGAGTACGGGGTGCCGTTGTGTGGCCTCGATATCCAGCGAGTTGAAGGAGAAGGTCAGGATTTGGCCGTCGACAATGGGTTCTTCAATGAAAAATTGCGTGACCAAGCTCTCCCAGCGTAAAACTACTCTGTCGCATCCCTCAAGGTCGACGACGGAAGACCGCCCGTCGGCGACAAGGCCCATGACCTTTTTGGTGCTTTTGTCCGGCAGCACGCACTCAAGGGAAACAATCGTGTCCCCCATGTCGTTGACGGCCTTGACGGCGGCTCCATCGGCGGATGGAATGGAAACGAGCAACAGGGTGAGCAGAATAGAGAGATATGCGGCAATGATTTTCATTCCAGCTCCGAACAGGGGGCTTGTCCTACACTGATGATTATACATATGCGAATATAGGAAACAGGGACTAAAAGCAATTCAAACTTGTGCGGATTGCAGGCGGCCTTCCTGGCCTGCCGCGGCAAACCGTCGATACGGACAGGCATTTGGCAAGCCTTTTGACCACCTGTTTTTGTGGCCAGCGCCAAAGGCGCACCTTTCTTCGGCCTTGCCTGTGACGATAAATTAAACTATTTGATTTTTTTCGCGAATCTGGTATCTTGCTTGAGCTGGAATATATCCTTATTTTTTGCAACCCCTTTGAGGACGGACTATGCACGAGACCGCAGTAGAAAGCGTGGTCGAAGGTTCACGGCTGGCCAGGGCTGTTTTTTCGGCCGACGGCAGGTTGATCTTTCCGGCCGGTCGGGTACTGTCCGCTGATGCCATCCAGGTGTTGCGCAATGTCGGGGTGTCCGCCGTGCATGTCCTGCCGCCTGAGGAGAACAAACAGGAAGGCTCCGGAGATGTCCTCATGCCGGCCGAATTGCAGGAGACGATAAACGAGATAGTTCTGCCCCGCTTCGCGCTGCTTGACCGGGATAGCGAATTTGTGAGCGCTCTTGTGCAGGTGGCCATTCAGAGGGAAGCGCGGGTTCTTCTCGGAAAATCGGGAAATCCCGTCCAGCACAAACCATCGCAGCAAAAACCCGCTTTTCACACGCAAAAGCCGCCCAAGGTGCCAATAGACAGGCTGATTAACGCCAGCGTCAAAATCGGCACACTCCCGCTCGTATTTCACCGCTTGGTGGAGATTATCAACAACCCGTACGCCTCCGTCTCGGACGCCGCCCAGATCATCGCCACCGACCCGGCCCTGTCCGCCAAGCTGCTGCGCTTGGTCAACAGCCCTTTTTACGGTCTGTCCAGCCGGATCGACACCATCTCGCGGGCTGTCACCCTGATCGGCACCGGACAGTTGTCCATGCTGGCTATGGGAGCCACCCTCGTCACCTCATTCAAGGGGATGCCGGTGTCGCTCGTCAACATGCAGTCCTTCTGGGGACATTCAATCGCTTGCGGGGTCGCCGCCAAGCTCCTGGCGCAGCAGGTGGGCCTTGCCCAGCAGGAGAGGTTCTTCGTGGCCGGCCTTTTGCACGATATATCCAGACTGCTTATTTACACGCAAATACCCACCCACGCCCTCTATCTTCTGACCGAGGCCAAGCGCAACAACGTCTCCATGCACAGCCTGGAGGAAGATTGCCTGGGATTCACCCATGAGGAACTCGGCTCGGAGTTGCTCAAGCACTGGCGCTGTCCGGAAGAATTGATCGTCAAGGTGCAGACTCACCACTCGCCGTTTTCTCCCTTCGCCACTGCTGAGGACGCCATCCTGCCGGCTGCGAACATGATATCGCACGGCTTGGGCTACGGCTCCAGCGGTGAGATTTTTCTCCTCTCCCCCTCCGACAACATCTGGGAACTTCTCGGGCTCACGCCCGGAGAACTCACAACCATTTGCCTTAACATGGAAGAAAAGGTCAGGGAACTGCGTGCCCTCCTGACGACCGGATGATCCGGGCTTTTGCGCATGGCAGGGCTAAAATCCGGCCGTATTTCCCTTATTTTTTCAGGAACGGGCTGTTTTTCCAAGGTTGGCCGACCGGCAGGAGTCAGACAGACGGCATGCCGCGCAACTGTTTTCATTTTCTTTTTGCCTGAGGGTGAAGACGGCAAATCGCCGCTTTGGAGTGCCGTCCCCATTCAGGGCTAACCCCAGGGATTTTACCTTCTCCTCTATGGCAGGATTTTGCTTCGGAACCATTGCGCACTGTCTTTTTTCCGCCTGCGGATCAAACCGCGCCGTTTGCTCAAGCAGGGCGCTTGTCGCCAGGCAGTGCTTGGCATAGCCAAGAGACGGGGAGCGCTTGAATTCGCGATCCACCTCATCTTCCACGCTCTGATCAAACCAGGCCAGGAGATACTCGCGTCCCTGGAGGGAAAAACGGCGCAGGGAAAAAAGCCCGGCCCAACGCTCCCAGGTAAGGCGCAGTTCCAGATTGACAGCCGGGTCGTCCAGGATGCACGGATCAACGCCCGGCATGCCCCGGTGCGCCGGGGGCGCAGGGTCAGCGCATCTTTTTATTTTCATAACAACTTGTTTGGGCTGTCCATTTTTGCCGGGCGGCGTTTTTTGCCGTAACGCGTGATAGTGCTTCACTTTCCTTGCTTTTTTGCATATTCTAAGGCCGCTGAATAAAAGAACGGCCGGCGCCGGTTGCCCGGCCGGCATTTGCAAGCGTCTGGAAATTCTGATAACCAATTCCGCCGGGATTTGCCAGCCGTAAAGATTGGATCATCATGCGAGAGCCGACCTTTTTTGAAAAAATGACCGAGGGCAACACAGTCTTTGAAAAAAGCGACTGGGCTCCGCCGTTCGCTCCGCCAGCCTATTCGTCAATGTTTGACGACGTGCGGGCTCAGGGTGAGAAGTATACAAAATCCACCCTGGAAAAGCATGCTATTTTGTTTGATGACAGGCTCCACGCCGGGCAGCTTCCCGCCTACAAGGTCGACGCGAGCCAGACCCCGGCGATTATGCGCGTGCCGGAAGCCGCTGGCGGCCTGATCTTTTTCACCAGCATCTGATATTGACAGGGAAGCGCTGCTTTCATCGGCGCTTCCACAACTCGGGAGATTGCATGAACAAAGAGCCGTTTTCGGTGAGAGTGCGCTACGAATATGTGGCCGATGAAGAGCTGGCCCTGAAATATACCCACGGGGTATGGGGCGGCATCAATCCGCACGGTGAGATAGAACTCAATTTTTACACCGAGAGCGACAAACTGCCTTCGCACACCGAGCGAATCATCTCTTCAGACGGAGTTTTCGGGCATGAGATGATGGACAGTGGCGACCAGACAGTCAAGGTTGTGACCCGCAACGTGCATACCAAGCTTTTGTTCAACTACCATACCGCCAGGGCGGTAATTGACTGGCTGGAGGAGAAGATTGAGGTTCTTGAAACCGAGGCAGACATGGGGGACGATATTAACTACGGCCCCGGCGAGGATTTGAAACAATAGCTCGCTTGCGCACGGTGATCCGGCGCACGGCACTGACCCGTAAACGGCTGGCCGCTGGCCTCATCGCAGTGTTTTTTTGAAAAAACAGCCTCTCGCCGGAGGCTGATTTTTTTTCATGGTTTCGCCCCGCAGACGGTAATTACCGTGGATTTCTGGCGTTTTTTTTTAAGCAAAAGGATACCGTCAGCGGTTGTTTTATTGTGTTCTCTATAATATATTGAATATAAAGAATGACTTTTCCCTTGAACGGCCGGCCCGCACGGGTTCGTTGCCGTTCGGGCCGGCACGTCGCCGGGGGCGTTCTTGCGCCGCGCTCCTTTGGCGCTGCCTGGCCTTTGAGGGAATCAGGCCTGCGGGTGTCTTGCCTGCGGGCAAACCCCGGCAAGCGCCTGCGCCCGGCATTCAAGACAGGAGCTGGCGGCGGCTTTTTTTCGACCGGATTCATTCACTTCCTGACAGGAGGCGGTTAGGTGGACAGGAAAATCGTCTTTGTATCATCCGAGATATTCCCATTCTCCAAAACTGGTGGTCTGGCCGATGTCAGCGGCTCTCTGTCCGTGGCCTTGCGCAACGCCGGGGTTCAGGTTTGTGTGGTGACGCCGTTTTACGGACGGCTCAGCACGGGCGGATATAAGATCAAGAAGATTATTTCCGATTGCCCGGTCGGCTATCCGTGGCCTCCGATCACCTGCGACGTCTACATGGCCGACTATCAGGGCGTTCCGGTCTATTTTATCGCGCGTGGAGAATACTTCGACCGCCGGTATTATTACAATGATCCCAAGGGAGACTACTTTGACAATGCCGAACGGTTTATCTTTTTCAGCCGTGCGGTGCTGTCGCTGCTTAAACTCATGGGCGAGGCGCCTGAGGTTATTCACTGCCATGACTGGCAGTCCGCGCTCATCCCGGTCTACATGCACTTTTTGCGGCGCAGCGATCCATTTTGGTCGTCCACCTCCACCTTGCTCACAATCCACAACCTGGCCTTTCAGGGGCGGTTCTCTTCCCGCCTTTTCGCCGACAGCAACCTGCCCACTGAGGCCTGGCAGATGGAGGGAATCGAGTATTACGGCGATCTGAACTTTCTCAAGGGCGGCATCGCTTACGCCGATGTGGTCAGTACGGTCAGTCCGACCTATGCCAGCGAAATCCTTACGAAAGATTTTGGCTGCGGCCTTGAGGGCGTGTTGCAGCGCAGGCAGGAGGATCTGGCCGGAGTTATCAACGGGGCCGACTATGTCGTGTGGAACCCGCGCACCGACCCTTTTCTGCCCGCCCCCTATACCTCGGAAAACCTGAAAGGCAAGGCGCTCTGCAAGCGGGTTCTGATCAAGGAACTGGGCCTGTCCAACCGGCTGGAAAACCGGCCTTTGCTCGGATTTATAGGACGGTTGCGCGGCCAGAAGGGAATTGACCTTCTCAACAGCATCGTGCCCGAACTCATGAAGCTGGATGTCGGAGTAATTGTCCTTGGCGAGGGCGCCAAGGATCATGAGGAGCGCACCATGGAACTGACCAAACGCTTTGCGGGCAGCATGGCGGCGGTCATCGGCTACACCGAGGAACTCGCCCACCGCATTCTGGCCGGCAGCGACATTTTTCTCATGCCCTCCCGCTACGAGCCGTGCGGCTTGACGCAGATGTACGCTCTGCGCTACGGCGCGCCGCCTGTGGCCACAGCGGTCGGGGGGCTTTGCGATACCATCATCCCCTGGCCGGAGCCCTCGGCCACCGGCTTTACCTTCGCGCTTCCTGACCCGGAGTCGTTTTTAAAAGCCGCGACCGACGCGGTCAGACTCTGGACAGACAACCAGGAGGAATGGCTGCAGATGACAAGCCGGGCCATGAACCGCATGTTTACCTGGCACCAGTCCTGCCTTGACTACATTGAGCTTTATAAAAAGGCGTCAGGGAAAGTGCAGGGCGCGCGTACCGTTGATTTCTGACCCGTTGTCCTGTTTTGCCGTCCGCTCGCGTGCGCGGACACGGACAACAAAACCGCGAGTCTTTGAGTATATATGAAATCGTATCCTTTGTTCATTGAGCCCTTTGATCTTTATCTGTTCAACAAGGGGCAGCACCACGACATGTACCGCATCCTGGGCGCCCACCCAAAAGAGCAGGACGGAGAGATTGGTTTCAGTTTCGCCGTATGGGCGCCAAACGCCACCGAAGTGTCTCTGGCCGGTGAGTTCAACTACTGGACCTATGGCGAAATCCCCCTCTTTTCGGTGGGCTCGTCCGGGATCTGGGCCGCCTTTGTGCCGGGGATCAAAAAGGGCATGCTTTACAAATACGGCATCAAGGGTTTTTACGGGGAGATAGTCTACAAGTCAGACCCGGTGGCCTTTTACTCTGAGTATCGTCCAGGCACGGCCTCGATTACCCAGGGCCTTGAGGATTACCCCTGGACTGACGGGGACTGGATGGAGCAACGATCGATTCTCGGCGCGCACCTGGACAGGCCGGTATCCATTTACGAAGTGCACGCCGGTTCCTGGAAGAGGCACGACGACGTTCTCCACCCTTTCTACAACTTCAGGGAGATGGCGGAGACTCTCATCCCCTATGTCAAAGACCTGGGTTTCACCCATATAGAGTTCATGCCCCTGGCCGAGCATGCTCTGGATCAGTCGTGGGGCTACCAGACCGGGCAATATTTTTCGCCCAGTTCGCGCTTCGGGCGGCCCGAGGATTTGAAATACTTCATCGA
This sequence comes from Desulfovibrionaceae bacterium, assembly GCA_031551565.1. GTDB lineage: Bacteria > Desulfobacterota > Desulfovibrionia > Desulfovibrionales > Desulfovibrionaceae > Frigididesulfovibrio. The sequence continues at coordinate 13,069 of JAVBNM010000004.1, read as the reverse complement.
CCGCTGCCACCAGGCCGGAATTGGCGTGATTCTCGATTGGGTGCCGGGCCATTTCTCCCCCGACAAATCAGGGCTGGTGCGCTTTGACGGCACCGCTCTCTACGAATATGAGGATCCGGAGCAGGGCATGCACCTGGATTGGGGCACCTACATTTTCAACTTCGGACGATATGAGGTCAAAAACTTCCTCCTGGCCAACGCGCTCTACTGGCTGCGCGAGTTCCACTTTGACGGGCTGCGCATAGACGCCGTAGCCTCCATGTTATATCTCGACTACTCCCGCCAACCTGGAAAATGGCGGCCGAACATCTACGGCGGGAACGAAAACCTTGAAGCGGTCGACTTTCTGCGCGAGCTGAACACCGTGGTCCACGACAAGGCCCCCGGCGCTATCACCCTGGCCGAGGAGTCAACCGCTTGGGCCGGAGTGTCAAGGCCGGTCTATACCGGCGGGCTCGGTTTCACCTTCAAGTGGAACATGGGCTGGATGCATGACACCTTGGGCTATATGCAAAATGACCCGATCCATCGCAAATTCCACCACAACTCCCTGACTTTCTCGATGGTCTATGCCTTTTCCGAGAACTTCGTCCTGCCCCTGTCGCACGACGAGGTGGTCCACGGCAAGGGGTCGCTTCTGTCGAAGATGCCGGGCGACATGTGGCAGATGCAGGCCAACCTGCGCCTTTTATACGCATTTATGTGGGCCCACCCAGGCAAAAAGCTGCTTTTCATGGGCGGAGAGTTCGGGCAGTGGAAAGAATGGGACGAGTCGGCCGAGCTTGACTGGGATCTCCTGCCATTTCCGGCCCATGCCGGAATAAAGTCTCTTGTTCGCGATCTGAACGGCCTTTTGCGCGCAGAACCGGCCATGTACCAGCATGACAACGACTGGAGCGGTTTTAGCTGGCTTGATTTCGCAGACTACAACGCATCGGTGGTCAGCTTTTTGCGCAAGACCGACACAGGCAGGCCGGTGGCCTGGGTTTTCAACTTCACCCCTGTGACCAGGCAAGGCTATCGCATCCCGGTGCCGTTTGGCGGCGTCTGGCGTGAGCGGCTGAACACGGACAGCGAACTCTACGGCGGGAGCAACGTGGGCAACTGCGGCGCCATCAAGGCCGAGGGCGGCAAAAGGCCCGGCCACTCCCTGCGCCTGACCCTGCCCCCCCTGGCCGCGATGGCGTTCGTGCCTGAATAGGCAGCCGGGGGCGAATAGTTGGGGGAGGAAACCAACAGGGCGATTGTCCTGATGGTCGCGGGCGCAGGCCCTGTGTTTCTTCCACCATACCGCTTCCTTCCTCTGCCCCTTTTGATTGGAGCGGATTAGCCTTGAAAAGCCTGTCAGCTCTGCGGGATTTGTCCTCAAATAATTGCTGTGAAATGCCATAAGATGACAGGGACGCGATATTTATGAGCAGACCAAAAGGTCCGGACAGAAGCATCGGCGACTTTTTGGCTGATTTCAGCCTTTTCTCAAAATTGTCCGCGGAAGAAATTGAAAAATTGGCCGCTCACGCCAAATTCTGCGAGTTTCAGTCTGGTGCGGCCTTACTGCGTCAGGGTGACCACGCGCACGGTTTTTTTCTTATCCTGTCAGGGCAGGTCAAGGTGAGCCGGGAATCTCCGGGAGGCCGGGAAAGCATCCTGCACATAGTCCAGCCCGGCTCTGTGGTGGGCGAGGCCCCTGTCTTTCATCAGGGCACCTGGCCGACGAGCGCGATTGCGCTTACGCCCGTTATGACCATCTACATCGAAGGGCAGAAATTCCTGTCCATGATCGATGAAAGCCCCAAAATGGCCCGTCTTATGCTCGCTGTTTTGTCGCGTCGCCTGCGGATGCTGACCCACAAATTAACCCTCATCCAGGCGCAGGATTCCTCAGCCTGGAGGGTGGCCTCATGGCTCACGCATCGCGCGCGTCTGACCGGAAAGACCGTCATTCCGCTTGAAGTCACGCGGGAGGTTCTGGCCCGCTCCCTTGGCCTGGCCAGGGAAACCTTTTCCCGCGAACTGTCGAAACTGGCCAAAGACGGTCTGATCAAGATATCAAGATCGGAAATAGCTATTCTGAATAGCAAGGCGCTGCAAGATATGACGGACGGCAAAGACGCGGGAGGCAGCTCTCATTGATTCCAGGCCTGCGAAAAGTTGAATTTTTTCGGCTGGCAAGGAACAAGGCGGGAATTGGGCGCGCGTCTCCCGCTCACCCTTTTTGGGGGGTGTTGAGGGTTTGCGGAAACATGGCGTAAAATTCGCCAAGCAGGTATAAAGATCCGCAAAGCAGGATCACACCCGGGGAGACGGCGGGAGCGCCGTCAATGCCCCCCAGGGCAAAGGCGCGCTCGCGTCCGGCTGGGGCGTAGTTTGAAACATGTTCCACGGCAAGGCGTACGGCTTCATGCAAGCTGCCGGCGGGGCTGGCGTTCAGGCCGATTAGCCCGGCCAGCTTTCCCGGAGGCACGGCCCTTGGGTTGTCTTTGATCGGAGGAATGAAGATCGGACCGGTTGACAAGGCCCGCAAATGGGCCGCCATCTGTTCGGGATACTTGTCTTCAAGGCAGGCAAAAATCGTCGCCGACGGGGCGATGCCGGATTTGGCCAGGGCCAGGCCAAGGGCTGACAGGCCGTGGCAGTTGTGCGCGCCGTCGAGCAGAAAGAACGGTTCCGCCCTTTGCCTGTCTTTCAGAGCCGCGCTTTCCCCTCTGCCGGCGTGAAGAACGGCAAGCTCCTGTGGGCGGATTAGGTGCATCCGTCCAGGGATCCAGGCCGAGCAAAGGCCTTTTGCTTCGGCCGGGCTGATGGCTGCTGCGGACATTCTTTGTGTCGCGTTCTGCCGGTCTGCGGTCTGCGGTTTTTTTTCCGAAAGCATGTGGTTGACGAAGCGCCATGAGGCCAGGGCGAGGGCGGCGTTTTGCCGCTGAAAGTCTCCGGACAGGAGCATTTTTTCCCCCCGGGGCCTTTCCGGCACGCTCAGATTCACCAGACGGGCCGTATGCGGGCAACAGCCGATCCGGTTCGTCGCGTCTGCCCCGGCCGGGGCGTCGGCCACCAGATATAGGGCGCTGCCGTTTTTTTCGGCCGCTGCGGCTATTTCGGCCATGACCTCCGGGGGCTGCCCGACGGTTATGGCCGGTTTACCGGCGCGTATGGCCCCTGCCTTGTCCCTGGCGATTTCGGAGATGCTCTCGCCCAGAATCTGGGTGTGATCCAGGCTGATGGGAGTGAAGACCACAAGGTCGGCTTCAAGGGCGGTTGTGGCGTCCCAGCTTCCGCCAAGCCCGGTTTCCATGACGGCCAGTTGCACTCCTTCGGCTGCAAAGGCGACGACGGACAGGGCAACGATGAATTCAAAATAGGACAGCTCTTTTCCACCGGCGTCCATGAGTTTGTTGGCGTGAGTGACCCAGGTTTCCTCCGGCAAAAGGCGGCCGTCTATTTTGATCCGTTCCCGGACGGACACAAAATGCGGGGAAGTGCCTAGTCCGGTTTTAAGGCCGTGCGCAAAGCCAAGACTTGCAAGCATGGTGGAGGTGGAGCCTTTCCCGTTCGTGCCGACGATTTGCGCGACCGTGAACGGAGGTCGGCGCAGGTTCAAACGGTCAAGGACCGACCTGATGCGCTCAAGCCCCGGCGTCATCCTGAAAAGGCCAAGACCGTCAAGATAGGCGGCCAGTTCCGCAAAAGCGCCGAAGCGTCCTGATTGTTGGGATGTGGAGTTTTTGCTCATGGTGTGGAGTTTTCGGCCATATGGCAAGGGCGCTGCCGTGGAAGCGTCGCTTTTGGACCGGGTTGACGCGATCTTGTTGAAACTTGGGTCATGCGGGCCGGCAATGGGGTATGGGAAGATTTTCCATCCCCATTGCCGGCCCGCGCGATATTTGCGCGAAACGCGGTTATTCTTCCGCCGGCGCCGGCGTCATCTGTGTGACGTCAGCCCCGCCATGATCATTTTGGAGCCGGGCTGTCGGTGAGCTCCGGGGCTGCGAAGATGATGACGAAATTGTTCATCAGCGTTTCATAGCCCGTTCCTATCTCAGTGAAAGACGGGTTCATGATCATGGCGCACTGCCTGGGATTTGAAAGCCAGGACACCAGGATGCGTTCCACCGGCGGAGCGGCCCGGCCGAGCAGTTCTCCAAGGTCGTGGTATTGGTAGCCGGTCGCGGAAACCCTGGCTGCGAGGTTTTTGCCGCCCGGGGCGGTGCTGGAGAAGAAGTTTTTCGCGGCCATGTCCTCGGCGTGGCGCTGGGCTTCGGCCGCCAGAGTTTGGTTGTATGCCAGGCCGGGGACTGGTTGCATGAAGGTGTCGCCGCACATGTATCCCCTGACCCTGACCTGGTCAATAAAAGCCGCCATGGCCTCCTGGTCGTTAAGGCCGATGGGCCGTTTAGGAAGAAATGGCTCAAGCCTGGCCGGGTCGACCTGCCCGGCCGGGATGGGCGGCAGCTTTTGCACCGGGGACGGCGCGGCTTCGTGAATGATTTCATTTGCGGGAACTGAATCAGGCCCCACAGCCGAGGGTGTGGCCGGAGCCGGGTAGGCCGGTTGAGGGGCAGCCGGGACGGCGGCAGGGGGTACGGCAATCGGAGGCGTGCCGGGTGGAGGCGTGGCGGCAGGGGGTACGGCAGCCGTTCCGCTATAATCCTGGGCGTCCTTGTGGCGGATGTTGAGCAGGGGATCAGACTTAAGTATGGCGCCTGGCTGGGCAGGCGGCACGGGCTGGGCAGGCTGGTCCTGGATGTCCGGCGCGCCAGACGCGCCAGGCTGGACCTGGGCAACTGGAGAGTCCGGCATCACGGGTTTCGGGTTGGGATCGGTCAGATGTTCCACTCCAGGTTCCGGCGCTGGCGGGGTGTCCGTCTGTCCGGCATCCGGCGGCGTATATCCGCCGTTCTGGCCGGGGTCAGCGTAAGCCATGCCGCTTCCTTCGTTCGGGCTCATCAGAAGCACCCACTGGCCGTTGTTTCTGGCGGCTCCCACATAGAGGTAGCTGTCCTTCATGATGAACGGGCAGTATTGCTGTTTAAGTCTGGCAAAGGCGTCCTGGGCCGAGCCGTCCGCCGTGGTGGCGACGAGTATCTGTGAATAATCCAGGCCGCGCTTGCTCAAGGCTTCGGTAAGCGGTGTTCCGGAGGCGATTTCCTCGGCGGCATTTAGGAGGATATAGGATGGCGTAAGCGAGGGCGCCTGGGGGAAGGCGGTTCCCTGGCAGTTTTTGTCCTGCCGTCTTTGTATCTCCAGGAGATAATAAAGGACGGTATGCTCTTCGGCCAACCCTTGCGCGTTGGCAGCGGGCGCTCCTGCCAGAGGGCTGAAAATCAGCGTAAGCAAAAGAGCGGCTACAAAGGCGGAAATGAACTTGCGCGAAGCCGCAAACGTAAGCGGCAAGCTATCGGCCGGCAAAAAAGAGTTCTCAAGGTATGACATGGCATTTTCCAAATAATATTACATATATTGCTGAAAAAACAGCCAATAAGGCAGCTTCCAAAATTTAAGGCCCTGGCGCGACGTTAAACATTTTCGTACCCTATACTTCTTTCAACTCGTATTTTGTCGTGCCAAGGCCGATGGATTCAGCGTAACTCATTTGAACGTCGCCCACGGTATAGTCCCATACGCCCTTGAACTTGTCGCAGCCGGCGGCGTGGTTGCTCTTCAGGTGGGAATGGCGGAAGCCTTCCTGTTTGTTGACGAGGTCGTAGCAGGCCTGGTCGAGGGCCACGGGGTCGAGGCTGGCAAGGATGCCGACGTCGGGCACCAGGGGGGCGTCGCTCCAGGGAACGCAGTCGCAATCCGGGGTTATGTTCATGACGAAGTTTATGTAGCCGACGCGCCCTTTTTTCTTGAGAACCGCTCCATAGGCGTATTCAACCATGCGCTCGTTGAAGGGTTTGGTTTCGGTTTTGAAATCGAGGGTGACGGCCTTGGGTTGGCAGACGGTCAGGCATTCACCGCAGCCGACGCAGGTCTGCTTGTCGATGGAAGCGCATTTTTTGCCGTTCTCCATGGCCCAGGAGATGGCGTCTTGCGGGCAACTGTCGATACACTGGCCGCAGGCGATGCACACTTGCGGCCGGACGTTGAACCTGGCTGCGTGCTGGTCCCGCTTGCCCCTGCCCGGCGCGCAGCCCATGGCCAGATTTTTTATGGCTCCGCCGATGCCGGCCATTTCGTGGCCTTTGAAGTGGCTTAAGACCATCATGCCGCCGGCGTCGGCAATGCCGTCAGCTATTTTGACGTGGGAAAAATGTTTTTTGTTGATGGTTACTTCGGTGAAACTGCCGCCTTTGAGGCCGTCGGCGATGATGATCGGGGCGTTTACCGTGGCGAAAGAGAAGCCGTGCTCAAGGGCGGTTAGCAGATGGCTCACAGCGTTGTGCCGGCTGCCCTTGTACAGGGTATTGGTGTCGGTGATGAACGGCACGGCGCCGATGGCGTGCAGCTTGTCCACAACCACGCGGACCAGACTGGGATTTAAATGGGTGTCGTTGCCGCGTTCGCCGAAATGCAGCTTGACCGCGGTAAGCATATCTTTGGTGAAAAGCTTGCCGAAACCGGCGGCTTCGAACAATCTGGCCACCTTGCTCATCTTGTTGTCATCGGCTCCGCGGCAGCGTACTCCGGCGAAGTAAACGATAGAAGGCGAGTTTGTACCAGTATTCATAGTGAACCCTCACAGAGTTATTTATCCTGTGTCCACTACATAACCGACTTGCTTGCGTTATACAAGAAATAGGATAATAAGGAACCCGGAGCAAAGAGCCAAGCTCAGTCTTGGCCGCTTGAAAATAATGGCCGGTGAAGGCCTTGGGGAATATACGGGGGATGCTGAGAATGCGCTCGATGGCTTATATCCGGTATTGCGCGGCGGTAGCTGTGATTTGCCATCTGGCTCTTTTGCTTGAGCCGGGGGCGGGGGTGGCCGCGCAAATTGTCGGCCCGGACGAGCAGCGGTTTTACCGCGCGGTTTGCGTGCTGCAAAGCCTGGGTGGCCCGGCGTCGCTGGAGAATGTGGAGATACCTCCCTCGGTGCGCTACACGGACGCTACCGAAAGCCTGGTCAACCACCCGGACAAGGTGTTTGCCATCCGCCAGGTCACGTCGGAACTTGAGGGATTGTCGAAAAGAATGCCGAGGGCCCTGCTTTTCGCCGCATACGGCAACCTTGCTTTGGCGAACAAGGCCAGGGCCGTCAGGCAGCTTGATGAGTATGTGGCGGGTGCGCAGTATTCTCCGGGGCCTTACATGGTGCTTTGTGAGCTTTTGTTGGAGGACAACAAGCTGGATCGCCTCGAGAAGGTGTTGGAAGAGTGGACTGCCAAAGCGCCGGCCTGCATTGAGGGGCGCTTGAAGCTGCATATAGTCTGTTTGCACAGGCAGGCACGGTACGAGGATATCCGCGCTTTGGTGGCGCGTCTTGAGCCGTGCGGCTCGTGGCGGGCCCAGGTGCATGCCGCGCTGGCGGCCAGGGCTATGGGCAGGGATAATGAGGCTGAAACGGAAATACAGGGGATTTTGAAGAATTACCCCGGCCAGGCCCAGGCCATAAAGCTTTACTGGCAGCGCCTGAAGGCAAACGACACGATCTACTGACGACACGTTGCATTGCTGAGGTTCGGCTTGCTGGTTGCAAGCTTAGCCTGATGTTGGAGCGGAATTTTGGAACCTTACTATTGACCGGAACGTTGGAATAGAACTGAATGATAGGCATATCCAAACTTTACTGCGGGCAGGTCGAGCCTTCTGACGCTCTGCGTTACGCCCGCAAATCCGGGCAACTGCCGTCACATCTTCTGCAGTTCTCGGAAGACAAAAAACCGGTGGTGGTCTGGAATATGACCAGACGCTGCAATTTGCGCTGCCTGCACTGCTACGCCAAGGCAACCGGCGAGCGGGGCACAGACCAGATTTCCACGGCCAAGGCCCGCGCCATGCTTGAAGATCTGGCCGCTTTCGGGACGCCGGTCATGCTTTTTTCCGGGGGTGAGCCCTGGTGCGCGAGGATCTGCCGGAACTGGCCGGATATGCAGTGTCGCTTGGCATGCGGGCCGTCATCTCGACCAACGGCACGCTCATCACCCCGGAAAAGGCCAGGGAATTGAAGTCCATCGGTCTTTCCTATGTCGGGATATCCATTGACGGCGCGCAAAAGGTCCACGACGCCTTCCGGCAGTCGCCCGGTTCCTTCGCCCAAGCTATGCGCGGGGTGGAAAATTGCCTGGCCGAAGGGCTCAAGGTCGGCCTGCGCTTTACCATCAACAAGGGAAATATGGCGCAGGTGCCGCTCTTGTTCGGCCTTATCCGGGACATGCATGTGCCGCGAATCTGCTTTTACCATCTGGTCACGACCGGGCGGGGCGAGGGCCTTGCCTCGCAGGATCTCAGCCACGCCGAGACCAGGGCCGTGGTTGATCTGATCATGGACAAGACCAGGGAGCTTTTCGACCAGGGGCATCCCAAGGAAGTGCTTACCGTGGACAATCACGCGGACGGCCCCTATGTCTGGCTGCGCCTTTTGCGGGAAGATGCGGACAGGGCGGACAAGGTCATGGAGCTTTTGCAGTTCAACGAGGGCAACAGCTCCGGGCGCGGCATCGGCTGCATCTCCTGGGACGGCTCCGTGCATCCGGATCAGTTCTGGCGGCAACATACCTTCGGCAACGTCCTGGAAAGGCCGTTCTCCGAAATTTGGACGGACCGGGGAATTCCACTTTTGGCGCGCCTGAAGGACAAGAAGAAGCACGTCAAGGGACGGTGCGCCAGATGCCGGTTTTTGAACATCTGCGCCGGAAACTTCCGGGCCAGGGCCGAGGCCGTCTACGGCGACGTCTGGGCCGAGGATCCGGCATGCTACTTGACGGACGAGGAAATTTCCGCCTGAGTTCAGAGACGTTTCTAAAATAAAGCCGGTGTGCCCGCTAATGGTTTTGGGGCAGGAACACCTGGCTTCGCAAATCAGCTCATCCAAAAAAATATACGTTTTTCTAAATGACTTTGCCCCGCATCAGGTTATAATGGCAGCGGGTCCATGATTTTTCGCCCGACAAGGAGTAGATGATGTTTTACAGAGGAAGGCGCCTGAGGAAAAATAAACAGTTGCGAGGACTGGTGCGCGAGACCACTCTGCACCCCGACCAAATGGTTATGCCCTATTTTGTCGTTGAAACCGACGACGACAATTTCTCAGCCCGCATTGAGGCCATGCCCGGCCAATATCAGCTTTCCCCGCAACAACTGGAGCTTAAGCTTGAGAGAGCGGTTGGCGCTGGTCTTAAGGCCTGCCTGCTCTTTGGCATCCCCGCTGTGAAGGACGAAGCCGGCTCCCAGGCCTGGAACGATGACGGCATCATCCAAAAGACCGTCAGGCGGATTAAAAAGCGCTTCCCGGATCTCATAGTCATCACTGATATCTGTCTTTGCGAATATACGTCCCACGGGCACTGCGGCCTGCTCGATCAAAATGGGCGCGTCCTGAACGATTCTACCCTTGAGCTGCTGCAGAAAATCGCCTTGTCCCACGCGCGGGCCGGGGCCGATATCGTCGCCCCCTCGGACATGATGGACGGGCGGGTCATGGCCATCAGGTCGATTCTCGACCAGGAAGGCTTTCTCGACCTGCCGATCATGTCGTATGCCGTCAAATACGCCTCGTCTTTCTACGGCCCGTTCCGGCATGCCGCCAAATCGGCCCCGGCTTTCGGCGATCGCAGAACCTACCAGATGGATTCCGCCAACAGCCGCGAGGCCGAGCTCGAAGCCCTGGCCGACGAAAGCGAGGGGGCCGACATGCTTATCGTCAAACCGGCCGGGCCATGCCTGGACATAATTCATCGCGTGCGCCAGGCGTCTTTGCTGCCCCTGGTCGCCTACCAGGTCAGCGGTGAATACGCCATGCTCAAAGCCGCCGGCAGGTCCGGGTGGATCGACGAAACCGCATGTGTGGTCGAATCCCTGACTGCCGTCAAACGGGCCGGGGCCGACATTATAATCTCCTATTTCACGGAAGAACTGCTTATAGAAGGCCGGATATGACCTTTAACAATCTTGACGCTAACTGCCCTTCGTCTTTGCTGAAGCAGTCCGGGGCGGCGCAAGCCGGTAAGCCGCAAGACGGGACGCCGCAGGCCGGATTGGAAGGGCGGGGCGCATCCTGCGGCTCTTCCGGTGCATCAGGCGCTCCGGTCCTGCGGCTGGTGGCCTGGGAAGTCACCAGGAAGTGCAATCTGTCCTGCCGCCACTGCCGTGCCTCGGCCTGCCTTGAGACAGACGCGGACGAACTGAGTACGGCCGAGGGCCGCGGCCTGATCGATTCCCTGGCCGGCATGGATGCTCCCAGGCCGTTCATTATCTTCACCGGGGGCGAACCCCTTTTGCGGCCGGACATCTTTGATCTTGCCCACCACGCGCGCTCAAAAGGCATTCGCACGGCCATGGCCCCGAACGGCACCCTGGTCACCGCCGAGGCGGCCCGGAAGATCCGGGCCAGCGGAATCGCCCGCTGCTCCATCTCCATCGACGGCCCGACCTCGGCCGTGCATGACGAATTGCGCAACATGCCCGGCGCGTTCGTGGGCGCTTTGTCCGGCATTGAGCGCCTCAAGTCGGCCAAGGTTCCCTTTCAGGTCAATACCACCATTACCAGGGACAATCTGCCGTACTTCAAAGATATCTTCAAGCTGGCCGGCGATCTCGGCGCAGTGGCCTGGCATATTTTCATGCTCGTCCCGGTCGGGCGCGGCTTAGAGCTTCAGGACCAGGTCATAGACGCCCTGGAATACGAAGAAGTGCTGAACTGGTTCTACGACCTGCAAAAAACGACCGACATGCACCTCAAGGCCACTTGCGCCCCCCACTATCACCGCATACTAAGGGAACGATCCCGGCAAAACGGTTGCAAGCAGCCGGCCAGGCACGGCATGGACTCTCTGACGCGGGGATGCCTTGGCGGGATCGGCTTTTGCTTTGTCAGCCACACCGGCCAAGTCCAGCCCTGCGGGTATCTCGAACTGGACTGCGGCAACATCCGGACCACCCCGTTCCAGGAAATATGGAAAAATTCCCCCCAGTTCCTCGAGTTGCGCGACCAGTCGCGCTACCAGGGAAAATGCTCGGTCTGCGAGTATCACCAAATCTGCGGGGGCTGCCGGGCCAGAGCCGCCGCCGCCACAGGCAACCACCTCGCCAGCGAACCGTTGTGCTCGTATGTGCCGCCAGCCTGCGGCCGCGAATAGCCTGGTAAAAGCTCGTCTGGCGGCAGACGCGTTTTGCCTCGTGCGCTATTGCTGGAGCGACTTCAAACTGGTAAAATCGCCATGTTATCTTTTGTGGGCCGATCGCGTGACATATAAAAGGAGCTTTCATGAGCGAAACCTACACATCCATGCCCGCAATGGTGAAAACGCGGTTCAGGCTGGCGAAATCCCCGGACAGTCCGCCGCTTTTCTCCGCCGATCCCGCCGGATCGTCCGTGGCCATAACTGAGGAAATTCTGGCCCATACCCGTCTGCCGGAGGCTTTGATCCACTTTCTCGTCGAGTTGGACCGCAAAGTTGATGCCATTTTGAGCCAGATGCAAAAAGATACCCTTGACGGCGACTTCCCCCATGAGGGGCGCGTCGTTGAACTCAGCGGCTCCAACCTCGTTTTGGAGTGCCGCGAGCCATTGGCGCCCGGAGATACCCTTGAGGTAATCCTCTTTCTGGAGGAATTTCCTCTCCGCCTTGCTTCAGGCATGGCGTCGGTGGATGCGATTCTCAAGGCCGACCCTCAGAGCGGGCCGGACAAATCTGTTTACGCCTTGTCCTTTGTCAATATCGGCGAAGACGAGCGCGACAATGTGATCCGTTTCGTCTTCCGGGAAGAGCGGAAAATGATCCGCCGGAAAAAACACCTGTAGCCGACGGGCAGCCGGTAGCCAAGTATTTTAAAAGGCCTGAGCATGAGTGGTGAAAAGCGGGAAATGGTCGTAAGCGAGCAAGAGTCCGGCATGCGGCTGTTTCTTTTCTTGCAGCGCCGTCTTTCGGATTGCCCGCCGCCGTCGGTTCTGCACCGCTGGGTCCGCAGCGGCCAGGTGAGAGTCAACAAGGGCCGGACTAAAGCCTACAACATTCTGGAGGCCGGAGATTTTGTGCGCGTTCCGCCTTTCGCGACCGCCAGGCAATATGAGGCCGACCAGGCGGTCCGCGCCAAGGAGAAGGGCGGGAGCCTTGATTTGGGACGCGGGATTGTCGTTCTGGCTGAAGAGGATGACTATCTCGTTCTCGTTAAACCGGCCGGGCTTGCGGTGCATCCTGGGACAGGAATCGATGACTGCGTGACAAAGCGCTTGAAAACCGCTTTTTCCGGGCAACCATTTTGTCCGGCCCCGGCGCATCGCCTTGACCGCCATGTTTCGGGCATACTGCTTGTCGGGACAAGTCACGCCGGGCTGAAAAAACTAAGCGCCTGGCTGTCTGGCGGCGAGATGACCAAAACTTACCTGGCCTGGGTGGCCGGAGACTGGCGTTTTTCCGGTCCGGTCACGCTTGAGGATTACTTGAAAAAGCTTCCTGCCGGGAAAGATGGCGCTGATGTTGTCAGTGTTGTGACAAAAGATGAGCCCGGCGCGCGCCATTCCAGCCTGATTGCCGAGCCCCTGGCGCGGCTGGAGAAAGGTGAAACCGCCGCGATCACCGTGGATGGAGCTACTTTGCTTAAAATAAACCTGGAGACCGGCCGCACAAACCAGATCCGCGCCCAGCTTCCGGCCAGGGGCCACCCGATAATCGGAGACGGCAGGCACGGCGGGCCAAGGTTTTCCGGATTGCTGCTGCACGCCTTCCATGTTGCCCTGCCGAACGGTAAAGAATATGCCAGCCTCCCCAGTTGGCCCGGGCAGTTCACAATTCCGCCCAGTCTGCCGCTATAGACTGGTGCCTCTCCCATCTCTCTCGCAAATCGCCCCCGCTTGCGCCATGTCACGCGCTGCCGGGGCAGTCGCCACACGCAAAAGCACGCAAAAATATCCCCCAAAAATGAGCGCCAGCCAAGCGCCCCAGGCCTGACGCGCGTACATCTGTAACCTCAC
>JAVBNM010000027.1:0-75202 GCA_031551565.1 Desulfovibrionaceae bacterium | reverse complement strand
AATGAGCCCTGAACGTGCCCTCCCCCGCCAACCGGGCTCCGGGGCACCGGGCGGGGCGGCGCCCCCGGGTCCCCGCTTCTCTTGTTCCGTCTGTTCCTTCCGGTTGCTACTTGGATGAGCCCAATTGCTTGATCTGGCTCTCGAGGTCGGAGTTCATCTGGTTGTATCTGGCCAGCACTGCTTCAAGGCGGGCGAACTTGTTTCTCATTGAGCCTTCCCATTTTTCCAGGCGCGCGTCTTCCTTGAGAATCTTGGTTTCGATGTTCTCGATGATGTTCTTGTAGTTGTCCTCAAGGTTTTTAAGAACTCCGCTTTCCCCAAGCCATCCGTCGGACCCGTTCATTGCGCTGAGAACTTCGTTGATCTTGCCCTGGCGGATGCTGACCGAGCCTGTGAAGGTCTGCCCGGGGGTAAGGTCGTAGATGTCGAGGATCAAGCCGTCGGCAGCGTTTGCCTCTCCGGTATGGCTGTATATGCTGATCTGGCGCGTGCTCTGGTCGATCTTGGCCTGCTTGCCGTTGATGTAGGCATCGACGATGTTGCCTGAGGCGTCCACGCCGTAGCTGACCTCGTAGTTGCCTGGCTTGGTCATGGAGGCTACATGCGAGTTGTAGGAAAAGTAGGGCGAATTGCTGTGCCCTTCGCTGTCTGCGGCGAAAAGTTTGGCCACAGCCACGGGATCTTTTTCCAGAGCTTCGGCCAGAGTCAGGGAGCCTTCGCCGCTTACATCCTTGATCATGAGCAGGCCGTATGTGGCGCTGCTGACGTCGGCGTCGGTGGTCAGGCCGATCTGGGAAAGGGAGGAAAAGACGTCGCCGAAGTCTTTGCCGTTAATTGAATGCATGTATGAGAATCCCTTGCCCTGGCCGGCGACGATGCTTTTGAAATTTGAAGACAGAAGCTGGATGCCGTAGTTGCCGGTCAAAACGCCGCCTTTTTGCATCTCAAATTGCGACTTGGCGTATTTGGGATCAAGCACGGTCTTTTCTTTGTCAACCGCCGAGTAGTATTGGATGAGAGTGCGGAACTCGTTGACCGAGTCGACGAACTTTTGGATATTCGCCTCAATGGCGGCCGCATCAGTTGAAATGCTGACTACGCTGTCCCCTTCCGAGCGCAAGCCGAAGGTGACGCCGTCGACCACGTCGTTGACGCTGTTGGTGCTGCGTTCAAGCCAGCCGGTGGCCGGCCAGCCGTCGACCCGTATTTCGGCGTTCTGGCCGCGCTGCACCACCCAGTTGGTGGGCTGGGTCATGCCGGCATATCCGGAAAGTGTGCCCTCTCCGATTTTGATCTCGTCGGCGCTGTTGCCTGTGGACAGGCGCAGGCCATAGGTCTTTTCTCCTGTTCCCGATGTGTATTCCATGACGTGGGCGGTGACGCCGGCACCGGCATCGTTGACTGCCTGGGCCAGATCCAGGAGGGTATCGCCGCTGTTCAGCTTGATCGTGGTTTCGGTACCGTTAAGGCTGAACTTGAAGGTCTTGGGCCCGCCGGTGGAGTTGACCACTTCAGCGGGATCCGCATAGCGCGTGTTGGTGGAGATGACGTTAGTTCCGGCTGATGTCCATGTGTTTTCCGTCTGAATGGCCAGGCAGTTGATATTCGTGGTGCTGTCGATGCTCAGGGAGGCGTCGATCCCGGTGGCCATGCCCCGGAACTGGAAGATCATGCCCTCGGTGCTGTCGACAAGCTGCACCTTGACGCCGGGGTTGGTGCTGTCGTTGTTGATGATGTTTTTCAAGCCTTCAAGGGTGGTTCCGCTGGGCACATGCACGGTATGCGACTGTCCCTTGTAGGTATAGCTGAAGCTGCCGTCCGTGCCGGTGTCGTTTACGAGGTCGGTTTTCGTCGCAAGGCCCGTGTCTATGCTCCAGATGGAATTGGTGGCCAACTGATTGACGCTCAGGTTGTATACGCCGTCAGCGGTGGAGCCGCCGGCTGTGACCGAGGCCACGGACGTGTTTGAGCTGTTGGCGCCCTTGACCAGGAACTTGCCTACCGAGTTGAGGGACTTCAGGGAATTTTGCACGTCGAGGAGCTTTGAGCGCACGTCCTGGAAGGCCTTAAGTCTGGTTTCCCAGTCTTTTTTCCATTCCACGAGCTGGGTGGCATATCTGCTTTCGACCTTGTACAGATCCTCGATCAGAGAGTCGACTTCGAGTTTGCTGCCCAGTCCGCTAAAGTGCATGCTTCCTGATGTATAGATGCCCATGTTGTCTCTCCTTTAACCTTGCTCCGGCCGCTGCCGGCGGCTTGCAGACCCCGGAAGGCGGGGCCCGCAGGGACCGGACGCCGCGCCCGGACCCACAGCTCCATTTGTCTTCGTCTATTTCTTATCGTTCGTATTGCCGTTTACATTAACGCTTCATCGAGATGACCGTTTCCAGCATGGTGTCGACAGTGGTGATGCTCTTTGAGTTCGCCTGGAAGCCGCGCTGGGTGGTGATCATGTTGACGAACTCGCGCGCGAGGTCGGCGTTTGACTGTTCCAGGGCGTACCCTTCGGTGGTGCCGAAGGTTCCGGTGCCGGCCGCGCCGCTGACCGGCTGGCCGGATGCGGCTGTTTCCGAGTAAAGATTGTTGCCCTCGCGCCTTAAGTTTTGCTCGCTGGCGAAGTTGTAGAGGGTGATCTGGTAGAGGTCCAGGGTGACGCCGTTGGAGTAAGAGCCGGAGAGGACGCCGTTGCTGCTGACGGTGACGTAGCGCAAATCGCCGTAGGTGTAGCCGTCCTGGATAAGGCTCTTTTCGACGAAGTCGGTGCCGACGCAGGTGGTGGTGGTGTTTTGGAGCTTGACGTTCCCCGAGCCCATGCCCTGGGCGTTGATCTTCGAGTCGGCAATGTCGGCCGCGCTTACCAGGCCGCCCGCTCCGGTGGGGGTGGTCACGTTGGCGAAGGTCCAGTCATGGTTGAGGCTGGACATGCCGAAGTTGGCCGAGATCAGCCGGCCGGTGGCGGAGGGGTTGGGCCTGGTGTAGTCGCCGGTCCGATACGCGGTGGACAGACCGGCCGTGCCGGAGAAGTTCGGGGCGAAAACCGGGAAACCGTCAACATCAATCGGGGCGGCCACGAACTTGCTGAGGTCCGCGTCAGCGGTGACAATGCCGGTCACGGGGTCGGTGGTCGTGGCGCCCCACCAGGAGGTTCCGTCGGGAACGAAGCAGGTCATGTCCGTCATTTGGCCGGAGGAGTTGAAGGTCATGGTGCCGGCGCCCAGAATGCCCTTGAGATTGTCGGGCACGTTGGGTGTGGTGGTCTGGTCGCCAACGGCGGAGTTGAAGTCGCGCACGTCTTCGGAGGGGTCCATGGTGACGACGTATTCCCAGTATGATTCACTGGTCGTGCCGTCGGCCAGGGTGTCGCCGTCGACGCGGTCGAAGTAGACGGTCAGCTTGTGCAGGATGCCGCCTTCGTCGTAAACCTCGATGGTGCTTTGGTAGGCGCGGGCGGTGTCGCCAAGCGGCGGATCCTGGGTGGCGTCCCAGGTCTTTAAAAGGGCGAAGAAAGGATCGGCCGCGTCGGTGGTGTCGTCCGTTCCGGGTTCCGCGCTCAGGTTGACGTACATGGTCATGTGGGTGGTGTGCTTTGGCGCGCAGGAGAAGGTGTCGAGCTTGACGTCGACCGGAGAGCCGGTGCCGACGACGCCGCTGGTGCCGGTAAGGTTGCTGGTGTAGCCCCTGTTGTCGATGGCCCAGCCCTGGAGCACGAAACCATTGGGATCTACCAGGTAGCCGTCTTTTTGGAAGTGGAAGTTGCCGGCCCTGGTGTAGTAGCTCTGGGCGGAACCCCTGGGGCTTACGCGGAAAAATCCGTTGCCGTTGATGGCGATGTCCGTGGCTCTGGTGGTGGTTTCAACAGCGCCCTGGGAGAAATCGTTCATGATGATCCCAACGCTCGTGCCGCAGCCGACCTGGCCAACGCCGGCGTTTGTGCCGACGGACTGGTAGAGGTAGTCGGCGAAGTCGGTGCGCTGGCTCTTGTAGCCGACGGTGTTCACGTTCGAGATGTTGTTGCTGATGGTGCCCATCTTTTCACCGTGAGCGAGCAGGCCGGAAACGCTGGTCCACATTGAAGCTGTCAGTCCCATGATATTTCTCCGTTATTTAAATTTCGAGTTAGTTTATTTAAAAATCTTTTATTACAAGAAGTTGAGCAGACTCATCTGCATAACCATTGATGACGACTTGAGCACGCTGTTGTAAGCGACCTGCTGCATGGCCAGTTTGGTTGAAAGTTCCGTGAAGTCCACGTCCTGCGTCTTGCTCAAGGAGTCTTCCTCCGAGAACTGGCGCAGAGAGAGAGCGGACGCGGTCATGGTCAGCCGGTTTTCCCGGCCGCCGACCATGGCGGCCTTGGTCAAAACAACGCTCATGCAGTCGTTGAGCTTGGCCAGGGCTTCTTGAACGCCTTGCTGGCTGTTGGTTTCAGCCGCCGCGATGAGGTCGCCCACGACTTCGAAAATGTTTCCGCCGTTCTCGACCACTTCGTATTCGCCGGTGGCCGGGTTCTTGTAAATGCCGCCGAAAACGTCCTTGCCGACCAGGTTGACCGTGATGCTGTCGGTGGAGGAGATGGCGAAGTTGATGTCGGCCCGGTGCGGGTGGATTATGTACTGCTCGCCGCTCGCTGGCTGGTTGTCCAGGTTCAGGTAGCCGCCGGGCACATACATCTTCATCGGGGCGTTGGCCGGGGTCTTGCACTGGGTCCAGGTGGAGCCGTCGTCAAGGCTGTAAGAGTAGGTGACGGTTGTGCCGTCGTTGTCGTCGATGCGCACGCTCACGTCGCGGGTGAAGTTGCCTTCGGCGGAAACCTCGGCGGCGGTGTTGGTGCCGGAGCCGTAGGGCAGGGTGACCTGGGCGTCGTTGTCGTCGCCCTGGTAAATGGCCGTGGGGCGCACATACATCCAGGTTCCGTTGTCGCCGCTGTGGATGTTGTCGGGGTTTACGGCGTTGACCTGTGCGGCCGGGTCGTCCAGAAATACGCTCACGCCGCTGTCGCCGGCGTTGATGCGCAGCTTGCCGTCGATGATTTCGATATCGGCCGGGTCCACGTCGTGCCAGGTCGTGCCGCGGTCGCTGGTCCAGCGGTAGGTGGCGCTGTCGGCCTGGCCGGAGCTTGTGGCCTGGATGATCACGGTGTGGTCGGTGGAGCCGGAGGCGGTGAAGTTTACCGCGTCAAGGCCCGTGCCCGAGTCGATGCAGGTGACGCCAAGGCCCATGACAAAGGCCGGGCTGTCGGTCTTTGTGCCGGAAAATATGTGCTTGCCGTTATAGTCGGAGTTGGCGATGTTTATGAGCTGCTTGAAGTCTTCGCGCAATTCATAGCTTACCTGCTCGCGGTTCTGGGCGGTGTAGGTGCCGCTGGAAATCTGCTGGGCCAGAGTCTTTATGCGGTTGAGCAGGGTCGTGACCGAACCTTCGCTTGAGAGGATGGCGTCGGCGGTGGAGAGCCAGCCCTGAGCGGCCGTGATGTTGTCCTGATGTATTTCCATGCTTTTGAGCGTGGCCTTCAGGGTGATGACCTTGCCGGCGCCGGCCGGGTCGTCGGACGGGCGGTTGATCTTCAACTGGCTGGCGCTCTGGATGTTTGATTCCATCAGGTCCGACAGGGTTCTGTTCATGCCGCTCACGCTTGAGGCGTAGAGCATATTCTGGGTGACGCGGATAGCCATGTTCTTCTCCTTACTGCTTCAGCCCGAGTATGGTTTGAAGCATCTGGTCGGCGGTGGTGATGAGCTTCGCGGCCGCCTTGTATGACGCTTGAAATTTGATCAGGTTGCTCATTTCCTCGTCCAGGCTGACTCCGGAAATCGCTTCGCGCTGGTCCATGAGGGAGTTGGCGAGAGCCGTCTGGGTGCCGGCCTGGGTCTTCGCGCTCAGGGTGTCCGCGCCGACTCTGGTGACCAGCGAAGCGTAGTAGGACAGGATGGGCTGCTGGATGCCGCCCTGGTTCCTCGCGCCTATGCTGACGGACTTGGTGAGCAGCCCGGCGATTTCCCTGGCCGTGATGTTGTCGCCTTCGTTTGTTTCGCCGGCGCCGTTGAGCCTGTTGGCGCAGATATTGTTGGTGTCGGTGGCCACCTCATCGCGGATGGCGATGTTCCCGGCCGAATCGCCGGTGAAGAAGGTGTTGATGCCAAGACCGGCCAAAAGCCCCGTGGTGTCCGAGGTGACGCCGAAGGTGTAGTTGCCGGTGGTTGAAATTTCGAGTTTGCCGTCCACTATCTGGGCGTTGAAGGGGGTGATGACGTTGCCGTCCGCATCGGTGAAGGAAGCGGCGTTGAACATGTCGCGCACGTCTTCAAGGCTCATGGTGGCCGGGTCGAAGTTGGCGGCGGAGAACACTTCCATTCCGGGGTAGGGGATGAGATCCTTGCCCGTGGCCGCGTCGTAAATGGCGAAGGACATGTTGCCTTCGGTAAGTTTCTTCGCCCAGGCCAGGCCGGACTTGTCGCCGCCAAGAGGCACGGCGGCGTTGTCAACTGCGTATGTGCCAAGGGCGTAGCCCAGGTGCGTCAGGCCGGAACCCTGGCTGTGCAGGCGGTTCACTTCCCAGATGATGGTCTGGGCCGTGGCTTCGAGCTGGTCGCGGTAATCGCCGATCATCTTGTCTCTGACCGTGAGGTAGGCGCCAAGGCTTCCGCCGGTGATGCACAGGTTGTTTTCGGTGCCGTCGGCGTAGACCTGGGTGGAGATGTTGATCGGGCCGGAAGTCGGGCTTACCCAGTAGACGTCGGCCTTGGGGGCGATGGTGAAACGGTCGCCCTGGGCCACGCTTTCACCGGCGTCAAACCAGATTTGCAGGTTCTTCGTGAATACCGCGTCGTTTTCGGAGTTGACTTCATACAGGCGGACGGTGCCGTCAGCGTTTTTTTCCCAAGTCCTGCCGCCGTCGTAGGAGACCTTGAACATGGCCCCGCCGTCAACAGCGCCGCCGGTGACGATTTCCAGGGTATACTGGCAGGTGTCCTTGCCGTCGAAGCCGACTGTGCCCGAGCCCGCGGAGTCCTTGTAGGGCGAATGGGCCATGAGGCTGTTTTCGGTCTTGTCGGTCTGAACCGTCAGAGAGAAGGGGATATCTTTTTGCACCAGCAGGTTGCCGCCGGTGGTGGTGATGTAATAGTCGCCGTTGCCGCGGTCGTTCACGTTGACGTCGATGAATTCCGACAGTTGGCGCACAAGCTGGTCGCGCTTGTCCATGAGGGCGTTGGCGTTGTTGCTGCCGACGACCGTGTGGGCGTTGATTTCCTTGTTTATGAGGGCGATTTCCTTGACCAGGGCGTTCACCGACTCCACGTCAGACTTGATCTGCTCGTCGAGCTGGCGCTGATAATCTTCCAGGGTGGCGTCAACGTTGCGAACCAGCGAGGCCAGGGTTTGGGATGTGCCGAGCAGGGCCTCGCGGACGGCGTTGCTGTTTGGTTCTTGCGCGAGCTTGTTCCAGGAATTGAACATTGCCGCGATGCTGTCGTCTATGCCGGCCACGGTGGAGCTGTTGAACAGTTCCTGCACTCTGCTCAACACCGAATAGGTGGTGTTCTGTCTGGCGGCGGAGGCCAATCCGCCCAGAAGGGACTTTTCGACGAAACGGTCAAAGGCCCGGACGATTTCGGTCGCCTTGACGCCCTGGCCGACTTGTCCGGCCTTGGAGTCAATCGAATTGCGCTCGGCAAGCAGAACCGTCTGGCGGCAATACCCGGGCGTGTTGACGTTGGATATGTTGTTGCCGGTGGTGGATATGCAGGCCTGGGAAGCTGTGAGCGCTCCGTTGCCCATGCTCAGGATGGAGTTGATCGAGGTGCTCATTATTGTATCCTCATCGCCGTTTGCCCGAAGGCGGCGCTCGGCCCGAATGCGTTTCCGGCATGCATGGCGGCTGCGTCTTCACTGGCCTGCGCCAGCTTCCTGTTGGTCAGGGCCTGGTCAAGACACTTTGTTTCCAGTTCTTCAATGCGTTCGGCCAGTTCAATGATGCGGCCGTTTATTTCAACCGGGCAGCCGGCGGCGTATTCCCTGATTGTTCTTTCGCCAAGCAGGCGCTTGAGAGCGAGGCGGCTTTCGCCGGCATGGCCGGCGTGGCGGGCGGCGTCTTGCGAGAAAATGCCCGCATGCCCCGCGTCGCCTGTGAAAAACGAGGCGAGCAGGCAAGCATATTCTGATTCCAGATAAGCGTGGATCATTTCCAGGGAGCTTTTCTGAAAAAAGAGCATGTTGTGTATTTGGTGGTGCATGGTCTCGCCTTTTGCCGGTTGTTTGCGGCGCGTTTGAATGGAGAAAATTTTTCGCGCCGTCATTTCTTGTGACAGTATAAGCAACAGGCGTGCCATAATGGATTTTGGAAAAATATTCCCTTGTCAGTCGTAAAAACATATTGAAATTAAAAGATATTTAATTTCGGCAAAACCTGAAAATCAACCCCCGTATTTTCTCAAGCAACCTGGCCTTTTTTAGATCTCTTTAAGATGCGGGAAAAAATTGCAGCTTCTGGAGACAGGCGCATTGTCCCAGGTGTGTTTTTCTTTCTGCTTCAAATATTTTTTTGCTTTAAAATCAGCATATTGCTGTGGGAAGCCGCAACCTCCCGATTCAGTTCGGCAGGTTTCTTGCTTGAGAGGGGCACGGGGAAGATTTTGCTCTGCCCCCGGAAGAGTGTTTTGCGCGGGTCGGAGCGCCCGGATGCGATTTTGTCCAGGTTGCCGGCGCGTTGCGCTTGTATCCGGCGAAATCTCCGGTTGGCGCGGTGAAGGCTGATCCGTTTTGAAAGCTTTTTCCGGCCAAGGGGCAAAAACTCCTTTGTCGGCGAGATGCCGTTTGCGGCTGCTGCCGGATGAATTTCACAGGCAAAAATTGCTTTTTCGCGTCTGTCATTGTGACAGGCGAAAGGGCGGTTTAGGCGGATGCGTTCATCCATGGGCGACTTTTAAGCGGCGCGCGGGCCGGTCGTCCGGCGCAGTTATCGGGCCCAGTTATCTGGTCCGGCTATCTGGTCCGGATGTTTTGGCCTTATAGAAGCAGAAAACCGCATTTGCCTTGCAAACGCGGTTATTACCGGAGGGTCATTATTTATGATGAGTTCCTTATATATCGGCGCGACCGGGATGAAAACCCAGGCCGAGGGCATGGGCGTTGTCACCAACAATCTGGCCAACGTCAATACCGTCGCCTACAAGCGGGTCTCGATGGAGTTCGCCGATCTTGTGAGCTCCTATGTGTGCAACGACTCGTCCGCGACCAACCTTTCCCAAAAAGGCATGGGAGCGGCTGTGGGCAGCACGCGCACCCTGTTCAACCAGGGCGGGTTTGAGTCGAGCAATTCTTTCAGCGATGTGAGCATTTCCGGAATCGGCTTTTTCGGAGTCCAGTCCGGGAACACCATCAATTACACAAGGGCTGGCAACCTGACGCTGACCAAGGAAGGGACGCTCGTGGACTCGTCCGGGTGGACTATTCTTGGCAGGAAGATCGTCAACGGCCAGGAGTCGGCAAGCGTCACTCCGCTTGAGCTTGATTTTTCAAAGTCCGGAATAGGCAGCATGGAAGGCCGGGCCAGCTCGCAGCTCACCACATTTACCCGGCTGGGAGGCCTGCAGGACATGGCCGGCAGCCAGACTGACCCATGCTTTGCCCTGGCCCAGTCGTGGAACGGCACAGCCGGAGTTCCGCTGAGCCCTTCAGGCTACGGCTACTCGACGCCGGTCCAGTTCTACGACTCCAACGGCGAGTTGCGCAACGGCACCATATATTACGACAGCGCCGGAACCACCAACGGCATGAGGGCCGTGGAATACGTTCTGGGCATCGACCCTTCGCAAGACGGTTCCTCGCTGTCCGGCACACGGGCGGCCGGGCTGCTCATGGCCGGGACCATGACTTTCTCGTCAGCCGGCGAGATGGTGAACATGACCGCCTTTGCGCCGCCTTCTTCCGGCGACCCCGCGGACCTCTCGGGCTGGAGCGCCGCCGCAACCGAAAATGGCCTGCCTGCCTTCAGCGTGACGCCAAAAGGCGCGGAAGTGCAGTCGGTGGGCCTCAATCTGGGCCTTGGCTTTCCCAACGGCATGAATGCCGGGCTGTCCTCGGCCGCTGATCTTTCAAGCAACGCCTCCGCCGTCTATTCGGTTGACGTCGCGGCTACCAGGGGGGCGTCGACGTCAACGTTCTACGGCGACAATCCGGCCACCATTTCCAGCCTCAGCGACGGCTACGGATATGGAGAACTGAGCGGCATGGACATTCTCTCCGACGGGACGATCAATGCCAGATACAGCAACGGGCAGAACGTGGATGTGGCCCGGATTTCCCTGTACCGCTTCACCAGCCAGGACGGCTTAAGACACGAGGGGAGCAACCATTACTCGGCCACGGCCGAGTCCGGGGCGGCCCAGGAGGGGCGCGCGGGCGACGAAAACTTCGGGACGATCAGGTCATACGGTCTTGAGCAGTCAAACGTCGACTATGCCAGGGAATTCACCAACATGATAATCTCCCAGCGCGGTTTTCAGATGAACAGCAAGGTGATTACCACCAGCGACACAATGCTGCAAAGGGCGTTGGAGATCAAGCGATGACATCTCTCGGGTATGCCCGGCAGGAGAGGCGGGCTGGCCTTAAGGCGAAGGCCTGACCGGAAAAGTTCAGTATTTTTACTGACCGGCGCTAAAGGACACAGGGATCGTGCCCTTTTAACGGCGGGAAGGCACAGGGATCGTGCCGTTTGTGACGGTGGGGAGGACACAGGGAGCGTGTCCTCGGAACCGTCACGGGCGTTTTTGCCGGCGTTGCCGCGTTTTTTCGCTGCGCACTGCCGGTTTTTTTATTTGGCATGCGCCTTTGCCGATTTTCCCCGTTGCGCTTCTTGCTTTGGGAAAAGGCGATTTCGCGGCCGCAGTTCATCTGTGGACAGCCCCTGGCTCAGACAGCCGCCGGAATGGCTGCGCCGCCCTCAAGCGAGGCGGCCGCTCAGTTGACGACGTTGATTGGTTTTCCGTCGAGAAAGGCCTTTACGTTGTCATATACGATATTTATCAGCCTGGTTCTGGCTTCGATCGATGCCCAGGCGATGTGCGGAGTTATCAGGCAGTTTTTGGCGCCATTGAGGGGCGTTGCCGGGTTCATGGGCTCTTCGACCAGGACGTCCAGCCCGGCCCCGGCTATCCTGCCGCTGTTCAGGGCGTCGGCGAGATCCTGCTCATTGACGAGGCCGCCTCTTGAGCTGTTGATAAAAAGGGCGTCTTTTTTCATCAGGTTGAACATCTTTTTGTCAGCCATGCCGGTATTGCCGGGGGTCAGGGGGCAGTGCAGGCTCACTACGTCCGACTTGGCCCATACCTCCTCGAGGGAGGCGAAGGCGAAGGGGGAATATTCCGGAGCCGGTTTGGGCCTCGGGTTGTAGGCCAGCACGCCCATGCCCAGGCAGTTGGCCACTCTGGCCACTCCCTGGCCGATGTCGCCGAAGCCGACGATGCCGATGGTCTTGCCGGCAAGCTCCCTTGGCGGCTTGTTCAGGAAGCAGCACTGGCGTGAGGGGATCCATTCCCCCCTGGCCACTCCCTCGGCGGTTACGCATATCTGCGAGCTTAAGGCGATGATGAGGCCGATGGCGTGCTGAACCACAGAGACGGTGGAATAGGCGGGCACGTTGCTCACTGGTATGCCCATGCCGGCCGCGGTCTTCACGTCTATATGGTTGTAACCGGTGGCCAGGGAGCCGATGAACTTCAGGTTGCGCGCGCTTTCAAGTTCTTTTTTTCCGATCCTCACCTTGTTGGCCAGCACGATATCGGCGTTGGCCACGCGTTCCGGGGCTTCCGCCTGGCTTGATTGTTCCCAGGCCGTCACTTCGCCAAGCTTGGAAAAGTCCGGCCAGTCAACGTTATACCGGACATACTCGGTGTCCAGAAAAACTATTTGCGGTCTTTGCCTCGCGTTCATCTGAGCATCCTTTAGTTAAACATCAAAAAAGAAAAGGCGCCGAAGAACCGGTAACTGCTTCAACCGCTGGAGATTCCAGATGCAAAGCGGAACACGGCTTCGGCGCCTTTCGGGCATGTGCAGCTCCTGTTATTTTTTGCCTTCAAGGGCCTGCAGGGCGTCTCCCGCTCCCGGAACGCCGGCCTGGGCCGCTTTTTGGAAGTAGTCTTTGGCCTTTTTGAGGTCTTTTTTCACGCCCATGCCGTCCATGTACAGCTTGGCCAGCACGAACTGGGCGGGCGGGAAACCGGCGTCGGCCACTTTTTGCAGGCTCTTGGCGCCGCCGGCGACGTCTTTTGGCCCGCCCTTGCCCTCAATCGTCAGTATGGCCAGGGCGAACTGGGAGGGAGCGAAGTTTTGTTTGGCGGCCTGGGTGAAGTAGGTTCTCGCCTTGGTGTAGTCGGGCTGGCCCAAGGCCTGAGTGGTATAGAGCGTTGCGAGGCTGTGCTGGGCAACCGGATGACCGCCCTTGGAGGCCTTGAGCCACCAGCGTTCAGCTTCTTTGAAATCTGGAGATTTGCCGTCGCCGGAAGCGTCCATCAAGCCCATCGCGTATTGCGCCCCGGCGTTGTTTTTTTCGGCCAGGGGTTTGAGCAGTTGTCTGGCTTTGGCGTAATCCTTGGCCATGTACGCCTGCTCGGCGGCTTTGAAGGTATCAAGCGTTGCCTTGTCAGGCTTGGGAGGAGCCGCGGCAAAGGAGCACAACGCCCCGGCGGCGAGAAGGCACATGGTCAGGCTGAATACGGCTAATATCTTTTTCATTTAAATTGCTCCTTAATAGATTTCAGGCCAGTTCTACCCTGATACTCCGTTCTGTCCGGTCAGGCAACAAATTTTGAGGTTAAACGCGCAGTCTTCAATCAAATAATAATAGCGCGGCTCAGTGCCGCCCCCGGCTCTCAGTTGGTGGCGCCGACGGTCATTCTGGCTACTTCCATGACGTCGCTGAGTTTGCGGATTTTGTCCATGGCGAAGTAGAGTTGGGCGACGTCTTTGACCTCGACCAGGAGTTCGAGTTCCGAGCGTCCGTCAACTGCCGAGCGGAACTGGCCGGAATCTATGTTTATTCCTTCCTTGCTCAGCAGTGTGGCCACTCCGGCCAGGGCGCCCGGGGTGTTGGTGCAGCTTACGCGGATTCTGGCCGGGAACGGGGCGCTCTCGGTTTCCCCGCCTTCCCAGAAGACGGAGAGGAGGCGTTCTGGCTCGACGCTTTGCACGGTCGGGCAGTCAAGGGTGTGGACGGTTACGCCCCGGCCCCGGCTTATGTAGCCGATGATGGCGTCGCCCGGAACGGGGTTGCAGCACTTGGCAAAGCGCATCAATACCCCGTCAACGCCTTTGATGCCCACGCTGTCTACGGCCTTGTTCTGTTCGGTTTTGGCCGCGGCCTGGGCTTCCTGCTGTTGCTGCTGCTGTTTCTGGATATCTTCCGGCTTTTGGGGCAGAAGCAGGTTGAGCACCTTGCGGGGGGTGATGTGGGAATAGCCGACCTGCGAGTAGAGGTCGTCGACCGAGTTCAGGCTGAGTTCGGCGGCGACGATGGCGAGATCCCCGTCCTTGTGCAGTTTCTGGATGTTGAGGCCGAGGCGGCGGCCCTGTTTTTCCAGAACTTCACGTCCAAAAGCGATGCTTCGTCCCCTTTCCTCGGTGCGGACATAGTGGTTTATGCGCGTTCTGGCCTTGGCGGTCTTGACGAATTTCAGCCAGTCGCGGCTTGGAGTGCGGTGGGAGTCGGTGATGATTTCGACCATGTCGCCGTTTTTGAGCGGCGTGGACAGCGGCACAAGCTTGCCGTTGACCTTGGCCCCGGCGCAATGATTGCCGACCTCGGTGTGGATGAGGTAGGCAAAGTCAACGGGAGTGGCTTTTTCGGGCAGTTCCTTGACCGCGCCCTTGGGGGTGAAGACGTAGATCTCGTCTTTGAAAAGGTCGATGCGCAGAGAGCGCAGAAATTCCTTTGGGTCGCTCTCCATCTTCTGCCAGTCGAGGATTTCGCGCAGCCAGGCGAACTGGCGCATGTCCTTTTCCGTGACAGCTCCGCCTTCTTTGTAGAGCCAGTGGGCGGCCAGGCCGTTTTCGGCGAGCCGGTCCATGTCTTCGGACCGGATCTGCACCTCCATGCGCTCGCCGCCGGGGCCGATTACGGTGGTGTGCAGGCTCTGGTACATGTTGTTTTTGGGAACGGAGATGTAGTCTTTGAAGCGCCCGGGCACCGGCTTCCAGGTGGCGTGAACAAGGCCGAGAGCGGCGTAGCAGTCTTTCAGGTCTTCGACGATGACCCGGAAGGCGATGATGTCGTGCATCTGGTCCAGGTCGAGATTGTTGGCGTGCATCTTGCGGTAGATGCTGTAAATATGTTTGATGCGCCCTTTGATTCTGGCCGGGATCTTGTTTTTCTTGAGGGCTTTTTCGAGGATGCCGACCACCTCGTCGATGTATTTGCTGTCGTCGGCCTGGTTTTGCTCGAGCCAGTTGTGGATGTGCTGGTAGGGTTCGGGCGCGATGTAGCGAAAGCTCAAGTCTTCCAGTTCGAGCTTTATGCGGTGCAATCCCAGGCGGTTGGCCAGAGGGGCATAAATGTCCATGGTTTCCTGGGCGATGCGGCGCTGTTTGTCCGGGCGCTGAAAACCCATGGTGCGCATGTTGTGCAGCCGGTCTGAAAGCTTGACGAAGAGGACGCGCATGTCCTCGTTCATGGCCAGGATCATCTTGCGGAAGTTTTCGGCCTGCTGGGCTTCCTTGGTGTCGAAGCTCATCAGGCTGATTTTGGTCACGCCGTCGACGATGTCGGCCACTTCCTGCCCGAAAGAGCCTTTCAATTGCTCCAGGGAGGCCTTGGTGTCTTCGACCGTGTCATGCAGGATGCCGGCGGCCAGGGTGGCCGCGTCCATGCGCATTTCAGCCAGGGTGTGGGCCACGGCCAGGGGGTGCGAGAGGTAGGGCTCGCCTGACAGCCTGGTTTGCCCGGCGTGAGCGGCCGCGGCAAAGACGTATGATTTGCGGACAAGTTCCTTGTCTTCCGGCGAGGTGTCCGGCGGCATCAGGTCGAGAATTTCCTGGATGCGGATGGTCTGGCTTTCAGGGCTCATAAAAAACCTGCGCGAAAATCGGCGCTTCCTTGCAAAGATAAAGTTATGGGACAGTTCTAGTCAGCGCCTTTTTGCGGCGCGGCATTGTACATCTGCTCGGCCTTGGGAACCCACCATTCGTTCATATTGTGGCCGATGCCGGCCGGGGCCGGTTCCACTCCCCTGAAGCGCTTGTGCAGGGCCGTCAGCGAATAGGGCACATAAAGGAAGCAGTAGGGCTGCTCCTCGTGCAGAATTTCCTGAAAACGGTCGTACAGAACCTTGCGCTCGGCCTCGGCAAAGGTGCCCCTGGCCTTGACGAGGATCTCATCGGCCTCGGCATTGGCGAAGTGGACGAAATTAAGCCCCCCGTTGGCGGAGCGCGACGAATGCCAGACGTCAAATCCGTCCGGATCCTGGGGGATGGTCCAGCCCAGGATGAGGGCGTCGAAATAACCGGTATCCACGAACAGTGAGATAAAGGCGGCCCACTCCACAGTACGGATTTTGACATCGATGCCCACCTTTTTCAACTGGCTTTGCAGGATAACCGCTGTTTTTATCCGCGTCTCATTGCCCTGATCAACCAGGAGGGTGAAGGCAAAGGGATGTCCCTGGCTGTTTACCAGGACGCCGTCCCCGGCGCGCGGCTTCCAGCCGGCCTGGGCCAGCAGTTCCAGGGCTTTTGCCGGGTCGTGGGCGCGGTCTTTTATGTTCGTGTTGTATATCCAGGTTTCCGGCTTGTACGGGCCAATGGTGGGAACGCCCTGTCCGAACAGCGCTATATCGATGAGCTCGTTTTTGTCGATCGCGTAGGCGATGGCCTGCCTGACAAGCTTGTCTTTGAAAAGCGGGCTCTTGAGGTTGTAGCCCATGTAGGTGTAGATGGAGGCCAGGGAGCGGTAGACGTTGAAATTTTTCCGGAAGGGTTCGGATTTTGTCTGGTAGACATACTGCTGCGGGGTCAGGCCCATCATGTCGATCTTGCCGGCCTTCAGTTCGAGGAACATGGTGGTCGGGTCAGTGACGAACCTGAAATAATAGCGGTCGATATAGGGGCGGCCTTCAAAATAGCTGGGGTTTGACTTAAGGGTTATGAGCAGCCCCTTTTTCCAGGACTCCATAAGATACGGGCCGCTGCTCAGCGGACGGCGGGAAAGCGGGGTGTTTCGCAAATCCTGCCCCTCAAGGGCGTGTTTTGGCATGATCGCCTGCATCCATGTGAGCAGGGAACGGGCGAACGGTTTTTCGTAGAAAACCTCGAAGGTGTAGCGGTCGATCTTTTTGAATTCCTTGACCGCCTTGAAGTCGGAGCCGTAGGGGGTAGGCGTGTTCGGGTCGATCATCAGCCTGTAGGTGAATTCCACGTCGTCAACGGTCAGTTCGACGCCATCCTGCCAGAGCAGGCCCTTTTTAAGGACAAAACGCAGACGCAGGCCGCCATCGAGCACTTGGTACGATTCCGCCGCATAGGTCGTGATCTCGATGTTCTTGTCATATTTGAGCAGAGAGATGAAAAATTCGCCGGCCACCTGGTGAGAGGGCGCGTCGTTGGCGATAAACGGCAGCAGGTTGCTCGGCTCCGCCACCATGCCGATGACCAGGGAGTCGCCGTATTCCGGCTTGGCGTCCTGCCCGGCGGGCTGGGCGGAAATAGCCGTCAGCCCCGGCCAAAGACAGGCCAGCGCCAAAAAAATGATGAGCGCAAGGCAAAGACAGCCCGAATGAAAACGACCTGAAAAGCGCACGGTCTGATTCTCCGGTGGGAATAAATGGATGGAAACGAAGTTTGCCGTTAGCCAAAAGAGCAGCCGGCGATCAGCCGTACCGCCTCGTATGAGCCAATTAATATAGCAAGTGGGACGGCTTGCCAATACCTGCCGGCCCGGGCGCCCGGAAACTCCCGCAAAACGGGTGGAGGCTATACCTCGAACAGCATTTCCAGATCGTCCCGCGACAGCGACTTCCAGGCTTCCGCGCCGGGGATGATGGCGTCGGCGATGTCTTTTTTCTTGTCCTGGAGGGTGAGGATCTTTTCCTCGACCGTATTCTGGCAGATCAGCTTGTAAGAGAAAACCTGCCGGGTCTGTCCGATGCGGTGGGTGCGGTCGGTGGCCTGGTTTTCCACAGCCGGGTTCCACCAGGGGTCGTAGTGGATGACGTAGTCGGCGCTGGTCAGGTTAAGGCCCGTGCCGCCCGCCTTGAGAGAGATGAGGAATATCGGGATGTCGGGAGAGTTGTTAAACCTGTCCACCTGATCGAAGCGGTCTTTGCTTGTGCCGTCAAGGTAGCAGAAAGGCATGTTGCTGATTTGCAGCCAGGAACGGCAGATATGGAGCATCTGCACAAATTGCGAGAAGACCAGGACTTTGTGCCCTTCCTCGACGATGTCGACGATCATGTCCTTGAAGGCCTCGAATTTGCCGGAGGGCAGGTTGGTGGACACGCCGGGCAGGTCGAGTTTCAAGAGGCGCGGGTGGCAGCAGATCTGGCGCAGCTTGAGCAGGGCGTCGAGGATGGACATCTGGCTCTTAGCCATGCCGTTCTTGTCCACGGCCGAAAGAACCTGTTCCTTGAGCCGTTTGGCCAGAAGGGTGTAGAGTTCGGCCTGTTCCTCGGCCAGGGCGCAGAAATAGGTGTTTTCGACTTTGGGCGGAAGATCCTTGGCCACTTCGGATTTGGTCCGGCGCAAGATGAACGGGCGCACGCGTGTGCGCAAAAAGGCCAGGGTGTCGTCATCGCCGTCCTTGATGGGCTTGACCACGCCTCGTTTGAAGGCGTGCTGGGCGCCGAGAAAGCCGGGCATGAGAAATTCGAACAACGACCACAACTCAAAGAGATTGTTCTCGATCGGGGTGCCGGAGAGGCACAGGCGCATGTCGGCCTTGATGTGCCGCACGGAACGGGCTGTGATGGTGTTCGGGTTTTTGATGTTCTGGGCTTCGTCAAGGATGATGGTATTGAAGTCGTATTTTTGGAGTTCTTCAAGGTCGCGCCGTAAAAGCGCGTAGGTGGTCAGGACGAGATTTGACTTTTTGATCTGCTTGAACATGCCCTCGCGGCGGTTGCCGTAGAGGGTGAGCAGCTTGAGTTCCGGGACGAATTTGGCCGCTTCTCTTTCCCAGTTGGGCAAAACCGAGGTTGGGACGACAATGAGGTTTGGCCCGGTTGTGCCTTTTTCAACCATATACTGGATGAAGGACAGGGTCTGCACAGTCTTTCCAAGCCCCATCTCGTCGGCCAGGATACCCCCGAAACGGTATTCGCGAAGGAAGTTGAGATAGGCGAGCCCCTGGGCCTGATAGGCGCGCAAGGTGGCGTTGAGGCCCTTGGGAGGGTCGACCGGGTCGATTTCCCTGAAATTCTGGATTTTTTCCCGCAGCTCGTTCCAGAAGCCGTCGGTCACGGCGTCCGGCAGGTCGTCGAGCAGGCTGTTTAAGACCGGGGCCTCGAACTGGGCGAACTGATCCTTGGGGGGCTTGTTGGTGTCAAGGCCAAGCGCCTGGAGCTTGTGGGCGATGCGCTCAAGCCAGGCCTCGGGCAGGCTGGTGTAAGAGCCGTCTTTCAACTGGACATAACGCTTGCCCTGGCTCCAGGCCTTCCAGATCTTTTCGATGGGCACGCTCTGGCCGTCATATTGGATGTCGATGTCGAGGTTGAACCACTTTTCCTTTTCATCCGTGGTGACCGTGGCGTTGATGACCGGCTTTGACAGCCTGACCTTGTAGCGGGAAAGGGCCGATTCGCCGTAGACGCGGTATTTTCCGACCAAGGTGGGGTATATGTCGAGCAGGAAGGTGATGGCGTCCTCATGCTCGAGAAACCAGACTCTGGAGTTTCTTGGCTGGAACTTGATGTCAAGGAGCATGTTGGTGAGGGCAGACTCTTCATCCTGGTGGCGGTAGACAAGGAATGTTTTTCCCTCGAATGAATAGCTGCCGGTCTGAAATTCCGGGTTCGGGCCGGACATGATGAATTCGCCGTGGATGGTCTCGTAGATGTTTTGGATCTGCAAAGTGAGCAGGCTGCCTTCCTCGTCGAGGAAAAGCTTGGGGTTGTAAGTGGCAGGCACCACATAAGGCTCGATCCGCCGCAAAAAATCCTCCTGGTCATAGAGGGAGGAAGAGGGCATTTTGCTCCAGACGCGGTCGAGAAATTCCGAGAGCTCATCTTGGGGAATGGCCAGGGGGGTGGTGCACAACTCTTGGGCCAGCCTTGAATCGACCGTGGAATAGACCATATAAAAGCAATGATTCCAGCATACCCACATCGGCCTGTAGCCGTGGAAGGTGACGGAACCGTCGTTGATGGTGATCGGCGGCTTGTTTTCGCGGGTGAGCAGCACGTTAAAGGTCAGCCCGACCCCCTCAACCAGGCTGGGGTGGAATTTGAGGGTCATGGCCGAGGGATCGATGCGGCAAGGCGAGTCGGTATCCTGCCAGAAGAGGTAATACTCGTTTCGCACCGCCCAGAGCAGCCAGGTCAGAAGGCCGTCGGGGATTGTAACCCGGTGGCCCATGTAGCCTTCCGAGGCTCCGATAAGTTTGGCCACAGCGGGAAGTTCGGGAGACATCTCGCAAAGTTCGGGCGTTTCGGCGATCTGTTCCAGGGTGATCTCGTTGTGGACTGTGGACAGGGAGAATTTGTTCTGCCTGGCCCTGAAAAAAGCGACCTGGAGCCTGCCCGGTTCCGGGTAGAAGCGAAGCACGAGATAGTGTTTTCCGGCCTCTGGTTCGATCTCGGTGGTGAAAAAGGGCCGGAAGGTCTGGCGCCAGTCGGTGCGGTGGGTTGGCTCCTCTTCTGTTGCGCTGTGCACTTCAAGGGAGTTTGCGAATTTTATGGCTGTGGCCGCGACATGCCGACAGGCCCCGGAAAAGGAATCCATGCAGTTGCAGTGATAGCTGACCGAGCCGTCGCCAAGCGAGATGGTCAGCTTGGGGCTGTAGATCTGGAAGTCCTCTCCCTGGATGCTCCCATCAACCTCCCAGTATGACACATCTTTTTTGAGGGTCATTTTTTGGACTTTTTCGACGTCGGAAAAGTCCCTGGCGGCTTCGACAATGTATTCAGGGACGGAGTCTGAGATGAATTCCTGAAGTATGTTCTTTATTTTTTTAATATCCATCCGTTGACCCTGACCGCCAGTCGTTTGATTCATGCGTGCATTCGGCTGGCTGGATGGCCGCTCCCTGCAGGTGCGCAGACCTAATGTAAGTGGTTGTTTTTTCTATCTACCAGAAAAAATATGGCAATCCGTCGGGAACAGGCCAGTCAACGGAAAACTCGCGTAATAATACAATTTTGAGCTGTATACTATTATCCTAATATTTTCAAGGGATGTTCTCAATCCTTTTGAAATTTGACAAGCCGCAAAGCTAAAAAAATCCCGGCGCGCTTGCGGTGTCCCAGCGCAAAGCCCAAAGCCGGTTTATCGCTTTGAAAGGCTTGTTTAACGGCGGGCAAAGACCGCCGCTAAATATTTCAAGCGAAAAACGTCATATATGGAGCGCTGATATCAGGAGGCTGCAATGCGCGCAAGTTTTATGGGAACGTATACGTCCAGGCCGTGAACGCGCATGTCGTTGGTCTGCCGGTTGTAGACCACGATGCAGGGGCAGTCGGGGTTATGCCTGTAGTTGGGCGCGTCATACTTCAGAAACTGGTTGAACAACCGCTCAAAGGCCCGGGCCACTTCGGACGGACGGCGGATTTTGGTGGAGGCGAATGCACAGGCGCTCGCGTCAACGGCCTCGCAATCCGCCGGAACGGCAGTGGCTTTGGAGGCCATCACGGCGGCGTAGTAGTCGACATTGCCCTGGTTGTCCGCGGGCTTGATTACGCCATAGCGGTTGCCGTAAACGCTGGAAAGGCTGAGGGAGGCGATGCTGTTGTTGAACTTGTCTGACCAGAATTTTTCAACGACCTGGTCATAGTCGGCCATGTTCAGCCGAACCTTTGCGCCGATAAAGCGCATGGCCGGCAACCGAACCACCTTGACCGCATGTGCATTCAAGGTCATAGGACCCTCCTTTGCAAACGTCAGGACGCCGGGTAAAGAGCGGCTATTTTGTTCCGAATATTTTGTCACCGGCGTCTCCCAGCCCGGGCAGGATATAGCCCTGATGATTGAGTCGTTCATCCAAGGATGAAGCGAAAATATCAACATCAGGATGCTCGCGCAAGACCTTTTCCACTCCCTCCGGGGAGACCACCAGGAATATTCCGCGGATATCTTTACATCCAGCTTTTTTCAAGATGTCCACAGTCGCGTTCATGGTTCCGCCCGTGGCGAGCATGGGGTCCAGGATGACCGCGCTTCTGTCGCTCATCTCTTTGGCAAGTTTGGCATAGTATTGCACAGGCTCAAGCGTGTCCTCGCTTCTGAACATGCCGATCACGCTGACCTTGGCGCTGGGGATCATGTCAAGAAAGCCGTCCAGCATGCCAATCCCGGCGCGCAAAACCGGGACCACGGTAATCTTCTTTCCCTTGATTCTATCCACCTCGACAGGCCCCGCCCAACCTTGTATGGTCTTTTTTTCGGTCGGCAGTTTTTTTGTAGCCTCGTAGACCAGAAGCTTGGTTATCTCTTTTGTCAGCGCCCTGAACTGGTTGACCGGAGTGCCGTTGCGGCGCAAAAGGCCGAGCTTGTGACGGACCAGGGGATGATCTACTATATGCAGCGGCATGTTTCCTCCCAAGCCTGCAGAAGTTTGGCATTGCCAGATAAATTTCGGACGACCATATTTTTGATTAAAGCTCTCGGGGCGGCCAGTCAACGAAAAAAACCCGGGGAAAAATCCTGCCAGAGAACGCACGCGTGATGAGATGAATATACCGCAATTCGATGAAAATAACAACGAAAGCGGCGTTGGCCGCGCATTTAAAGCCACGCGGTCCGGGACGCGTCTGGATGTTTTTTTGGCCGGGGCCCTGGCCGGTGACGGCGTTTCGCGGGAAAAGTGCAAGGCCCTTATCCGGTCCGGGCAGGTCAGGGTTTCCGGGCGGGTGGTCACTTCACCGAGGGAGCCGCTAAAGGCCGGAGAGCCGGTTGAAGTCAGCCTTTTGGCGGAACGTTCCGCAATCGCCCCTGAAGAGGGCGAGGTCGACGTGGTTTGCCGTGATGCCTTTTTGGCCGTGCTGAACAAGCCGCACGGCCTGACAGTTCATCCTTGCCCCAGTTGCCCTGAAAACACATTGGCCCATCGCCTGGTTGGCCGCTTCCCGGAACTGGCCGGCATGGACGGCTTCAGGCCGGGGATAGTCCACCGCCTTGACAAGGACACCAGCGGCCTGATGCTTGTGGCCCTCGCGGAAACATCCCGCCTGGCCCTGGCGCAATTGTTCGCCGATCGCCATATCCATAAGGAATACCTGGCTATTGTTCACGGAACCGTCAATCCCGCCGACGGATCCTGTGAGGCCCCGATCGGCCGGCATCCGCAGCACAAGACCAAAATGGCCGTGGTTAAAAACGGCCGTCCGGCCAAAAGCTCCTGGAAAACCCTTTATGCCGATCCCGGCGGCCTGTTTTCTCTTTTGTCCGTTCGCATTTACACCGGACGCACCCACCAGATCCGGGTACATATGGCTTTTCTGGGGCATCCCCTTGTCGGCGACGAGGTCTACGGCCGAAAGGGAGGAAACGACTTTCTCCTGCCGGGAGGCGATTCAGGGCCGGTTCGTTTTCATCCTCGGCGCCAGATGCTGCATGCCTGGAAACTCTCCTTTGAGCATCCCTTTGCCGAGGCTGTGGAGAGCGAAAGCCCGGTTGCGGCCAAGGGGTCTTCGTGCATCGAACGGCGAAAGGGAAGGGTGATGGAATTCACCTGCCCGCCGCCATGCGACTTCACCGAAACAATCCTTAATCTGAGCCGCCGTCCGTCCAGGGTGGTGATCACCGGTTCGCCGGGTTGCGGCAAGTCCTCCCTGCTCAAGGCCCTTGAAGGGCGGGGGATCCCGGTTTTCAGCGCCGATGCGGCCGTGGCCGGGCTTTACAAGAAGGGAGGCGACGGCTGGATTGTCCTTAAAGCGCGCTTTGGCGACAAATTCATTCCGGATGAAGACGGCCCGGTCGACAAGGGGGCCCTGGCATCGGCCATGGCGCGGTCTGATCAACTCAGGCGCGAGATTGAAGGCATCGTTCATCCTATGGTCAGCCACGCCCTGGAGAGTTTCTGGGAGAAAACAAGGGATGCGGGCTTTGAAACGGCAGTAGCTGAAATCCCGCTATTTCTCGAGGCCGGCTTTAACCGCGTCCCAGTTGCGGGAGCGCAGGGGAAAGGAAAACGGCAAAACGGGACAGGACAAAACGATATCATCCTTGTCGGCGTTCATTGCCGCTTTGATGAGCGCAAAAAACGCCTGTCCGCCAATCGGGGCTGGAGTGACGAGATGATCGCCAGGGTGGAGTCGTGGCAATGGCCGGAGGGCGAAAAAATGGCCGCCTGCGATCATGTTGTCGACAATAGCGGCCCGGAATCGGCTCTGGCCGGCGAGGCCGCAAGGTTGCTTGAAACTCTCGAAGCCGCGCGAATGGAGTCGCTCGCCGCCATCTCCCGCCGCCTGCAAACGATATTTACAGACGATTCCTTCCCATGATCCTTCCTCTGCGCTCAGACATCCCCGGCGCTGGCCGTTCCTGGTGCGTTTATCTCATCCTGGCGGTCACTGCGGCGGTTTTTTTATGGCAGCGGTTTGAGCCAGAGCCCCTGCGCATCATTGATATCCACATTTTCGGGGTCACGCCGCGCGCCATCCTTCAGGGGAAAAGCCTTGAAACCCTGATTTCATACATGTTCATGCATTCAGGGTGGTGGCACATTCTGGCGAATCTGTGGACATTCTGGATTTTCGGCGCAGGCATGGAACGGCTGACCGGTTTCTGGCGCTTTTTGGGCTTTTATCTGGTTTGCGGAATCGTCGCCGCCCTGGTCGAATCCCTGCTGACCTCAGCCCCGGAAATTCCAATCGTCGGCGCTTCCGGAGCAATAGCCGGGGTAATGGGCGGCTATCTCATCCGCTATCCGCGTTCCAAGGTGCTGACCTTCGTGTTCTTCCTCTTCCTGAACATACCGGCCTATGTATTCATGCTTGTGTGGATATTGTTCCAACTGCTCTACGGCATGACCCAGGGTCCGGGAAACGACGTGGCCTGGTGGGCCCACCTTGGCGGATTCGTCTGCGGCTGCCTCATACTGCCCATCTTTGAGCGCGGCAAAAACCCGCGGGACTACCACCGGAACAACACCCCCATCCAACGCTCCATCCTCCTTCCCCCGTCCAAAAGACGCGATGGGTGACAAGGGCTGAAAGCGCGCGCCCGGGCTATACATCTTCTTGCGTGACCGGAGCGGTTGCCTCGTGCGGGGCGGTGATGCCCTGTTCAGGCGGGGATGGTTCTTGGGCCGCGGCTGCGCATGTCGCGGTCCATGGCCTGCAGGCGCCTGATCCGCTCCTCGACCGGGGGGTGGGTGGAAAAGAGGCCGGACAATCCGCCCACGGCCGGGTTGACGATCAGCATGTGGGCGGTGCCCATATCCTGCTCGTGCATGGGAAGGGCTTTGCCGGCCCGGGAGATTTTGTCGAGCGCCGAGGCCAGGGACAGGGGTGATTTTGAAATTTCGGCTCCGGTGGCGTCGGCCAGGTATTCGCGCGAGCGCGAAAGCGCCATCTGGACGAGCCCGGCGGCCAACGGAGCCAGGACGGCCAGCAGTATCCCGCCAAGAATGCTTCCCCCGGGCCCGCGCTCGTCGCGGCTGCGTCCCACCCCGAAAATGGCCGCCCACTGGACCATATGGGCCAGGTACATGATGCAGGTGGCCAGGACTCCGGCCACACTCTGGATCAGGATGTCCCTGTTTTTGATGTGGCCGACTTCGTGGGCCAGAACTCCCCTTATTTCTTCCGGAGACAGGGTTACCATCAGCCCCTTGGTCACGGCCAGGGCGGCGTGTTCCGGGTTTCTGCCGGTGGCGAAGGCGTTTGGCGAATCATCCGGCACGAGATAGAGCCGGGGTTTGGGAACGCCTGCCTCGGCCGCCAGTTCGGCGACCATGGAATGAAGCATCGGCGACTGTGATTCGGCAAGCGGGTTGGCCTTGTACGCGGAAAGGACGATCTTGTCCGAAAACCAGTAGCTGCCAAGGTTCATGACAAGAGCGAGCGCAAGGGCGACCAGAAGCCCGGCCTGGCCGCCAATGGCCCGGCCCAGTAAAAGAATGATGGCCGACAGCGCGGCCAGCAGGATAATGGTTCTTATCTGGCTTGACATTTATTTCTCCATTCAAAGTCCGAGCCATGAGCTGTTTGACGAAAACAGCTATAAGCGCCGTTTGCTTCTGCTTATATAAGGTCTCAAGCGGGGCAAGGCAAGCCTGGGAATAAAAGTCCGCGCGGGCTTGACGGAAGGCGGTTAAAAAGCTAATTATGGGCGCTGAGCGGGCCAAGCCCAGACCACCCGCTGTAAATTCAAAAGATGGAGAAACTCCAGGGGCGGAAACGCCTCTGGATTTTCTGTTACAGGAAGGAGCCATGGACAACATCCCCATTTCAAAGGAAGGATTCGCCAGAGTCAAACAGGAGCTTGAGCGCATGAAGGCCGAGCGGCCCGAAGTGATTCAGGCCATCAAAGAGGCCCGCGAAGAGGGCGACTTGAGCGAAAACGCCGGCTATGACGCCGCCAGGGAACGTCAGGGCATGCTTGAAGCCCGCATAACCTATATCGAGTCGCGGATGCCGCGCTTCAATGTCATTGACGTGTGCGCTCTGGGCGGAGAAAAGGTCCTTTTCGGGGCGACCGTCAAACTCTATGACACCGACACCGAGGAAGAAAAAGAATACACCCTGGTCGGACCGGATGAATCTGATTTCGTCAGCGTCAAAAACGCGGTTTCGGCTCTCTCGCCCGTCGGCCGGGCGCTTCTCGGCAAAGAGGTCGGAGATGAGGTGACCGTGGATGTTCCACGCGGCCGCATTCA
This sequence comes from Desulfovibrionaceae bacterium, assembly GCA_031551565.1. GTDB lineage: Bacteria > Desulfobacterota > Desulfovibrionia > Desulfovibrionales > Desulfovibrionaceae > Frigididesulfovibrio. The sequence continues at coordinate 49,185 of JAVBNM010000027.1, read as the reverse complement.
ATATGAGATTCTGGAAATAGCCTTTAACGGCCCGACCGTAGGCTGACTGGCCGAACCCCAAAAAAGCCCGGTCCCGGTGCGGTTGCGCTCGGATCGGGCTTTTGGCGTTCAACAGATCGGGCGGTTCGGCCCTGATTTTCCGATCGGTCAATTCCTTGCATTTTAGTAGGCATTAGAATAGAGTCGCCACTTCGGCAAAACGGGCCTGCGACGCGACAGCAGCCCTTTCGGGGCGTTTGCCCGTGCTGTATTGGTGAATACAATGAAGTCATCTGAAGACGTAAAAAAAGAACTCCCGCAAGAGCCTCGGATCGGGCTTGAAGATTCCGCATTCCCGCATACCGGGCCCGGCGGCCTTGGTTGGGACAGCGCCTCGGGACACGGCTGGCCGCAGTCCGGTTTCGCGGTGTCCGGCCATGCGGATCTGGATTCCGGGAACCGGCACTTTGATGCGGCAGACCCGGAAATTTCTGGTCTGCATACTGGTGGCGGTCAGCTTCAGGAAACCGGCTTGTCTCCTCTTGCCTTGCTTTTTCCCGCGGCCTCAACCGATGCGTTTTTCGGCGCGCCGCGCTGTCAAGAAGAGCTTCCGGGGTGTTTCGGCGGGTTTTTGCCGGCCTTTGAGCCTTATCATCTGGACGACGCCGACTTTTTCACTTTCCACGACGACAGCGGCCTTATCCAGGCGGCGGACGTCCCGGGCAACTGTGTTTTTGATTCCGGCGACATCGCCCATTCATTGCAGGACAAAGCCGGTTTTTTCCACAGCATTTTTTCCGGTGAAGTTTTGGACGGCCTTTTCGCTCCTCACGCGGAGCCGGGGCAACATGATTTGCCGGACGCCAGCCATGACGCCGGACTGCTCTCATACAGCCCGACCAGCGACAGCGGCATGCCCGACGGTTGGCACGGTCGCGACGCCCTGCCCCTGCATCTGGGCGGAAACGCAGCCGAAGCTCTGCCCGGCCTGCACCCCGGCCAGGCGGCGCATTTTGAGGAAATATGGATAAATCTGGATCACGGCGAATCCGGCACGCTGCACATAGACAGCCGCACGATCGCCTCTTTGCTTGAGCGGTCTGGACCCGGGCAGACCTTTGCCGCCGGCAGCCACAGCCCGGACGCCGGCTCGGTCAGCATTGACGCAAACGTCTGGACTCACGACCACGCCCAAGACCTGTCCTATGCGGACGGCCGCCTCTTTTACTGTTTCACCGATGGGCACAGCCTCGTCTACATAGACGCGGATTTGATGGTCAATCCGAGATCCCCCCGCCATTAGCCGGCATGAACCCAAGATGCGTAACGGTCGAAATGGGCGCCGGGCATGGCGGTCCGTTCTTGGCCGTTCCCATGCCCAGGCGCCTAGTGCTGTCGCGGCAGTGCCGGTATTGTCATTCCGCGTTGATCTGGATTTTGCGCGGCGTCATGGCTATCGCCCTGGGCAGGAACAGGTCCAGCACGCCGTCAACGAGGGTGGCCGTGACCTTGTCGCGTTCCACCATGTCCGACAGGGTGAAGGTGCGTTCGAAGTTTTCGCTGATAAATTCACTGTGCAGGACGCGCGCCCCTTCCATCGGGGTGGGATCGTAAGTGCTGACGGCCTTGATCACAAGCTCGTTGACTTCCAGGTCGATGGACAGGTTTTCTTTGGGAACTCCGGGCAGGTCCATGAAAATATGCACGCCGTCCGCCATTTCGACTATATCGGTGGACGGGATCTGTACCTTAAGCTCTTGACTCATATGTTGACCTCACTGCTGATAACTGTCGATGCTTCAGGATTCGATGGAGATTTTGCGCGGTTTGACGCTGTCGGCCTTGGGCAGCGCCACACGCAAAATGCCGTCCGTGGCCTTGGCGGTCACTTTGTCGCGGTCGACCGGGGCGTTGAAGTTGAGCACCCGCTGGAACGCGCCGGTCATTCTTTCCTGGCGGAAGTATTTTCCTTCGGGCGTGTTGCGCTCGCCTCTGATGATCAAGTTGCGCGCGGTCAGGGTCAGCTCTATGTTTGCAGCCGGGATGCCGGGAACACAGATGTCGACGATATATCCCTCGTCGTTTTCCTGAATGTTGACCCTGGGTTTGGGTGGTTGCCTGAATGAAGGGCTAAAGCGCAGCATATCCTCAAACAGGCGCTCAATTCCTTTGGAAGAATCGTAGAACGTGCTGAAATCAATAACCATAAAGTCAGCTCTCCTCAGGTTGGTGTTTTTTATTAAAACATAATTCAAAGACTCGCGCTGTCAAGATGACTGCTTCAGGAAAAAATGACTCGCCAAGAGCGCTCCAGTCAGTTAAATCTCTTTTTACACCGGTCAGCTGCTTAAAGTCATTGATTTTTTATCAGGAAAGCGACAGTTTAGCAAAAAAGATTCGAATTACGGCGGGTATTGTCCATTACGGGTAGATTTTATTGTAAAAACAAGGCAGAATCCGGCAATTCTCCCGGCGGATTTGCGCCATTTCGGCCCCTTCAGACATTTGCGAACAGAAAAGCGCGAAGCTCAATGACATCCAAGGAATGTTACGTCGTTCTCGGCCTTCCCAGCGGGGCCGATCTTGCCGAGGTTAAAAGGGCCTATCGGAGGCTGGCTTTTTCCCTGCACCCGGACCTTAACCCGGATGTGCCAGATGCCTCCAGGCGTTTTCAGAGGCTCAACGAAGCCTATGTCACCTTGAGCGATATGTTGCAGCCAAAGGCAACGTCGGCCAAAACAGAAAATGGGCGGTCGGACGAAGCCGGCCAAAAAGCCAGGGATGAGGCCCGAAGAGCATATTCGCGGGCCAAGGCCCAGGAAGATAAGAAGCAGCGCCAACAGGCCAGAGAGCAGACAAAGAGCCGCCCCAGGGAGGAGGTCGTCAACGACATTTTGAACGACCCCTTCGCCCGCCGCGTTTTTGAAGACATCTACAGTCATATCAAGCACAAAAAAGAAGAAGGGCGGGAGCCGCCCCTTTCGCCTCCTCCGCCCAGGCAGCCGGGAAAGGCCGCTGGACGTCCTTTCCGTCCTTCTTTGCCGTCAACGGCCAAAAAACTGGTGAACAAAGTCACCGGCTGGCTCAGAAGGCAAATCGATGATGAGCAGACCATCTATCTGCCCGCTTCATCTCTGGTCCCGGGCGCCAAGGTTCGCCTTGACATCCACCACGGGTTGACGGGCAAGAGCCAGGCCGTGGAAATCACCCTCCCCCCCGGCTTTGAGCCGGGAAAGCCCATCCGCCTTAAAGGCATGGGCAAGAAGGTCGGCAGTTGGAAAGGGGATCTCTATGTACGCATCGTGCCGGACAAATAGGCAAAGCCGGCGGTTTCATGTCAGGCTGTCTGTGGTTTCGCCTTATCTTATTTTTCGGGGGTCAAGGGCGTCTCGGAGGCTTTCGCCGACAAGGTTGTAGCCAAGAACGGTGAGAAGGATGGCCAGGCCCGGGAAGGCTGATATCCACCAGGCAATCTCGAGGGATTGCTTGCCTTCAAGGAGCATATTCCCCCAACTGGCTTCCGGCGGCTGGACGCCGAGTCCGAGAAAGCTGAGCCCGGATTCGACGAGTATGGCTCCGGCTATGCCGAGGGTGGCGGCGACCAGGACCGGGGCGATGGCGTTTGGCAGTATGTGGCGCAGGAGGATGCGGCTGGTTGGGGCTCCGGCCAGGCGCGCGGCGGCCACAAAGTCGCGCTCGCGCAGGCTTAAGGTTTGGGCGCGCACAAGGCGGGCCACTCCCATCCAGGAGGTCAGCCCGATGACGACCATGATGTTGAGCAGGGTCGGGTCGAGAAAGGCGATGACGGCCAGGATGAGAAAAAACGACGGAAAGCAGAGCATTACGTCGACAAAGCGCATGATGGTCTCGTCGACGATGCCGCGAAAGTATCCGGAAAGCAGGCCGAGGGTGACGCCGATGACCGCCGAGATGCCGACCGAGACGAATCCCACCCAAAGGGATACGCGCGCGCCGTAAAGCATGCGGGTAAAGACGTCGCGCCCGTATGAGTCTGTGCCGAACCAGTGGGCGGCGGACGGGGCCTGAAAGATGGAGTGCCCGTCGATGTCGAGTGGCCCGTAGGGTGTCAGCCAGGGGGCGAGCAGGGCGCCCAGGATCATGGTCAGCACAATTACAAGGCCGATGACCAGCAGACCATGGCGCCTGATGAAAAAGAATCGTTTGCCGCGGTCGATCCTGACAATGCCCGCGCCGGACAGAGGGTCATGGCCGACCCCGGGGCGGTTCAAAGAGGCTCCGGCGCTCGCCTGGGCGGGGGCCTGGCTGTCTGTCTGGCGGCTCACCGGGCGGTTCCTTTCCGGATGCGGGGGTCGGCCAGCCCGTAGCAGAGGTCGGCCAGGAGGTTTCCGGCCAGGGTGAGCACTGCGCCAAGAACCAGATTGCCCATGATCAGCGAATAGTCCCTGGCGATGACAGCGGTGTAAAAGAGCCGTCCCATGCCCGGCAGGGAGAAGATTGATTCTATGATGACGCTGCCGCCGATAAGGCCGGGGATTGACAGCCCCAGAATGGTGATGACCGGGAGCAGGGCGTTGCCTGTCGCGTGGCGGAAGAGAACGGCCCTTTCGGGCAGGCCTTTGGAACGCGCGGTGGTGATGTAGTCTTTGCGAAGTTCTTCAAGAACCGATGAGCGCATATAACGGGAAAGACCGGCCAGGCTGCCGAAGGTGGCGATGAAGACCGGCATGACCAGATGGGAGGCCATGTCCTTTACTTTGGCCCAGAAAGGCAGGGTGGAATACTCAAGCGAGGTCAGGCCGGACAGCGGAAGCCATTGCAGGTCAATGGCAAAGCAGAGCATAAGCAAAAGGGCCAGCCAGAACCCGGGCATGGCAAAGCCGGTGAAGACGATCAGGGTGGTTGTTTTGTCGAACAGCCCGCCTGGTTTTCTGGCCGACAGCACGCCGATGGGGATCGCGAACAAGAGCGTCAGGAATAGAGATGTGAGATTCAGCCCGACAGTGAGGGGGAGGCACTCCTTGATTTTTTCCATGACCGGGCGGCTGTCGCTGCTCATGGACGCGCCAAAGTCAAGTGTGAGCAGTTTCCCGAGCCAGTTGACGTATTGGACCGGCAGGGGCTTGTCCAGGCCGTAGTAAACTTCAAGGCGCTTTTTGGCCGCCTGGTCAGCCAGGGGGTTCATGGTGGTTTCAAGGTCGGTGGGCGAGCCCGGCGCAAGGTGGATGACGGTGAAGCTGACCAGGGTGATGCCGAAAAAAACGAGCAGCAGCCAGATCAGTTTGCGCAGGGAATAGAAAAAAAATGACATATTTTGAAGGCTGTTGCGGTTTTGATTAAGTGGCCGGGCGCAAAGCCACGCGGAAAAGCACCGGGACGGCAGGCGCGGGGGGCAAGCTCCGGGACGCGGCCGGCGGTCCATCTTTTTAATACGAATACTATCTTTTCCGGCAAAAGACCAGCGGCTTGGGGCGGGTTTTCGTCAAAGAACCGGTGGTTTGGCTCATAACCGCCGAGGGAATGCCCAAGAACCCCCTTTTCGTTTTAAGGCGCCTGCCGGTAAATCGTGCGGGCGGACGCTCATGTCGCGCAATGTTCCACCATGTGCATGTTTTACAGTAAATATTTGCCATTCCAAGGGTATTTTGTTACAGTCCAAACATCTATGACGAATGGCTGTTTGTCAGTGTTCAAGCCCGCTGATGATGAATAGCTGAAGGAAGTTCCCGATGCGAAAAGTCATACCATTGCTATGCCTTTGCCTGCTGTCTTTGTTTTGTTTCGGCTGCGATAATGGCGGCAGCAAATCTTCCGTCAAGGCCGACGGGGGCAGGCACATTGTTTTCATACCCAAGATAACCGGCAATGCTTTTTTTGAGGCCGCGAATGACGGCGTCCAGAAGTATGCGGCAAAACACGGTTTTACCGCGGAATACAAGGGCAGCCCGCAAGCGCTCGTCGCCAATCAGCGAGAAATCATCAAGGAAGCCATCGCGGCCGGGGCCAGCGCCATATGCATTTCCTCTCTGGATGCGACAGCTTTGGATGATTTGCTTAAGGAGGCCAGGAGCAAGGGCATTGTGGTTGTGACGTGGGACTCGGACGTATCCGGCGACGCGCGCAGCCTGATGGTTTCGCAGGGCACGCCGGATCAGCTCGGGAAAATGCTTGTCGAGATGGGGGCGAAAAGCCTGGCTGCCCGAGGGCTTAATCCGGGGCGGGATGAAATAACCTATGCGTGGCATTATTCCCAGGCCACGGTGGCGGATCAGAACTCCTGGCAGCGCGCCGGAGAAAAGTATATCCGGACATACTATCCCCGGTGGAAAAACCTGGCTCCTGAAAACTATTACAGCGAGCAGGACGCGGAAAAAGCGGTGCGCGTCGGCAGGGAGATTCTGGCGAGGCATTCCGGCATTCACCTTGTCATCTGCAATGACTCCACCTCATTGCCCGGGCAGGCCGAAGCCGCCAAGCAACTGGGCATGACCGCGCGCGATGTGACCATCACCGGTTTTGCCTCTCCAAATCCCATGCGGGAATATTGCAAAAGCGGCATTGTTGAGCGCTGGGGCCTGTGGGATTGCCGCGAGCAGGGCGCTCTTGGCTGCTACCTCGCCTATTATCTGGCCCAGGGCAACAAACTTGAGGTTGGCTCCAGAATCGATGTGCCGGATATCGGCACGGTAGAGGTCATGCCAAACTCCGTTCTTGATCCCAAATCGCGCGATCTGCCCGGCAGCGGCGTGATTCTTTTACCGCAGCGGCTGGAGTTTACCGGCGCCAATGTGGACGACTTCAATTTCTGAGCAGTGGTTTCCGGCAACTCTTGACGTTTTGACGCGGATGTGTCGATGAAAGCAATATCCATTTTTTTGGCCATGTTCATCCTCGTCGCCGCAGCCGGCTGCTCCCAGGACGGTCCGGCCATGCGCAACGGCTACTATTCGGCGGTCGCGCGGCAACCAGACAGCGACGGCTGGAAGCATTTCATTACGCTTTACGTCTATAACCGCAAAATAGTCACAGCGGAATACAACGCCAGAAACGCCAGCGGCCTGCTCCTTGACTGGGACGTGCTGACGGTGCGCCGGATCAAGCAGTCGATACGCATGCACCCCAGCAGAATCATGCGGGAGTATACCCAGGAGCTGCTGAACATGCAGAGCCCGGAAAATATCCGCCGTATCCCTGGCGACAACTATTTTTACGACCGGTTCACAAAACTGGCCGCCGCCGCCCTTGAGCGGGCTTCTGCCGGAGACAGGAGTGTGGCCGAGGTAGAGTTATCTTACGGCGAGTCGCGCCATAAACACAATCCCCTCCCATGATCAGCATGAAAAGGCAAAACGTAACCACGAAAATCCTGGTTGCCACAGTGGGAGCGGCCTTGATTCTGGGCGTCTGCCTGATGTTTGTCATGGCGCATTTCATGAACGGCCTGACTGATTCCATCATGTTGAACATGCTCCAGCCCATGGCCAGGACGGCCGCGCAAAACGTTGAAAACCGCTTGCACATGCTTGCCGAGCGCATTCTCCTGTTGAGCGAAAGCCGCATCATTCGCAACACCGGGGCATCCACGCGGGTAAAAAAGGAGATACTGGACTATATCAGCTTCGGCAGGGAGTTCGCATGGCTGGGCATTTACGAGCCGGACGGCGTGCTGCTGGCCGGGAACGACTCCGCCCCCCAAACCATCACGGGCCGCGAACTGTTCGCCATGCTCAGGCAGACCTCCAGCCTGGTCATTGAAAAGACCACCATCGGCGCCATGGGTCCGGAAACCGTCATTGGTGTGCCGATTATCGCCGGCTACGGCCCTGAGGACGACGCCAAGAGGAAAATCGCATATTACCTGGTGGGCAGCTATTCCTATGACATGCTTAGCGACGTTTTGCGCGACATCAACGTGGGCACGAACGGTACGGCCTTTATTATCGATCGTGGCGGCGCGATAATCGCCCACAAGGATCTGGGGAAGGTCTTCAGCCAGGAACCGGTGCAGCGCAGCCTGGGCGGCGGCAAGGACGCGCAGGACATATTCTCGGCCATGACGCAGCGTCAGACGGGGTCAGCCAAGATTTCCGCCGTGAATGAGGATATATTCGTGGGCTTTTCCCCAATCAAGGGCACGATGTGGTCCCTGGGGATACAGGCCCCGCGGGGAGACTTCATGGGCGCGGCCGAGCAGGCGCTGCTCACAGGCGCCGTTCTCATTATTGTCGCGCTGTCCGGCATGATGGTTGTGGTTGTCTTTTTCAGCAGGCGAATTTTGTCCGTGCCGCTCGCCGCGATAACGGCCGGCGCGCGGCAGCTTGCGCTCGGAAACTTCGGCGTAGGCCTTCCCAAAGCGATCACCTCCCGCAAAGATGAAATCGGCCAGCTCGGCACTGCTTTTGAAAGCATGGAGTCTTCCGTGCAGGGCCTTATCGGCGACATCCGCAGCCTGGCTTTAGCCACAGGCGTTGGCAACCTCGCGGCCAGAGCCGACATTGAAGCCTACTCCGGCGATTTCCGGCGCATCGTGGAAAGCCTGAACGCCTCCCTCGACAGCGTCTGTTCCTACCTGGACGGCATGCCGGATGCCCTTTTGCTGCTCAATCGCAATTACGAGCCCATGTACAACAACTGGGCTATGGCCCTGCTTTTGGACCGCCACGGTCTGCGCGTGGACGATCCGGATCTGTTTCGCGCCATTGTCGCGCCGGGAGCGGACGGCCTGGCCCCGGAAGTCGCCAGCCTGTTTGATCCGCTCACTCCCTTTGCCGCCGAATACGAAAGCGGGGTGACCCTGGTCGACCTTAAAGGAGAGACGCACAGCTACAACATAAGCCTGGGACGTCTGGAAGAGGGGCCCCAGGGCTCGGTTTGCGTCATGCTGATTCTAAATGACGTGAGCGCGTTGACGCGGGCTAGAATTCAGGCCGAATCCGCCAGCCAGGCCAAGGGCTCTTTCCTTTCCAAGATGAGCCACGAGATGCGCACGCCGATGAACGCCATAATCGGCATGGCCACCATAGGAATCGCCGCGTCCGACCCTGAGCGCAAGCAGTATTGCCTGAACAAAATATCCGGAGCATCCCGGCATCTGCTCGGCATCATCAACGATATTCTGGACATGTCCAAAATCGAGGCGCACAAATTCGAACTGGCCGAGGCAAAATTCAATATCGCCGGCATGCTGCAACGCGTCATCGACGTTGTGCGCTTCCAGACGGAAGAAAAATGCCAGGAGTTCATCGTGCATGTCGACGATGCCTTGCCGTGCGACCTGATCGGAGACGAGCAGCGCCTGGCCCAGGTTCTTACCAACCTTTTGGGCAATGCCGTTAAGTTCACAGATGCGAAAGGCGTTGTCACGCTGCGCGCGCAGCTTGTCAGCCAGGATGCCGGGTCTTGCGCAATCCGTTTTTCTGTCTCCGACACCGGCATAGGCATGACCGAAGAGCAGCAAAGCCGCCTGTTCCGCCCGTTTGAGCAGGCGGACGGCAGCATCTCCCGCAAATACGGAGGCACGGGCCTTGGTCTGGCCATCTCCAAGCACATAGTGGAAGCAATGGGCGGTTCCATTGCCCTGGAATCAACTCACGGCAAAGGCTCGACCTTTACCGTTGAAGTCTCTTTGCCCGTCGCTTCCGATAAACAGAACGGATGTGGAATCGACCACTCCACGGCCGACCGGCAGAAGTGGGACATTGACTCCGCCGCCGGAATATTCCGGGGCAAACGCGTCCTTTTGGCCGAGGATGTGGAAATCAACCGTGAGGTCATATCCTCCCTGCTGGAAGACACGGGCCTTGAAATGGTCTTCGCCTGTGACGGGGAAGAGGCCGTTAAAACCTTTTCCGCAGATCCCCTGGGCTTTGATCTCATCCTGATGGACCTGCAAATGCCCTTGGTGAACGGTTATGAAGCAACGCGGCGCATCCGCTCGTGCGGCCTGCCCGGAGCTGGCTCAATCCCCATCATAGCCATGACCGCCAACATCTTTCGCGAGGACATCGAGCGCTGCCTCGAATCCGGCATGAACGGCCACCTGGGCAAACCGGTCATCGCCGAAGAAGTAATAAACACGCTCTCCATGCATTTTCAGGCACAGGGGGATAGAATCAGAAGGGACGCTGCATCTTGAGGGCCCATTCCTCAGCCCCTCCCTTTTTATCGCATTTTGCGGGGTTTTGCTGCGACACGGCCAGATGGCCGGGCCGTATTTTTTTTGGGGTGGCGTGCGCGTGCGGAAATATGGGGAGGTTTGAAAGTTCTTCACCCGCGCAGTTCTTCCAGGGCCGACATGACTTTGGCTGGGGGCAGGCCGCGCATGCACTGGTGGTTGCGGGGGCAGTTTTTTTTGCCGTGCAGGGAACAGGGGCGGCAGGAAAGAAAGAGCTCGAGCACCTGATCGTTTTCTCCGGCCGGGTAGAATCCCCATTCGCGAGTTGTGGGGCCGAACAGGGCGATGACCGGAGTGTCGACGGCGGCGGCCAGGTGCATCGGGCCGGAGTCTGCGGTGACAAGGGCTTTGCAGCCGGCGAGGATGGCGCATGTTTCGCGCAGGCTGGTGCGGCCGATCAGGTCTTCGGGCCTGCCCGGGAACATGGCGGGGCCGTGACCGATGGCCACCCAGGGGATATTGTTTTTGTCCAGCAGGTTGACGAGGTCGTGCCAATAATCGGATGGCCAGGTCTTTTGGGCGTGCGAGGCAAATGGGTGCAGGGCCACTGTGCCGCCGGGAGAAGATGAGGCTTTGTTGCTGCTTGTTTGCGCAAGGGTTTGACGGGCGGATACAAGTTCTTCGGGGTCGAGAAAAACGCGTGGCAGGAGATCCCCGGCGGCCGGGGCCTTGTTCAGAACAGCCAGGGCGTAGCGTTGCGCGACAGTGGTCGACCTCAGGGGCTTGAAACGCCAGCTTCCCTTGGACATTAAAAAGATGCGGCGTTCCATGCCGTATTTGGGATAGCGGGCCACGGGGCCGGACCAGCAAAGTCCGAGCATGCGCGAGCGCAGGTTGCCGTGCAGGTCAAGCAGGCCGAAGCCCTTGTGATCTTTGCGAAGCCGGTAAAAGGACGTGGGGACGAGGGGCAGGTTTTCGCTGTGGGCGGTATTTTTCCGGATGGTCTTTTTGTCGACGAACGGAATGACCTGGTCGACAAAGGGGTGTCCCTTGAAAATGCACATCCATTCCGGGCGGGTCAGGACGTGGAAACGCCAGTCAAAACGTTCGCCAAGATAAAGCAAAACGCCTGTTGTCAGGACCACATCGCCCATGTGCCCCAGGCGGACAGCCAGCCATTGGGCTGGTATGTCGGCTCTTGGCTCGGGCAGGCCCAGGGCGGGGATGCCGTCGTTTCGCTCCGGCAGGACGGCATGTTCAGGATCTGCGGCTTCCACGGAAAGATTTTTCCGCTCCGGAAAAACTTCGCCGCGTTTTTCGTGGAGATTCGGCTCTGTATCAGAATTCATGCCTCATCCTTATCCTTCAAGGGATCCGGCAAGGGAGCCGGCGCGGTTGCCGGCGGCAACGAGGATTGCGGCGCGGCCGCGTCAGATGATGGGAGGCGCACAAGATCCAGGCTGGCCTCGTCTGTCCGCATCGGGTAGGCGGTATACTTTTTAACGTGCGCCATAGGTATAAAGGTCTGCCTGCCGTTAAGCTCGTCAATGCGCAGGCTGCCCGCTCCGCCTTTGATGTCGTGCGTCATTGCCTGAAATCCGATGCAGGAAAATGTGGCGATTCCGCCGCCAATATAATGCACCACCAGCTTTTTGACATTCGGAGCGGCTTTGTAGAGCGAGACCTCCTCGGCAATTTCAATTTCCCGCTCCCTGTCCTCTTGCCAGCGGGCGATAGCGAGTTCCCGGTTTTTGGGGGAGTCGTGCGCGCGGCACAGCCCGGCTTTCAGGCTGTCGGGCGCGGGGGAAAACCCGTACACCCACGATGTTGATGCGTCTTTTCCGCAAATCATGCAAGGAATCATAAGCCGCCGCCGCTCTGGTTAAGTCTGAATGAAATGCGCGTCAAAATCCTTTCCCCCTTGCCTGGGGCCGTCCTAAAATTTAAGCCTTGTGCCGATTTCCATAACCTTTGATGCGGGTATGTTGAAGAATATGGAGGCATTCCAGGCGTTTTTGCTTAAAAAATCAAACAGGGCGCTGCGCCAACGGTGCATGGAGCCTTCCATTCCAGCCGAGAGCAGCAATGTCTCGCGGCCAAGGTAAAAGGTGGCGTTATCCAGGGGGGCCGGGGTGTCTTTGCTTTTATCGATTATGTCGGCCATGTCTGGCTGTTCCATGTATCCGTATGAAACAAGCATGCGGTAAAACCCCACGTCCCTGTCATCGTCGTAAAACTCGACGCGGCCTTCATCGCTGACGTAAGGCGCATTGACCGTCTTTATGGTCAGCAGGATCACCTTTTCCGGCACGGCATGAACGAGCGCTGAGAAATTCACCAGCGGCAGAGGGGTGATTTTCTGGTTCATGGTCATGAACACTCCGGTGCCGGGGCTTCTGGCAAAAGCGCCTTCCCGCAGGGAGGTCAGGAATCCGGAAATGGGCTTGCTGATGCGTTCGAAATTGGCCGCCAGTTTGGTGCGCCCCTTCTTCCAGGTGGTCATTACCACGATGATCAGCATTGAAGCCAGGAGCGGCAGCCAGCCTCCGTCGGCTATTTTGATCAGATTCACTCCGAGGAAGGACAGATCAAAGAGCAGAAACAGGCAGAGCAGCGGAAACGACATCCAGAGCGACCAGCGCCACGCGTAGTGCGTGACCGCGAAATAGAGGATGGAGGTCAGGCCCATGGCCCCGGTGACGGCCAGGCCGTATGCGGCGGCAAGGCCGCTGGAGCTTCGGAAAATCAATACCAGGGCGATGCATGCGAGCATGAGCATGGTATTGACGGTTGGCAGATAGACCTGTCCCTTGGCCGCGGAAGAGGTATGCACCACCCGCATGCGCGGCATGAAGCCAAGATGCATGGCCTGCTGGGTGAGGGAATAAACCCCGGTGATCAGCGCCTGAGAGGCGATGACCGTGGCGATGGTCGCAAGGACCAGCATGGGGATGAGAAAGTCGTGCGGCACGGATTGATAAAATGGATTGTGGGCTGCCGCCGGGTTGTCGAGAATCAGCGCCCCCTGACCGAGATAATTGATGACCAGGGCCGGGCAGACCAGAAAAAGCCAGCTGTTGCGGATGGGCAGGCGGCTGAAGTGGCCCAGATCCGCATAAAGGGCCTCGCCGCCGGTTACGCACAGGATGACCGAGCCAAGCACGATGGCCCCGTGAATGTGGTTGGCCTGGAAATAGGCCAGCGCGTAGTGCGGGCTGACGGCCATCAGCACGGAAGGGTGCTTGATGATGTTTATGATCCCGATTGCCGCAAGAACCGTGAACCAAAGCAGCATTACCGGCCCGAATACGCTGCCGATTCTGGCTGTTCCGTGTTTTTGCAGCAAAAACAGGGCGATCAGAATGATGCAGGTGATCGGCACGACGAGATCTTCGGCCGCCGTGGTCGCCACATTCAGCCCTTCCACAGCGGAGAGAACAGACACCGCCGGGGTGATGATGCCGTCGCTGTAAAGCAGAGCCGCGCTGCACAGGGCGAAAAAAGGCAGCATTTTGAAAAACAGACCGCGCGGAGCCTTTCCTATCGTTTTGTTCAAAATGTCCAGAAGGGCGAAGGTGCCTCCTTCTCCCTGGTCGTCGGCCTTGGTGATGAAGAAGACGTATTTGACCGTGATGACGATCATCAGGCTCCAGAAGATCAGCGAAAGAACCCCCATGACGTTGACCGGATTTACTGGAATAGCGTGCGGACCATGAAAACATTCTTTTAAGGCGTATAGCGGGCTTGTTCCGATATCTCCGTAAACCACCCCAAGCGCGGTTATGGCCATAGCGGCCATGCTCGTTGATTTGACGTTGCTCTTTCCTTCCATGCCAACCATCTTATTTTATTCTATAAAGGTATTGGCGCTATGGGCGTTGTCCACGCGTCATGCGATGCTTGCTTATACCAACTAAAGGTGTGGTGGTAAAGGAGGTGGCTGTTTGTTATTTCGCGGGCTTTTTCCGGCAATTGGCGAAAACCCGCGCTGCCGCCGCGTCCAGGCCGCGCGGGGAGTGGTCGCGCTTAACCGGTCGCGCGGCGGCAGTACGGCGGCATCGGGCGCGAAGGCGGAGCGTTTGCCCTTGTTTTTATTCTTGACTGAACTTGTACGATAAATTAACTTAAAATAAATTCACTGCCGCTAAAATTAATTTTGCCGCCCGTGAGCCACAGGGAAAATCTGGCGAAACCGGACATGCGTGAGGCCGGCTTTTGCCTCGCAACGAAAACAGAGGAAAAAGGAGGAACTGCCGCGGACGGACAAATGTGAGCTGGGCATACAGGAGTGTATTTATGGGATCCCCCGGCCTCGGGGGAGGTTGCGCGGCCATCAAAGGCTCTGCGGACAATTAAAGAGAAAAAGGAGCCGCAAGATGGATTCAAAAAAATTGGCCAACCCCGCCCCTCTCGGGCTTATGGGGTTTGGCCTGACCACAGTTCTCTTAAACATTCACAACGCGGGATTTTTCCCCCTCACCTCCATGATTTTGGCCCTTGGCCTGTGCTTCGGAGGCCTGGCCCAGATTATCGCCGGCATCATGGAGTTCAAGAAAGGCAGCACCTTTGGGCTGACCGCCTTTATTTCATACGGATGCTTCTGGTGGAGCCTGGTTCTTTTGCTAATTCTGCCCGGCTTGGGTATCGGCACGCCCAGCCCGCCGGCCTACATGGCCTGTTATTTCGCCATATGGGGCATATTTACGCTGTTTATGTTCATCGGGACTTTCAAAAGCCCGGCCGGGCTCAGGGTAGTCTTCTTCACCCTGACAATCCTCTTTTTCCTCCTCGCCGCCCGGGATTTTTCCGGCAGCGCGGCTGTGGGCATCATTGCCGGGTGGGTTGGCATCGTCTGCGGAGCTTCTGCCATCTATCTGGCAATGGCTCAGGTTATTCATGAACAATTGGGCAGACGGCTGCTGCCATATTAAAAAGCCGGTCCAGGGTTTGCCCGCGCACGCGAAGCCTTGGGCCGCGGCGGCTCGAATACGCAACGGAAAAGAGGGTTACGATAAAAATCGCAACCCTCTTTTTTTAATCTCCACGCATTCTTTTTCGGAATATTTCAGGCGCGGCGCTCAATTTTTCGGCGTGGATTCGCCGTCCGCGTCCACTTCCTTCCAGGTGTCGTCAGGGTCGAACAGGGTGATTTTCTGGGCCAGGGCCGAGGTATCCTGGCCGAGGTTTTTCTCGTAAAGCACTCCTTCCTGATTGACGACAAAGCTCATCACGCCGGAAACGCCGTAATTGTCCGGATAGGCCAGAAGAGCGAATCCGCCGAACATCATGCCGTTTTCCACATAACTGTAAGCCCCGCCTTTGGCGTTCTCTCCCTGGGCGGTAAGTACCTTGTAACGATAGCCGTGATACGGCGCGGATTCATCCTGGCTCTGGGACTTATAGCCCTCCTGGGACGCTGCCGCCGCCAGACTGCCAAGGGGGCTGGGCGGTTCGCCGTCTTTGCTTTTCCAGTACAGCCCGTCGCGTTTGCCCGGCGTGCTGACGATTTTTTGGGCAAATTGGGGCACCAGGCCCTTTTCCGGATTCATTCGGTAGTAGTCGCGCTGGGCGTCAACATACGCCTGGCAGACCTGCATGGCCGCCAGTTCGTTCTGGCCCACCCGGCGGTCGAGCAATTCCTCCAGCCCGGATTTGCCGTCAAAGGACCAACGGCCTGTCTTGCCGTCCTTAACCAGGGGGATGGGGAATGGCCAGTCGTTTTCTCCAACTTCAAGGGTGCGGCGTTCAGGCGCTGTTCCTGGCGTTTCTTCCTCCGCGGCAGTGTATGGGACCAGGGAGTGCTTCTTGTCAAAGGCCGCGGCAAAGGCCGCTCTCTCGGCATTGTCGGCCACGGCGTCACCTGAATCTATCAGGTCGTTTGCCTCAGGGCCAAGTATGGCCAGAAGCTTGGCCTTGTCGTTCTTTTTCGTCGCTTCGGCCAATGCCGCTATCGCGGCCTCGGGTGAATCGTAGGAAAGCTGTTTTTCGGCGGAAGCCGCTGCTGCCGGAAGGGCAATGGAAAGCAGAAGAATGCAGGCTACGCACAGCACTAATTTTTTTGTATTCATTTAAGTCTCCCTTGTTAGCGACGACGCAGACGCCCGCCGCCGTGGAATCCGCCGCCGTGGAATCCGCCGCCGGATGGGTGCGAGCGCATGATTTGCCGGCTGTTGCCCCCACGCAGTCTTTCCTGGCTGACGCGATGCTGCCCGCGCTCCATGCCTTGAAACGCCCCCTGGCCGCTTCGGTTCTTGAAGCGGCTCGCGTTTGTCTGGGCGTGGCGATTCTGGTTTGCCAGGCGGTGTTCCCGGTTCGGAGCAAAGGTCTGGCCGTGGCCGCCCGAAGCTGGGCTCAAACGTCCCGCCGGGCTGCCGGCATGGCCCCGGAAGGCGTCGCGCGCTTTGGCGCGTTCCTGGTTGCGGTTAAAGCCGTTGTTTTTTCCGCTGAACCGTCTGTCCAGATTGGCGTTGTTATAGGGCACGCCTTTACGGTGAACCGGGTCGTGCTGCCATGCGCCGTTGTGCCAGTCTGATGGAGGCGACCTGTGGTTGAAGTTCTGGTAATAATTGTAATTGATGTCCACATCCCCGCCATGCCAGTCGCAATCGCCCCACATGGCGTAACCCACGGCCATGCCCACCCCGAAGGACAGGATGTTTGAGGCCACATACCCCGGCGGATACCACGATACGGGAGGGTAGGAAGGGTAGGGCCATGCGCCGTAAACCACCGTGGGGTTGTAGGACGGCACATAGATCACGTCAGGCTGGGCGGACTCAATGACGATTACCTGGTTGGGGGAGCCGGGGTCTTCCACCTTCACGGTCTGTTGCTTGGTGGAGGTCAGGCTGCCCTGGGATTGCGCTTTGGCGCGCAGGCGCTGCACGGAGTCCATGACGTCTTTTTGCTGGGATAAAAAGGCGTCTCCCAGTTGCTGGGTCCAGTCCAGCTTGTCGTTCATCATTTGCAGGGTCTGAGGCACGGTGACCAGAGACTTGACGCTGGGATCCCAGGTTTCTTTTTGCAGGGCGTCGTCCAGGGCCTGTCCTGTCAGGTTTGGGTTGGCCTGGACCCAGCGGGCTGCTGAAACCACCTCCAGCGGATAGGTTGAAGCCATGAGCACCTGGGCCAGCAGAGAGTCGGGGTACAAGGCGATTGGGGCCAGCAGTTGGTCCAGTTGCTCTGGTTTCAAGGGCGCGCTGCCGCCGCCTGTATCGCTGTCGGCCGCGATGGCCGCGCCGCCCGGAAGGGCCAGCGAAACAGCCAGTATAATGGCCAGCAAAAGAGCCGGCAACGGGCCGGCAAGCCCGGGCCTCTGTCGCAGCGGATTGTTCATGTTATGCTCCTTGTCTGTTATATTCGGAAAAGAGGGCTTTCTCCCGCTGGAAACAATGCTTCGGGAGTTAGCCGTATTTTATATCTACTTTTATAAGCCAGGAGATGTCAATTATAACCAGCCGCGGGATCGCGCTGAATGTCATATTAACCAGGAAGCGCGAGATGGGGCATTTTCTATGACCTGGCGCGGCGAAAGCTTGCCAGAAAACGCGGGAAGCGGCGCAAAACGCCAGAAAGCAGGGAAGAAGAAAAGGGCAAAGCCGGAGCGCCTGTGATGAGCTTTGAGGCTCAGGCCGGGAAGGCGGATGAAGACGCGGCGGCCTTGGCCGCCGGGCGTTGAGGGACGAGCCTAGTTAGAAACAGCCCCCAGGGCTCGAAGCCCCGCCAGGGCGTAGGTGAGCATGTCTTCCAGCAGGATTTCCGGATTTGTGGTCGTTGCTGGCAAGGTAATGGAGCGCAATGTTTCCGGGAGCATAATCATGCTCAATCCCGGAAGGGCCACCAGATTCGTTGCCCGTTGCAATTGGGCGGAGTCCGGCGGCAAGCCCGTGATCTCCTGCACCACGATGCGGAATTTGTTCATTTTGGGCAGTGCTGTTTTGGCCATGCTTTTGGTCAAAAAAGGAGACGGCGCGGCCAACTCGCGCAAAAACAGCTTCACTCCCCAACTGGAGGAAGCGGTCGCGGCGATGTGGAGGGTGTGCTGAAAAAGCGCGCGAAGCTTGTTTTCCGGCGGCTCATTGGAATCCACAATCTTGTCCAGCAGTTCCATGCTTACCATTTGCCGGTGCGCCTCAATAAGCACCTCTTCATAAAGGCTTTCCTTGCCGCCGAAATAATAATTCACAGCGGCGCTGTTGGCGCTTGCGAGTTCGCATATTTCTTTGTTGGTGGCCTCGGCGTAGCCTCGTATGGCAAACACCTTTACCGCGGCTTCCAAAATGGCATTGCGGGTGGACAGCCCATCGCGCCGTTGCGTGCGCCTGGGCCGCCGCGCCTGAGTCTCTAAATTTTTCATGGCTTTTTATAAAGAAAAAGAGCCATTATGTCAAATTTAAAATTAAAATTCAAAATTCAAATTGAAATTTTAATTTGACATGGGATCTGATACCGCATATTTTGTCCCAGCTTGCGCTACCGTAAGCTTTTCCGTTCCATTCACCCAAGGAACCAGAACATGAAAAAGATACATAAGAGGCTAATTCTTCTTGGTCTGCTGGTGGTGTGCATTGCTGTTGGCTTGTTTTTTTTCAAGGCCAAGGGAGGCGCATTGGTGCTGTACGGCAATGTGGACCAACGGCAGGTGGAACTGGCCTTCATTGACTCGGAACACATAGCGGAAATTCTCGTGCAGGAAGGCATGGAAGTGCAAGAAGGGCAGGTGCTTGCCCGGCTGGAAACGCGGCGCCTGAAGGACAGCATTGCCGTGGCCGAGGCGCAGGAGGCCTCTGCCCTGGCTGCTTTGCAGCGATTGCAAAACGGCACGCGCCCTGAAGAAATAGATCAGGCCGCTGCTGCCGTTGCTTCCGCCGAATCCGAGCTTGCCTTTGCCGAGTCTCAGTACCAACGCTACACTTCCATATGGAAGAAATCCAACGGGAACGCCATCAGCAAGCAACATGTGGACGAGGCCTCTTTGCAGTTGAATGTCGCCCGCTCCAAGCTTGTGGAAAAGCAAAAAGCCCTGAGTCTCGCCCAGATCGGGCCTCGCCAGGAAGATATTGTCGAGGCCGAGGCGCGGTTGCAGGAGCAACGGCGCAATGCGGCAAAGCTGCGCAACCAGCTTGATGATGCGGAATTAAAAAGCCCGGCCCATTCTTTTGTCAACAGGCGGCTCATGGAGCCTGGCGAGATGGCTTCGCCCCAAAGGGCCGTGCTTTCTTTGGCCGTGCTTTCTCATAAATGGGTGCGCGCCTATGTTGCCGAGACAGACCTTGGACACATTCGCCCGGGTATGAACGCCCTTGTTTATACTGACAGTTTTCCCCAGGAAGGCATTGCCGGAACAGTCGGCTTTATCGCCTCTGTGGCCGAATTTACGCCCAAAAATGTGGAAACGACGGAACTGCGCACATCCTTGGTCTATGAAGTGCGCGTATATGTTGAAGACACGCAGAACAGATTGCGCCTGGGGATGCCCGCCACAGTGACTTTTCCGCAAACGGTCCAGTAAGATTTGGAGCGTGCGTATGAACCATTCTCCACCGATGCTTTTAGCGGAGAATATCCAAAAGTCCTTCCGGATCAAAAAAACCGGACGGGTGATACCCGCCCTTGAGTCGGTTTCTCTCACTGTGCCCGTAGGGGGAGTGACCGCCCTGGTAGGTCCGGACGGCTCAGGCAAAAGCACGCTTCTTCGCATTGTGGCGGGATTGCTGCGCCCTGATTCCGGCAGTCTGCTTTTTGACGGCAAAAGGCTTGACGGAAAGGTGGACGAAGCCCTGCAGGCCCGCATTGGCTATATGCCGCAAAAATTCGGCCTGTACGAAGACTTGACCGTGCAGGAAAACCTCGACCTCTATGCTGATTTGCGCAACGTGGGGCTTGATGAGCGCGCGCAACGCTACAAAGAGCTTCTTGCCATGACCGATCTCACGCCCTTTCGGCAGCGCCTTGCGGGCAGGTTGTCCGGCGGCATGAAGCAAAAGCTCGGCCTTATCTGCACACTTGTTTCACCGCCAACCCTGCTTTTGCTTGATGAGCCAACTGTGGGGGTTGACCCTCTTTCCCGGCGCGAGCTCTGGGATATTGTCCAGCGCCTTACCAGGGGTTCTGGCATGTCTGTGCTCATGAGCACTTCCTATCTTGACGAAGCAGCGCAATGCGACGAAGTGGCGCTGCTTTTTAAAGGCAGAAAACTGGCCGGAGGCTCCCCGGAATCCATCCGGGATCTCAGCCGGGGCATGAGTTATCTGGCCGCGCCGGCCAACGGCGACACCCCGCGCTCTTTGCAGGCGCGCCTTTTGGGCGCGCCCGGCATTATTGACGCAGTACCTCAGGCCGGCGCCGTGCGCTTTGTGCATGGCCCGCTGTCCAAAGAGCAGGAAGAGCATGTAACGGCTCTTTTGGGCGGCGCGGCAGCTCAGCCTGTGCCTGCCGACCTTGAGGACAGTTTCATGCAGCTTTTGCATGCGCATGTCCATGAAAACGGCGTGGAAGAAGAAGCTGTGCCGGAATTTTTTCAAAACGGCGCCTTGAACGAAAAACCTTCCTCCTCGCAGGAAGAGCCCATTATTCACACTCACAATGTGTCACGCTTTTTTGACGATTTTATTGCGGTGAACAATGTGAGTTTTTCCGTCTGCCGGGGGGAGGTTTTTGGCCTTTTGGGCCCTAACGGAGCGGGAAAAACCACAACCTTCCGCATGCTCTGCGGGCTTTTGCCGGCAAGCAGGGGCAGCCTGCATGTGGCCGGGGTGGATGTGCGCGAGGCGCGGGAAGAAGCCCGCCGCCATCTGGGGTATGTGGCGCAAAAATTTTCCCTGTATGGGCAACTGAGCGTCATGGAAAACCTGGATTTTTTTGCAGGCGCGTATAGCCTGAGGGGAAAACACAAAACCGGACGCATTAAGGAAATGGTGGCGCATTTTTCCCTTGGGCAATATCTGAATATGCCCGCGGAGCAGCTTCCCGGCGGATACAAGCAACGGCTGGCAATGGCTGTAGGGCTTTTGCACCAGCCGTCTATCTTGTTTTTGGATGAGCCGACGAGCGGAGCGGACCCTTTGGCCCGCCGTGATTTCTGGAAGCGCATCTCCGGCCTTGCCCGTGATGGCGTCACCATTATTGTGACTACCCACTTTATGGAAGAAGCGGAATACTGCGACAGAATCCTCATTCAAGACAATGGCTGCATGCTTGCCCTGGGTACGCCCGAGGAGGTCCGCTCGTTGGCGGAAAAAGAAAACGCCACCATGGAAGAGGCCTTCATTCACGTCATTCAAGAGGCCAGAGCGCGCAAAAGCGAGGAGGCGGCATGAAAAGGCGCTTCATGCGGATCTTTTGCCCGCATGGTTCTTTTGTCCGCTCTTTGGCCCTCATACGCAAGGAAGGCAGGCAGATGGTGCGCGACAAAAGCACACTGACCTTGGGTATTTTTCTGCCCATGATGCTTTTGTTGCTTTTTGGCTTTGGGCTTTCCCTGGATGTGAAAGAAGTCCCTGTGTGCATTGTGCGGGACAGTTCGTCTCCCGTAACACGGGATATTTACGCGAGTCTGCGGTTTTCCCCCTATTTCAAGCCGTCTTTGGTAAATTCCTGGGCAGAGGCGGAGTATTTGCTGCGCACCGGAAAAACCGACGCCATTGTCCGGCGCGAGATGAAAGACCGCGCCGATGGCAGTGAGCAGGTCCAAATCGTTGTAAACGGGCGGGATTCAAACACCGCGCGCATTATGCAACGGTATCTTGGGGGGGCTATTTCGCGCTGGGCAACGCTGCGGCAGACAAAAATCGCTTTTTTAGGGGCCGGAGCGGAGCAAATGCAGGCAGGACGGGCTGCTGCCGAGATACGCGTATGGTACAACCACGCGCTGGAGAGCCGTTATTTTCTTATTCCCGGCGTCATAGCAATCATCATGACCCTCACCGGCGCTCTGCTCACGGCCCTTGTGGTGGCGCGGGAATGGGAGCGCGGCACTTACGAGGCTCTCGTGGCCACCCCGGCAAAAAGAGTGGAAATTCTCATAGGCAAAACAGTGCCCTATTTTCTTTTGGGCATGGTTGGCCTGTCTTTGAGCCTTGCCGCTTCATCCTGGGTGTTCGGCGTGCCCATGCGAGGCTCCCTGGTCTTGATTGTTGCGGGCTCCGCCATATTCCTGCTTGTGTCTCTGGGCTTTGGGCTGTATGCGTCCGCCGCTATAAAAAGCCAATATATCGCCAACCAGTTGGTCTTGATTTTCAGCTTTTTACCGACCATGATGCTGTCCGGCTTTATCTTTGACATTAAAAGCGCCCCGGCAGTCGCCTATTACTTGGCCCATATCTTCCCGGCCACCTGGTATGTGGAGATGCTGCAAACCTTATTTTTGGCAGGGAATGTCGCCGAGGTTCTTGTGCCGGACTTTTTGGTGCTGTCGTTTTTTGCCGTTTTCCTGTTGTACCGGGCAGGAACCAAGATAAAAAAATCACTGGAATAGCGCGCCATGCTTAATTTTATCCTTAACATACTTGTCTTGCTCAAAAAAGAAGCGCTGATGATCGTAAAGGACAAGCGCAGCCGCACCACCCTCATTGTGCCTATTCTGATTCAAACTTTACTGTACGGCTATGTGGCGACCTTTGACTTGAACCGGGTTGATTACGCCTTGTTGGATGAAGACCACTCCCATGCTTCAGGAGAACTCGTGCAGCGCTTTGACGGCTCGGGTATTTTCCGGCGCGTGGCGACCCTGCGCAACAATTCGGACATAACCCCGGTGCTGGACACCAAAAAAGCTTTGTTGGTGCTGCATATCGGCCCGCACTTTCAGCGGGATCTCAACGCCGGGCAGACGGCATCCGTGCAGGTGCTTGTGGACGGACGCAACAGCAACGTGGCGGGAACTGCCGCAAGTTACGCCTCAAATATTGTGGATGCCTACAGCCAGAAACGTTTGCAGGAAGCGAGTTCTGCCGCTTCTCCTGTAATAATTTCAACCCGGGCCTGGTTCAACCCCAATTTGGAAACCCGCTGGAACATCATTGCCGGGCTTGTGGCCATGCTTTCCGTTACCCAAACCATGGTGTTGTGCAGCCAGTCCGTGGCCAGGGAAAAAGAACAGGGAACCTTTGACCAACTGCTGGTTACGCCCTTTGACCCCATCACCATCATGCTGGGCAAAGCTCTGCCCCCGGTTTTGATAGCCATGGGGCAGTCGAGCATTGTGCTGCTCCTTGCTCTGCACTGGTTTGCCATACCCTGCTCCGGGTCTATTCTGCTTTTGTATGCCGGACTATTTTTATTCAATCTCGCCCTTGCGGGTGTAGGGCTTTGTGTGTCTGTGCTTGTTTCAACCATGCAGCAGGCGATCCTCTACACTTTTACTTTGATTATGCCCATGAGCCTGCTCTCCGGGCTTACCACGCCTATCAAGTCAATGCCAAAGGCCATTCAGATAGCAACCCTGCTAAACCCCGTGCGGTACGGGGTGGAGTTCGCCCAGCGCATTTATCTGGAAGGAGCGGGCCTGGCAGAGCTGCAATTCACCTTTTTGCCCCTTGCCGTCATGGCAGTGGTCACCGTGGGCGCTGCTTCCAGATTGTTCCGCACCCGTTTGTAGCTCACCCCGGCGGAATGGCAAATTTCCCTGAGGCGAAAGAATCCCGACTAGAACGTGGCAAGGAAAATCCCAGGCAAGGTCCAGCCAAGGGCATTCGTGATGAGAGAGAGGCGGTTAAGGTTGGAAATAGGGTCGGGAATTTTTCAAAAAAGAAAAGGACTTGCGGTTTTCACCGTAAGTCCTTTAAATATATGGTGGGTCGTGCGTGGATCGAACACGCGACTCTCTGCTTAAAAGGCAGATACTCTACCGGCTGAGTTAACGACCCGTTTGGAAGAAGAGCTAATAGCTTAATTCAATATGCCGGTCAATAGTTTTTTGCCCATAGGCGGGTTTTTTGTCCTACATTCCTGTGGCTGGGCCGTCGGTGCTGTCCTTGTCCACAAAGGCGGTGTACCTGGGGGCGTAGGTCAGCTCCACTGTGCCCACAGGGCCGTTTCGCTGTTTGCCTATTATGATTTCAGCCGTATCGGTCGGAGGCCTGTCTGCCGGCTTCAGGTAGGCGGCTTCGCGGTAGATGAACATGATGACGTCCGCGTCCTGCTCAATGGCGCCCGATTCGCGCAGGTCTGACAGCATCGGCTGTTTGTTGCTGCGCTCTTCGACTTTTCTGTTCAACTGGGACAGGGCGATTACCGGAACATTCAATTCTTTGGCCATGGCCTTCAGGTTTCTTGAGATATCTGAAATTTCCTGCTCGCGTGAATCGATCCGGCGTGAAGCGCGCATAAGCTGCAGGTAGTCGATGATGATAAGGCCGATCTGCCTGTCGATCTTCAGCCTCCGCGCTCTGGCCCGGAGTTCAAGCGCCGAGAGGGCTGGAGTGTCGTCGATGTAGAGCGGGGCGTTTGAGAAGGCGTCCATGGAGTCGCCAAGGGCCGCCCAGTCGTCGTCGTCGAGAAAGTTGCGGCGCATGCGGGAGATGTCAACCTTGCCCCAGGAGCACAAAAGACGCATCATGAGTTGCTCGGTCGACATTTCCAGAGAGAAGACCGCCACCGGCACCCTGAATTTGAGGGCCGAGTGCATGGCGATGTTCAGGGCAAAGGCGGTCTTGCCCATGCTGGGGCGGGCAGCGATGATGATAAGATCGGAAGGTTGCAGCCCGGATGTCATGTAATCCAGCTTGGTGTACCCGGTGGGCACGCCGGTTATCAGCTCGCGCCGGCCGATGTTCGCTTCAAGATTTTTGCGGATTTGCTTGGTGAGTTCGGCGGCGGATTTGTATGTGCGACCGGCCCCGCGCTGAGATATGGCCATGATGGCCTGCTCTGACTGGCCGAGCAACTCGCGCACGTCCTGGCTCTGGTCGTAGCTGGCGGCGATTATGCCCGCGCAGGAGCCGATGAGCGTCCGGGCCATGGCCTTGTCCCGCACGATTTCAGCGTAATACTCCACGTTCGCGGCCGAAAACACCCCCTGGGCCAGCTCTCCCAGGTAAACAGCGCCGCCGGTAGTCTCAAGCATGGACTGCGAGCGCAACTGCTCGGCCACAGTTACGATGTCTACCGGGATGTTTTTGCTGAAGAGGGTGATGAAGGCGGCGAATATGAAGCCGTGGGCCGGAAGGTAAAAGTCGTCCTCTTTGAGCGTGTCTATGAGCATGTAGAGGGAATCTGGCTTGAGAAAGACCCCCCCAAGCACTGCCTGTTCGGCCTCAATGCTGTGGGGGGGCACATTGCGAAGCATTTCATCCGCTGCCAAAGATGGGCCGCCGGATGGAGGGCCGCCGGCTTCCCCGTAGGTGCGGGGGAAGCCGGGGTCATCATTGTGATTGCTATTCGGCATCTTCTTGTTCGGCAGCCGGCTCAACAAGGGCCGCGGCAGCAGGCTGCCTGGCGGGCTCATCATCGTTGCCGTGTTGCAGCCTTTCAGGTGCGACGGTTAGCTTCAACTCGCCGACAACATCAGCATGCAGGCGCACACGGATCGTGTATTGGCCAAGGCTGCGGATCGGCGCGTCGAGAAGGATACGGCGGCGGTCCACTTCAATGCCTTTCGCAGCCAGGGCTTCGGCGATTTGAGTGGAGGTGACCGAGCCGTAAAGCTTGTCGTTTTCGCCGACGCGCATGGCGATGACTGCGTCAGTTCCGGCGATCTTTTCAGCCAGGGATGAGGCCTCAGCCCTGAGGGCGTCAACCTTGATCTGAAGTTTTTTGCGCTCAACTTCAAATACCTTCAGGTTGGAGGGGCTGGCCAGCATGGCCAGGCCCTGGGGAAGAAGGTAGTTGCGTCCGTAACCGTCTTTAACTTCAACCAGGTCGCCAAGCCTGCCGAGGTTTTCCACGTCTGCTCTTAAAATAACTTTCATGGCGGCCTCCTACAGAATGCTCTTTTTCTTCACTTCGCTGGCATGCGTGGCCGTGTAGATCAACAGGGCCATCTGGCGGGCGCGTTTGATTTCCACGGTGACGCGGCGCTGGTGATGAGCGCAGGTGCCGGTGATGCGACGGGCGATGATCTTGCCGCGTTCATTGATGAAATCGCGCAGGATATCTACCCGCTTATAGTTGATGGGCAGGTCCTTGTCCGCGCAGAAACGGCAGAATTTGCGGCGGGGGGTGAATTTCTTTTTCATGACCATCAGGCTGCCTCCTCGACTTCGTCGGCGACTTTTACCGTCAGGAATTTGAAAATTCCTTCGGCGATGCGGATGCGGATGTTGCGCTCGACTTCGGCCACCAACTCGGGCGGTCCGGCATACTCAAGGCGCACATAATAGCCGCGCATCTGCTTCTGGACCGGATAGGCCAGATCGCGCATGCCCCAGTGGTCTTCTTCGCGCATTTTTCCGCCGTCGCGCTCGATAACAGCCTTAAAACCGTCCAGAAGGGCGGTGCGGCTGTCAGCGCCAAGCTCGGGCGAAAGAAGCAGCATGGTTTCAAAAACTCTCATTCAGTTCTCCTTAATGGACATTTGGCCCGTCCGAAACCCCGGACGAGCAAGGAACTAGGAACAATAGCCGCAACCAATAGCCGTGTCAATATGAAATCTGAGTGATGCGAATCCGTGCGCGACTGTCTTGATGCGTCTCCGCCTCGTTTGAAGATATGCCGTTGTCAGCGGTTAAAATGCGGGACAGCGCTGCTGTTTTATTCTATTTGACATTGACCGCATTTTTGTGATGCAAGAAGAAATGGTTTTGGGCGCCGAATGGCCCAAAAGGAGAATACCGTGAGAAAGCATTTTTTTCTTTTTGTGGTTCTGGCCGCGGCCGTTTTAAGCTTGGCCGCCTGCCGGGAAGATTCGGCCAACCTGCGTAAACTCGACGGCAAATGGCTGTGCGACGTCAACGCGACCATGCAAATGAACAAGGGCACCTTTGACTATCAATTTGAAGAGCAGTTTACTGAAGCTGTGATGGGCAGCTTTTACATGGAGTTTGACACCAAAACCGGGAAGATGACGGTGGGAATGGCCGGGCGCTCGGAATCAGGCGATTTTACCGTTGTTTCTGACAAGGATGAGATTGTCGTGCTAAAGGCCAACAACCGTGAATGGTCGGTCGAACTGAAGGATGACGATACGATTGTCATCCCCTCCGGCAAATCGTCAATGGTTTTGAAAAGATCAAAGTGAGCGCCGTCTGCATGTTTGAGTGCGGAACAGCAGTTCGCATGCAACCCGGTGTCTTTACAGAATATTGCGGCCCAATGGAATGCGTTGTCTTCAGGTTGGTTTTTCGTTAAAGAAAATATTGACGAGCTTTTAAAAAAATATTAAACAGGCCGCTTGACATGGTCTGCCCGGTGTTTTGTCGTCTTGGCGCGAGGGTTTGGCCTTGTTCCCAAACAAAAAATAATTCAATAATTAAGTGAATCATATCTGGAGGAACCCTTGGCTAACCACAAGTCCGCAATCAAGCGCCACAAACAAAGTTTGAAGAAAGCGGCGCGCAACCGCTCAAATCGCACCCGCATGAAAAACGCGATCAAGTCCGTGCGCGCGGCCATTCTTGAAAAAGACCCGACCAAGGCTGCCGTCGCCATGAAGGCTGCCACTTCCGTGATTGACAAGACCGCTTCTAAAGGCGCTGTCCACTGGAAGACTTCCGCTCGCAAGATTTCACGCCTGCAAAAGGCCGTGAACGCGATGGCGGTTGGGGCGTAATAACGACCGCGAAAGGTCAACGCATTCCGGGGAAGGAAAAGCCAATGTCAGGCTGGCTTGCCTTCCCCGGAGACTCCCCTCCGGCAAGCTTTTTGAGCAGAACCGGAGAGTTCGGCGGTTTGGCGCTGCATAGGCGCGATCAGTCCAGAACATGCGGGAGATGAAAGACCTTCTGGAATATAGGATGAAACCGCGGCGGGCATACCGTTGCGGTTTTATCTTTTAGCTCCCCTTTTCCTTTTCTTCGGCGTATCGTCCAGCGCCTTGTTATTGCCGGAAACATCACACAAAAAACGGAGGTGTTCGTGAAAGTCGCATATTGCATCGGCGGGCTGCCTTTTGGCGGTATCGAGCGCTGGCTGTACGACCTTTGTCTTGAGTATATGCGTAACGGCCTGGTGCGGCCCCGCGTGTTCAACATTTCCGGCACCGGCATCCTGATGCCCGATTACGAGAAGGCGGGGATAGATATGGTCTGTATTTCCAATACAGAAGAAGCCCTTAAAACCAGGCGCTTCGACACCTGCGCCGCTCTGCGCCGCAAGCTTAAGGAATTCGGCCCTGACGTTATCCACACCGTGCATTTTTCTGCCAACTATCACGCCCGCCTGGCCTCCATCGGCCTTGGCGTTCCGGTAATCACCCACCTGCGCAATATTAAAAGGGAGCGGCGCTGGTCGCGCCGATTTGCCGACAAGTTTCTATCCCGTTTCACCAGCGCTTATCTGGCTGTGTCAAAGGCCGTGGCCGGTGTCGTCCAACTTGATCACAGCAACGGCAAAAGGCCGGTGCGGGTGATTTATAACGCCCTTTTGCCCGAGCGCCTCAACCTGGAACCGAAGGATCTGAAGGCGGAATACGGGATTGACGGTATGACCGTCATTGCCGTTGGCCGCTATGTACCCCAGAAGAACCTTGATTTGTTGATAAAAGCCATGGCCATACTGCGTGACCAGGGTATGGACATATCCCTGCTGCTTGTCGGCGAAGGGTCTGAGCGGCCGGCGCTGGAAGCCCTGGTTAAAGCATTGGATCTGAGCGGCCGGGTAATTTTTACGGGTTTTCGTTCCGATGTTCCCGCTTTTTCTCGAGCGGCTGACATTTTCGCCATGCCGTCCGATTTTGAGGGCTTGCCCATCGCCCACCTTGAGGCGATGTATTGCGGTCTGCCCGGCGTTGTGTCCAGGCATGTCCCGTCTCTTGAGATCGCCTCTGAAGCTTGCCTGGTCTGCCGGAGAGATCCTGCGGATATCGCGGAAAAAATTGGGATTTTAGCTCGAGATCGCGAATTGCGCGAGAGTATGTCGGCAAAGGCGGTTGAAGTCGCCTCCCGGCATACCATGGATAAATACGCCGTGGAGTTGCGCGGGATATATGATGACGTGCTGGCGGGGAAGGACATATCAAACTGATCGCCGCAGAGCTGCTTTGGCCTGTGGTCGCATGGACAAGCAAAACGGCCGCGTCCGATCATCTTGCCGGGTTCTTCTTCCAGGATTTCAGCCGCTGCTTTGCCTTAAAAATTCCATAACCCGCTTTTCCGACCAGTAAAGCTCCTCGCCGATCGGGGTGGTGAAGCCGACGTGTCCGCCCTCGTCCGGTGTTTCCAGATGGATGAATTTGCTTTTTTCAGCAATCGCAAATGGATAGCATGAAGGGGAGAGGAACGGGTCGTTTCTGGCGTTGAGGATCAGCGCTGGCACACTGATATTTCCGAGTACGCGTATGCAGGAAGCCTTTGTCCAGTAGTCTTCGGCCGAGGCGAAGCCGTACAGGGGCGAGGTGTATGTATCGTCAAATTCCCTGAAGGTGTGAATTTGCGCCAGGCGTTCCAGCGGGTAATGCTTTGGATGGGACAGGTGTTTGCGGGCGATCTTTTGCCGCAGGGTTCTCAGAAAATTCGCCATATAGATCCGGTTGTATGGGGAATCCAGAACTTCAGCGCACCCGTAAAGGTCGCAGGGCACGGAGATGGCGGCCGCGCCTATGATTTCAGGCGGTATGAGGCCGGGGTTTTCTCCGAGATATTTCAGGGTCTGGTTTCCTCCCATGGAAAAGCCGATCAGGAAGATACGCTCATATCCCAGGCTCAGCGCATGCCGGGTTAGGGTGTGGATGTCTTCGGTCTGGCCGCTGTGGTACATGCCGCAGGTGCGGTTTATTTCCCCGCCGCAGCATCGACAGTTGCGGGCCATGCAGTCCCAGCCGATATCGAGAAGGGCCTTGCACATGCCGCGTATGTATTTGCGGCGGGAGTTCCCCTCAATTCCGTGCGAAAGTATGGCCACGTCCCCCCCCTGCCTTTTGCCGGCCAGGGCGTGGTCCACCAGAATGAAATCATGATCCGGGGTGTCCAGCCGGAAGCGGGAGAATCTGATGTGCGGGACGCGTCTGGCCAAGACCGGATAAATCGTCTGGATGTGCCCGCCGGGAAGCCACAGCGGAGCGGTGTAACTGGATTTGTCGAGTATGGGCATAGGGTCTCTCCGCTGGCATCTTGTCCGGAACAGGCCTTGGATTTGGCCTTGCCGGAGGGTATCGTCCCGGTCACGGGACGATATGCTCAGTCTATTCCTAATATAAGTTTTTTGTCACATTTTCAAGCCCGGGCTGAAACAAAGGCCGTTTTTCTGCAGGCAGCAAAAGGCAATAGTAATGAGTAATACCAGTTTTGACGTGATTATCATAGGAGCCGGGGCGTCCGGCCTGTTCGCGGGGCAGGCTTCCGCCGCGCGCGGCAGAGAGACGCTTCTTCTTGACCATGCAGACAATCCGGGAAAAAAGATCCGCATGGCTGGCGGAGGCAAGGCCAACTTCACCAATCTGCTCATGGGGGTGGATCATTACGCTGGAGGTGATCCGGCGTTTGTCCGGTATGCCCTGAAGGCCTTCACCCCTGAGAAGAGCATGGGCCTGGTCCGTTCAGCCGGCATCCCTTTTGAAGAACGTGAGCAGGGGCAGATCTTTTGCAAGTCAGACGCCGACAATCTCCACAAGTTTTTGCTGCGCCGCTGCCTTGAGGCCGGATGTGGGCTCCTGACGGGGCAGGGCGGCATTAAAATTTTTCCGGCCAAACACCCCGAAAGCGGATTTGTCGTCAAGACCAGGGAGCAGTCGTTCACCTCGTCATCCCTGATTGTGGCAACCGGCAGCCCGGCCCGTCCCGCTTCCGGGGCAAGCTCTTTCGGACTTTTCCTGGCCGAAAAATTCGGCCATGAGGTTTCCTCGTTTGTTCCGGCCCTGGCCGGTTTCATCATGCCGGGCAACTGGGATCTGGCCGGACTGGCGGGCATCAGCGTGCCGGTCAGCATTCGGATATCCCCATTCCCGGATGTCTCAACATCCGCCGCGTCCGCAGCCCCGCTCAACGCCGCTGAAAACCTGTCCCTGGTCTTCACCCACAAAGGCGTCAGCGG
Source organism: Desulfovibrionaceae bacterium (assembly GCA_031551565.1). Taxonomy (GTDB): domain Bacteria; phylum Desulfobacterota; class Desulfovibrionia; order Desulfovibrionales; family Desulfovibrionaceae; genus Frigididesulfovibrio. Next base: position 17,990 of record JAVBNM010000027.1, on the reverse strand, counting down.
CCCGGCCGCGCTTCAGGCGTCACTCTATTGGAGGGACAGGCAAGCCCTTGTAATAGACTTTCTCCCTCAAACCACGCTGTTGCCTCTATTTGAGCAGCGCGGTTCAACGCTTGTCAGAAATCTCATACGTTCCTTTTTGCCTGATCGCTTGGCCGATGTTTTGATTTCTCAGGATTTGGCAGTCAAAAAATGCGCCGAGCTTTCCCGCGTCCAACGCGCCCAGGTTTGCCAACTGGTGCATGGCCGTGAGGTTGTTCCCAGCGCAACCGAAGGGTTCGACAAGGCCGAAGTGGCACGGGGCGGCGTTTTGACGAGCGCCATCGATCCCAAAACAATGCAAAGCAAGATACATCCGGGCCTCTACTTTTGCGGTGAAGTCATGGACATCACCGGCCGCCTCGGCGGTTACAATCTGCACTGGGCTTTCGCCTCCGGCCTTCTTGCCGGCAGCGCGGCCTGATGGGCATGGCGGCGGGCGACGACAAAGAAAATGAATAGCGGGAACATGGCTAAGGTTTTTGCGCCTTGGCCTGCGGATTGTGCCCGCGCGACGCTCTGAGCGGCTTGTCCGGGCAGGCTGGGCTTTGCCCGGATTGAAAATTCCTTCCGGGTCTTGTGTTCCCAAAAGTTTGGGGTTATTGCTTGTTTTCGTAAAATTGAGGGTATTGCGCGCGATACCGTTTTTTTGGGCGGCAGTGGCTGGATAACGCGTAACTTATTCAATGCTTAAAGGATCAGAGATATGCGCATTATGGTCCAAAAATTCGGCGGCACGTCTGTCGCCACCTTTGAGCGGATGCAGCAGGTCAAGGGGAAGGTGCTGCATGCCCTGGGACAGGGCTGCAAGGTGCTGGTCGTCTTGTCGGCCCGCTCCGGGGAGACGAACAAGCTCCTGGCTCTTTCCCAGGAGTGGTCAGAAAACCCTGATCCGGCCGAACTCGACGTTTTGCTGGCCACGGGCGAGCAGGCGTCGATCGCGCTCTTCAGCATGATTTTGAAGGATGAGGGCATCAAGGCCCGCTCCCTTCTGGCCGGGCAGATTCCGATAATTTCTGACGACGTCTTTGGCAAGGCCAGGATCTGCAAAATAGACGACGACGTCATTATGAAGCTGTTCGCCGACTATGACGTCCTCGTTGCCGCCGGTTTTCAGGGCACGACTGCGGACGGCCGCATCACAACGCTTGGCCGGGGCGGGTCGGATACCTCCGCTGTCGCTCTGGCTGCCGCCACCAGGGCCGAGCTTTGCGAGATATACACGGATGTGGAAGGTGTTTTTACAACCGACCCCAACCTGTGTTCGACCGCAAGAAAACTGGATCGCGTTTCATATGACGAAATGCTGGAAATGGCCAGCATGGGCGCCAAGGTGCTTGAAATCAGATCCGTTGAATTCGCCAAAAAATACAATGTGCCGGTTTTGGTGCGCTCGACATTCAGCGATGCGCCCGGAACCCTGGTCACCCAGGAGGACCCAGACATGGAACATATAATCGTTTCAGGAATTGCCTATGACAAGGACCAGGCCATGGTCACCCTGCGCGATGTGCCTGACGTCCCCGGCGTGGCCTCGGCCATTTTCACCCCTCTGGCCGAAGCTTCCCTGTCCGTGGACATGATCGTCCAGACTCCCAGCCGAAACGGCGTGACCGACATGAACTTTACGATCAGCCGCAAGGAGATCAAAAACGCAATGAAGGTCATGGAAAAGATCGCCAAAGAAGTCGGCGCTGCCGAGATATTGCAGACCAACTCTGTGGCCAAGGTGTCGGCCATTGGCGTTGGCATGCGCAATCATTCGGGCGTGGCCTCCAAGGCTTTCAGCGCTTTGTCCGAAGAGGGGATCAACATTATAATGATCAGCACCTCGGAAATAAAAATCAGCATACTCGTCGACGAAAAATATACCGAGCTCGCGGTCAGGGTTCTGCACGACGCCTTTGGCCTTGGGAGCAATGCCTACACGGAAAAAGTATGAAACGCATCTCGCTTTACGATACGACCTTAAGGGACGGCGCCCAGTCTGAAGACGTCAACTTCAGCCTGGAGGACAAGTTAAAGATAGCTTTGAAGCTTGACGAATTCGGCATTGAATACATTGAGGGCGGCTGGCCCGGCTCAAACCCGATCGACACGGCCTTCTTCGAGGAAATCGCCTCCTATGATCTGAAAAACGCCAAGATAGCCGCGTTCGGATCCACTCATCACCCGTCCGGCAGGGCGGATGACGACCCGAACCTGATGGCCCTTGTGGCGGCAAAGCCTGATGTGGCCACGATCGTTGGCAAAACTTGCGAGATTCAGGTCAGGGAGGCCTTGCGGACCACCCCGGAAAAATACCTGCAAGTTGTCGAAGATTCAGTCGCCTGGCTGAAAAAATCCATTAAGGAAGTCTTCTTCGACGCCGAGCACTTTTTTGACGGCTTTGCCAGGAACAAGGAATATTCTTTGAAGGTTTTGGGCAAGGCCGTGGCCGGCGGGGCCGACGTCCTGGTCCTGTGCGACACCAACGGCGGCAGCATGCCGGACTTTATATCGGCTGCCGTCGCCGAGGTTGTGAAGGCTTTCCCCAATGTGGGGGTGGGCATTCACACCCACAATGACTGCGATCTGGCCGTGGCCACCACCCTGGCTGCCGTGGAGGCCGGGGCGACCCAGGTTCAAGGCTCGATCAACGGCATCGGCGAGCGCTGCGGCAACGCCAACCTGGTTTCGCTCATTCCCCTTTTGCAGATTAAGGCCAAGGGCAAATATACCTGCCTGCCGCCGGAAAACATGAAGCATCTGTGCTTTTTGTCCAACTTTGTTTCGGAAATAGCCAACCTGACCCCGTTTTCCCGCCAGCCGTTTGTCGGGCGTTCTGCCTTCGCCCACAAGGGCGGCCTGCACGTCAGCGCTGTTAACCGCAATTCCGCGCTTTACGAGCACATGGACCCGTCTTTGGTGGGCAACCAGCAGCGCGTGCTTATGACCGAGCTTGCCGGCCGCAGCAACATCGTGTCAATGGCCAGGAGGTTCGGGTTCCATCTGGACAAGGACGAGCCCGTGGTCAAGGGGCTTTTGACCGAGCTGAAAGATCGGGCCAGTCTGGGCTACGATTACGCGGCCGCCGAGGCCTCGGTCGAGCTTCTGCTCTTGAAGAAACTCGGACGGCGCGGAGTGCGGGACTTTTTCAAACTTGTCCAGTTCAGAGTGCTTGAGTCCAAGAAAAGCGGGGCAGGCGAGCCTACCTCCGAGGCGACCGTGACGCTTGAGGTCGAGGGAGAGGTCGAACACACCGCGGCTTTCGGGCACGGGCCTGTAAACGCCCTGGATAACGCATTGCGCAAGGCCTTGCGCGGTTTTTACCCCAAGCTGAACGAGATGCGCCTTGTCGACTTCAAGGTCAGGGTTCTGGCCAATAACAATGGCGACAAGGGCACGGCCTCGCGCGTTCGCGTGCTGATTGAATCGGCCGACCAGGAAAGCAAGTGGGTGACGGTGGGCGTTTCTTTCAACATCATTGAGGCGAGCTGGCAGGCCTTGATGGATTCTGTCACCTACAAGCTCTATAAAGACGAGAACGCCACCAGGGTTAAAGAGCATGCCCTCATGCCCGATTGACGGCAGAGAGGCTTTTGAATCGAGCCTGAAAAGATCAGCCCCGGTTTCGCTTAAACGCAACCGGGGCTGATCTTTTCAGGCGGATGCCATGTGCCGGCGGTTTTTTTCTATGTGCCGGATGTTGTGGGTTAATTGAAGCCGGAAGCGGAATTTTGGCGTTTTACCTGCTGGTAAGCTGGGGAAAAATACGCTACAGCTATCGAATGCACATCAGATGTCTGCTCCTTCTTATCTTCCTTCTGCTTATGCCCATTGTCGGATGCGGCGGCAAATCGTCCGGCTCTGGCGCTTTTCCCGAACAGGAAGAAACGCCTGGAAGGAGAAGGCCGCGGACTGAAATAAAGGATCCTGCCGGCCAGATCCCCGCGCCGTCGCTGCCGCCCGCCCTGGCTGAAAGGGAGCAAGATGAGCGCGAACTGTCAACGCAGATATCGCCGCGCGGGGGAATCTCCTACAAGGTTGAGTGCATTGTCAGAAAGACGGCATCCAGGGGGGCGCATGAGCCGTTCTGGCTGGAGATGGTCAGAAAGGCCAAAGCAGCCGGAAAAGACGACGATGCGGAGCGGGCCGCCGAGCAGCCAAAGTCCACAGATCCGCAGGTTCTGGTCGATACCTTCGAGAAAACAAGCAGCCTGAACCTTTTGCTCAATACTCCGCCCGACACCCTGACCGGACTTGAGCAGCGCTTGGGCGTGTCGCTCAAGCTTGGCGGCGACATCCTCAAAAGCTACGGATTTTATTCCGGAAAAGTACGAGGCTTCATAGTGCGGCCCCGATCTGCCGATGGGTCCGGTCATGGCCCTGGGACGGAAAAATCCGGAAATGGGCATGGTCCTTCTTCGGAACACCAGGACGCGCGCGATGTGGCCGCCGGGCCGCGGAACCGGGGCGGATCCGCCAGCCAGGGGCAGACCCGGGCTCTGGGCGGAACGGGCACAGGCGACGGCACAGCCCCGGCGAACGGCAAGGCGGAGGAGGCTCCAAGCCAGATCGTCCGGGTCATTTTTATCCCCGGCGAGCAATACAAGACAGGCAAGACTTCGGTTATGGCGGTCATGCCTGCTGACGCCCCGGCAAGAAAAAAACTTCCCAGGGATCTGGCCGGCGTGGGCCTTAAGCCCGGCTCCCCGGCCATCGCCTCCGACGTGCTCGGGGCCGTGGACCGGGTCATCCGCCAGTTCCAGGAGAACGGCTATCCAAAAGCGGCAGTCACCAGCACCCGCTATGTCGTCGACCACTCCGCCAGAGAGCTTGAGGCGCACGTCAAGATCGATGCCGGCCCGTTTGTGCGCATGGGCGAGCTTGAGAGAACAGGGCCGGAATTTGTCAGCGATCACTTTCTGCGGTCCATGCGGACCTGGGAGCCGGGAGACCCGTGGAGCCAGTCCAAGATCGAGTCCTTCCAGGAAAATTTGCGCAATTGCGGCCTCTTCCAGAGTATGGATATCTCGCCGTCTCCGGAGCTGGACAAGAACGGCAATCATCCCATACGCTTGAGCTTGAGCGGCGCTCCGGAGCGCACGGTCGGCGGCGCTCTTAAGTATAATTCCGATTTCGGCCCGGGCGTGCAAGGTTTCTGGGAAAACCGCAACCTGACCGGCAGGGGGGACCGCCTGCGCATCGAGATGCCCCTGTGGGCGGACATGCAGGAGTTTTTCGGAACATACCGCCTGCCTTATTTCATGCGCAAGGATCAGACCTTTATCGCCAGAGGCGGTTTTTTGAACCAGGATACCGACGCCTACGCCCTGACTTCCGCGTCCGGAGCGCTCGGGATTGAGCGCAGGCTGTCGCGCTGGTGGACCGGCAGCGTGCAGGCCAGCGTCGAGGGCGGCAGCATCAAGGAACCGGACAAGGACAGGCTCAGCTATCTCATGTACGGCCTGCCGGTCACTGCCACATATGACAATACAAACAGCCTCCTGGACGCCACCAGGGGGTGGCGCGTCATTTCATCCGTCGCCCCATATTCCGGAGACTATGACGGCGCTTTTGCAGCCATACGCGGGCGCATCGACGCGCATGCCTATTTTCCCATGACCGAGGCGGACAAACTTGTCCTGGCCCTGCGTTTGAGCGCGGGCACGGTCGTTGGGGCTGATTCGCCGGACGTTCCGCCTTCGGTCAGGTTCTACAGCGGCGGCGGCGGATCGGTCAGGGGATATGCATACCAGTCCATCGGGCCGCGCAATTCCGACGACAAGCCGCTTGGCGGAAAATCCCTGTTCGAGACCAGCGTCGAGACACGCTGGCGGTTGAACGAGGAATGGGGCCTTGTTTTTTTCCTGGATGGCGGCACGGTTTATGACGGCACCCCGATCACGCCGTCTGACACCATGGATACGACCATGCGCTGGGGAGCCGGTATCGGCGCCAGGTTTTACACGGCCATCGGGCCGGTGCGCGTTGACATCGCCACCCCGCTCAATCCCCGTGCGGATGATGAAATGATGCAGTTCTATATAAGCATAGGGCAGAGTTTTTAGCAGTGCGCAGATTCTTCAAGATAGCGGGCAGGGTGGTCCTCGTTTTGCTCGTCGCGGTGGTGGTTGTTGTCGCCGGCGCCCTGCTCTGGCTGCGTTCCCATTATGCGCTGGATATTGCCGTTGGTCAGGCGGTATCCATATTGCGCGACAATGGCTTTGAGCTTGAGGTGTCTGGTGTTGACGGTCATCTGCCAACCTATGTCAGTCTGGTCGGCGTGACCTTGTCGGACAAGAACGGCCCGTTTTTGCGCGCTGCCGGCATTGATCTGAGGATTGACCTCGCGCCCTTGCTGCGCGGCAGGCTGGTCGTTGAAGAATTAAGGCTTGATGCGCCCGAGCTTGTCCGTATGCCGGACTTGCCGAAATCTTCGGAGCCTGAGGCGCCGAAGGAAGACGGCGGCGAGCCGTTTACCTTGCCCGTGGCCGTCTACGTGGACAATTTCGTTTTGAGCAACGTGGTCGTGCGTTCGGAGTTGCTCCGGGAACTTGGCGTGGACTTGTCGGGCGTTCAATTTGGCGAATACGCGGTTCTCGGGCTCAGCGCCTCGGCCTCGGCCTCGTTTTCAAAGGACAGGCAGCTTGTCAGCCTTGACCTTGCGGGCTCCGCCGGGTTTGAGGTGATGTCTGAAACCGTGGATGTGGCTTACTCGGTCCGGGCAGATCTGGCTGGAACAGAGCTGATTTTTGAGCATTTCGCGCTTTCCGCCGCCGGAATGGACTTTACGACCAACGCAAGCATGCGCCTTGACGATGGGGCACTGCGGGCCAGATTCAACCTGAGCGCGAAAAACGGCACGGCCTGGCAGCGCATCGCGGCCAAGTTCGCCGGATTTGCCGCGGCCTCCGCGCCAGTGGCCCCGTCTACTGCGGCCCCCCTCATTTCCCCCGGTTCGCCCGTTCCGGCGGTCGAGACCGGAAAAGGCGGCGCGGTTCCTCCAAAACAGCGGGCTCTTGAGGCCATTGCCGCCGGCATCGGCGGAGAGCTTGAGCTTTCCGGCTTCGTCGCGCTGCCGGGAACTGGCGCGGCTTCCGGGAATCCGGCCTTTGGCGTGCGCCTTAAGGCCAGGGACATGAGCTGGCCGGACCCCGCCCTTGACCGGATGATCGGGCCGGAAATAGACATGACCGCCAGGGCCGCCGGCGGCAAAAACAATTCCTGGACCTTGCGGCTTAGCGAGTTGAGAACGCAAACCCTGCAAGCGTCGGCCGAGGGCGAGTTGATCCGCGAGGCAGTTCCGCCGGTTTTAACCAATGCCGCGCCTGCCGGAGCGGCTGATCCAGCCGCCGCTGTTCCGGCGGCCCAAAGCCAGCGCCAGCCCGCGTCCGCCCCCAAGAGCTTGAGCGCCCTTCTCGGCATAGCCCCCGGCGCCGTCTCGCTGAAAGCCAGCCTGGACATCGGCGATTTGGCCCCGTTTCTTTCGCCTGAGGGGGAAAACGGCGGAATCTCCGGCCCGGTGAATGTAAGCCTGGACTTGCGCGGGAGCGTCGATTTCCCGCATCTGTCCGTGTCCGTCGAAAGCCCCAAGTTTCAAACCGAGCGCGGCGGTCCGGCCAGAATAGCCCTCAACGCCAATGCCGCCGCTTCGGTGAAAAACGCGAAACTCGCCCTGAGCGGCGATATTTCCGCCCAGCTTGACGACTGCGCGGGAGACGCGGCTTTGTCCGCTAACTGGCTGGCCGGACTGCCCCTTGAAGGCAAAAACGCCATGCGGCGCCTGGAAATCGGCGTTGACGGCTTTATGCTGCGGGCTATTGGGCTTGAGGCCAGGGCCGACGTCAAGGGTCTGGTCCGGCTGCCTGGAAAAGACAAAACGTCTCCGGCCTCTCCTGCCCTTCTGACAGGCGGCCTGGAAGTCAAAGTAATTGACTGGGAAACGTTCAACGCCTTATCCGGCATGCGTCTGTCCGCATCTGAAGCCCTGCTGAAAGTTGCCCTCTCCGGCACTGGCGGCAGCCAGAACGCCGACATGGAATTCGGCCTGGACTACCTGCTTTTGCCGAACCCGGAAGATGTGATGGAGCCGACATTCGCCCTGCGCAACGTTAAGGGAGTTTTGAGCGCGCGCGACATTTTCAGCACCCCGAGCATAGATTTCACCCTGGATGCGGGACAGGGCGGCACGGCCATGCTGTCCTGGGACAAGGCCGAGGTCCGCGTCAACGGCGATGCCGGGACCGGCGGATTCTCCGTTTCCCTGCAAAAACGCGGCTGGCGCGGGGCGCGCTCAGGCTCTGCCGGGAAAAATTCGCCCGGCGAGCCAAGAGGACGCGACCGCTCCGGACGTCCCAACTCCGGACGTCCCAACTCCGGACGTTCCTCAAAGGCCGCTTTGGCGCAAACTCCGCCGTCCCCTGCCGTTATGGACGATATTCTGGCCCTGGCCGGCTCCTATGACCTGTCCAGGCCGGCCGTCACCCTGGACAAGCTGTTTTTCAGCCCCCGCCGCCATGCCGCATCCCTTGAGCTGGCCAGGCCCGTGGTTGTGGACATGGCTTCCGGGCTGTCGGCCAAGGGCCTTGAAGTCAAGTTTACCCCCGGCGGCAGCCTGACGGCCGACGCCGAGTTCGCCCCTGGAAAGCTGGCGCTTTCCGCCCATATCGACGATCTTCCCTTCAAGATCTTTTCCCTGTTCACCAGCGCCGCCTTGCCGGACGGCAAATTGCAGGCCGCGATCGATTTTTCGTCCAGAAACGGACGCCCTCAGGGTGATTTCACCATCCGGTCTTACATGAGCGCCACCCAGTCAGTCAGCGGCGTGGGCAAAAACGACGGCAACGGCGCGCAAGGCGATGCAAAGAACGGCGCTTCCCAAAACCTGTTGACCGACTCGGTAAGCGGTATTGCCGCCTTTGACGTGATTATCGAGGGTTCCATAGGCCGGACCCCGGATACCCCGGCGGTGCGTTCTGCCGGAGTCCGCTCCATGCCGGGTGTGATCTGGCTCAACGGCAAGGGTTCTCTTGGCTCGCTCGACAGAAGCAAAGAGACAAAGGAAGGCAAACTGGCCATGCAAATCCCCATGCGGGTTGACGCCTCCGGCATCCCCTCGCCGGATTTGGCCTTGCCCTTCGCGGCCAGCCTTGTTTGGGACGGCCCAATCAACAGCCTCTGGCAGGCCGTGCCCGCGCCCGATACCTACCTGACCGGCGACGCGCTTATAAACCTGGCCGTCACTGGAAGTCTCGGCCAGCCCAAGCCGGAACTTACGGCCTATATAGCCGGAGGTTCCTTTGAGGATGTCCTCAGCGGCCTGCTTATTTCCGGTATAAACCTTGAGGCAAAAAGCACCGCTGACGGCAAAATCTTCGCCCTGATGAGGGCTGACGACCAGCACTCCGGCCTGTTGGCCATGGAAGCCAACGTAATCACCGCCGGAAAGTCGCCTTCCATCAATATGCGTGCCCAATTGAACAAGTTCAGCCCGGTACACCGGGACGACATGCGCATTTCCCTGAGCGGCATTCTCGGCGTGAACGGCCCGTTCGACAAGTTGGACGTCACCGGCGAAATAATGGTCGACAACGGCGAGGTGCTGCTGAGCCAGCAAATGTTCGCCCCGTCCGTGACCACCCTGGAGATTGAAACCAGAGATCCCTTGTCGGCCCAAAACGGCGGTTCCCCGGCACAGGCAGACAGGGCTGATACTCCCGCCTCCTCGGCCCCGCCCGCTGCTGACCAGCAGGCCGGGCAGGCCCCCGGCGAAGTCAATCTGGCTCTTCGCGTCATCATCCCTGACGAGTTCTTCATCAGGGGCATGGGCCTGGAAAGCGAGTGGCAGGGAGATCTCGCAATCACAGGAACTGCCGCCAGGCCGTCCCTGTCCGGCAGCTTGAGCCCTGTCCGGGGCTATCTGGATCTCTTTTCCCGAACATTCACCCTGTCGAGCGGCGACATATCCTTCACCGGCGGCATGAACCTCAACCCGGCCCTCAACCTGGAACTGACCTATGTCGGACAAGGTTTCACCGCGTACGTCCGGGCCAAAGGCAGCGGCACGTCTCCCAAACTGGAGCTAGAAAGCCGCCCGCCCCAGCCTCAGGATGAAATTTTGGCCATGATTCTTTTCGGCAAGCGCATCTCCGAGTTAAGCCGCTTTGAAGCCATCCAACTCGCCGACAGCATGCGTCAGCTTATGGGCATAGGATCCGGCACGGGCCTTGACGTCCTGGCCAATATGCGCCGGAAAACCGGCCTGGATATGCTTCGCGTGGGGGGAGGCGACCAGGACAACACCCGCCACACCTCAGGGCAGGCCGGAGAATCAAATCTGACCGGGCCGACCGATAGCCAGACCAGCAACTCCGGCCCCACCCTCGAAGCCGGGAAATATATCAACGAATCCATCTACGTGGGCGTGGAACAGGGCATTACCCAGGAAAGCACCGCTGTGCGCGTGGAAATCGAGCTTTTGCCCAACGTGACCCTCCAGGGTAAAAGCTCGTCCACAGCCAGTGAAGTGGGCATCGGCTGGAAGATGGACTATTAGCGAGGGCGGGCTTATGGCATAGTGACATTGAAAAGTTTATCCGCCTGCAAGGATTTGTCCCCAAGGCCTTGCCGCGAAATGCCCTGACAGGTGACGTCTGTTTTAACGTAAAGATCCGAGGAGCGCCGAACATGCCATACCGCCATGCGAAACTGGGTGAAAACGGCAAGGCCGTTATTGCGTTTCGTTTTTTTCTCGTTTTGTTTTTCATGCTGCTGGTCAGCCCGGCATGTATCCAGGCGAGCCCGGCAGCGATTGAAAAACACCCCTATCCCCCGGACGGATTCGTTTATTTGAGCGACATCGCTCCGGATTGCCTGCTTGATGTTCGTTACTTCAGCACCTACAATTTTGTAGGCCAAAGAGTGGATGGATACAACGCCCCCCGGGTCATCTGCACCCTGCAAACCGCCAAGGCTTTGAAAAAAGTCAGCGACGACTGTCTGGAGCGCGGTTACCTGCTTAAAATTTACGATATTTACCGCCCCCAGAAAGCGGTCGACCATTTCGTGCGGTGGTCAAACGACTCAAGCGACCTTAAAACCAAGGCTGTCTTCTATCCCAACATAGAAAAGAAGGACCTGTTCAAGAAGGGCTACATAGCCTCAAAATCCGGACACTCCAGAGGCAGCACCGCGGATCTCACCCTGGTCGACCGCGCCACCGGCAAGGAGCTTGACATGGGCTCCCCCTTTGATTTTCTCGATCCCATGTCCAACCACGATTCCCCCCTGGTAACAGCGCCCCAGACCGCCAACAGGAATCTTTTGAAATCCCTGATGGAAAAGCACGGCTTTGAGTCCTACTCCAAAGAATGGTGGCACTACACGCTCAAGAGCGAGCCTCACCCCAAGACGTATTTCAATTTTGACGTAAACTGAGCTGGATGATTTTGGCCGGGGCCACAGCGGCTGCGGCAAGCGTGCCTTGATCCCGCCTTGCTGAAAATAAAACCTCCCCCCCAAAAGTTGCCAAGGGAGGGAGGTCGCCCGGGAGAGGGGGCACAGAGCCCGCGTCCGCCAGGGAAATCCGCTTGTCGGTTCCCTCGCCGGTCTGTCTGCCGCCTTATGGTTTCACGTTATCCCCTCATGGGACGCAGGGATTCCCTGTAGATAGCTTTTACTGTTTCGCGGGTGGCCGGGATTGGGGCCAGCGCGAGCAGGGCGTCCAGCGATGGAGTGTTAAAGCTCAGTTCGACCAGTGTATCGAGGTCGTTTTCGGTGAACCCGAGGTCGCCCAGCTTTTCGGGCACGCCTACGTCTTTGAGCCAATCCTCAACGGCTTTGGCGAGGGTGGCGCCTTCTTCGGGCACTCCCTTCAGCCGCGGGAGCAAGGGTTTGAACATTTCGGCCAGGACTTCAGGGCATCCGACGTAGGAGTGCCGAATCACGGACGGGAGCAGCAGGGACAAGCCCAGACCATGCGCCAGTTCGGGCTTCACGGCCGAGAGCGGATGCTCAAGGGCGTGTGTAAAGTGGAGCATGCCGTTGTCAAAGGCAATGCCGGCCAGGGCGGAGGCAAGGAGCAGGTAGTAACGGGCGGTCAGGTCTTTGGGGCTTTTGAGGGCGACTGGCAGGTATTTGATCACCAGGCGAACGACCTCATTGGCCAGCATGACGGAATACGGCGAGGCCGCTTTGGATGTGGCGGCTTCGACGACGTGGTTTACGGCGTCGATGCTCACATAGCGCGTCTGGGCCGGGGAAAGGGTGGTCATGAGGCCGGGATCGTCTATTGAGAACATCGGGTAAATGCAGTCATAGGCGATGGCGGGCTTGTAATTCTTGTCGCTGATCGTGCAGACGGCGAAACGGTTGACTTCGGTGCCGGTGCCGTGGGTCAGGTTGATGGCGACGACAGGCGCGGCCTTGTCCGGCATGAATTTGAATTCGTAGAGTTCCGAGCAGGTTTTGCCGGGATATCTGAGCATGATGGCCGCGCTTTTGGCGGCGTCAATGGGGCTGCCGCCCCCAATGCCGATGACCGCGTCGGCGTCACGGCAAAATGCGACCGCCTCGTCGACCGATGCGGTGGTGGGGTTCGGGGTCACCTTGTCGTAGAGGGCGTATTTGATGTCGTTGTCTTCAAGGGCTTTTTTTGTGTGATCCCAGGCGCCGGTGACCTTGTAGGCAGCGCGGCCGGACATGATCAGGACTTTTTTGACGCCCATTTTTTTCAGGGCGTCTGCGATATCGTCTATTTTTTTGATGGCGCCGACGCCGAAATAGCACTTTGTGCGGCAGCGCAGCTCAAATACTTCATTTATACTGATTTTATCTTCCCACATGATCTTCTCCTGGTCTGTGAAAAAAGTTACAGTCTTTAATTTTTATAGACCTGTTGGTTGAATGGGGCAAGCATAAAATGGATCCACAGCGCAAGCAGTGCCATTATTTTGTGAAGTCGGCGTATAGTTTTTGCGGGCTGGCGAAGCGTTGCGCGTGTGGGAGCAAGCTGAGCCTATAGCGGGGGCATGGCGGGCATAAAGGCGGTGGGGCTCACAAAAGTGTCTTTTCGTCTGCTTTTGTGGCGCTGGAGGAGGGAACACATGGCCTGCGCGCCAATATCGCGGCAACGGCCTGGCTCCTCCTCCAGTTTTTTAGCTATGCTGCAAGCGCGGGGCTACATGCTGCAACACTTGTATTTTTTTCCCTGCTCATCAAGGGTCTGCATGCAGGTTTTCAGGTTCTGGCGGTGGGATTCGACGGCGGGGGTGCCGCCCATGCCAAGCTTGTCGTAGATATCCACGGCTTCGCGCAGGATGGAGATCGCTTCGGTGAGCTGGCCGCTTTCCGCGTAGGACGTGCCCAGGTTGCCCAGCGAGAAGGCGGTGTCCTGGTGGTCGCCGAGGATTTCCCTGCGGATGGCCACGGCCTGCTTGTGAAGCTCAATGCCTTCATCGCGCCGTCCCTGTATTTCCACGATGCGGCCTAGATTGTTGCAGAGATTGGCCACAGTCAGCCCCTTGTCTCCTTCAATTTCAAGCCACAGGTCAAGGGCGCTTCTGGAGGCTTCTTCCGCGCCGCCATAGTCTTTGGAATTGAAGCAGTTGTTGGCCAGGGCGAAGTATGCGGCGGCAAGCTGCTGTTTGGCGGCGCCCTTTTTGTCATCCGGGGCGTCGGATACCGCTTTTTGGAAAATCTCGACAGCTTGTTTGCCCAAGTCGGCGGCCCTTGCGAGTTCGTTTTTGTCCGTGGCCACACGGATGAGCCGGTTCAAGCCCAAGCCCACGTTTTTGTGCGTTGCGCCAAAGGTCGCGGCTAAAAACTCGCACATCTCGGTAGCGGCTTTTTCAGCTCCGTCAAGATCCTTGGCGTTTAACAGCGTGCGGGTCAGGCCATCAAGGGCCTTCAGCCTGGCGGCGATGGGCAGTTCGCGTTTAAGCGCTTCGCGGTAGATCGATATCGTGGCGGCAAAGTCCAGCTTGGCTTCGCAGGTGTCGGCCTCTTTAAACAAGTCGTCCAGGTTCATATTTTCGTAATTCATAAGGACTCCTTTTATCATTTTATAAAGTTTAAGCCAGAAGAGAAAAAAAAACAAGCAGGCGTTGCAATATGGCTGGCAACATGAAATATCACGACCGCATTGACAAGCGCGCCGATTTCGTTGATACGCCTTGATGTGGGCGCTATATTGCGCTTTGCGTCCGGGTTGACGTCTTGCCTGACAATCAGTAAGCTATGTTCCTCAACCATATCGTTTTTTGTGCGCATTAATCCAGCCCTTCCGAACAAGGAGATCGAACAATGGCGAAGCCCGAGCAGGACAAGAAAAAGGGACAGAAAGTGGCTGTAAAGAACGCGCCCGACAAGTCCAAGGCACTTATTCTTACCGGCGCCGACATTGTCGAAATCGGCCTGGAAGCCGAGCTACTGGTTGGAGGAAAAAACTACAATACCGCGCTCATCAGCCAGATCAAGGAGATCCGCATCCCGCAGTTTCGGGCGGTATCCTCCCTGGCCTTTCACCGCCTTTTGGATGAGACAAGGATTAACCCTGCTTTGACCCGCGCCGTTGTTGACCGCGAATACAAGCGAATCGACTGGGAAGATCCTGAAATCAGCGGCAATCCCGGATTTTTGCAAAAACTTGTCCGCAACCTGGGCAGGTCCATCCGGGCTGAATGCAAGGCCGCCAGCGACAGCGGCCAGCCGGCAACCAAACTGCGCACTTTTATCAATAACGTGGTTGAAGGCTTCGCCACTTCGCCCGAAGGCATCGACCAGTTGAGAAAGCGTTCGGCCCTGGTCCAGGCGGCCATTCTTTCGGTCGACATCCCCGAAGATATCGCCCAGGCCGTGCGCGAAGGATACCGCGCCATCTGCGAAGAGGCCGGGGAAGAGAACGTGCCTGTGGCCGTGCGCTCCTCCGCCGCCGGTGAAGATTCCCGCAAAAAAGCCTTTGCCGGGCTTCAGGATACCTACCTGAACGTGATCGGCGACGAACAGGTCGTGCAGGCCTACCACTGGGACTGCGCCTCCGCTTATAACCTGCGCTCCATGACCTATCGCCGCGAAGCCATCCTTGACGCCATAACTCTGGCCGAAAACACGGGTGATGAAACAATTGCCGAAAAGGCCAAGATAGAGTGGGCCATCGAGCATACCTCCCTTTCCGTCTGCATGATGCGCATGATCAATCCGGTCATTTCCGGCACAGCGTTTTCCGCCGACACGGCCACCGGCTGCCGGGGCCGCAGCGAGTGCGACCTTGTCTCCATCGACGCCAGCTACGGACTTGGCGAATCAGTCGTCGGCGGCATGGTCACGCCGGACAAATATTATGTATTCACGCGCGATGACGGCAACGAAGTGGTCATCCGCCAGATGGGCTGCAAAGACACCATGATCGTTTATGACGAGGGCGGCGGCACCCGCACTGTCAAGGTTCAGGAAAACGACGTCTACCGCTGGGCGCTCTCCATGGCCCAGGCCGAGGGCATCGCCAAGGGCGTGCGCGGCGTCAGCAGGGCCTATGACAACATCATCATGGACACCGAATTCTGCATCGACGCGAAAGGCGTGCTCTGGTTCGTGCAGGCCAGGCCTGAGACCCGCTGGAACGAGGAAATCGAGATTCATCCTCACACAATATTCATGCGCCGCAAGGAAGTTGACGAGACTGCCGCCTCTGTTGCCGAAGTCCTGCTTGAGGGCAACGGCGCTTCCCGCGGAGCTGGCCAGGGAACGGTCAAGTTCCTGCGCTCCGCCCTTGAGCTTAACAAGATCGAGAAGGGCGACATCCTGGCTGCGGACCGCACCGACCCGGACATGGTTCCGGGCATGCGTGTCGCTTCGGCCATTCTTGCCGATGTGGGCGGAGACACCTCCCACGCGGCCATCACCTCCCGCGAGTTGGGCATTCCGGCCGTAATCGGCATCCAGCGCATGGAAGCGCTGCGCGCCCTGGACGGTCTGGAAGTTACCGTTGACGGAACCAAAGGCAAGGTCTATCGCGGCATCATCCCCCTGCACGAGATCGGCGGCGAGATGGATCTGTCCAAACTCCCGGCCACCAAGACCAAGGTCGGTCTCATCCTGGCGGACGTGGGGCAGGCCATGTTTCTGTCCCGTTTGCGCCAGAGTCCGGACTTTGAGGTCGGCCTGCTCCGGGCGGAATTCATGCTCGGAAACATCGGCATCCACCCCCTGGCGCTTGAGGCATACGACAGCGGCGAATTGACCCAGGCCATTGAAGCGCATCTCAAGGTTCTTGAAGAACAACTGACCAAGACCGTGCGCTCCCAACTCAACGCCGGGCTGATCAACGTGGACATCAAGCTGCGCGATTACGTAAGCCTTCTTACCGGCCTGCAGCCCAAGCTTGTCGAACTTGCGGCCCAGGAGGGCAAGGGTTCCGAGGAAAAGCACATGGCCGTGCGCCGGCAGATTCGGGAAATAGAGCGCAAGCTTGACGAATATATGGATCAGGCCACCCGCCGCCTGGATCTCATCAAGACCACGACTGACCTTGAGGCCCATATCCGCCAGATCATGGGCTTTGAGGACGAACTGGCCCTGCTTTGCGGCACTGACTCAGAACTTGTCCGCCGGCGCGGCGAAATCGATTCCATTGCCAAAAAAATGGCCGCCGCGGCGCGGGAATTGCCCGAAATCAAGGAGGTTCTCGAGAACATCGAACGCATGCGCGTCGACGTCGGCCGCCGTACCGGCCTGGCCGCTGAAATCGAATCCGTGCGGGCCATTCCTCAGGCCATTCATGACATTATTTACTCACGCGGCTATCGTTCCGGGCGCGAACACTATGTTCAGACCCTTTCTCAGGGCCTCGCCCTTTTTGCCATGGCCTTCCACGGGCGGGACATCGTCTACCGCACGACCGACTTCAAATCCAACGAATACCGCAACCTTCTCGGCGGCCTGCTCTATGAGCAGCATGAAGACAACCCCATGCTCGGATGGCGCGGTGTTTCCCGCAACCTGCACGATTGGGAACTGGAAGCCTTCAAGCTGGCCCGCGGCGTGTACGGCGGCAGCAACCTTCAAATTATGCTGCCCTTTGTCCGCACCCTTGAAGAAGCCCGCAGCATGCGCCGCTATCTTGAACAGGTCCACAAGCTCAAGAGCGGGCAGGACGGCCTGAAGATCATCCTCATGTCCGAGATCCCCAGCAACGCCATTCTGGCCAAGCAGTATCTCGAAGAGTTCGACGGCTTCTCCATCGGCTCAAACGACATGACCCAGATGGTCCTGGCCACGGACCGCGACAACGCCCGCCTGTCCCACATCTACGACGAGGAAGACCCGGCCGTCATCTGGGCCATCCTGGTCACCATTTTCTCCGGGCAGAAATATGGCAAAAAGGTCGGCTTCTGCGGTCAGGGCGTGTCAAACTCACCCATTTTGCGCGGCCTTGTCGCCATAGCCGGCATCACCGCCGCCTCGGTCGTTCCCGATACTTATTACAAAACAAAGGTGGAAATGGCCGCCATTGAAGCCGAGAACATCCCGACCGCCAAACTCGGCGACTGGCTTAAGACTAAGCACCACAAGGCCCTGTGTGACTTTCTCAGCGATCACGGCTACGGCCATATCCTCAAGAAATACAAGAAGGCCGAGGATATTGACGAATGGTACAATGGCGAACTCACCCGCCTTCAGGAGCATCTGCGCGAAAGCCTCGAAACCCCCAACGAGAAGTTCTACCGCAACGAACTCGAGCGCTTCCGCCTGACCTTCCACAAGCCGGTAATCTACGCCAACTGGGACTGGAGCAGCCTCGTCTCCGACGCCCTGCACCAAGCCGGATTCGCCTCCTTCGAAGAACAAGCCGCCGCTCTGGCCAAACAGCGGAAGTAGCGGATGCCCCCGGCGGGCGGGGGGGGGGGGACCACCACGGGGGGGGCGCCGCTGGGGTGCAGCCCCCCCCGCCACCCAAAAAAACAAAACGATTT
>JAVBNM010000010.1:0-53984 GCA_031551565.1 Desulfovibrionaceae bacterium | reverse complement strand
TCGTTCTCGGCATCATCCTGGGCTCAATCCGGGTCTTTGGCGGTACCGGTTTCAAGCACGCCGGCGACGCTTACACCGCCGTAATTCGCGGCGTCCCCCTGCTTCTTCAGCTCTATTTCCTCTACTACGCCCTGCCCAAATGGGGCATCCGCTTCTCTCCATATCAGGCCGCCCTGCTCGGCTTCATCATGTGCAGCGCCGCCTACCACTCCGAGCACATTCGCGGAGCCCTGCTCTCCATCCGCCAAGGCCAGATCAAGGCTGCTGAATCCCTCGGGTTCACCCGCCTCCAGATGGTCAGGCACATCGTGGTGCCCCAGGCCATTCGCCGGGCTTTGCCAAGCTGCGGCAATGAAATAATCTATCTTATCAAATACTCGTCCCTGGCCTACGTCCTCACCTTCATAGAATTGACCGGACAAGCCAAGGAGCTGACCTCCCGCACCTTCCACTATATCGAAATTTACATGACGGCTGGCGCCTACTACCTGTTCCTGACCTCCATCGCCGCCTGGTTCCTCAGCCGGCTCGAGAAAAAACTCCACATCCCCGGCTTCGGCAACCAATAGGGCCAGGCGGCGGGCAGTCTGGGGGAAGGGAACCAACAGGGCGCTTGCCCTGATGGTTCCCTTCCCCCAGACACCCATCCCTCCTTTACCCTTTTCATTCAGCCGCACTTCTCATTTGCAGTTCCGGACAAACCAGCTTCAAAAGATTGCGCCACACAATAAAAACAGACCGGACAGCGAATCGCTGTCCGGTCTGTTTTTCGTCTAAAGTTTCAAACCGCAAACCAAAGACCGGCAAGAGCGGTTACCAAGCGCCCCAATCCACTCACCCTCACGAACGGGTAAAGGAAGGAGGGGGTCTGGGGGAGGAAAACAAGAGGGGAAACCCCCTTTTTGTTTAATACCCCAGACAGACTGTCGCCTTGCCCCTCCTGGTTGGTCTTTAGCATTTCCCAGGATTGTTCGTATATGGGCAGGGCTGGGCCCACGCCGCCCGGGTATTCGGAATTTTTGAGTTCTTCCGGCCCGGGGTTGAGAATGCGGTTGTTTCTCATTTCTTCGGGAAGAAGATCTATGGCGCGAAGGTTCGGGGTGGAGTATTTGTATTCTTCGACGCACTTAACGGCGATTTCGGGGCGCAGCATGAAGTTGATAAAGGTGTGGGCGTTGTCCACGTTGGCGGCGCCCTTAAGGATGACGAAGCTGTCCAGCCAGAGAATGGCGCCTTCTTCGGGGAAAACATAAGCGAGATCGTCGCTTTCTTCCTGGGCCACAAGGAAGTCCCCGTTCCAGATTGGTCCGACCCAGACTTCCTCGGTGATCAGGGCCTGCTTGATGGCAGTCAGGTCAAAGACCCGCACTGAGGACTTGAGTTCCTTGAGAAATTCGTAAGCCTTCTTGATGTCTTCCTCGCTGGAGGCGTTGGTGGAGAGTCCTATGGCTTTCAGGGCCAGGCCAAAGGCGTCGCGCAGATCGTCCGTAAGGATCACCTTGCCCTTGTACTCCGGGCGGGCCAAATCAGCCCATTTGGTCAGGCTGCCCTTGGGGATGTATTTGGTGTTGTAGGCCAAACCGGCAGCGCCCCACATGTAAGGGACGGAGAACTTGTTGCCCGGATCGTAGGCCTGGTCCATCATTTTCGGGTCCAGGTTGACCATGTTGGCGAGCTTGGCGTGGTCAAGCTCCTGGATGAGGTTTTCCTTGCGCAACTGCTCAAGGAAATAGCCGGAAGGGACGACCACGTCATAGCCCTTGCCCTGCATGAGCTTGATCTTGGCGTACATGGCCTCGTTGGTTTCAAAAGTGGAATAGATAACCTTGATGCCGGTTTCAGCTGTGAATTGGTCAAGGACTTCCTGAGGAATGTATTCCGACCAATTGTAAACAACCACCTCGCCCGCGTCTTGAGCGGCGGCTTTGGCTTCGCCGGATGCGCTCAAAAAGACAAGCAAAAGGCAAAAGGCGCAAAGGACGAACAGGGTGAGGCCCGTTTTACGGGCTTCCGGGCGCGGCATTGTGTTTTTCATGGCTTTTTCCTCACATGCATAATTCCTTGCGCTGTGAAAACCAGCACAAGGGTTAAAACAAACATGATTGCCGACAGGGCGTTGATGTCCGGTTTGACTCCAAGCTTGACCATTGAATAGATTCTGACCGGCAAGACCTCAAAGGTCGATCCGGTCACGAATGTACTGATCAATACGTCATCCATCGATAAAGTAAAGCTCAAAAGCCAGCCGGCGGCCACGGCCGGAGCGGTCAGCGGCAGCAGGATGTGCCAGAATGCCCTGGCCTCAGAGGCGCCGAGATCGCGGGCCGCCTCGATCAAATGCTCGTCGAATTCAGCCAGCCTGGCCATGACGGTCACGGTGACGAACGGAGCGCACAGCGTGGTGTGGGCTATGAGCAGGGTGACGAACCCAAGCTTGATCTTCAGGGCGATGAACATAATGAGAAGCGAGATGCCCATGACGATATCCGGAGAGACCGTGAGCATGAAGATGCTGATAAAGAGCGGCTTTCGGCCGGGGAATCTGTAACGGGAGAGCGAAAGGGCCGAAAGGCCGCCGATGATCGTGGCCACTGTGGCCGCGCAAACCGCCACTGTCAGGGAATTTAAGGCCGCGTCGAGAATCGCCTTGTTCTTGAAAAGGGCTTCATACCAGCGCCAGGAAAAACCGACCCACTTTGTGGAGTATTTGCCGTCATTGAAAGAATAAACAAAGACGATCAAAAGGGGCACATAAAAAAAGGCGTATACCAGCCATAAATAGAGGCGCTTAAGGACCGAAAGCGTGCCTTTGGCCACGACTGCCGTGGCCGCGCACAGTGCCGTGGCCAGCGAGTTCGCGGTCGTGTCGATGACATCCTTGCTTTTAAAGTGCGCCTCGCGCCAGCGCGAGAAAAACCCGACTTGTTCCGTCGAGCTTTCACTGTCGGTTAAAGAAAAAACAAAGACGACCAGAAGGGGCAGGTATAAAAAAATGCCGAAAATGACGCAGAAAATGACGTATACCAGCAACAGATGGAAGCGATTCAAAAGCTTGCCCATCACGCCTCCTCCTCCACAACACTGACCGCGCCAAGTATGCCTTTGCGGTTCTTTTCAGCCACCCTGCTGTTGCTGATGCGGTAAAGAGCGGCCAGGGCAATCAGAAGTATTGTCAGGACCGAACTGGCCGCCGCCCCAAGAGGCCAGTTGTTGGCCAGCAGGAATTGATTTTTTATGAAGGTGCCGAGAAGCATCTCGGTTGCGCCGCCCAAGATTTCCGGGACATAAAAGCAGCCAAGCGACGGCAGAAAGACCAGGATGCACCCGGCCACAATACCCGGCATGGTCAGGGGCAAGGTAACGTGCCAAAAAGCGCGCAATGGGCTGGCCCCGAGATCTTTGGCCGCATCGACCAGCTTGGGGTCGAGCTTTTCAATTGAGGTATAAAGAGGCAGCACCATGAACGGCAAAAATGTGTAGGAAAGGCCGATAAATACGGCGAGATCCGTATACATAATCTCAAAGGGGGTTGAAATCAGCCCGAGGGCCATGCACAGGCGGTTGAACATGCCCTGCGCCCCCAGAATCAGAATAAGCGCGTAGGTGCGGATGAGCGAGTTGGTCCAAAACGGAATAACCACCAGCAAAAGCAGCCAGGGCCGCCATCTGGCCGAGGCCTTGGCCAGACCATAGGCGAACGGATAGCCGATGATGAGGCACAAAAAAGTGGCCAGAGCGGCCAGGGAGACTGAATCCCACAAGACTGTAAGAAAAACCGGGCCGATAAGCTCGACAAAGTGCATGCCGGTCAAAACCGGTATGAAAAAGTCGGTCTCGCTCCGATCCAGAAAGGCCACGAGCAAAAGGGCCAAATTCGGGATGATCGCAAAGGCCCCCAGCCAGAACCAGGTCACCATGATGCTGATCTTTCTGAATATATTCCGGCCGGGTCCGGCTCCAGCCCCGGTTCCGAGTTCAGCGCTCATTTAAAGGCCCCCGTTTTTGCGGCATCGGCCCGTCATTGGTCTTCCTCGGCCAGAACCACTTCCCAGCCCTCAACCCAGGAAACAGTCACCCGTTCGCCCGGGGTATAGTTAATGTCCGCGTCATCCTCGTTAAAATACTCGGCTGCCTGGATCTTCTTGCCGTTATCAAGGGTCAGCAGGATGTCCACAGTCGCGCCCTTGTAGACGGTTTCGTCAATGCGCCCGGTAAAATATGGCGGATCAAGCGCCCGATCCTGCTCCAGGTAGACCTTCAAGTCCTCCGGACGCAGCAGAACCTTGACGACGTCGCCTGCTTCAAACTCCAGCCTGGTCCGCAAAATGTGGGTGACGCCCTCGACATCGGCGGTCAGGCTGTTGTCGTCATTGACAGCCAGCACCTTGCCTTCAAGCACGTTGATATCGCCGACAAATCTGGCCACAAAGTGATTTTGCGGCTCTTCGTAAATCTCCTGCGGGGTGCCGATCTGCATGATCTGCCCTTCGTTCATGACCACCACTCGGTCGGACATGGCAAAGGCCTCTTCCTGATCGTGGGTGACCAGGATAAAGGTGATATTGAGCTGCCTTTGCAGGTGTTTCATCTCAAGCTGCATCTGTTTGCGCAGCTTGAAGTCAAGGGCGCTGAACGGTTCGTCCAGCAAAAGGACCAGAGGGTTGTTGACAATGGCCCTGGCCAGGGCCACACGCTGCTGCTGTCCTCCGGAAAGCTGGCCCGGCTTGCGGGCCGCCAAGGCGGTCAGGTGGACGCGCCGGAGCATCTCGTCAACGCGCCCGGCTATGTCGTCCTTTTTTACCCCCTGCATGCGCAACCCAAAAGCCACGTTGTCGCGCACGCTCATGTGCGGAAAAAGAGCGTAATTCTGAAATACGGTGTTGACCTGGCGTTGTTCCGGCGGCAAGTCGTTAACATTGACGCCGTTCAGGAGGATATCGCCCTTGGCGACGCGCTCAAAGCCGGATATAACCCGCAAAAGCGTGGTCTTGCCGCAGCCCGAAGGGCCGAGCAGGGTCAGAAATTCGCCGTTGGCGATAGAGAGATTTATGTTATGCAGGGCAACGATATCGCCAAAATTTTTGGAGACTCCGCTAAGCTCGATAATAGGTTTCATATTCATTTCAGTACGTTGTCTCTCCTCCACCAAATATGGAACGCCGACAGCCTGCTAAAGGAACCCCTCCCCACAAACCGAAGACTGCTAAAAAAACATCCCTCCAACACAAATACACCTAAAATACAATGTGTTAGAGAAAGCAATACAGGTTGCAACTTAGCACGTTCCCAACCCACAAACAAGCAAAATTTCAATACACGGCGCGGCTGAAACAAGGAAAAGAGGGGATGGGCTTGGCCGGGGTCAATCAGCGGCTCCGCTTCGAGAAGCGCCCAAGGTTTCAGCCAGGGCTTCGTCCAACTGCTCTGATGTGACTATGTCCCGAAGCACCAGGGGGGATCTGGCGCCATCCCCGGCCGGAAATATGGCCATGACCGGAATGCTGATGCTGCCAAGCGTTTTGAGTAATTGCTGTTCGAGTTCGGCGTTGCGGGTAAGGTCGACACGAATGGCCCGGAATTTGTATTTTGCCTGCCGTTCCCGCATATTGCCGTCGCTCAGGGTGGTCGACTCCATCGCCTTGCAACTCGGGCACCAGTCAGCCGTGAATTCAAGCAGCATCGGCTCCTTGCCCAGGCGCTCGCTGAACTCGGCGGCGTTGAACTTCTCCCAGGCGAAGGAATGGTCAAGGGCGGTCGACGCCCACCATATTCCCAGGACGACTATAATGACGGCCAGAATCCTGGCGATCAACTTACGCCTGAACGTCGCGGTCAAATCGCCGATCTGACCCCACAGCCAGGCGGCCACAGCCACTATCACAAGGTTGGTCAAAACTAGCGTAACCCATTCCGGAGGAAGAAGGCTGATAAGATAGACCACGCTGGCCATCAGGAAAAAGGAGAGAAGCTGCTCAAGGCGCAGGGTCCAGGCGCCGGGTTTTGGCAAAAGACGGACCAAGCCCGGGAACAGGGCTAAAACCCCGTAGGGCAGGGCCATGCCCACGCCGACAAAAAACACGCTAATAATCAAGACGGACAAGGGCTGGCGCAAGGCCCAGCCTAGAACCCCGCCCAACAGCGGGCCGCTGCACGGCGTGGCCAAAAGAGTCGCCAAAAGTCCGCCCATGAACGCCTGCAAACGGGGATGCCTGGAGCCCGAGAACTTGAGATCCAGCACCGGCAGGGTAAACACGCCAAAAAGGCTCAGGCCCAGCAAAAACAGCAGAAAAATTAGGCCGGTTACAACGTAGGGGCTCTGAAACATCTCCCCCCAGGCCAGCCCGGCCGTGCCGAGCAAAACGGCCAGGACCAGAAACCAGACCACAATCCCCAGACCGAAGATCAGGCAATGCTCCCGAAAACGCCTGGCCTGCTCCTCTTTGTCGACCATGGCTGATACGGAAAGAAGGGCGCTGAATTTAAGGCTGATCACCGGAAGAACGCAGGGCATGAGATTAAGCAAAAGCCCGGCCAGGATGCCAAAAAGTATGGCCGTGCCAAGGTCGCCGACCTCAAGCGACGGGTTGTGGTAACGAGGGGTCAGCTCCGGCAAAATGCGCAGCAATGCTTGCGCGTTGGCATTATCCGCGGATTCATCCGAACCGGGTAGCGGGGCCTCCCCGCCGCGGCCGTCATGACGTCCTGAGCCGAAAAAATCCGGAGCCTTTGCTTTCACCCAGGCGTAAAAATCATCCCGCCAGGGATAGCCGGATGCGGACACGGCGTTACCCGGATCACCATAATTGTTCTCAGACAGGAGTTCGCCCAGGGTTCCGCCAAAAATCTTCTTGAAAGGCATGCAGCTTGAGGCCGTGCAGGCCAGCCCTGAAACGGATATTTCAAGCAACGCCTCGGGTGTGTCCAATGGGATGAGCGTCAGAAAGACCGCCGGGCCGTCATATATCAGGCTGTCCTTGTCGTTCACCCCAGGAGGCGAAAGATGCGCAGCCGCGCTCTGCCCCTTGGCGACCGGCGCCGGGCTGAACACGGCAAGCTCGACAAAATCGGCCGCATCGGCGGTTTTCTTTATCCTCCCCGCAACCTTGGTCGGCAGGCCGCTTTTGGATTCCGGCCCATAAATATAACTTTGCCTGTCCGGCTCTATGATGATGCAAAGAATCGCCGCGCGCTTGTCAAGCCTGGGCGCGTCTTCAGGGTATGGCAAAATTTTCAGGGACACGTCTGTTTTGGCCTGCGCATGTCCGGACCAAAGCATGACAAATGCCGCGGTCAATAAAAGGCAGGCTGCGAGAAGACGGCCCATCCTTAAAGACCGCCGGTGAAAGCTGCCAAGGAAAAAGCGCGGCATTACTTTATGCAAAACACGTCTCCATAAGAACCTCAAAGCCTTTGCAAACAATCCGCCAAGATAGCTCAACCGCCCTGCCCGGCCGGCCGCCAGATGCGGTCCACATCCTTTTTGTGCTCGTCCAGCAGCCCGACAACTGCATCCGGTACGAGAAATTCAAGTGAACGCCCGGCCAGCCAGCGCACCCTGATGTCTGACGAACTGACGTCCAGCCTTGGAACCGGCATCAGCAAAACGCGTCCTTTGCCGGAGATTTCAAAGGCATGCGAAATTCCATCCAGTCCGCACGCCACGGCCCGCGCATCCGGCCAGAAGTTGAAAACCGCCCTTTCCACCTCGCAGACGCCGCTTTGCTCACGGGGGATGACCACCAGATCCGCCTGAGCCGGAAGCGCGCGCCAGTCGTGCCAGGAGTCCAGCACGATAAAGTCAGGAGCGCCAAGAATGAAGCAAAGCCGGTGGTCCGGGTGGGCCTTTTTCAAAATGCGCAATGTGTCTATGGTGTAGGATGGCCCCTGCCGCTCGTTTTCAAGGGTGCTCAGGGCAAAACTCTCGGCTCCGTTGATAGCGGCCGCAACCATCTTTGCGCGCAAGGAAAAAGGGAGGAGGAAATCACCCGGCTTGTGCGGAGGAACAGCGGCCGGCAGAAACAAAACCTGCTCGGGACGCAGTATTTCCCGCGCTTCAATAGCAATACGCAGATGTCCGACATGCGGGGGGTTGAAGCTGCCGCCCAACAGGGCCAGACGCTTTTGGGACATCCAATCGGACAACATTCATATCTCCCGTCAACAGGGACAATTTACAGATAAAGGCCGGTTCACTTTTTATTTTTATGTAGATGATGATGATGAAAATGTAAATCATGCGACATGTTTTGGCTGCGGCATTCAGGCAGAATATTTATTGTATTGCCAATTGTGGCAAGTCGGCTTATTTTTAACAAGATGAACAGAAGGCCGTCTTCACATCAAGTGGACATCTTTGCCCAGGTCAATGGGAAAAGTTTTTCCGTGGGGCAGAAACTGCCTACCGGCACATGCGGCCCATATAAAAACATTCTTTAATTTCATTATGTTAAAAGTCTAGAGTTTTTGGCAGCCTTCTTGCAACAAGAAGGAAAACAACTTGAGGGCGCACTATGAAGATAAGCAACGAACAACTAGCGGCCTTAACAGAACTCGAAGCCCGAAAGAAAAGCCAGGCAGTCGATGAAGGGTTTGCCGCCCTTCTTGGCGGCGAGCTTGGCAAGGCAACGGGCCCGCAATCGGCAGGCATGTCCGGCGCGATATTCATGCCGGGACAACTTGCCGCCCCCCTGGCCGGGGTGCAGGGGCTTGGCGAAGTGGACGGCGCGACCGCCGCTGAAGCCGCCGGCCTTGAAATGTCCACCATGATGGTAAACCTCCTGTCCGGGCTTGACGACTATGCCGACAAACTTGCCGGCGGCGCAACTGGAAGCCTGCGTGACGCCTTCTCCCTCCTGGAGAATACGACCGATCAGCTCTCGGCAATGCGTTCCGCCTTTCCCGACATGGAAAACAGCCATCCTGAACTTGCGGCCATGGCCAGAGAACTTGACGTCCTCACCACAACCGAAAAGTTCAAGTTCAACAGGGGCGATTACCTTTAACCGCTTGCCTTGCGGACAAGCCAAAATCCCCCATGCCGGCGCCGCCGGCATGGGGGATTTTTCGTTCAGCGCCGGTCAATGCTGAGATGCCCCGCATTTATGGTTCACACCGAAAAAAACTAATCACCGCAGTGCGTCAACAGCACAAAACATAAAGTGTCACTTTAAAAATCTGGACGCCATAAAACTCTGGCCAAAGCGCGCCCTGCGGCTGCGGCCATGCGGGCAAACCCCTCAAGAGCATGGCTCATTAAAGGCATGAACGCCGCGTTTCATCACATGCTCTCGATCAAACAAGAAAGAGGATATAAAAAACACAGGTCTGTCAGGCTACAGCATTTCCACCAAGCTCTCAAGAACGGCCAAAGCGGCGCTCAAGCGGACGTCATCGCGTGAGCCTGGCAAGCACAGCATCCGCTCAGCCGTCACCAGGCTCTCACCTTCGTCTTTCGCAACGCGCATGGCGACAGCCATCCACACAGTGCCCACAGGCTTATCCGCGCTCCCCCCTCCAGGCCCAGCTATGCCGGAAACCGCGACCGAGCAGTCAGCGCCCAATTTCTCCAGCGCGCCAAGAGCCATAGCCCTGACGACAGGACCGCTGACAGCGCCGTTTTCAGCGATTGTCTCTTCAGGAACTCCCAAAAGGGTTGTCTTCAACGCATTGGCATAGGCGACCACCCCACCCAGAAACCAGTCCGAACTGCCGGCGCGATCCGTGCAAAGTTTGGCGATCAGGCCGCCGGTGCAGGATTCTGCTGTAGCCAACATCATCCCCCGGCCCATAAGTTTTTTGGATACAAGGCCGATAAGTTTGTGCGCTTCACCAGGTTTTCTCACCTGTCCGCCAGCCTGTTTCCCCGGTTGGCAGCCGGGTTGACAGAAAAAAGCGCAGCCATCGGCCGGCGGTGCATTCATAATGACGCCCTTTTCCATGACGTTTTTTTTAGTTATCATGCGCCTGCCACCCGACGAAATTGCAGAACGCCCCAAATCTAGCACACGCGAGGACATTTTGATGCTTCCCGTTCTTTATATCTTTAAACGCGCCGGCGCCACAATTTTCACAGTCAGGCGCCCGGTGTTCGCCGCCATCCTCTGCGCCGCCCTTGCATTAGCCGTTATGACATGGCTTGCCGCCATGCATCCAAACCAGGCGCAAGCGGCCGCCCCATCACGCGCCAGGCCGCCAATCCGCATTGTATACGGATTTGACCGGGAGTTTCCGCCATTTACATTTGAGGAAGCCGGCGGCGCCCCGGTGGGTTTTGAGGTAGATCTTATCCAGGCGGTATTTCAGGACATGCCGGTCGAGTTGATCATGCGCCCGCTGAACTGGGAGATGGTTCCCATCGAACTTTCCGCAGGCACTATCAACATAACCTCCGGCATGGTCCGGACAATGCAACGGGAACAACTCTACCAGTTCTCCACCCTTCCTACATTTCCCCTGCAAATACGCCTGTTTACAAAGGTATACAACCGTTTTCCATCAGCAGCGCTGCTCCGGGGCCAGACTGTTTCCGTTCAGGAAGGATCATACCAGCAGCGCGTGCTGGAACAGTTCGGCGGCATCAACATCAAACCTCAAAAAGACCGCGTGGCCGGCTTGCGCGCCCTGTACAACGATGATGTCGTCGCCTACTGCGGACTTGTGCAAAACACCTATTACTATATCAACAAGCTCAATTACGGCGCAATCACAACGGTCGGAACGCCCCTTGGCATCACCGAAATGCGCTTTGCCGTGAACCGCGACCGGGGCGACATACTGGCCTTGGCCAACGAAGGCCTGCAACGAGTCATCGATAGCGGCGAATACGACCGCATCTACCGCAAGTGGTTTGTCCGCGACCTTTCCGACACCGAGCGCCAGGCCATGATCAACGCGGCCAAGCAGGGGGCCATTCCCGCCTACTCACCCTACAGCAAGGAAAGCGCCGGCGCCTGCGTGCTCACAGTAACCGGCAATCTCTACTCGGCCTGCAATATTGAAAACGCCGATCCGGAGTTGAACATCTCGGCCGTCAGGGCCGCCACAGCCAAAGCCATATGCAACGGCGACTTTGAAATACGCGCCGCTGTCATGGTCAGGGGCGACGGTTCCGTGGTCCGTCCGTCCGACAACGACCTGCAACAACTCTTTGAATTCGGCCGGGGCATTCTCATAATGCTCGAACCAAGCCCGTCCTCTTATTCCACACACATGCTGCCGGAGCTTCTCAAAAAACCAATCATCAAAGAAAGCGTTCCCGTCATAAACGAATAGTCCGCCCCTTCACCCTTGCTTACATCAGCGGCGCGAATAGTCTGCATATCCGGCTGAAGGCGCGCTTGAGGACGTTGCGCCTTTCGAACCAGACAGCGTCGAGTTCTACGCAGCGCCGCTGGTCTGCCAGGAAGATATTCCGGTAGCGGGTCACAAAGTCGCGGTCATAGATGAAGGCGTTGACTTCAAAATTCTGGGTAAAGCTGCGGTTGTCCAGATTGGCCGAACCGACGGTCAGGGCTTCCCTGTCAAAAACCATTGTCTTTGAATGGAGAAATCCGTCGTATAGAAACACCCGCACGCCGCAATCGAGCATCTGCCAGGCAAAGCTGAGCGTGGCTGCCTGAACCGGGATGTTGTCTGTTATGCGCGAGATCATCAGCCTGACATCAATACCGGATGCGGCCGCTATGCGCATGGCTTCGAGAAAACAGTCGTCCGGCGTGAAATATGGCGTCTGCATCCATACGGAGGATCTGGCGCCGTAAAGCATGGACAAAAAGCCGCTTTTAAGCGGGCTGCCGGATGTGTCCGGGCCGCTGCTGACAATCTGCACCCCTTTTCCGCCTTCTTCCAAGGGCTTGGGGAAAAAAGCCTCCATCTGCTCGCGCTCAAGAGAGGCCTCCTTGACGTACAGCCAGTCCAGAAGAAAACGCTCCTGAAGGAACCACACTGACGGTCCTGTCAGCCGAACCTGGGTGTCGCGCCAAGGATAACATTTTTTATCCCTGTTAAGGTATTCATCGCCGATATTCATGCCGCCAACATAGCCGATTTTACCATCAACAACGGTGACCTTGCGATGATTTCGGTAATTCAGGCGCAACTGCGAACTTAAGGAGAAAAACACGGGCGAAAAGATGCCTGTCTCCCCTCCGGCCTTGCGCAAGGCGTCAAAGCGGCTGTCAGACGACAAAAGAGCGCCCACGCTGTCGTAAACTACACGAACCTCCACGCCCTCGGCGGCCTTTCTCGTCAAGAGTTCGGTCAGGCGCTTGCCGATGCCGTCATTTTTGAAGATGTAATAAAGGATGTGAACGTGATTTTCAGCCGCCTCTATATCTTTTAGCATGCGGGAAAAGAAGGACTGCCCGTCTATAAAGACCTCGGCATTGTTGCCTTCGGAATATCTGCCCTCGCCCTCGTTGTCGAAATAGTGCTGCATGCGGCTGCGGGCCGTGCGCACCCTGCTTTCCGTGCGTCCGCGCAACTTTAGATGCCTGAGGAAGAGTTCCTGGTAGGCATCGTCGTAGGCGGCCTTGACGGCATATTTTTTCTTTTTGCGGATGTGAAAGCCGCTGCCGAGCAGAAGGTAGGCCAAAAAACCAAGGCCTGGCAGAAACGCCAGGACCAACACCCAGGCAATGGTGGACGAAGGATTCTTCCGCTCAAAAAATATGACGAGAATTATGCAGAGAATGGAGAGCGGGATCAGGCCCGTTACAATGATGTCATGAAACGACATTTGAACTTTCCGGCCAATTTGTTTGAACTGCGGCCCGATACAGGCAGTGTGGGCTATAAAAGGACGGCTGGCCGGCAACCGCCGGCGCCCAACTTCGCAAGGAAGCCGTCTATTGCATATCCATAGCGGCCGCGTTGCCGCTTATGTTTTTACCCGGCTCATTTGAAAGAATGGAGGGGGCAATCATACCAAGTTCCAGCATGCGCTCAAAGATGGCCAGGCTGACCCAGGCGTCTGTGGCCGCGTAACGGACCTGACGATGGGTCAGATTTTTCTTGCCCCAGTTTGAACATTGCTCGGTTTTGGAAATATGCACTTGCAAAAAATACGCGACCAGCCCGCGAAGACTCTGGATATCAAGGCCGTTCTGCTTGGCCACGCTGCCGAGATCCAGCGTGCTGGCCGAAGAAAACGGATAGAGCTTGTTCAGGTAGCGCAAATCGTTTTCGATAGCCACGCCGGTTTTAATGATAGTTTCATCCCCAAACACCGACGCCAGGCATTCCCCCAGGGGAACCCAACGCAAATGGAATAAAAACACCTCGTCCCGGCTGGCGATCTGGACCAGAGACGGCGGGTTCACCTTGCCCTTGCGAAAGCTCGGCTTGGTCTCGGAATCAAAACCTACGACTCTCAAACGTTTGATCCTGGAAACGGCGTCAGCAAGCTCTTCCTCAGTGCGAATAAAGGTAACCTCTCCCCGATAGTGAAATAGGGGCAAGGCATTGATCTCTTCGCGGCTGATCCGTATTCCTGCTGGCTGAGTAACGTCTTTCATGGTGTATCCAAGCTATATCGCCAAAACTAATCAAGGTAAAGTAAGTAATTATGGTTTTATATATTTTATAGAATAACGGCTGCCCCGGCGCAGCCGCACGCGCCAAAAGCGAGGCAGCGCTTTATTTGCAAACACTTGCGCAAGACAGGTGTTTATTGACAACCACGATGCAAAGAGGCAAATTGGCAGCGGAGAAACGAATATGTCATCATGCGGCCAATTCCCCATAGAAAAACAAAGATTTATCAATGAGTTTGAGCTTGGCGACGACGTCGCCGATATCTTTATACTCACCCAGGCGCAACAGTCTCAATCCAAGAACGGCCCGTACTGGCGGCTTGAGTTTTCCGATAGCAGCGGCAGCATGGGAGGCAAAATCTGGAGCCCCAAAAGCCAGGCCTACCCTGATCTGGCGGCCGGGCAGATGGTTTTTGTCAAGGCCAAGGTTTCAAGCTACCGGGACGAGTTGGAGCTGTCCGCCATCGACGGGCTGCGCGCCATCACCGACGCTGAAAAAAAACTCCTGAACATCAGCGATTTCATGCCCGCAAGCCCCTACAAGCAGGACGACATGTTTGCGGAACTACAGGCGCTTTGCAAAAAGCACCTCAGCTACAGGCCATGGAAAAAATTCATCTCCAGCCTTTTTGAGGATGAAGAGATAAAAAAAGCCTTCTGCAGCTCCCCAGCGGCCAAATCAATGCACCATGCTTACGCCTCGGGCCTTCTGGAGCACAGCCTGTCCGTCGCCCGGCTGAGCATGCTGATCGCCCAAAACTACCCGGAAACCGACCGCCAGCTTCTGCTGTGCGCGGCTATTTGCCACGATCTCGGCAAATGCTGGGAATATACCAGCGACATGGTCATTGATTACACCACCGCCGGCAGGCTGATCGGACACATCAACCTGGTCATGGAAAAACTCGCTCCCTTCCTGAAGAAATCCAAGCTCGACGACTACCTCGTCGAACACTTCCATCATCTGATCCTAAGCCACCACGGCGAATACGAATACGGCGCTCCCAAGCTCCCGGCCACCGCCGAAGCCCTGATCCTTCACTATGCCGACAACATAGACGCCAAACTCCAGCAATTGGAAGCGAGCTTAAGCCACATCCCGAAAGGCGAAGCGGGCTGGTCCGCCTGGATCCCAAGCATGCAGCGCAGCTTTTACCAGCCCATGCGCACACCCGAAGAAAGCGCCGCTGAAAAAGAAAAAACCACAGAGAAAAAAGCCGCCTCCGGGAAAAACATCAATCACGCCCTCTCCCTCCTCCAACTCCCCGGCATGCCGGAACCGGAATAACCTATGTTCATATCTTTTGAAGGCATGGAAGGCTCGGGCAAAGGAACCGCGATTAAAGCCCTGTCCGACTGGCTTTCCGCGAAAAATGTTCCCTTTCTGGTCACTCGCGAGCCGGGGGGGACATCCCTGGGGCAAGATCTGCGCGCCATCCTCCTGGACTCAAGACGGACGATCGCCCCTGTGACCGAACTTTTCCTCTATCTGGCAGACCGCGCCCAGCATGTCGACGAAGTGATCAGGCCGGCCCTGAAAAACGACCTGTTGGTCATAACAGACCGCTACGCTGATTCCACCATAGTCTATCAGGGCTACGGCCGGGGCATGAACGTCGATCACCTGCACGACCTAAATGACGCCGCCACAGGCGCGCTTTGGCCCGACTTGACCATACTGCTGGACGTGGAACCTTCCGTCGGCCTTGAAAGGGCCAGAAAGCGCAACCAGGAACTCAACCTGACCGTCAGCGAAGGCCGCTTCGAAGCCGAACACCTCGCCTTCCACACCAGAGTGCGCGAGGGCTACCTGAAAAGGGCCGCCCGCTATCCAAACCGCTTCGCCATCATCGACGCCAATCAATCCCCGGAATCAATAATCGCCGCCATTACGGAACTGCTGACAAGCTAGGCTCAGCCCCCATTAGTCCGCCGTCCGCGAAAAACCGGGATTTTCCGGCTGGCAAGGAGCAAGGTCAATTTTCTCATTGCGACGCAGGCAGACGAAAAAGAGCGGCTTTGCAGCAGGCGGATTCATGAGGGCTGAGCCCAAGGCCCCCCTCCATTGCCCGTTTGTGGGGTGAGGCAGGAATAAAAAAATTCCCGACAGTGAAACATGTGTTTATAGATGCGGCCAGACAGTTAATCTCTTGACACTGACAAGATTAAAGACTTATATTAGCTATTCAAGAGCCGGGCGGCGGTAACGCCGCCAACTCCGCCAGGTCTGAAAGGAAGCAACGGTAACGGTTGTGCCGGGTGTCCGGCTCTTAGAAGGCGCGAACGCAAGTTCGTGCCTTTTTATTTGGACCGCGCTTTTTGAACCGCAAACAATCCCTGCGAAGCAGCCTTGCCCCGCTGGTCCCTCTCACCCATTCTTCACCCGCTCACTCTTTGCAGTAGCACGATATTTTCAAGGTGGGTGGTGTGGGGGAACATGTCGAAGGCAAAGGACGACTGAACCGCCCACTCGGGGGACAAGCGGCTGATGTCACGCGCCTGGGTGGCCGGATCGCAGGATATATATAAAATTCGGCTTGTTGTCAGTTTTTTAAGAATAGAGGTCAATTCCTCGCAAAGGCCGTTGCGGGGAGGGTCAAGGATTATGAGATCGGGGTGGGGTTCACCCAGGCGTTTTTTGACCAGTTCGGCCACGTCTCCGGCCTCAAAGGCGCAGTTGGCGAAACCAAGGCTGGCGCTGTTTTTGCGGGCCGCCCTGATCGACTCCCGGTTTGAGTCGATTCCCAGTATGGAGGAGGCGTTGCCTGCCAATTGAAAGGAGACGGCTCCAATGCCGCAGTAGAGATCCCAGACGGATTCTGTTCCGCTCAAATTGGCCAGGGAAGCCGCCTTTTCATACAAAAGCGCAGCCGTGCCGGTGTTGGTTTGCAGAAAGGAGTTGCAAGGCACTTCAAGAATTTGGTCGCCAAATGACTCAAAAAACGTCTTTTTGCCGACAACGCCAAGCAGCCTTTCGCCTTCGGCCAACTCCGCGCGGGATTTTCGCTCCCAGTGTGCGGAACCGATGATAATGGGAAAAGGGGCGCCCGATTTGTCCGGACCGACGACGCTCTTGGCAAATTCGGACCAGAGACTGGAGAATGCGCGGCTTGAAGGGTGCGGTGCGGTGATGAGCTCGAGCATAATCACCTTGCGGCCGTTTTGCGCGAGATCGGGCGTATGGATGATGAGATGGCGGAGATAGCCCTGGCGGCCGTCCCAGTGGGGGATGCTGTGCCGTGCGGAAAACTCCCTGACTTTTTGCAGGATATGCATGGCCGCGTTGTCTTGAATGCCGCAACCGGTCACGTCAAAGACCGTGCGGCCTCCCCTTTTTCTCAGGCCAAGTGCGGGATTGCCCTGCTCGTCGTGCCCAAAGGCGTAACTCATCTTGTTGCGAAAGGCGCGCAGACGCGGTGATGCCGCCGGCAGAGGCGGCAGGCCGGACTCGGGAACCCTGCCTATCCTGGACAGGGTTTGCCCAAGCTGCTTGCCCTTCCAGCTCAGCGCCGCCGGATAGCTGTAGTTTTGCAGAGAGCATCCGCCGCACAAGTCGAAATGAGGGCAGAACGGCTCCGCTTCATCTGGTGAATGCTCGATGACTTCAACAACTTCAGCGTGGCAAAATTTCTTTTTCACTTCTGTTACCCTGGCGCTGACCTTTGCTCCGGGCAACCCGCCATCCAGGAAGACCACCCGTCCGTCAATCCGTGCCAGGCCGCTGCCCTCAAGCGTCAGGTCAGTAATTTCCAGGCAGGGGATGAGCGCTCCCTTGTCCAGAGTTATGAAATCCGCAGAGTCCCTGCCCGCCTTAACGTTATTATCTTCGTGCATATTGTTGTCCTGAGGCATTTTTTTATTCTCAAAAGAAAGGAGCCCGCCCGGCAACATCGATTGCCTGGCGAGCGCCTTAACCGGATATTTCACCAACGGCTAAAACCGCAAACTCTTTCAACCACTCACGCCGATGTACTCAGCGCAGCCCCGTGCTCCCCAAAACATCTCGCCAAAAGGGCCAAGGAAGATGGGACTCTGTGACAGGGAAGCACCAGGGCGATCGCCTTGATGCTTCCCTGCCGCAGGTCTTCATTCTGTTACAGCCAGTTAAACCAGTCTTTCCAACTGCCTTCGCGCTTCAAGCGAGTTTGCTCGGCGGCCTGCTCCCTGTCTTTGACAAAGGCGGCGTTGGCTTTAAGCTCAGCGTGGGTGTGAACATCCGGAACATCCGGGAACTCTTTCACAATCTGCCGGTAGCGTATGAGCGCAGAACCGTATTTTTCCATCCTGTAATAAAAATCAGCGATATACAGCTCATGCTCGGCCATGATTTTTCGGCATTCAGCCATTTTTTCAACAGCCGCTTCCGCGTATTCGGTGCCGGGGTAGCTTTCTGTCAGGCGCCTGAAGTAGGAATAAGCCTCTTCAACCTGCACGGTTGCGCGGTCGATCGATGGGTAGCCATTCAGGTTCGACTGGCCGATATTGTAAAGCACATAAGGAATGGCCTCATGCCTGGGGTGCATGGACTCAAATTCCTTGTATGCCTCGGAAGCCTCGCCCCATTCCTTGGAGAGGAAATAGCAGTCGGCCAGGGAAAGCTCGGCCTCAATCGCGTATGGACTGAAGGGGAAGTTGTCTTTCAGTTTGGTAAACTGCTTGGCGGCTCCGGAATAGTCCTTGTCCCTCATCGCATCGTTGCCGTTTTCAAACAACTCCTGCGCGGTGTCTTCTCCGGGCGGAAGGTAGATGTAGTCAATAATGCCGCAGCTAGTCAGCCACATGGTCAGACACAACAAGGAAAGAACTGATGCGGTTTTTTTGAGCATGTCTTATTCCAGATAGAGATGAACGGAGTTGGCCGCGGTAACACCATCGCCCACAGCGGTGGCCACCTGCCGGCAGAGTTTGGAACGGACGTCGCCGGCGGCGAACACGCCTGGTATGCTGGTCCGCATCTCGATGTCCGTCACTATGAATTTGTTGGCATCCATTTCGATGCCGCCGCGCAAAAAGTCAGTGAC
The DNA here is from genome assembly GCA_031551565.1 of Desulfovibrionaceae bacterium. GTDB lineage: Bacteria > Desulfobacterota > Desulfovibrionia > Desulfovibrionales > Desulfovibrionaceae > Frigididesulfovibrio. The sequence goes on along the minus strand of JAVBNM010000010.1, from coordinate 35,431 downwards.
AGCTTCAAAGCCGACGAAAATAAACACGCCAGTGACGGGAAGGTCTTCTTCCACGCCTGAGCCAAGGCGTTTCACGGTGATGCTTTCAAGCACATCCTTGCCGTGCAGGGCAGTGATGACCGAAGACGTCTCAATCGTGATCTTCGGATCTTCGCGCACCTTGTCCACATAAACCTTGGAAGCCCGGAACTCGTCCCGGCGATGGATCAGGTGGACGTGCTTGACAATGCGTGAGAGGAACAAGGCTTCTTCCAAAGCTGAATTGCCGCCGCCGACAACGGCGACAACCTGATCCCTGAAGAAGTTGCCGTCGCAAAGCGCGCAGTGGGAGAGGCCCCGTCCGAGGTATTTGTCCTCGTTTTCCACGCCGAGTTTGCGGTATTTGACGCCAGAGGCGATGACCACGGACCGCGCGCTGATCCACTCTTCGGCCAACTTTATTTTTTTGTCAGGCCCGGAAAAGTCTACTTCCGTGACAGCCTCGTTAAAACGATCCAGGTCGTAACCGGCAAGATGCGCTTCAAGGGCATCGGCCAACTCATAACCGGCAACGCCTTTGGGGTGTCCGGGGTAATTTTCAATTTCAGCGGTTTGCAGCAACAGGCCGCCTGTGGCCAACTTTTCAACCATGGCCGTTTTCAGGCCGAACCTGACAAGGTATAGCGCGCATGACGCTCCTGCGGGACCGGCTCCGATAACGATAGAATCGTAATGTTTCATATCAAAAAGCCCTCAGATGGTAAGGGGCGTTAAACACAAAGCCTGATGCCGCCAAAGCGCCGCTCACAGACTGCCCGAAAGGGCCTGGCGCCTTGGCGACATCAATCATATTAAATCAAGGCCAAACCGTTATGCCGGTTTTCAAACCCCAATCATCTCCAAAATCTTCGGTTTGGCGACAGCGCCGGTAGTCTGCTCCACAACTTCCCCTCCCTTGAAGAAAATAAGGGTGGGAATGGCCCTTACATTGTACTTGCCGGGGGTGGAGGGATTTTCATCCACATTCATCTTCACTATTTTGACTTTGCCTTCATATTCGCCGGCAAGCTGGTCAATCAGCGGTACAAGGGCGCGGCACGGCCCGCACCACGGAGCCCAGAAATCGACAAGGACAGGGAGGGAGGATTGCAAAACTTCCGCTGCGAATGTGGCGTCAGTGACGTTCAGAGCCATGTAGTTTCTCCTTAATTAGCACATACTAATAGATTGTGCGGTTCGTTTTTTTGAATAATAGCCATGCGCGTGACTGTCAAGCTGAATGAGCGCACAGCATATCCAAGGGCACTGCCTTTCCCCTGGGAACAGGAACCAGATCGAGCCCATGGCTGTAACCCTTTTCAGCTAGAAGCCAGCCGGCGTAGGCGGACATAGCGCCGTTGTCGGTGCAGAGTCCTGAACTTGGTAAAATATAGTCTTTATTGAATTGCCCGGCAAGTGCTTCTATCTTATTTCTCAAAAAGGAGTTGGCTGCCACGCCTCCGGCCATAATAACAGATTTTGCGTCGGCACAGGCCGGCAAAACCAGAGCCCTTCTTGTTTTTTCATACAAAGTTTCAACCACGGCCAGTGTAAACGAGGCGCACAGATCAGCAAGCTCACCCGCCGCATCCGCGACAACGCCCAGTTCCCCGGAGGCGTCCCTTAGCCCTGCCGGTTGGATTCCTGCCTTGGCCATATGCACCGACATTGCCGTCTTTAAACCGCTGAAGCTGAAATCCAGGCTGTCATTGTCCAGATAAGGGCGGGGAAACAGCTTGGGGTCGGCCTTGCCCCTTTGCGCCAGCTCATCCATTATCCTTCCGGCCGGGTACGGAAGCCCGAGCATCTTGCCGGCCTTGTCAAAGGCCTCTCCGGCCGCATCGTCCAGCGTCCGTCCAAGGCGCGTGAAGCCATCCGGCCCGCTAATGCGATAGAGATCCGTATGCCCGCCGGAAACGAGCAGGCCGACGGCAGGAAAGACAAGCTCACGCTCAAGCCCGGCGGCAAGAAGGTGGGCGTGCAGATGGTTGACCCCGATGAGCCGGGCCCCTGTGCCCAGACACAAAGCCTTGGCAAAGGCCATGCCCACGAGCAGACTGCCAAGAAGACCCGGGCCTCTGGCAACAGCCACGACGTCAATATCTAAGGCCGCTCGGCCGGCTGTCTCCATCAGGCGGTCAAACAAAGGGCCAATGAACCTGGCGTGTTCGCGCGAGGCCAACTCGGGAACCACCCCGCCGAACAATGCATGCACCTTGTCCTGAGAGCTGGTCTCTTGCCCGATCAGTTTCCCGTCTTCGACCAGGGCGAGCGAGGTGTCGTCGCACGAAGTTTCAATCCCAAGGCACAGCATCTTTAAAAATCCATATCTTATCTATAAAAACTGGCATTGAAACAGGGCGGCCTGGTGTCGGAGCATCCACCGCCAGGCAAGGCTCAAAGCAGCCGGCCCTGAAAATCTCAGATTGAAGGGGGCAGATACTCGCCGACCCTGGCCACATCGCCGCGTGATCCTATATACAAGGGCACCCGCTGGTGCAGGTATTCCGGCTGGATGTCCATAATGCGCATGGTCCCGTCCGTGGCAGCGCCTCCTGCCGCCTCGGCCACAAAGGCCAGAGGCGAGGCCTCGCAGGCAAGCCTCAGTTTTCCGCGCGGCTTGTCCGAGTTCTTGATATCGCCCGGATACATGAAAATGCCGCCATAGAGCATGGTCCGGTGAAAATCCGCCACCAGAGAGCCAACATAACGGTGAGTATAAGGTTTTTCTCCGTCCTTGCCCTTGAACGAATCCACCAGGGCTCTTGTGCGCTCGTCCCAGTAAACGTAGTTTCCTTCGTTTACCGAGTAGATTTTTCCCTTTTCCGGGATGGTCATGTTGGGGTGGGAAAGCAGAAACTCACCCACGCTCGGATCAAGCGTGAATCCGTGAACCCCGTGGCCGGTCGTATAGACCATCATTGTTGATGGTCCGTAGAGAAAGTAGCCGGCCGCGACCTGCTGGCGGCCAGGCTGCATGAAATCTTTGACGTCACAGTCCTCGTTATGGGCGGAGGAGCGGCGCAATATGGAAAAGATGGTGCCCACATTGATGTTCACGTCAATATTGCTTGAACCGTCAAGAGGGTCGAATACAAGCAAATATTCCCCGCGCGTGAATCTGACCGGCACAGGAATTATATCGGCATTTTCCTCGGAAGCCATGGCGCACAGGGCGCCGCTACGCTCCATGCGGTGAATCAGGACGCGGTTGGCGAATTCATCAAGTTTTTGCACCGACTCGCCCTGCACGTTGACCTCACCGGTGCCGCCAAGAACGTCCAGAAGGCCTGCCTTGTTGACCTCACGGGAGATAAGCTTGGCCGAAACGATAAGATCGTACAAAAGCTGAGTGAAGATGCCGGTGGCTTCGCGCGACTGTTTCTGATGCAACAACAGATGCTCGGTTACGGTAACCTGACGGTTGGCGGCCATGGACACCTCCTTATAATGTTTCACCGGCTGCCTGGGATATTTCCAGGCAGCCGGAACGCTTAAATCAGTTTTCGAGAGACTCGGATTTCGGCTCTTCAGGTTTCAAGGCCTCACCGGAAGGGGAAGGGGTCACGTTGGGATTGCCCACGTTTCCGACCACTTCGTCGTTGCCGCTGGCGGACGCCCCGCCTTTGGCCGGCGCCGGGGCTACTGGAGCCGGCGGCTGGACAGAGGCCGGCGGTTGCGCGTCCTGGCCAAGCTCGATTCCAGCAGTATTCGGGTCAATGCGCAGATGGTCGACCTGATCCAACTCATACAGATTTTCCTCATTGCGCTCAACCTTGCTGGCGTCAATCGGAATGGCATAAATCAAAGGAAGGTTGCCCAGGTAACGCGTCGTCCAGAAGAACTTGGCGCCCTCGTTCCCGATTACGCCGCTTGTCTCGTCAAGCAGGGTCTCAGACCAGTTTTCGGAAACAACCGGCGTGGACTCGGCCTTGAACGACCCAGGCCAGATTACGCCCTCAGGGCTGGCAATCATAAAACTGCCAGGATTGGGCGAACCGGCCAGGAGCGAGCGCATGTCAAAATGCACCACGACCATGCGGGAGAGAACCCCATCCCTGTAGACCGGTTTGGCCACATAGATCTCCGCGCCCAACGGGTTTTGCTGAACGTAGGCCCTGAGATCGCTGATCTTCTGCTTGGGATCATCTTCGACCAGAGGCGCGACATCAAAAGGCTTCATAAAGTTATCGGGGATCCTGATCAAGGCATTGCCGGCTTCGTCCGTAATGGCCAGGCCGCTCAGCCAGGGGAAACGGTTGAGCATGGTCATTACCCAATTCTCGTCCGGGCGCCTGTCGCTATTTTCCATGGCCTTGAGAAGTTCGGCAAGCTGTGAGTCAACGGCGATCACGGCCCTGCCCAGGGTCAGCTCGTATTCCGCGCTGTCTCCGGTGTCTTCCCAATCAAGAGCGGCCGGCTTGTTCAGGTAGGTGCGATACTGCTTGCTGGTGAACTCCCAGGCGTCATCAACGGTTGTGCAGCCTGCGAGAAAAAAAAGGCTGCAAAGGCCTAACAGGAAGAAACGATGCACAGTTATCTCCTAAGGGAAATAGATTCAGGAAGAACAACGCAGTCAGCCGGCATAGACGCGGGACCCGTTCACCCTTTATTCTCAAAAAACGCCGTACGACCGGCGCCCAGTTACAATTACAGCCTGAAAAACATAGGGCAAAAAAGATTATTGGGAGCGAGCCTCAAGGCGTTCGGCCAAAGACTCAAGCAAAAGAACCAGGCGATTCTTGTCCTCAGCGCGCGAGGCTACGCTCTCTACCGGGACAATCCCCTCTTCCGCCGCCGTGATGCGGTCGTTCAACTCGGCGATGCGCATTTCGAGTTCAGATTTCTGCTCATCGGACGCGTTTTTCAGCAGTTCGCGGTAAATATCCATAGCCCCGGCAACATCGCCCTGCTCGGCCAATACTTCAGCCATTGAGCGGGTACGCAGGGAAAAAGGCTCCTCCGGCTCATCTTCCTCGGAAAATTCAGCTTCGCCGATTGCGGAGATGAATCCGGACGGGGCCCGCTCTTCGGCTTCGTCCGCGTATGCTTCATCCTCTTCCGAATCGTCGTCCAGGTCTTCAGAAGTATCCGCAACGCCTCTGGCTTCAATCTTGCCGACCTGCGCGGCAGCAGCCTGGCTGCCAAGAACTGAGGCGGCTGTTACAGAGCCGGACGCGCCCAATCCTGAAACCGCATCAAAACCAGAGCCGAGAAGCGCGCAAAGGCCTTTCTCGATGACTCCGGCCCAGGAAACCTGCCGTCCAGCCAGGGAGGCTGCGAAAAAACGCAAGGAAACAGCGGCGTCGCACATTTCCGGGATTTCGGCAAGGCGTCCGCTCCAGGCCTCCCAAAAGTGGGGGTACAGCTTAAACACCTTGGCCAGACCATCTACCTCTTCGCCGGCCTCTTCCCTGCGCCCGTTGGCATACAACAGCTCAACCAGAAGAAACCTGGCCTCCATATGATCGGGGTGACGCACGATTCCAAGGCGCAACGTATCAGCGGCCTCCTTTATGCGCCCGTCCGCAGCCAGCATCCTGGCCAGCGGAAAAAAGACGCGCGAGCCGGGCTCAAGCTCCAAAACCTCACGATACCATTCAATCTTCTGTTTCATTTGACTGGACTCCATGTGAGGCGCCTTGCCCTTTTTCCGGAAAGACATAAAGAATTTCATTCGCCCGGACAAAGTTAAGGCGGGTGCGGATCATCTTTTCAACATATTTTTCGTCGGTCTTGAGCAGGTGAATCTCCTTGCTCAACTCAAGATTGGCATGCTGCAGCTCTTCTATGCGCCGCTCGATCGCCCGGCGCTGTTCCTTGTGCTCGCGGTAGGCAATGGCGCCCTTTTCTCCCCATATCAGGCTGTAGAGCAAAACGGCGTTCAAAAGAAGGGTGATACCAAGAAGGGCGCGTCTTATAGCCATAATTTATTGCAATATCCGTGATGAGTCGCTTCGCGGCTGGCTGTAATCCGCCGCCAGGAAAAACTTGAGCTCCAGCAAAAAACGATCGGTCGCCGTCTCAATGCGCCTGACGTCTTCCTCGTTGAAAGAATATGATTTCAAGCATTCGACCTGGCGTTTCAGCTCGCTGAATTCACGCTCGAATAAAAGAACAAGTTCGGCGCGCAAAAATTCATCTTCCAACTCAAGGATCGTCTTGATGCAGTTTTTCAACCTGCCGCGCAAGGCGGCTTCTTCGTTACTCATTGATGCCACCAGTCTGGCCGGATTCGCTCTTTTCCCGACGGATGCCGGATGACCGGAAAAAACTGTGAAAATAGTTACAACCGGAAAGTACAGTGAGCGCCAGCGCAATGTAAAGCAAAATCTGTCCTATCAGGACAATCGGTATGCTAAACCAGGAATAGTTAATAATCAATGGCCCAAGGGCGAGCAATTGCAGAATCGTCTTGATTTTACCGAACCTGTCGGCCGCGATGACCACTCCCTCGTCGGCCGCGATGGCCCTAAGCCCCGTCACCATCAGCTCCCGGCAAATAATCAGCATCACCACCCAGGCCGGAATACGGTTAAACTCTACAAGCATGAGCATGATGACGCAAACCATGACCTTGTCGGCCAAAGGATCCAGAAACTTGCCAAGGCTCGTGACGATGTTGCGCTTGCGGGCGAAGTAACCGTCGATCAAATCGGTAAAGGCCGCCACGGCGAACAAAAAAGCGGCCAGCAGATCCACCCAACGGTTGCCGGCGGTCATAAGGGCGGCGACGACAGGCGCGGCCACTATCCGGCTTATAGTCAGGGCGTTCGGCAAATTGGCCGCATTTTTCAAAAAATGCTTCATATTGGACTTTCCGCTTAGGCCCAACTGTCCGGCGGCCATCTCCCGGAAAAAAGGGCTTAATTTATCGGCTGAAAACAGGCCTGAACCGCAACTGCAAAACCTTCATGGCCATGAAGGCCCAGACCAGAACGACCGGGGTTGCCAGCTATTATACAAGAAGGAAACTAGTTTTTTTTCGGCAAAACTTCATTCAGGAAAATACGTCCGGCCGGCCTTACCCGCAAAAAACGATTTTTGCGAAACCTACCAGCCGTGGGCGCCCACAAGGTCAACAAACGAGACCGCCTCGTGCGACTCCTTTCGGATGTGCCCATTTTCTTTTATCACCCGGACCAAACTCTGCTGCCCGCGGCCCTGGCCGACCGGTATGACCATGATGCCGGGGTCCGCCAGTTGCTCCAGCAGCGGCTCGGGAATATCCGGACCACCGGCTGTGACCATAATCCGGTCATACGGCGCCTGTTCCGGCCAACCCATTGTGCCGTCGTCCAGTTTCACGCGAATATCCAGGTACCTCTGCCGAATAAAGAGGTCTCTGGCCCTTAAGTACAATTCCCGAATGCGCTCAACAGTGTATACCACAAGGCCCATCTTGGCCAGAACAGAGGCCTGATATCCGGAGCCAGTGCCTATTTCAAGCACGCTCATGCCCGGCTCAGCCTGCAAAAGCGCCGACATCACGGCCACCACATAGGGTTGGGAGATAGTCTGCCCGTGGCCTATCGGCAGGGGGTGATCCTCATAGGCCTTCGCAGCCAGGGCCTCCTCCACAAAAAGATGCCTGGGAACCGCCCTCATCGCATCAAGGACCAGGGGATTTTTGATCCCCCTGCCCTCTATCTGCTCGCGCACCATGCGCTCTCGGCTGATTTTCTTCGCAGGCATATATTCGTTTCCAGGCATTTTGATTTTTTTATTTTGGAAACCAGATTTTCAGCCCCAAGTCAATGCGAAACATGACATATTTACCCGTGAAGGGGAACCCAATAAATTGCCTTAAGGACCAGACGCGCCAGGTGCGCGCCGCCTGCCCCCGCCCTGTTGCGGGCGAGCAGTTTATCATCATGCTGCGGATTTTGCCTTGTTGACGGCGCGCAAACATGTCATACCGTTTTCTGAAAGAGGCTGATCTATTTCCGCGTCTGGCTACGGACGCTGAACACTGTTTCAGAAATAACGGGATGAGTATGCTGGCGATTGTTCTTTTCCTGAATGGCATGGCCATCATGATCCTCGAAATGGCCGGGGCGCGCCTTCTGGCCCCATGGCTCGGCACGTCAATCGTCGTCTGGACGAGCCTCATCGGCATCATCCTGGCCAGCTTGAGCGCCGGCTACTGGCTGGGGGGCAGGCTCGCGGACCGCATGCTCACCAGCGGCCCAAAAGACGGCAAGCAACAAAAGGGCAAGCACAACAAAGCGGCTTTTCGCATGCTTTCGCTCCTGTTTGCCGTTGCCGCCGGCCTGACCCTGGTTGCGGCATGCCTTTCCAGACCGCTGTTAAGCTATCTGGCCGGGCTCGACTCGCTGCACCTGGCCACGGTTCTGTCCTCCCTGGCCCTCTTTGCCGCGCCTGGCGTAATCTGCGGTATGATTTCCCCATTCGGCACCCGCCTGGCCATCACCGACAGCGCGACCGCCGGATCGATCATCGGGCGCCTGAATGCCGTGTCCACCATCGGCAGCATTGCCGGCACCTTCCTGGGCGGGTTTGTGCTTATTTCCTGGTTCGGCACCCTTGAAATCATGCTCGGCGTCGCCAGTTGCCTTTTGCTCGCGTCTGTTTTGTCGAGCGTCAGGCCCCTGATGATCAAAGGAACCATATTCACCCTGATTGTCCTGTTCGGAACCATCCAGGCCCTCGCCGGCAATGGCCCGGGTCACGCCGGAAAATTCACCATAGAAACGCCTTACAACACCATCGTGGTCAGCCGCGTTTCCTATGAAGGCCGCCCATTCATCTACCTTTCGACGGATCCGGGCAAGGCCCAGTCCGGCGCCTTCATTGATGATTACGCGGAACTGGCCTTCCCCTATACCAGGTTTTACGCCATCGGGCCGGCCCTGAAACCTGACGCGCGACATGTTCTGATGCTCGGAGGAGGCGGATATTCAGTGCCCAAGTGGCTTTTGGCAGGGCGTTCCGGCCTTGGGGCCGACACTTTAAACCTTGACGTGGTCGAAATCGATCCCGGCATAACCAGGGCAGCCATGGACTACCTGGGCTTTAAGGCCAACGATCCCAGGTTGCGGATCTTCCATGAGGACGCACGCACATTCGTAAACAACGCCGCAGCCTGGCTCACGGCCGAGGCCGGCCCGCCAGAAAGCGCCAAGGTCGAAAGACCGTATGACCTCGTCTTCATGGACGTATTCAACTCGTGGTATTCCGTGCCCTTTCACATCGGCACGCTTGAAGCCGCAGCCGCCGTAAAAAAAATACTGGCCCCGGACGGCATCTTCATCATGAACGTAATTTCAGCCGTCGAAGGTGAAGACAGCCGCCTCTTTAAGGCCATTTACGCCGCCTACAAGGAATCTTTTCCCGGACTTGAGGTCTACGCGGTGCATTCGCCAAAACAAGGCCACATCGTGCAGAACCTGATACTCATAGCCAGAAACGACGGGCCGGTGACAAGCCCGGAGCAGGAGCTGGCTCTGCCCTACGACATCCGCGCCATGCTTAAAAAACGCTGGATTGACCCCATTGCGCACGATACCCCGCCACTTGAGGACAACTTCGCGCCGGTGGAGCATTACACTTTGGGGCTTCTCAGTAAATAAAGTGAAAAAACAGTTTTTCCTATACCTTCTGCAAATTTTTTGCGCCAAAAACAAATGAATGCGTGCCGCGTACAACGCAGGCAACGAACGCCATCTCCAATCTCCACCCGGCCACAGCCAGGGTCTCTGCCGACAGGCCCCTCTTGTGAAAGTAAAGCTTCAGCCCAGTTTCCTATCGACTACTTCCTGAATAATGACTACAATTGAACGATGGAGAAGTTCTTTTGTAGTTAACCCTTACCGGCTTGTCAGCCACCATCGGTCCCATGAGAGTTCAAACGCTGGACGCAAAAACGGAACGCATATTGCCCTGGCTTGCAGCCGTCGGCTTTTTCATGGAACTGCTTGACGTCACCATCCTTAACACCGCCCTGCCGACAATGGCCAAAGACTTTGGCGCAAATCCGCTGCGGATGCAAGCCGTAATCATAGCCTACGTCCTGACCGTTGCCCTGCTCATTCCGGCCTCGGGGTGGCTTTGCGAGCGGTACGGCATCAGGCAGATGTATCTTGTGGCCATAGCCATGTTCACTTCCGGCTCCCTTTTCTGCGCCATTTCTCCCACCCTGCCCATACTTGTGGCCTGCCGGGTCATCCAGGGCATTGGCGGCTCGCTTCTCATGCCTGTGGGACGGTTGAGCATTTTAAAAACCTTTCCCAGGGAAAAGCTGGTCCAGGCAATGGCCTTTGTCACAATCCCGGCCCTGATCGGACCGCTGCTGGGCCCGACTCTCGGCGGTTTTTTGTCTGATTACGCCAGTTGGCACTGGGCCTTTTTGATCAACATCCCGGTCGGCATTGTAGGTTTCCTGGCCACTATCCGCTATATGCCGGACCTCCCCAAGCCTGAAGTTCCCGCGCCGTTTGACGTGCGCGGCTTCATCCTTTTCAGCGGCGCCATCGTGGCCATAGTGGCCGGACTGGAGGGCATCGGCGAGTTGCACCTGCCTTCCAAGTACATGGGGCCTCTTGTCGCTTTTGGTTTGACGCTGCTCGTCATATACTTTCTCCTGGCCAGAAAAACCAGGGCTCCGCTGTTCACCCTGCACCTTTTCAATATCCGCAACTTCAATATAGGCATACTCGGAAACATCTTTTGCCGGCTGAGCAACGGGGCCATGCCCTTCCTCACCCCCCTGCTCTTGCAACTCGGACTCGGTTTCGCCCCGATGAAAGCCGGCATGACCATGATCCCAATGACCCTGGCCGCCATCGCCACCAAAAGCTTCATCCGCAAGCTGCTCTCCATGGCAGGCTACCGGGTGGTCCTGTGCGTAAACACCTTGCTCCTCGGGCTGATAATCTGCACGTTCTCCCTCATCGGCAAAGACACTCCATATATCGTCCTTCTGCTGCAATTCGCAGCGTTTGGCACGATCAACTCTACCCAATTCACTTCCATGAACACCCTGGCCCTGATCGACCTGCCAGACGACCTCTCGGCCGCTGGAAACGGCATGTTTTCCTCCGTCATGCAGGTCTCGATGGCCATGAGCGTCACTGTCGCGGCCCTGGTCCTGGGGGACTTCTCCGGCCTGCGCTCAAAGGAGATGCTGCCCCAGGCCGAACTGCTCGGAGCCTTCCACAACACCTATCTGGTAATCGGCGCGTTCTCCGCCCTTTCTTTCATTATCTTTCTGTTCATCGGCCCGACCAAGGGCAAAGGCACAAGCAAAAGTTGCCCCATCGCCAAAACGCCGACCGATGAAAAGCCATAACCGCGCATCGTTACAGTGCAAAGGAAGGACGTAATGGAAGTAACCAAGGTGGCCGCCGCCGTTATCTGGAAGGACGGCCTCATCCTGGTCACGCAAAGGCCGCCCGGCAAACCCAGGGCCGGGTTATGGGAATTTCCCGGGGGCAAAATGGAACATGGAGAAACTATTGAGCAGACCTTGATCCGCGAGGTAAAGGAAGAGCTTGGCCTGGATTGTCGCGAACTTCTGCCCTGGCAGGTGATCAGGCATCAATATCCGGACATGATGGTCGAGCTTCACTTCATCCACGTTCTTGAATTCAGCGGCACCCCCACCCCGCATGACGGGCAAGACCTGCGCTGGGTCAGCAAGGCAGAGGCGTTGAAGCTCCCTTTCCTCCCGGCCGATGCCGCGATCCTCGCTGCTCTTCCCGCTGCGAAGCCAGCTTTGCGGGGTTGCTCCCTCCTGTAGGCGTGTCAGCAAGTATATTTTAAAAACTGAATGCCCCCATGCTTTTCTTGAGCATGAGGGCATTCCGGCAGGATGCCTGCTGGTGGATCGGTGTTGCAGGTTTAAGGCTTTTCTCATCCTGCCAGTTTCTGTCAGGCAGGGTCTCCATGTTGAGTTGCGCCCTTTTGGAGCGCATGCACAATTACGACATCCAACCTGCTAAGTTATCAACCAAGGGCCGGGACCGGCATGGCGACTGGCGTGGAAACAGCAGCCGGGATGACTTCCTTGATTCCGGACTGCATCCCGAGAGTGACACTCTTCAACAACTTGTTATCAACCAGGTGCCGCAAAAACATGTTGTTCAGCGCGTGCCCGGAACAGCAGACTTCAAATCTTCCCTGCAAGGGGAGGCAGAGCATAGCCATATCGCCGACAAAGTCAAGCAGTTTGTGCCTGACAAATTCATCCGCCTGGCGCAGGCCTTCCTGGTTCATAACACCCACATGATCCAGGACTATAGCGTTTTCCAGGCTTCCGCCCAAGGCCATGCCGGCAGCCTGCAGGGCCTGAACGTCACGCAAGAAACCAAAAGTGCGGGCCTTGGCGATCTTTTCAAACGTGTCTGCGGTGATTTCAATGGCCAGTCGCTGCTTGCCAATGGCAGGGTGCGGGAAATCTATAGTGTAGTCAACGTAAAAACCGTTATAGGGCTCGGCTTTGATAAATTTTCCGTCGGCTTCAAAGCGGTGGGGGGCATTCACCCTAAGAACTTTGCGGTGCTTTCCCTGACAGACAACCCCGGCCTCTTTGATCAGGGAGACAAAGGGAGCAGCGCTGCCGTCCATAATGGGAATCTCACGTCCCTGAACGTGGACGTGAACGTTGTCAATCTCAAGGCCGCGCAGGGCTGCGAGAAGGTGTTCGACCGTGGATACGCTTACCCGGCCGTCACCGATGGTGGTGGCAAGCGCGGTAGCCACGACCGAATGAGGTGTTGCGGAAAAGTCATACTTTCCTTCCGACGTGGTCACATGAAAAACGATGCCGGTGTCTTCGTCAGCCGGGCGCAAAACAAGGCTGACGGGCTTGCCGCTGTGTAATCCGGTTCCGGTGCAACTGATGGAGCGTCTCAAAGTTTTTTGCAGCATAAATCCTCCGCACCGGACTGCCTGCAAAAACCGTTCCCTTCAATATAGAACTATAACACGCCAATTATAATGGACAAATAATTTTAGGACACACCGCGACGGCAGTGTTTTTAAGCAAGTGTTGTATTTAATCCACACACTCAAAAGACAGGCATCAGGGCCTGGAGGATCTCGGTCAGGGGCAGGCCGACAACATTCGACCAGGAGCCTTCAATAGATTTGATCAAGAAAGCGCCCTTGCCCTGGATTGCATAGGCGCCGGCCTTGTCGGACGGTTCGGGATCGCTGGCGTAGGCTCGCAGAATATTGTCAGGCCAGTTGTGCATAGTGACCCTGGTGGTCACGCTGAATACGGCTCGGGGAAGTTTGTCCGACACGGCGGCCTGGTGAGGGGCAAATGGACCAATCAGGGCACAGCCCGTACTGACCAGATGGGTTCTGCCGGCCAGACGACGCAGAATAAAGAAGGCATCATCGGGATTTTCAGGCTTTCCGTAAATAACGCTGTCCAGCGAAACCACTGTGTCAGCCCCGATGACGATTGCTCCGGGCAAGACGGCTTGTTCTTTTGCCCGCAACGCTGCGGAGCGCGAAACCATCCCGGCCACGTTCAACGCCTTGGCAAGCGCGGCCCTTTCGGCGAACATTTCTGGAGGTTCGCCGGCAAAAGGCGACGGCTCGGCGCATGGTTCCGCGGCGAACACATCAAAAGCAAGACCTGTGCCGGCCAGCAGTTCGCGGCGGCGAGGCGAGGCGGATGCCAAAACGAGCTTTAAGTCTGATTTAAATATGGCGTCCACCAACAACCTGCGGGCCTAGCGCCTTTCTCCCGCCCCGCGTCATCCCGCCGCGGCATTTCCAGGGCGGCGCAAGACGCGCCTAAGGCGCAAAGGGACGAGAGCCAATTTTTCAGAAGAAAAAAATAAAACTCTCAGCTTTCCAAAGTCTGGCCAAGAAGCGCCCCTTCCTGAAGCATCTTGCCGGCTATGTTTTTGCTGTCAATTGTATATGTGCCATCTTCAATTTTTTCCCTGATGGCGTCAACCTTGGCCTGGCGGACATCCGGCGCGGCCAGTGCCGTATTCAGAGCCTCGGTGCGCAAACGGGCCTCCGGAGAAAGGCTTATGCGGTCGCCCTTGGGAGCGGTCGCGGCGGCTTCCGCCGCAGCGTTTTCGTTAGTCTTGTTGTTTTCCAGACGCTCAGCCTGAACACCGTAGGGATTGAGCCTGCCTGACAACGGATTGTTGATCTTCATTACTTACTCCGCAGGATTTCCTGCTTGGTCATACAATCGCCAACGCCTCCCTGCGCTGTTGATCGCCAGTCGAAGGTTTACGGCCGCGAACGATCCGTCCTTCCATATATACGAGGCTCGCGGGCAACCCGCTCGCCCGGAGGCTTCCATGCCTCCGTTCCTTTGAATATAAAACATTTTTCACGCAGAGGCCAGCCCCGCGCCGCGACAACCCTACAGCATCGTCGAATTGACCGTACGCAACGTGATTTCCCACAATTTGGACATCACCTCATGCCGCTCGTCGTCTGAAACTTCCACCTCACCCCCAGGGGTGACCTTGTATATCTGGAAGTCGGTATCGCCAGGGGGATATTTAAAAATGTAACGCTCTTCCAAAACCGCAGCCAGGGCATCTTTCACTTCGCGCACAACCGGATTGTCGCTGCCGGAAAAAATCAGATTCTCCACGATTTCCCCGGCTATGCGCTCAACCATGGCCTTGCGGCGGGCATGGATCACTTCCTGATCCTGCTCACGAACCTTGCCGATGGCCTTCTCGTAACGGGCCAAGCGTCTGGCCGCCACAAGTTGCTTGCCATATTGCAAGAGCATTTTGCGCGTGTAAAAAGATTGCGTATTCACATTAAACTCCCCGTGTCCTTCATATCGTCAATTTTAAAATAGGCTTTAGTTTTTCATGAAAAAAGTCTAGAAAAAAAGAACAGGCAATTCAGGATGATATGCGCAGGGCTCCAAAATATAATCGCTGCACTATTTCGTGCCGATTTAATTGCAATTTTCCCTTGCGCCAAATAAAAAAATCTTTGAAACTAAATTATCCAGTCACATCACCACCCTCGCATTTGTCAAAGGATTGGGGCGAAAAGCTCGTTTTACGGTTGCGACACAAAATATTATATAGGTGCATCGATGGAAATAATAGAAACTGGCATAAAAGGCCTGCTGGTGCTGAAACCAAAGATATTTCACGACGCCAGGGGCTTTTTTCTGGAATCATGGCGGGATGAATGGAAGAGCCTGTTAAATCTCAAAAAAGGCTTTATCCAGGACAATCACGCCGGCTCAGTTAAAAAAGGCGTGCTGCGCGGCCTGCATTTTCAAGCTCCGCCCCACGCTCAGACAAAACTGGTATGGGCCAGCAAAGGCGCTGCCTATGACGTGGCCGTGGATCTCAGAAAAGGCTCGCCAACCTTCGGAAAATGGCACTCCCTGGTCCTGAGCCCGGAAAATGCCTTCAGATTTCTCATCCCGCGCGGCTTCGCCCACGGATACATGACTCTTGAGGATGATACCGAGATCCAATACAAGGTCGACAACTACTACAACAAGGAGTCGGAAGGCGGCCTGCTCTGGAACGACCCTGACCTTGACATCCACTGGCCTGACTTTGAGCCGTTCCTGAACGAAAAAGACCAAATCCTTCCCACTCTCGCAAATCTGTCTACCCCGTTCAAATAAAATTCGGCTGGCGGCAAGCCCAAAAGCGCGCGCGGCTTATTGACTGAGGGCTTGTCCGTAAAACGGACAAGCCCTCAGTTATCTCTGCCTGTTTACGGACAAGACTGATTGTTTTACGCGTTTTGAAAACTATGGACAGTCTTCAACTGTTTCGTCACAACGCCCGGTTGAGTCGAGATTCCAGGGCAGCACGCCCTGCTGCTGCTGGCCAGGCTCATTGTTGTGATACGTCATGCCGTTTTCCGGGGTGGCGTTGGCGGGAACCTCACTTGAAGGCTCGCGTCCGGGCGATGACTCCGAGGACGGCTGGGGTGACGCTGAGGGCCGGGCAACCGTTTCCGCGCCCGGTCCCCCGGAAATCACAACCAGTGGAAGCATCCCGTGGCCGTGCTTGAAGACATAGGTTTTGTTGCGCAGCAGTTGTATCGGTAGGCTGATCAGCCGCTTGAAGGCAGATGTGGGCGGCACGGGCTCGTCCGCCGACATTGCTCTCTCCAATGCCTCTGCCATGGGAACATGTTGCGACAAAAGATGCTCAAGGCGCAAGACAGCCTCAAGGTCGCCCTCATCCCTGACGATTGGATACAGCCTGGCTTTACCTTCGGCGGCAAGCATGGCGTTATGGCAATATTTGCACGAGGGGGAGAAATATATGGACACCTCGGCCGCCTCATCACCGGCGATGCTCCAGCGAGGGGTAAACTCGTCGACAAGAAGCACTGTGTTGCCAAGCATCAGCCCGCACCACACCGGAAAAAGGAGCATGCCGAAACGGGCCTTGTCTCTCAGGCCTCCGTTGCCTCCGGGAATGCGCAGGCAAAAATAGGTGAGAGCCAAAAACACGGCCACTATTATGCAGTACGAGCATGGCGCCGTGAAAAACATGATCAGCATCAGGATACAGTCAAAAAACAACGCCAGTCTGGCCAGTTGATAAGCCAGAAAGCGCATGCCGCGCAAACACAGTATCGTCTCGACAAAGAAAAATGCTCCGCCTATCCACCAAAGAGAAATGCCAAAGATCTTGCCGTCCTGAAACAGGGAACAGCCGGACAGCGTGCAGGGAGGCTTCGAAATCGGGAAGGCCACATACCCGCACCAAAGCAGGCCCAGCAGGGCAAAAAATGTCGCGCCCCACGGGGTGGATTTGTTAAACCGCGGGCTATAGAGCGTCATAAATACTCCTGCACAGGAATTGTCTTCAAGTTAACGCCGCGGCCGCAAAAAACATTTTCGGCAACGGAGAGCGTATAAAAGATGTGAGCGGCGACTCCGCCACGCGGTTGGCCGAACGCTCCAAGATAAAATTGCTGCAAAAAGGCTGATTCAGGGAAGCGCTGGTTTTAAGGCAGTCCCTGCTCCTAGTTTTTATTTTGTTCTTGTAAATCACTTGCTAGACGAGGTAAAGGGCCAATTGGCACATTTTTAGGCCGGTCTGTGAATCGACGCGGCGCGCCTCCTGATTAATTTAATTTTTCATTATAGAAGTTCATTAATATCTGCTATTCATGTATCAACATGAATAGCAACCTTCCTTGACTGGACGGCATTTTTTCAGCTAACGAAAAACCGCCGGCCGAAAGCATCTTCCCCAAGGCCTTGAATCACATCTCTGACTGCGAATATGAAATGAATCCAAAGCCATTGCCAGAATACACTGTGCGCATCAGCTCGCGGTCAAAAAGGCCCGCGCTGAGAATAATGCCGGGCCCCAGGCTGGAAATCGTCCTGCCAAAGAATGTGGCCCCTTCAGCAGGCAAAGGCATCGCCGAGGCGCTACTGCGCAAGAATGAGCAATGGATCAAAAAACATTGCCGGCGTATGGTCCTGGAGACGCCTCTGCAAGAAACCGGGCTTCCGGAAAGCTTCCTCCTCAGGGGCGGCTCAGAGACTGTCTTGATCCGCAAGCTGTCCGCTGCGCCATTTGGCCCGGCCCACACGGCGATCAGCCACAAATTCGCGGACAAATTGAGCGGCATCGGACACAGCTATATCGAGATCCCGGAAAACGAGAAAAACACCGGCTGTGATTCTGGAATTGCAAAAGCAACAGTCTTGTATATTCCCGACCAACTGGCAAGCGACCCGCAAACAGCCGAGACCGGCTATGCGCTGCTCCGCCAATGGGCAAAGGCCGGGGCGAAGCGTCTGTTCGCCGGCCTGCTTGAGGAGTTGGCCCCCAAAGGCGGCTTTCGCTACACCGGCCCGGACGTGCGCATCAACAAAAGCCGCTGGGGAAGCTGTTCGGCCAAAAAAAACATCATAATGAACGCCTGCGCTCTCTTTTTGCCGGACGCGCTCATCAGGCACATCCTTGTACATGAGCTGTGCCACACAAAAGAAATGAACCACCAGGAAGGTTTCTGGCGTGAAATGTTCAGGCTGGACCCGGACGCTCTAAAACACGAAAAGCAGCTTCGCAAGGCCTGGCGTCATGTGCCAGGCTGGATGCTCCGCTGATCCGGGGCATACCCGCGTTGACTTCAAGATGCCGGATCATGTAATAGATCGAATTGTCCGCCGGGGATAATCGCAGCGCCAACACCAGCAGCTCAGGAGTGGAAAAATGAGCCGGCTCTTCATCTCTCTTGTCGCCGTCCTGTTTCTATTGTCAGGCTTTGGATGCTCTTCTCTCGGTGGAAATATCAGGCCGTCTGACGATCCGGCCCTTGAGGCCAGGTATGACGATGCCGGCGTCAAAACCGCCATAACCACCAGCCTGTTAAAACAAAGCCCCTCTTCCGCGAACGATGTCGGGGTGTATTGCTTTAACGGTCAAGTGTATCTGGTAGGCGAAGCAGGCAAGGGCTTTCGGGAATTCGCTGTTGAAACCGCGCGCACAACCAAGGGCGTTGTGCATGTCACAACCCACTGGTTCCAGCCAGGAACCGGAAGCAGCCTGGATGACATCACCCTTGAATCATCACTGAACGCCAAACTGCGCGAAGCGGCCGGAGAAGTCTCAAGAGTCGCAGTAGAAGCTGTTGGGGGACATGTCGTCGTCATGGGCGTCCTCAAGGACAGCCAGGAAATAAGCAGAATAGAAAAGGCCTTGAAGGATGTTTCCGGTGTAAAAAGCGTGACATCCTATCTGGTGGCCGGATAAAGCAGGGGCGCGCGAGTCTCTGGCATCAAACGTTACTCAAAAGCGTATGGATGACAAATGGTTCGACTGGCTCCAAATAGATGAACAGTGAACGGATGGTAAAAAGGGCGGCGTCTTAATCAGGGCAACAATCCTGACTAAGACGCCGCCCTTAAGCGTTTCATCCGGCTTTTAATTCAGCGGAATTCCCAGAACACTTCGAGGGTCGATACCTGTGCCGATTTCAGGTATGCATTGAACGATGGCCGGCAGATCCTTGCCCGCTATTTTCTGAATGCGCGCGGCCGGGATTCTGCCTTTAGGGTCCCTTGTGATAATCACTTCCGGCTGTGTCGGCTTCTCCGCGTTGCTGGCTGAAACTACGCCCATTGACCCGTCCTGCAAGGTGACCACGCTGCCCACCGGATAGATGCCGACCATGCGGATAAACTCAGAAATCGTGTCCAGCGCGAACTCCTTTTCCCGCAGTTCGTACATGAACCCAAGCGCCTTGTGCGGGTACATGCCCTTCTTGTAAACACGCCGGCTGGTCAGCGCGTCATAGACATCAGAGATGCCCACAACCTTGCCGAAAAAACTGATCTGGTCATTCTTCAGCCCCTTGGGATAGCCGGTGCCGTTGTACTTCTCGTGGTGCTCCAAAGCTCCGTCCAAAACCTCCTGAGGGACACCCTCAACCTTTGCCAGTTCTTCATAGCCAAGCACAGGGTGCTTTCGCATGACCTCCATTTCCTTGTCAGCCAGCGCCCTTGGCGCATTCAGGATGCTTTCAGGAATCAGAGACTTGCCAAGATCGTGAAACAACCCGGAGTTGCCCGCGGCAAAGCACTTGATGTCAGGCTGGCCAAGATGCTTGACAAAGGCCGTCGCAAGAATTGATACGTTCAAGCAGTGGGTATATGTATAGGCGTCCTTGCGCCTTAACCTCGAAAGACTGAGCAGCGCGTCCGGATTGCGCTCAAGGCTTTTAAGAATATTCTCCACCACCGGAGCGGAGTCGCTGATATTCAGCTTGCCGGCCCGCATGTCGTCCATGAAACGCCGGGCGTAGCTCACGCCTTCGTCATGGGCCTTGACGGCGATCGGCATCTCTTCCTCAAGGGAAACGAGCGGCCCCTTTCCTTGTGGGGGAGGGGCAAAGTCAGAC
The DNA here is from genome assembly GCA_031551565.1 of Desulfovibrionaceae bacterium. Classification (GTDB taxonomy): domain Bacteria; phylum Desulfobacterota; class Desulfovibrionia; order Desulfovibrionales; family Desulfovibrionaceae; genus Frigididesulfovibrio. The sequence continues at coordinate 15,553 of JAVBNM010000010.1, read as the reverse complement.
TCCGGGCCGGAACCTGATTTTGAAATATCAACGTAGACCTCAAGGAATCCTTCGCCGGCGATTGCGTCGATCTCTTCCTGCGACTTAATGCAATGCTCCCGCGCATACATGTAGGGACGCTTCATCCAGTCCAAGCCGGCATCAACTACCTGCATGCCTGGCTTGAGCTCACTTATGGGAATTATTTTAAGTTTGTCTGTTTCTTCCGCTGCCACAACAACTGCCCCTCCAAAAAACTCACGCCAGCCGCGCGTATAGCTCATTAAATATAAACCGTAGCAGAATACAATCAATATCTCGAAGGCAAGCATTATCAGACTATACTCAAGACCTCAACATAAAATGAGTTTGCCCTTTCCCGGGATAAGGTTTATTGACCTTTACACCAAGCGTTATTCCAGGCACGGCTATATGTACATTGACATTCACACACATGCGTTTCATCCCAAAATAGCACAGAAGGTGCTTGCACAGCTCAACACCCACTACGGCATTGTCCCGCAAGGCACTGGCCTTGTAGAGGATCTGATCAAGCGCCTTGAGACCGGCCCGCTCAGCATGGCTGTCGTCCTGTGTGCGGCCACATCGCCCGCCCAGGTAATTCCAGCGAACAACTTCGCCCGCTCCTTGCAGAAAGCGCACCCAGGCCGCGTCATTTCCTTCGGCGCCCTTCACCCGCACTGTCCAGACTGGGAAGAGCTTTTGCCGGCCCTTGTAAAGGACGGGGTGCGCGGCATAAAACTTCATCCGGATTTCCAGAGCTTCTTTCTGGACGACCCCGCACTTTGGCCAATACTTGAGCATATCGGCCAGGACATGCTGGTCATGTGCCATGTGGGCGACACCCCACCGCCGGCAAAAAATCCGTCCTGCCCTTACAAGTTGGACGCTTTGCGGCGGCGTTTCCCGAAAGTCAGGTTCATAGCCGCGCACATGGGCGGATACCTTCACTGGGAGCATGCCTTAAAGACATTTATCGGTTCCCCTGTGTATATCGATACCTCAAGCTCCCTGACGTTCATGGACCCGAACCTGCGCAACGAGATTTTCAAACGCCACCCAAGAGAGTTCATACTGTTCGGAAGCGATTATCCCCTATTTGACCCAAACGCCGAATTCAGGCTACTCTCGCGATGTCTCAAGCTGAAGGACAAAGAACTGGACGACCTCATGAAAAACAGCGCCAGAGCCCTGGGCCTGCGCGTTTAAGCTGCGCTCCCGACAAAATCGGCTGCGCGGCAGCGGCGGACTTGCGCCATCCAGGCGATGCCGGCAAATCCCGTACGGAAATCAGAAAGGACATTTTATGCAAGTGATACTGCTTGACCTTGGCGGGGAAATGCGCGGCGGACAGCGCCAGGTGCTGTACCTGGCCCGTTTTTTAAACGAACACCCTGAGTATGCCGCCGAGTTTTCACCGGTCATCGCTTGCCCTGCCTCCTCCCCCTTGTGCACCGAGGCGAAAAAAAGCGGGATAACCGTCCTGCCCCTGCGGGGAAAAAGATTTTGGAATCCGTTAATTATGCTGCAGCTTCAAAGCTTCGTTAAGCAACAGATCGGGCGACACCACAAAAACGCCTCTGCCGGCCCTGCCCTGCTCATCCACAGCAACGACGCCAATGCAGCAAGCCTGGGCGCGATGATGTCCAAAGGCAACCCTTTGATCCGTCTAATGCACACCCGGCGGGTTTCCTATCCCCTGCGCTCAGGCAAAAGAGCCGCCAAGTATCTGCAGGCGGATCTCATAACAGCTGTTTCCGCCGAAATCGGCGACGTTCTGGTTCATGGCGGGGTGAGCAAAGACAGAATCAGGGTCGTCCACTCCGGCATTGATCCGGCCCTCTACCTGACCCGCGAGAAAGGCGGAAAAAAACTGCGCGAACCCAATGAGCGGGCAACTGGCGGCCTGCCCGAGACGGGAATCGCGGGAACCGGCGATATCCCCAAACTGCGCTTCGTCATCGTCGGAGCATTGACCAAACAAAAAGGGCATGAGGTGCTGTTCCGGGCCGTGCGTGAGCTAACCGGCAATCCGGCCCTGCAAAACCCGCCAATGCCGAATTTTGAAGTCCGGATCTTCGGCGAGGGCCCTCTGTCCGGCAGCCTGCGGGAACTGGCGGCCAGCTTGGGCATAAAGGACGCCGTCTCCTTCATGGGGCATCAAGATTGTAAAAAAGAACTCTGCCACTGCGACATCCTGCTCTCACCCTCGGTCGACGGCGAGGGGAGCAGCGCCACAATCAAGGAAGGCTGGGCCGTCGGCCTACCGGTGATCGCCTCTGATCTTGCCTCCAATCTCGAATTGGTCGAAGACGGAAAAGACGGACTGGTGGTTAAAACAGGCGACCCCCTGTCGCTTGCCCAATCCATGCGCAAACTGGCCCTTGCGCCAACGCTTCGCGAATCACTGGCGAACAACGGCAAAAAAAAACTCGAAAACTTCACCAGCGCCGCCATGGCCAAAAGCTACATTTCCATCTACAGGGAACTGCGAACCCTGCCGGGCATCCGCCACAATCAAGCATCCCCTCAAAACGGCCAATGAAAGACGGGACTGGGGGAGAACAGGCCAGCAGGACAATCATTTGTCGATTTCTTTCCCCGGACGGCCTTCCGTCATCACCCCAATTCAGATTTGATCGCTTCAGCCAAGGAGTCGGCGGACTGTTGCACGATGGACGCGTCTTCGCCTTCAACCATAACGCGGGCCAGGGATTCCGTGCCGGAGTAACGCAACAGGATACGGCCGCGATCGCTTAATCTGGCTTCAATGTCACTCTTGAGTTCCTGGAGGCGGGACAGGTTTTCAAATGGCACCTTCCTTTTGACGCTCACGTTAATGAGAACCTGGGGGAAAGGCTCAAGCAGGCCGGCAAGTTCCGACAGGGGTTTATCCTGCTCACGCATGATGCGCAGGAGTTGAAGAGCGGCCAGAAGGCCGTCTCCGGTTGTGCCGTACTCCATAAAGACAAGGTGCCCGGATTGTTCGCCGCCAAAGGAAGCCCCACGCTCGCGCAGGGCTTCAACGACGTAGCGGTCGCCAACGTCGGTGCGCAGAAGACTGCCGCCGCGTTCCTTCATGAAGACCTCGAGAGCCATGTTGCTCATGACCGTGGCGACAAGGAGGTTGTTGGGAAGTTTTCCCTTTTCAAGCAAGTCGTTGGCGCAAATGGCCATAATCTGGTCTCCGTCAAGGATTCGTCCCTTTTCGTCGACAACGATCAGGCGGTCGGCGTCTCCGTCCAGAGCCAGCCCGATGTCGGCCCTGGTTTCGCGCACTTTTTGAGCGACGTTTTCCGGATAAAGTGAGCCGCACATGTGGTTTATGTTGGTGCCGTTAGGCTCTGTGCCCATTTCGACCACTTCGGCGCCCAGTTCGCGCAAGGCCATAGGGGCAACCTTGTAGTTGGCCCCGTTGGCGCAGTCCAGAACGACGCGAAGTCCATCCAGGGTAAGCGCGGCCGGAAAGCTGTTCTTGATGGAAACAATATAGCGTCCTGGGGCGTCGTTGATCTTGAAGGCCTTGCCGACCTTGTCCGGAGCGGGATATTCCCACTGCTGCTCCGCGTTCAGAACCATGCCGGCAATGATGTTTTCGACGGAATCGTGCAGCTTGTAACCGTTGCTGTCGAAAAACTTGATGCCGTTGTCGTGGTATGCGTTGTGCGAGGCCGAGATAACTATTCCAAAGTCGGCGCGCATGTTCCTGGTAAGAAAGGCAATGGCCGGAGTTGGCAGGGGTCCGACCAAAAAAACATCCATGCCCGAAGCGCAAAGGCCTGAACAAAGCGCGTTTTCATAAATATATCCGGACAGTCTGGTATCCTTGCCAATGACGACCCGGTGGCGGCGGTCGCCGGAACGAAAATAGGTTCCGGCCGCAAGGCCAAGGCGCAAGGCGACCTCGGGCAACATAGGAAAGATGTTGACACGGCCGCGGATGCCATCAGTACCGAAAAAACGCTTATTCATGGGGTGTCCTTATGTTCGCTTAAGTTCACTTTGCCTTTTGCGGCCGTTGCTTTGACTGCTTGGGAGCCTGGGCCGGCTTTTTGGCCCGCGCCGGCTGCCGGGGTTTGGTTTCTTTTTTCACGCCCCTGGCGTTGTCCGGCTGGCCGGGTTCGGGCAAAGGTGCGGATGCGCCCTGGCTGCCCTGCTTAAGTGTAACGGCAACACTCTCCGGTTCAAGCTTCACCAGGCCCACTCTGTCCGGCAGATGCGCCGTCAGAGGGACAATGTAGGAGCCGGGCTGGTTTGACCCAATTTTCCCGGAAACGGTTATTGATTCGTTTTTAGCCGCGCCTTCGGACATCGAAAGGGGCAAATAAACGGTCAGATTCACCTTTGACGGCTCAATCGCAACTGTCAGACCATCCGGAATATCGGTGACAACAACCTCGCGCTGCACGGTCACATGGGTTTCTTTTTCCGCAACGCTTATGACCAGGTTGACCTCTGATGGAGTGGCGTCAATGCCTTTGGGTGTCTTGACTCTCATCCGGGTGTTGATGGCGCCGGCTTTGGCATAATGCTCCATTGGGATATCCAGGGTTATTTCCTCAAGTCCCTCCAGAGCCGATGCCGCTCCGCGCAGTTGCACAGTTGGCGGCATAATCCTGATGTCAGCCTCATAATCCTTGGGAAGCACTTTCTCGTCCAGCACAGCCCGCAACGGCACGCTTTTTATGACCGCCTCGTCCGCGATGATTTCAAGCGATGAAGGCGACACATCCATGACTTCAACCCCCACGGCAAAAGGAAGCTGATCCTTGTCTATGGGCACGGTGTTCGCCCCTTTGGCCAGTTGGGAAAGGTCAAGCGTGAACGGGTAGTTCTGCATTGTTGCCGAATACAAAAGGCCGCGCGAAGCCCTTAAGCGGACCGTAAGCTTGCTGACCAGGCCGCTCTCTATCTTCAGGTTGGCCGGCTGGCCGCGATACTCCACCCGAAGTTCAACCTGCGTTTCGACCTTTTCGCTGCCGGCCACGCCATACCACAGGCCGACCGCCAGCACAAAGGCAACAAGCAATTCCTTCCAGCGCAGCCTCATGTTTTTTTCTCCAGGGCGGCTTGCAGGACACGGCGCAGCTTGGCCTCGTCAAGAGCGCCGGTAAGGCGCCCCTCAAGGGCTACCGCGCAGACCCCGCGCTCTTCCGATACCACCACGACCACGGCGTCTGTTTCTTCAGTTATGCCAAGAGCGGCCCTGTGCCTCGTGCCGTAATCGCGCTTGGCCACCGCGGTTGAAAGCGGCAGGATGCATCCGGCGGCCACAATTCTGTTGCGCTTGAGCAAAACAGCCCCGTCGTGCAGGGGGCTATTCGGCCAGAACATATTGATCAGAAGCTCTTTTGAGACCAGAGCGTCAATCTTGACTCCCCCTTCAGTGGTATCGCCCAAGGGAACGTCGCGCTCAATTACCATGAGAGCGCCGATACGCCGCTCGGCCATGTAGGTGGCGGAGGCGGCAATGATATCCAGGATGGGGTTATCCCTTTTGCGCTTGAAGATATTGGTAAACCACTTCCTGGCTCCGAGCGAAATGAGGGCGTTGCGGATGTCGTTTTGGAAGACAATGGCGATGAGCAGCACAAAGGAGCGCAAAATATTGTCGAGGATCCAATTTATGGTGTTGAACCCCAGAAAGCGGGAGACTATGTAGAGGACAATTATGCTCAGGATTCCGTAAACCGCCGCCACGGCCCTTGTTTCCCTTAACACCCTGATGGCGTTGTAGAAAAGAAAAGTGACCAGGACTACGTCAACGATATCCCGCCAGCCAATTGTCATATTGTTGAGAATTGGAATGTCCATGAATCTTTCCCAACCGTCCCGATAACTAATATTTTAGAAGGCGGCCGCCGCCTTTATCTAAAAAATCTCTAGCACGGCAAGCCAGCCATGTCACGAAGTTGCCGTAAGGCTCTTTTCACTCCGCGGAGGCCGGGGGGGCCATCCGGGATTTTTTGTTCTTCCTGGGCCTGGTCTTCCATCGTTGATGCATCCAAAACCATTGCTCAGGGTGAGCCCTGACCATATCCTCCACAGCCTTGGTGTAAAATGCGGCTATTTGCTCGACCCTGTCGCCGACGCTGCCCTGAAGTTCCGATGTCCGCAAGGGTTCCTTCACCTGGAGATGATATTTTCCATCCTCACCCCTGAGCAAAAACGCAGGATAAACCACCGCCTTTGCCCGCAGAGCAAGAAGGGCCGGGCCGGCATTAACGGCTGCCAGCTCACCCAGAAAAGGCAGAAAAATGGCTTCGGTGTGCCCGGCGTTGTGATCCACGAGAAAAGCCACCATTCCGTTTTGCTTCATGTTCGCGGTCACCTCCACGCTGGCGTTTCTGTGCCCGATGACCCTTGTTCCCCTGGCGCCGCGAAGCTTGAGCATGGCGTCGTTCAAAAAAGAACTGCGGTAGTTGCGAACAACCACCATTTTGTCAGAACCCGGCCGCATCTCCGCTTCAAGCGCGGCCAGTATTTCCCAAGAACCGAAATGCGCGGTCGCGCACAAACACGGCCCTGGCTCGCTGTTCACCGCAGCCAGTATCTCCGGCGTATCCACAATCACAAGCGGTGAGGAAAAGCTGAATATGCCAGTATGAAATATTTCCAGAAAAGACCTGGCGTTTTCGCTGAAACTCTTGCGCGCGATACGCCGGGCCTCGGCCTGATCGACGTGCAAATGCTCTTTTACGGCCTTAATGGTGTATTGCCTTCTGGTGCGCATGACATGCCACATGACAAAGCCCGCAAAACGGCCGATACGGGCCAAGGCCGCCGGGCTCAGTTTGCGGAAAAACCAGGTGATGAAATTGAACAGGGCTGTGCGCATTGCTTTCAGGACTCGTACAATCGCTTCGGAGCAAGATTTTGAAGCCGCTCCGCAAGTTTTTTTGATTCATCGGCCACCATTTCCTGGCTCAATTTATCGGCCTTTACATGGTAGGGCTCTCCGAAAATGGCATGCACCCTGGAAAACGGCCAGGGCAACTGGAACCTGTCCCAAGAACCGAACTTCTTGGCCCTTTCCATATACAGGCGCACAGGAATGATCGGAGCGCCCGTGCGATGGGCCAGGATCACCGCCCCGTCTTTGACCTCGTGCCTCGGACCCCTTGGCCCGTCAACGCTCAGGCAAAGCGTGCGCTTCTCGTCGCGCATGACCCGACCCGCCTCTAGCAGGGCCCTGAACGCGTTTCTGGAGTTTGAGCCGCGCACAGTCCTGATGCCCAGCGAGTGCAAGAGCCTGGCCAGGTATTCTCCGTCCCGGCTCTGGCTGACCATTGCCGCTTTTCTCAAGTCCGGGCCGATCTTGAGCAGGGGAAAAAGTTCATCATGCCAAAAGGCGAGGACGGCCATGCCGCCTCCATGATCAATATCCCACAGGTGATGATAGCCGGTCATCGTGTAGCGCAGAGTTGAGGTCCAAATCCGGTAAAGCGTGTTGATGATGGGAGCCACAAGGCCTGGTGGTATTTTCATCTACCTGCCCCACGCCCTTACTGCGCCATCTGCTCATTCTGCAGATTGAACTGCATCGCGTAAAGGCGCGCATACAAGGGGCTCGTTTGAAGCAGTTCCGCATGCGGTCCGGCAGCAACCAACCGTCCCTTGTCCATGACCAGAATGCGGTCGGAATTGAGAACCGTGGAAAGCCTGTGGGCTATGACAATGCTGGTCCGGCCGACCATGAGGTTCTCCAAAGCCTGCTGCACCACCCTTTCCGATTCAGAATCAAGAGCGCTGGTGGCTTCATCCAGGATGAGCAGGGGGGCATTCTTCACAAGCGCCCTGGCGATGGTGATGCGCTGTTTCTGTCCGCCAGAGAGCATCACGCCCCGCTCTCCAACGACCGTGTTGTAGCCTCCCGGCATCTTTTCAACAAAGTCATGCACGAAGGCCGCCTTGGCGGCAGCCACAATGTCATCCTCGGTCACTCCGCTCATGCCGTAAGCTATGTTGTCGCGCACCGACAGGTTGAACAAAAAGCTGTCCTGCGAAACCATAGAAATATTATGCCGCAGCGAATCCAGGGTGTATTCTGCCAAAGAAGTTCCGTTTATGCGGATCGTTCCGGAGTCCGGATCGTAAAACCTTGGGATCATGTTGACAAAAGTCGTCTTCCCGCCGCCGGACGGGCCGACGATGGCCACCCGCTCTCCGGCCCGGATCGTCACCGACACGTCAGAGAGGACATTGCCGCTTGTTTCATTATAAGCAAAATCGACGTTTTCAAATTGGAGTTCCCGGAAAGGACCGGCAAAGACCACGTTCCCGCTCTTCTCAATCAGAACTTCATCACTGTCGATTATGCTGAAGACTCGTTCAGCGCCAGCCAGCGCCCTCTGGATGTCGTTGCTGGAGCTGCTCATCTTTTTGATCGGCTCATAGAGCATAATCAATGCGGTAACGAACGAAAAAAATGTTCCTGGCGTGGCGGTGCCCTCAATAACCTGCATGCCGCCGTACCAAAGCACCATGGAGATACCAAGCGCCCCGATCATTTCCATGATGCAGGATGAAAATTCCGACGCAATGCCCTGCTTCAGGGATATTCTCAGCAGCCGTCTGTTTTCTTTGTCAAAGCGTTTGCTTTCATGCGTTTCCGTGCAAAAGGCCTTGACCACCCGTATCCCGCTCAAAATTTCCTGCAAAACAATGGACACGTCAGCGGATTTGGCCTGGCCGTCCCGGCCGAGCTTGCGCAAACGGCGCCCGAAATAATAAAATGGATAAAAGGCGATTGGCATGACGACCAGGGCCACAAAAGACAGCTTCGGATTCTGGGATATTGCCACGCACAGCAAACCGATGACAATGATAATCTGACGGATGATCATGACCAAGGCCGGCATGCTTGTTCTAACCGAGGTTACGTCGCCCAGGATGCGCGACATAAGCATGCCGACCTGGGTTCTTTCATAAAAACGCAACGGCAGCTTGATAATCTTGGCGAACAATTCATCGCGCAGGTCCTCAAGCACCTTGTAGCCGCAATACTGCATCAGGTAGTTTTGCGCCATGCGAGCCCCCACCTTGCCCAAGCTGACAGCCATAAAGGCAACCGGAATGAGGATCAACATTGTGGCGTCTTTCTCAATAAAGATATCATCAAGCGCCGGCTTGACCAGCCAGGCCGTGCCGGCGTTGCACAACGCGGTCACAACCATGGCGATGCAGGCCAAAAACACATAGAACAGATACGGCCTGAAATAGCCAAGGGAACGCTTGAAAATAGCCCAGCTTGAAAGTGTCTTCTCCGTGAACTGGGGCTTATAAGTATTGGGCATATTGTTAAAGTCCTTGTGGACGTTTTCTGTCTGGAAAGGTAAAAGAAATACGCCTGCCGATATAAAGGCGGGATTATGCCTCAAAAGCCCGAAAACCACCAGCTAAAATCCCCGCCACGCGCAACACCGTAAAATCATTGCCATCAGGGACACCGCTAAAACACCCGACATTAAGCCAATGGAAAAAACACGCTTGAACAAAGTGCTGGCCCAGGCCGGCATCTGCTCCAGAAGAAAGGCCGACCAATTGATAGAAGAAGGCCGTGTAAGCGTCAATGGAAAAATCGCAGCCGAGCTTGGCATGGCCGTTTTGCCCGGACGCGACGATATCCGTGTGGACGGAAAGATTATCCGCGCCTTGCCGGAAAAAATGCTCAAACACACCTACCTCATGCTGCACAAACCCGTGCAGGTGGTCTGTACCGCCAGGGATCCGCAAGGACGACAAACGGTTCTGGACTTTCTCCCCGAAGGTCTCAAGGCCAAACGCCTCTACCCCGTCGGGCGGCTCGACTATTTTTCCGAAGGGCTGCTTTTGCTTACCGACGACGGCGAACTCACCAACAGAATAACCCATCCCCGTCACCACCTGCCCAGGACCTATCAGGTCAGATTGCGCGAAAAGCCAACCCCGCGCCAATTGGAAGTGATGCGCTCGGGCATGACCCTCGCAGAGGGCGAAAAACTTGCTCCTGTCGAAATAACAATAGACCCCGAAGATCAACGCACCGTCATAATGGTCCTCCATCAGGGCCTCAACCGCCAGATCCGCCGCATGTGCCGCGACTTGTCCCTGACCATTCTGCGCCTCAAGCGCACCGCCATCGGCCCCCTGGAGCTGGGGGTTCTGCCCAAAGGAGCAGCCAGGCCGCTCAGCGTGGACGAGGTCGTCTCTTTAAAAAAAGCTGTGGGACTGGCCGGTTCTGAATAAATCCGAAGAGAGCGGCGCCGCCTAGAGCGGGCTGTGAAGGGAATGTTCGCCGCCAAATGACTCCAGGGCCCGGCGGACATCTTTCATCACACTGACGGCGCGCTTGTTGTCAGGGTTGATGGCAAAGGCGTCAGACAGGGCGCTGCGGGCGGCCAGGGCCCTGCCGCTTTCGAGAAGAGATTTGGCGGCTTCTATCTGCATTCGCTCCGGCTCATCCCGATATACGGAACAGATGAAGAAGCCGTAATCCTCATTGAACACCTCACGCACCAGATCGCCCCTGTCGTAAAGCAGGCGGGCCAAAGGCCGATGGCAGCCCTGGTCCTCAAAAAAAAGGCAAAAGAGCCTGCGCGACTGGGTAAACAGGTTCCTCAATCTGCCGGCTTCCCGGTGCATGCTTTCAACGGTCTGCCGCCTGATGTCAACAAGACTGGCGAGCAGGCGGGACATGAACGGAGGAAGCTCTTGCCCTGAAAACACCGCGAGCTTTGGAACATAATACTGCTGCTGGTGGGCGTCTTCCATGAGTTTCACAGATTCGTGAAAAATGTAGCCGAGGCTCCAGTCAAGCAATAACCCAATCGGGGTGTATTCCTCGTCAACGCGCATCAGGTGGTGGGCCTTGTCCTTGAGACGCCAGAGGATGCCCTTGTTCATGGGCTCGCCGACAAGAGCGCGCAAAACCGGATAGGAAATCGTCCCGGTTTCCTCCAGGCGCTTGAACTGCTCTTCAAACTGCCGGGACGCGATGCAGAAATCAAGCAGCACGTCGCGCTCGAACGCCTCGCGGTTGGCTCTGACCCATCTAGACATGGCGCCGCCTGTCAGTCCTGGCTTTGTTGAGGGAAGAGGTGAACGGCATCTTGTGTCAGCCTTGTCGTAACGGGCCAGTGGCGGCTGGCCTCTTGAGTTGGAAAGATGGCGGCTATCGCCCGCGCCAGCGCCGATTCTTGCGGCCAGGCGCAAGCCCATGCCCGACGGGGCGTGAGCCAAACGAAACCACCCGCGGTATTAATTGCATAAATCTACCTGAAAATAAACACCCGTCAAGCGCAAGCGAGCCGGAAAGCAGGATCAGGACGCTTGGCCCCCGCGGTTGAGCGTCCCGCATTTGATGCCTTCTTCCATGCTTGCCTTTTACCTCAACAACCCGTCCTTATCAAAGGCATTTGCCGGGGAGAACTCCTGACGCATAGGGAAACAGACCTGTGCCGCCGCAAAAAATGCCTTTGCCGCTCTCTCGCCATTTGACGCCTTGTCGGCGTCTTGCGTATAATACTTGCCTTTTTGGGGCAGTTATGAAAAATTAAACCTGTGAACGAGAGGAATACGCGTGGAGCAAAAAACAACAAACCCTGGCTTGTCATCGGCCTGTGGGTCTTTTTTGCGGCCTGTTGCTGCCTGGCGCTTGGCGTTGTGGTGAGCTACAAGCTTTCGCCGCTCAGCCCTTTCACGCCATTGCCGACCGCCCACGCCAATGCTCCTCATGAAGCCCAAAAAGAGACAGCCATAAATGCCGCGTCTTCGCGCGAACATGGTTATTTCAACCAGGCCGGCTGCTCCGCCGAACTGGACGATGCTTACTATACCGGCAGTTCGTTATATTCCGGCATATCCTCCTGGACTGAAAAAGCTCCGCCCTCCGGCCCGCAAGCAAGCATGCGCGATGCAATCGCCTCCATGTTCTGCAACGAGCCTGCTCTTTGCAGTTTCTCCGAGATGTACCCAAGGCTTGGGGGAGGCACGCGCCTCATCAACAACATCGTCTTCAGCCTGGACGGCGCCAAATGGCCGGGAACCTTTGAAATCAAGCCCTTGCCCGACAAGGTCGAAGTGATCGACCCCGTGTGGCAGCCGCTGATCGTAAACCTCATCAACGACGGCTTTCCCAAAGACAGGGTTGAAGCGCTTTTCTCCTCCATAGGCCCCGGTTCTTATTCTCCCTCGTACATGGCCGCCAAGGTGTCCGAACTGCACGGAGCCAGAGGCATCGGACCGCAAAAAAGCGGTGAAGAGAATCCGCCCATCCCCGATGGATTCGTCAACCCGCTTGATGACGTTACCGTCGGCGCCTGCCGGAAGTTTGCGGCCGACAACGCCGAGCTGTTCAAGCAAATATCCAGAAAACATGGAGTGCCCCGCGAAGTGGTCATGGCCGTTCTTCTGGTTGAAACCGGATTCGGAAAAAATCTGGGACACACGCCGGCCTTCACCGTGCTGGCCTCCATGGCCGCGACCGACCGGGCCGAGATGCTGGCCTTCTCGGGAAACTCGGCCCAAACCAGACGCCTGAGCTCGACAACCCTCGCCGCCACATTGAAATACAAGTCAAGCTGGGCCTACAATGAGTTGAAGGCTCTGATTTTCTATGCCGAATCCCAAAACATCCATGCGGCCTCGATTCCCGGTTCCATGTACGGGGCAATCGGGCTTTGCCAGTTCATGCCAAGCAATATTATCCCTTACGGCGCTGACGGGGACAACGATGGCATCGTCGATCTCTTCAATGTCGACGACGCCTTGTTCAGCGTGGCCAGATACCTTGAAGCTCATGGCTGGCGCATGGCAAAATCCCGTGACGCCAAGCATATGGTCGTCTTCAGCTACAACCACGACTATTACTACGCGACGAGCGTGCTTGGAATTTCCGAATATCTCGCCACTGCCCTGGCGCAGCAGTCAAAAATAAGCGCCGGGGCGAGCCCCATGGGCGGCTTCTTCTCCGCCCCGGCCCCGTATATTGACCCCAGTTTAAGACGCGGGAAGCGTCCGGTTCCAAAGTCAGCCAGGCTTGAGTCTCTCGACAGTTACGATTCAATACTCAAAAAATAAATCTCATGTCGCCTTTCAATTCAACCGCCGCCCTCAAAGCGCCTGCTGATTTGCCCCGCGACTCAGCCGATGCCGGGCAAATCAGCCGAAACAGCGCATCCCCGCCGATCGGTCCGGAACTTCCCTGGCTGGCGCCTCTGGCCGGATATACAGAGCTGTCCTTCCGTCTTCTATGCCGCGAGCTTGGCGCGGCAGCGGCCTGCACCGAAATGATCAGCGCCAAAGGCCTGATCTACGGTCTGCGCGGCAGAAAACGCCCGGACAAAAGCGACCTGTTTCTTCCGTCACTCGGGCTGCATCCTCTGCCGGAACCGCAAAACGACGCCCGTTCCCTGTCCGGCACAGAGGAATTACTGCAAACCTGCCCGGAAGACGATCCGCTCATCATCCAACTGTTTGGCGCGGAACCGGACTTTATCAGTCAGTCCGTGGATATCCTCAGGGAATGGGGGTTCACCTGGTTTGATCTGAACATGGGCTGCTCTGTGCCCAAGGTCGTGAAAACAGGCGCCGGCGCGGCCATGCTCAAGGACATCCCCAACGCCCTGGCCGTCGCCAAAGCCATGATAAAAGCCGCCGGTCCCGGCAAGGCCGGGTTCAAACTGCGCCTGGGATGGGACCACGCCTCCTGCGTCTATCTGGATTTGAGCCGCGAACTCGAAGAGCTTGGAGCCGCGTGGGTCACCCTGCACCCCCGCTTTGCCCGGCAAGGATTTCAGGGACAGGCCGACTGGCAGGCCATCGCCGCCCTCAAGCGCTCCCTGGGCATACCTGTCGTCGCCAGCGGCGATCTCTTCACCGCCGAAGACGGCCGCGCCTGCCTTGATCAGACCAACGCCGACGGCGTCATGTTCGCCAGAGGGGCTATCACCAACCCCGCAATCTTCACCCGCTTTCTCAATCCTGGTGACGCCCATCCCCCAACCGCCCAGGATCTGCGCAATCTGCTGAACCGCCACATCACGCTGGCCCGGGCATATGTAAAGGGCGTCCAGCCCCGCACCGGCCTGCCGCGCTCACTGGTAATGATGAGAACCTTCGCCCCCCGCTATGTCAAACACCTTCCAGGCGTGCGCCACCTGCGCCCGGCCCTGGCCGCCTGCGACACCTGGCCAGCCCTTCTCAGCGCCATCGAACAGTTTTTCCGGGCCCAGCCGCCTGAGGCTGGAGAAATGGAGCCGGCAAGCTTACTATCCTGAATGGCCCGGCGCAAACAAAACAGCGCTAGACTTGTCGGCGCCCATCTGCTCGGACCGCGTGAAGCGTTGCGCGGGCCGGCGCCCTGAAGGCAGACCCTGACCACTTGCAAAAAAGGACCGGCTCACGCAAAGAGCCGGTCCTTTCAAACGATGCAGGGTCAAAAACCAGGTGGACACGCCTTTGCCCCGCCAATCAAAACAAAAGGCCGGGGAGGCGGTGACAGAGACTGTTCACCAGGCTATTGCAGCAGAGGTTTTTCCATCACGCCGCTGTTATTGGTGCGGTCTTCAACATCCATTCCTTTGGGCGGGGTGAAGCTGAAAACGTCATCATGAACCTTGACGTTAACCTCCTGCTTAAGGAAAGTTATATCGTTCTGGTTCCCGAAAAAATCCACCACGATGATCCGCTTGAGCAGCCAGGTGGACGGGTCAACCCAGAAAGTCGCCTCAACCATATTCTGCTGGGGCTCATGCGGGTACAGAAGCAGCTTGATCAGGCCGCCGTCCCGTGTTTCCTTGTCGACGATGAAATCTTGATCCAGGCTGGACTGGCCGGTTATCACCCGGATGATGTTGCGCGAGTCTTCGACCATGCTCAAGGGGTATTTGTAGGCGATTTCCTCTTCCGGGAAAGCGTTCCAGATTTCCTTGCCGTTTATGATCAAAAGTTCCTCTGACGGGCTTGTCGTCACCCAACTGACCAAAAGCGGCCGTTTAAAGGTCAGCGTTCCGGAACGGTTTTCCTTCTTTCCGCTTTCCTTGTGGGTGAGAACTTGCGTGAACTCGCTGCGCATCGAGGTGATCTGCTTATATTTTTCCTGCATCAGGGTTGTGGTTTTTTCTGCCGCGACCGCAGTGGAACCAACCAACAAAGCAATCAAAAGAACCGCCGAAAAACCAAACCATCTATTCCTGCTCATAAAACACCTCAAATTCAAATTCCAAATGCCAATTAAGCGGTCACCATTGAAACATCGCCATATGCAAAAAGCACATTCGCCAAACATGCGCGTCTCGTCTAGCAAATATCAGGCCCAAATAAAACCAGGACCGTCTCCCCAAAACTCGCCCAAAACGCCCGAATAGATATAATTCGTGTCCGCGCTTCTGGCAACAAGACCGAAAAACAGCCTGGACCAACAAAACCGCCTCAAAACGAAGCTAAAACAAAAGGGTAAGGGAGAAAGGCGGGACCGGGGGGAGGGAACCAACTGGGGCCGCGCCCCTGATGGTTTCCTCTCCCCCCGGGCCCCCTTCCCCTTCCTTTACCCTTTTTTTGGGGGGGAGGGGCG
>JAVBNM010000054.1:0-6550 GCA_031551565.1 Desulfovibrionaceae bacterium | reverse complement strand
ACCTCAAGGGACATCAGTCCCTTGTGGTCCCCTCCCCCAGCTCTTAACGTCCTGATTCTGATGCGGCGAGGGGGCTGGAGGCCTGGGCGGGATCTTGGGAGAAGCGGGCCAGGATCATTCCGGCGAAGGCTTTGCCTTTGTAAATTTCCACGCGGAAGATGGTGGCGTCTTTATCCACGGAGTAGGCGGGTATGAAGTCTTTGCGGACGATTTTCACGTCGGACTCGGTGCCGTTGACTTCTTTTCTGGCGCCGATGGCGTTCACGCGGTATCCGGCGATGCCTTTGACCTGGAAGGTTTTGTCCACATGGAAAATCTGCCCCATGTTTATGGTTTTTTCCTGGCCGTCGACGATTACGGCGACGCTTTCGAGGCTGTCGTCAAAGTCCATGTAGTCCGGCTTGATGGTGGCCAGGGTGCGGTTGCCGTAGGCGATGCGCCAGCCGTTCGTGTCCTGGACCAGGGCGAGCAGCGGGCGGGAGGAAACGGGCTCGACGGTCGCGCCTTTTTTGAAGGGCAGCATGTTGATGGCCGGGCGGATGTTTTCAAGCGGCAGGGTGAGCTTGTCCTTGTAGACGGCCATGGTCAGGCCGGAGTTGAGGGCCGCGAACACGTCCTTTGGCTTGGGTCCGAAGTGGCGGGTAAACTCGATGCCCATCTGGCGCATGAACGATTCAATGACCAGAAGGTGGTAATAGGCCCGGCGCTCGGCTGGCAGATCCTTGCTGGCCTCAACCCCGAAGGCCGGCTTTTTGCCGCAGACGGCGAAATAGCTCAGGGATTTTTCCATCTCCTTGTCGCCGTCGCTGGTGAAGGTGTTGCGGGTGCGGTAGCGGTGTTCCTCGTCGAGCAGGCCCTTGTTGACGTCCGCGCAGGCAATGTCGGCCATGTCCTCAAGCTCGCCGAACTTGGGCGAGTCGACATGCGCCTGATCGATAATCACGCACTGGCCCCAGCGTTGCGGGCAGTGCTGCTTGTCGAGGTATTCGGGACGGTAGTACCCGCTGCCGTCATGCAGGTTGAGCACAAGGTCGACCTCGGGCGCGAGGATGATGTTTTTCACGCTGCTCACCGCGTGATATTCCGGGTCGCTCTCGCTCAAAAAGGCGAATTTGCGGTTCATGTCCCCGTGGACGCCGCGCGAGCGTTGCAGGATGCTCGGGAAATTGAGATCCGGCACGATCCAGACCGCGCCCTTCTCAATGGTGTAGTGGGTGACCAAAAGGGCCGCGGCCGAAAAGCCGCCCGGCTCGTCCCCCTGGATGCCGCCGATGACCATGAGGGTAGGTCCGTCCTTGTGTTGAGCGCCCTTGCGGTAAAGACTGAAGAGGCTTTCCGGGAAAATCTTCGGATAACTGTCGGACGGCGTGGGGCTGGTCACGGCCTGGGACTCCACATTGGCCGTAAAACCGGGAAGTTTGCCGGAAGATGCGCCGCCGGCCGCGCCAGGAGCCGGGCCGGAACCGGCAGGCGCGCGCAAAGGGCTGCTCACGCCCGAGATGGCGCTGAAGCTGCCTTCGCCTGAAGCGGGAAGGGACGTCCGGCCGGACGAGGTTCCCGGCGGCGCTTCGCCATGCCGGGCCGCGGGGCTGCCGGCGGGCGCGCGGCCGGGGCCGCCCTGGTCGCCCTGGCCGGCCTGTCTGTCCCCTCCGCCCCGGAAAGCGGCGCCGGCGGCATTTTTGTCCGCGCCCAATTCCACGCCGAAAATCCTGATGCTGTCTGCCGGACAGGCAGCCGGCGAAAGGCACGCGGCAAAGATCAAGGCCGGAATAATGATAAATTTCACGATCCTGGCAAATTTCATGGAGCTTCCTGGGCAATGCGATATAGTGCTTACGGGCGTTCGCCGACCATACAGCATTTTTTCCCGGAAACCAATAGCCCAAAGAGCGCCCGCAAGCGGGTTACGTCATTTTTTCACTCCACCGGCCGCGGCATTTGGGCGTGTTCCGCGAAGGCGGACGCCGCAAGCGCCCTATTGGGCAAAACATTTTCGGGAACGTCCGGCCATGCTGAAAAAAACCTTGGCCGCGGGGCTGGTCAAGCACCTGGCTTTGCTGTATGTTGGAAGATATTTAAATTCCATTCGACTTTATAATTACAAACAAATTTCGGTGCGCTTATGTTATTGACGACCCACCTGTCTTTGTATGTCACGGCAGACACAGAGGCCATGGCCCTGGAGGCCGCGAGAATCATCCTTGATTGCAGCAAAAAAGCGATAGCCGCCAGGGGGGTGTTCCGCCTCGCCCTGTCCGGCGGGGTCACGCCCATCCCGCTCTTCAAGCTTTTGTCCAGCTCGGCCTGGGCCAGCAAAATAGAGTGGGACAGGACCGAGGTCTACTGGGTGGACGAACGCTGCGTGCCGCCCGAACACGAAGACAGCAACTACCGGGTGGCCAGGGACATGCTCCTTTCCCGCGTGCAGGCCACCAGGTTTTACAGGATGAGGGGCGAGGAAGAGCCCGAAGTGGCCGCCGCTGCCTACGAGAAGCTGCTCATTGACCATTTTTCCTTAAAACCTGGAGAGTTGCCGCGTTTTGACTGCGTTATCCTCGGCGTTGGCTCTGACGGGCACACCGCTTCCCTTTTTGTCGGCGATGCGGCTTTGAAGGAGCAAAAACGCCTGGTCACCGACGTTTACGCGCCAAAGGCCAAGACCCCGCGCGTCACCCTTACCCTGCCGGTTTTGAACAACGCGGCCTGCTGCGTGTTCCTGGCCTCGGGCAGAGAGAAGAACCATATCCTGACAACGGCGCTCAACCTCATGGCCGCGCCGCTTTTGCCGGCCCAGATGGTCAGGCCAAAGGCCGGAGATTTGTGCTGGATCATAGACCACACAGCCTACCAGGGTTGATCCCTGGCCGGATCGCGCATGTTTCCCGGCTCGATACGCTATATAGTCCTGTTCATCATCACCCTGGCCATTTTGCCGGCCCTGGGGCTTATCCTGTATTCAGGGGTGGTGGACAGGCAGGCCGCCGTGGAGCAGGTTTACCGATCCGCCGAATACCAGACCGGGAACATCGCCAGACAACAGCGCCTGGTTGTTGAAAGCACCCGCACCTTTCTGGTCACCCTGGCCCAGTTGAAAGACATCAGGGAATTCAAGACAAAAGAGGCGAACAGCCTGTTCCGCAACCTGCTTTTGCGCTTTACTCCCTGCTCGAACATCCGGCTTTGCGACCTTGAAGGCAACGTCGTCTCCTCGGCGGCGTCATCGGACGAGCGCCTTAACCCGGAGGAAATGAGGGTTCTGAAAGAGGTCGTCGCCACCCCTGTTTTCACGGTCCAGGAATTTTCGTTTCCCGAAAACGAAGGCCCGGACAAGTCCGCTCCGGTCCTCAACTGCATCTACCCGGTCCGTAACGCCAACCGCATGGTCGGCGTTTTAATCGCCTCGGTAAAGATCGCCGTGCCGGCCCGCGAGGTGGAGTCGTTCAAAAACAAGGGTGGGCTCCAGCTCTTAATCACCGACCACAACGGCCGGGTGGGTTTTTCCTCCTCAAGCCTGGACGTGGCCCCGTTCATAAGCGCAGGCGAGCTTGAGGGCATCCGCTCGTCCACCGCTGATCAGGGCGTGTT
Organism: Desulfovibrionaceae bacterium; assembly: GCA_031551565.1. Lineage (GTDB taxonomy): Bacteria > Desulfobacterota > Desulfovibrionia > Desulfovibrionales > Desulfovibrionaceae > Frigididesulfovibrio. Next base: position 2,965 of record JAVBNM010000054.1, on the reverse strand, counting down.
CCGAAGCACTTACAAGGGCGAAGACACCCTCGTGACCTTTGAGCGTTTGAGGCTGAACTCCTTTACCCCGCCCTATCTGGATCTTCTTCTGGTGGTTTCCGGAAACCGTGTCTCCGACCAGGTGCAGGGGCTGCTGTACCGAAACATCTTTCTTTTGTTTCTGGTCGCCATCTTCGCCTTTGGCATAAGCTGGAACTTCTGCCGGATCACGCTCATCGCCCCCATCGCCAAGCTGCTTAAGACCGCAAAGCAGATCAAGGAAGGGGATCTGTCCGCCAGGGTCAATCTGCCGAAAGTGGCCAAAGAGTTCGAGGTTCTCGCGACCTCGATGAATTCCATGTCGTCCATCCTGGAGACAAAAGGACGCGAGCTCATAGACGCAAGCAACGCCGCCTTGGCCGCCAGCAAGGCCAAAAGCGAGTTTCTGGCCACCATGAGCCACGAGATCCGCACGCCCATGAACGCCATCCTGGGCATGACATACCTCGCCCTTCGCACCACCCTGAACGAAAGACAGCACAGCTACGTCAGCAAGATTCACTCCGAAGCCACCCGCCTTTTGGCAGTCATCAACGACATCCTCGACTTCTCCAAGATCGAGGCCGGAAAGCTGAATATCGAGCATGTGCCCTTTGATCTCAAGGATACCCTGTCGACCATCATCGGCCCGGCCAGGCAGGCGGCAGCCAGAAAAGAAATCTACTTCCGCGAGACCTTGCCCGAGGAGTCGGGCTTCCTTCTTCTGGGCGACCCGTTCCACCTGTCCCAGGTTCTCGGAACGCTTTTGAACAACGCCGTAAAATACACCAAAACCGGCGGGGTAATCTTCACCTGCGAGGAGAAAATCGCCGACGGCGACAACGACAACGACGTCATGCTCTCCTTCACCGTCAGGGACACCGGGCCCGGCTTGACCAAAGAGCAGATTGAAAGCTTTTACCCGACCGAGGAGAAAAAACAAACCACCCTGACTCAAGGAACGGGATTAAGCCTTGTCATCGCCAGGCGTCTCGTGTCCCTGATGCAGGGCCGGATCAGCGTGGACAGCATCCCCGGACGCGGCTCGACCATTTATTTCGACGTCCCGGTCAAAAAGGCCGCTCCCCTTCAACTGCGCGCAGACGGCAGCACATGCGATTTCACCACGGTCCGCACCCTGGTGGCCGACCCTCTCAAATCTTCACGCGACTTTATGGTCAGCACCCTGCAAAACTTCTCCATGAGCGTCAGTTCGGTCTCAACCCAGGAAGAACTCATAAACGCCCTGGCCAAGGCCGAAGAAGACAACGCCCCGGCCGCCCTGCTGATCATGGACCGCAGCCTTCTGCCGCACAAGGGAGACTCCCTCGCCCGGCACATAAAAACCGGCATGGGCCTCAAACGCCCGCCCTCAATCCTCCTCATCGCCCAGGCCGGACGACAGGATCTCATGAGCGAAGGAGAAAAAAGCGGAGCGGACATCATCATCTACCGCCCGTTCGACGCCTCCACCCTCTTCAACTCCGTGCAGGAAGCCCTGCTTTTGTCCGCCCCCGCCCCTGACGCCGGGAAAACCTCCTTGCCCGGCACAGGCAACGATATCGAAGAACTCAGCCTTACCGGCGTCCGCCTGCTCCTGGTTGAAGACAACCCCATCAACCAGCAAATCGCCGTTGAAATCCTCACCGCCAACGGCGCCAGCGTGGACGTTGCCGGAAACGGCGCCATCGCCCTGGAAAAGCTGGAAAACTCCGAAAACTCCACCCCATACGCCGCTGTGCTCATGGACCTGCAAATGCCCGTCATGGACGGCTTTGAGACCACAAAACGCATCCGGCAAAACGAGCGCCTCGCCCTCATCCCCGTAATCGCCATGACCGCCCACACCATCGCCGATGAATGGGAACAATGCATGAACGCCGGCATGGACGACTACATCGCAAAACCCATTGAAGTGACCAAACTCTTCGCCACCCTCAAAAAATGGCTCGCCCGCAAACACCGTTAGGGGCCTGGCGACAACCTTGACATACCCGCTCGACATGCTTACTCATCTACCTAACGCCGGCCCGGCGGGCGAACCTGCCCTCCCGGCGTTGCCGGCGGCTCCCACGCCTTGCGCGCGGCCAGCGCGCCTCGCCCGGAACCCCGGCTCGAAATGCCACAAGGAGATTGTCCGATTATGAGCAGAAAAAACCCTTTTCCCTTCGGCCCCCTTGGAGCGAAGGACCGTGACGATGGCCAGCGGCGCCGCCAGGCCCACGGAGCCTACAGCGCAAACGACGAATCCGGCCTGCCGCCCTATGATCCCGAAGACAGGCAACCCGGCGGAATCTTCGCCGAAGACGGCGATCCCTGTCAGGACGCTGAAGAAACCCAAGCCGCCGATCCGGCCCTGTTTTTAGCCGACTTCGCCGAAAACATCAGCGACGAAGACCTCAAAGACCTCGCCCAAAAAAGGATCTGCCCGCATTGCACGGTCAAGAAAGAGGCGGATGACACCAAGCTCAGGTCGCTGGCCGAGCTTGAAAACACCAAAAAACGCCTGGTCCGCGAAAAAGACGAACACGTCAAGTTCGCCGCCGAGACGATCCTGGCCGAGCTTCTGCCCTCGCTCGACAACCTGGACCTGGCCCTGGCCCACGCCGACCCCTGCGGGCCATGCAAAGATCTGGTCCTGGGCATCCAGATGACACGCAAACTGCTGCTCGAAGCCTTGAGCAAACACGGGCTGCACTGCGTAAGCGCAATCGGCGAGGAATTCGACCCCGCCAGGCACGAGGCCGTGGGCATGGTCAATGACCCCAACGTGCCCAGCGGCACGGTCTGCCAAATGCTCTCCTGCGGATACCAACTCAAAGACAGGCTCCTGCGCCCGGCCAAAGTCCTGGTCAGCAAACATTAAACAGGCGAAACACTGGGGGGAGGGAACCAACAGGGCGACTGCCCTGACGGTTCCCTCCCCCCAGACCCCCCTCCCTCCTTT
>JAVBNM010000053.1:0-28037 GCA_031551565.1 Desulfovibrionaceae bacterium | reverse complement strand
CCCCCCCCCCCCCCCCCCCCCCCCCCCCCCCCCCCCCCCCCCCCCCGGTTCTTTAATCGTCGTCGCCGTTGTCGGTGTCTTTGGCCGCCATGATTGGTCCGAGGGCGTCAAGGCTCACCATGCGCACGCCGTTGTTCAACGGGGCTGATTGGAGGAGCTTGCGGTAGAATCGTTTCCAGCGCGGTCCGGAGCGTCTTTCGGCCAGATACTCCAGGGTGTGCAGGACGGGGCGCTTGCTCTTTTCCTTGAGCATGATTCTGGTGATGCCCATGCGGCAGGACGGGCAACTGACAACGATTGGCGCGCTTTCCGCGAGCGGGGCCAGGTCATGGCGCAGGATCTCGGTTTTTTTCTGACGCAGCTTGTTGTAGATGTAGGGCGAGGTCATGGCGCCCAAACCGGATTCTCCGCAACAGCCCCGGCTGATGCTGACCTTGGCGCCGGACTGGGCCGCGAGCTTTTGGGCATAGATGCCGGGGGCCTTGATCTTGTGCATGCCGGCCACTTCGGTGTGGCAGGGTGAATGGTAAAGAATTCCGGATGCCTGAGCGTCCGTGGCCGGGGCGAGATTGCTCATCAGGAAGTTGCCTACGTCGTCCAGGGCGACTTCGTTGGCGATCGCGCTGCCGCTGATCTTGGCAAAGAGCTCGGCGGCCCCATAGCGCTGCATGGAATCGCGGCAGGAGCCGCAGGCCGTGAGCACATGAGTTATCGGATAACCCTTGCCCAGGGCGTTGATGGCCAGGGCTCGCATCTTTTGGGCGGTGGCCTCCATGTTTTGCTCAAAAAGTTTTTTTGAGCCGGCGGCCAAGAGGGCGTATCCGCAGCAGATGTGCTTATCCGGAAGAACAACCGCGTATCCGGTCTGCAAAAGCATGACAATTCCGGCCAGGCTGATCTGGCTGAAAAAGATGCCGCCGCCGCAACCCGGGAAGTAGAATACCGTGCCCTTGACCTTCTCGCCCTCGGGCAGGACTGGCACGAAGATGGAGCTTTTGTCCAGACGCAGGATCTCGAAGATATTCTTGTAGCCCGGCTGGGGTCCGGGGCCGGAGAACATCGGGCTGGAGAACCTGCTGCGCAGGGATTCCGGCACGAGCTTGAGGAATTTGTTCTGCATGCCCTGCCCGATGGCGGCCAGTTTGGCGACCTTCGGGATTCTCCCGGTGGGATCCTTGGCCAGGGTTTTTAAGGCCAGGCTCTTTATCGGGTGGCCTCCGGCTCCTCTCTCGTCAAGGAAGGAGCGCAGGGCCAGGGCGACATCAGGGGATTTGATCTTGACCGGGCAAACGGTAAGGCATTTGCCGCAGCCGGTGCAGTGTTCGACGAGCTTGCGCAATTCGGCGTACAGGGAGGTGTCCGGCTTGCCGTGGTTGGCCTGGAAGTAGTAGATGGCCTCAATGAGCGCGCCCAGCACCAGGTTTTTGTTGCGCGGGTGGTAGAGGAGCGACTGTTCCGGGTAGTGCATCGGGCAGTGCTGCTTGCACTTTCCGCAGCGGGTGCAGATCTGGATGTTGGCCAGAAGCTCCATCAGCACTTCTTTGTTGGCCAGGCCGCTTTGCCGGATGTCCTCAATCAGATGGTTAAAGGAGAAGGTGAACGGCGAGACCGGCAAGTCGCGTTGGGTGAGTTTGGCCGGGTTGAAGATGTTGCGCGGGTCGGCCTCCTGCTTGAACTGCCGGAATTTTTCCATTTTTTCCGGTGTGAAAAATGCGATTTTGGTGATGCCGATGCCATGCTCGCCGGTGACTTCGCCGCCAACCCTCTGGGCCTCGGCCATTACCAGGTGGGCGACGGTTTCGGCATTTTTCAGCATGGCCGCGTCGTTGGAGTGTACCGGGATATTCACATGCCAGTTTCCGTCGCCTGCGTGCATGTGGCTGGCCACGCAGACGCAGGTGTTCTCCATGCGCTGGACGATGGCCGCGATTCTGTCGGCCAATTCCGGATTCTTTTCACTTAAGGAGTTGAGGAACAGCACCGCGTGAAGCTGCAGTTCCTCATCCGAGACATCCTGGGTGTGGATTTCGCCGTGGATGACCTTGTTGACGTAGGAGAACTCGGCGGCAAGATCGGACTCGTCCTCCGAGATGCCCGGCAGTTCGGCCGCCGCCCTCAAGGCGTCGCGGTAGGCCCGTCCCATGTATTCCAGGTTGATCTTCTCCAGAAACAGGGCGAAGGTCGGGATGGACTGCATGGGAATGACCACGTCCTCGTTGATCTTGAAGCCCGAGGTGCGCTTGGCGATGGCCGAGAGCTTGTGCCGGTCTTCCCAGAAAAGCTCGGCTTCCTTGCCGTCTTTGGCCACGAACACGTCCACGCCGTCGTAGTTGTTGCAGATCTGGACGATATGCTGCACCGACTGCGTAAGCTCGGTCTCATTGTCGCTGTCAAGCTGCAGCAAGAGGACGGAAATCGGATCCCCCTCGTAGGCGGACGATTTCTTCTTGTAGACAATGGCCTTGACGTATTTGGCGTTGAACTCCTCAAGCGCGGTGATCTTGACGAGATCTCCCCTGGTGCGGATATCGTTTCGCAGCGCCACGATATCGTTGATGACCAGCATGGAGTTTTCCATGGAACGGCCGAAGAATTCCAGGACCATGACCCGGTAGTGCTTGAGCGTCGGGTGCAAAATGAAGGTGCCGTCAACAATTATGCCGTCGGTCCCTTCCTTTTGCATGCCCGGAAGGCCGTGCAGGGCCTTGTTGGTGACGTCCTTGCCAAGGCCGGGCGTCCGCAGCTCTGAGCCGGGTATCCTGATGGTCTTTATGACCTCCCCGCTTTCGCTCCTGACCTCAAAGACGGATTCTTCGTCCGGAAGGATTTTGTGGCGGGGATGGTTGATGCGGGCGACTTCGATATATTCGCCCTCTGGCGTGACCATGTGATACGAGAGCAAGTTATCGATAGTTGTTCCATATTCAAAACAGAGCGGGCCTCCCGCGTTTTCAGCAATGTTCCCGCCGATGCTGGAGGCTGTTTTGGAGGCCGGATCCACGCTGAACAACAGGCCCTTGCCGGCAGCCGCCTTGATTGCGTCGCTGGTGATTACCCCGGCTTGGGCGGTGATGGTCATATTTTCCGGATCAACTTCGCAGATTTGGGTAAACTTGGTCATGGCCAGGATGACCGAGCGCTTTCGGGCCGGCACGGCCCCGCCGGTAAGCCCGGAACCGCCTCCTCTGGGTATGAGGGCAAACTGCATTTCATTGGCCAGCTTGACGATGGCCGTGATTTGCCCGACAGTGGACGGGGTGACGACAAGCAGGGGCAATTCCAGCCTGAGGTCAGTGGCATCAGTCGCGTTATCGATAAGCGACGAATTGCGGGTGTCAATGTTCTCGGCCGGCAAAAAGGCGGACAGTTTGGAGATGATTTCATCCCTGAAGGCCATGTCGCCGTCATGGGCGCTCCAGAACATGGTGATGCCTTCACCGATGGAGGTGGCGTAGTGGTGGTCCAGGCTGCGCCGGGCCAGATCAAAGCGCTCACCGACGCTTTTTTTGACCGTGTCTTCGTCAATAAAGGGATTGTAGCGAACCAGGAAAAGCTCGGAGGCAATTTCAATGGCCAGTTTGCGGACAGCGCTGGGCCAGTTTGAGAATTCCCTTTCCCCGATTTTGAGGATTCTGGGCACGAGCGATTCGTGTTCTATGGATATATGTGGGCCTTTTGCAGGCATGGTTTGTCACATCCTCTATTTAAGGTAGAAACGACAAGTATAGTCCTCGCAGAGGCGATTGGCAAGTGTCTGGCCCTGAATTTCCAATGCTTCCAGCCGTCGGCCGCCGATGCCGTCAAGTTTTTCCTGTACTTTAAAAGGCAAATGAGGCAAACAGCCCCAAGCTGGGACGAAGCTCTTTTTCCCCTCGCCCTTTTTGGCCGGGATTTAGGGCGTCATTTTTCGGATCGGAAAAATGCAGCGCAGCGTCATCGTATGGCGATGTGAAATAATAGCCGCCGTTGCGCGGGTTCTTGTATGCACAACTCGGTTTTAAATCAGCGTGGGCGCGACTATGTTGCCGTGGCGGCTCTCACCGTCGCGATGCTGCTTTGGGGAAGCTCGTTCGCGGCCATCAAGGTGGCCCTGGAGGGCTACCAGCCTATAGTGATGACCTTTGGCCGCATGGCCCTTGGATCCCTCACGCTTCTGCCCATGTCTGTCCATTGGAAAAGAAGTGTCGAGTACAAACGCGGTGACTGGAAGATATTTCTTCTGCTCGTCTTGAGTGAGCCCTGCCTTTATTTTCTTTTTGAAACCTACGCCCTGCGCTACACCACCGCCTCTGAGGCCGGGCTGATCACGGCCCTGCTTCCACTGCTGGTGGCGGTCAGCGCCTGGTTCGTCTTTAAGGAGCGCCTGGGGCTGCTTGCCTGGATTGGTTTTTTCCTGGCGCTTGCCGGAGTGATCTGGCTGACCCTGGCCGGAGCGGGCAACGAGGAGAGCGCGGCTCCTGACAGCCTGCTTGGCAACAGCCTGGAGTTTATGGCGATGGTCGTGGCCACGCTGTATACCCTCTGCGTTCGCCGCCTGGCAAACTATCCGGCCTTTCTTATCGCGGCAGTCCAGGCCTTCGGGGGGATGTGTTTTTTCGGAGTCCTTCTGTTCATCTTTCCTTCGCAACTGCCGGAATCATTCCCTCTGGCGCCCACTCTGGCGACAGTCTATCTGGGTGTGGTGATAACCACAGGCGCCTACGGCCTGTTCAATGTGGGCGTAGCCAGGCTAGGCGCCGGGCGGGGCGCGGCCTGGACCAACCTGCTGCCGGTATCCACTCTGATTATAAGCTTTTTTTACCTCGGGGAGCGTCTGGCCGCATGGCAGTATGTGGCCATTTTGCCCATCCTCGCCGGCGTGGTTTTAAGCCAGATGACCCCAAGGCAGCCAAAAAGGCCGGCAAATGTGGCCCCTGAGCGCGCGCCGACGCCGGATCCACAATAAGCGGGCTTTGTTTTTACTTGAAATTGTTGAAGCGCAGTAGCATAATTCGCACTTCATAAAGCAGGGCGGCGCCCGCGCGATGCAGTTGGCTTCGACTTGGCGTTTTGCCCTCTGCCCCCCTTTCGGATTTGAAAATATGAAGGAAAACAATCACTGCGGTAGCCGGGCCGCCCACCCGGAAAAACCGGCCGCCGGGTTTGCCTGGAGCGATTTTTGGCGCGGCGCCCGCTTTGCCGTGCCGGTGATGCTGGGATATTTCACGGTCGGTTTCGCCTTCGGCGTTCTGGCCGTGCAGGCCGGGCTGAACCCTCTGACCGCCGGGCTGATGTCCTGGTTCGTCTATGCCGGGTCGGGCCAGTTGATAGCCACGGGCATGCTCATAGCCGGAGCGGACGGCCTGTCGATTATAATGACCACCTTTGTCGTCAACCTGCGGCATCTTTTGATGTCCGCCGCCATGACCCCTTATTTGCGCGCCTGGTCAAAGCCGCTGCAGGCCTGGTTTTGCTTCGAGATGACAGATGAGAGCTTTGCCCTGAACCTTGGCCGTTTCGGCGTGGAAGGGGTCAACCTCGGCCGGACCGTGGGCACGAATCTTTTTTCCCATCTGGCCTGGACTTTTGCCGGAGTGGCCGGGGCGTTCTTCGGGGACGTGATAGGCGACGTCAGGCCCTACGGGCTTGACTTTGCCCTGAGCGCCATGTTTGTCGCCCTGATTATGCCTCATTTGCGGATTCCCCGGCGGCTGCTGGCTGTCATCCTGGGCGCGGGCTTCTCCGTTTTGCTCGCTCTGGCGGGCGCGGGCCAGTGGACCGTGATGATTGCGACCGCCTGCGCCGCCAGCCTGGCGGCTTTCTGGCCCAGGAGGGCGCATGTCTGAGCATGTTGCAATCATTGCGGGTATGGCCCTGGTCACATATCTTCCCAGGGTTCTGCCCCTGATGGCCCTTTCGTCAAGGAACCTTAACCAGCATCTCGTCCGCTGGCTTGAGATGGTTCCGCCGGCTGTCCTGGCCGCTCTTCTGGCCCAGGAGCTTTTGTTCAGGCAGGGCGAAGGCGGCAAGATCCTGTTTATAAGCCTCGAAAATGTCTATTTGCTGGCCTTTGCGCCGACTGTGGCGGTGGGCTGGTTTACCCGCAGTTTTTTTGGTACCGTGGCCGCGGGCATGGCTTCTGTGGCCGTTTTGCGTTACCTTATGTGAATAATCGGTGGAGTCACCTAAAAACAGCCGGCTCGTCCGGGTTATGACTTAATTAAAGGAGGCCTTATGGCCGGGTTGAAAAAACTGTGTTGCTTTTGCGCCGCGTTCTTTTTCTTTTCCACTCTTGCCGTGTCCGGCTCAAGCGCTGCCGCCGCTCCCGACAAAAACGCCGTCAAGGAGGCGTTGCGGGAAATACTGAAGGAGGAACCGGAACTTGTCCTGAACATTCTGCGTGAAAACAGCGAAATCGTTCTTGAGATCGCCCAGGAAGGCTCAATGCAGCGCAACCGCAAGGCCACCGTGGCCCGCTGGAAGCAAGAGCTGAACAGCAAGGTTGACATTGACATCGCCGGCCACGCGGTGCGCGGCGACAAGAACGCCCCGGTGACAATAGTGGGCTATACCGATTTTCTGTGCGGATACTGCCAGCAGTCTGAGTTCGTGCTTGAAAAGATCATGGAAAAATACAAGGGCAAGGTGCGTTTCGTTTACAAGCCCATGGCCCGAGAGGGTAATGAGCTTTCCGGGCTCTGCGCCACATATGTCGTGGCGGCGATGATGCAGGACGAGGCCAAGGGCTGGCAATACTATGACCTTTTGTTCAAGTCGGGCTCAAAGCTCACCCAGGGCGGGGAGGCCTATTTGCGGGCGTCCGCCCTGCAGGTCGGGCTTGATCCCAAGAAGCTCTTTAACGACATCGGATCTAAAAAAGTAAAGGATTTCCTGGCCAAGGACAAGGCCGAGGCTGAAAAGCTCGAACTCAAGGGAACGCCGTATTTTTTCGTGAACAATGTTGTGGTTCGCGGGTTTGTCGCCCAGGATCTTTTCGAGGAAGCCATCCAGATGGTTCTGGACTCCGGCAAGAAATAATTCCCTCAAGCTGTTGTCTTGGGGCGGTTTGCGCATAAAGTTCGGCTTTTCGCTCGCGAAACTTATTTGGAGACAACCCCGAAGAAAAGCTCTTAGATTTCTTTTTTAGCATTTTCTCAGCATTTTGGTTGAGCTTTGCTTTAAATCAGAATATTAAATAAGAATGAGGTTAAATACTTAACCCCCCTTGTTTCGCTTTGGCGAAGGAATAGAATTCATTCCGCAAAAGGAGTTTTTCATGGCTAGCAGCAAAGACGCCCGCAGGGCAAAAGTTATTGAGGTGTTGAACAAGGCCAGAGCGATGGAGCTTTTTGCCATCCACCAATATATGAACCAACACTATAATCTCGACGGCAAGGACTATGGCAAGCTCGCGGCCGATCAGAAGCGCATCGCCATTGACGAAATGAACCATGCCGAAAGGTTTGCCGAGCGCATCAAGGAGCTTGGCGGAGAGCCGGGCGTGATTATGTCCGGCAAGGTCGTTCCGAATCAGGATGTGGCGGCCATTTACGAGTTTGACAGCAACCTTGAAGACGACACCATCGATAAATATAACCAGTACATGAAGATCTGTTCTGAGAATGGCGACGCCCAAAGCGCGGCCCTGTTCCAGGAAATCATCGATCAAGAGCAGTCTCACCTCAATTATTATGAAAACACCTCCGCCCACATCAAAAATCTGGGCACCTCCTTCCTGGCGGGCATCGCCGGCACTCCTTCAAGCATCGGCGGCGTGACCAAGGGGTTTGTGGTTACCGGAGAAGACGGATAGACAGCCGGCAAGGCAGACCTTTTCAGGCGAGAGTCCCGCAAGCCCGTTGCGCTTGCGGGACTCTCCTTTGTGGGGTAGGTTGCTGCTGAATTTCAGGTGCCCCTGGCATCGAAATAGTCTTGGGCCCGGCCCTGGACAGCGAGACTTTTGCCGGCGGGCTTCGCGCGCCGGCAAACTGAAATTTCGAGAGCAACATGCCGCAAGCGGCGGGAGGCGCGATGACAGACAAAAAGGCCAAGGTGGCGGTAGTTCAGGCCGCCTCTGTATTGTTTGACAAAGAGGCGTGCATTGAAAAGGCCGGACGCCTGGCGGACGAGGCAGCCGCCCAGGGGGCGCGGCTGGTCCTTTTCCCGGAGTCGTTTATTCCCTGTTATCCGCGGGGGATGAATTTCGGGGCCAAAATCGGACGCAGACTGCCTGAAGGGCGCAAGGATTACCGTCGCCTTTATGAAAACTCCGTGGCCTGTCCAGGGCCGGACAGCGACAAACTCGCCGCCATTGCGGCCAGGAACAAGATCTACCTGGTCGTGGGCGCGCTTGAGCAGGACGGGTTGAGCATCCATTGCAGCGTTCTTTTTTACGGTCCGGACGGATCGTTTCTCGGGCGCCACCGCAAGCTCAAGCCCACCGCGTCGGAGAGGCTGATCTGGAGCCAGGGCGACGGCAGCACGCTTCCGGCCGTGGATACCCCTTTTGGCAGGATGGGTGCGGTGATTTGCTGGGAAAACTACATGCCGCTTTTGCGGGCCGCCATGTATGCCAAAGGCGTCAATCTTTATCTCGCGCCCACGGCCGATTCCCGTCCGGGCTGGCAGTCCACGGTTCAGCATATTGCCCTTGAGGGGCGATGCTTCGTGCTTTCCTGCAACCAGTATGTCACCAAGGACATGGCGCCGTCTGATCTGGCCACCTACTCGGACCTTCTGGATGAGCCGGACTTGATGTGCCGGGGCGGCAGCGCCATTATCAGCCCCCTGGGCGAATATCTGGCCGGCCCCCTGTTTGACCGGGAGGGCATCCTGATCGCCGAAATTGACCTTGGCCAGTTGATCGAGGCCGGATTCGACTTTGACCCTGTCGGCCACTATGCCCGCAATGACGTGTTCAGGCTTGTCGTGGATGAAAGGCCGCAAAAGGGGGTCGAGTTCTTGACCGAAGGGCAGCCAGGCTGCGCCGCCGGCGGTTTTCGCAAGGATCCTGAACGTGGCGAACGGGTTGAGTAAAAATGCGCTCTTAGCCAATATGCCGTCTTGACTAGTGATAATGAGAGTGGTACAGTTCAGCGCCTTGTAAGGCCTGGAATAACGCTTTAATCATAGCGCGGCAAAAGGCCGCGCGGGAAATCCGGGTCTGGTGATGTGGAACAAGTTTCTTGAATTTCACGAGCGGCATCTGGCGCGTCACTTCGGCTCGGCGGGGACGGCCAGCACCCTGTCCCTGCACTTGGTCAGCGGTCCGATAGTCGGCGGGTTGTTCGGCTACTTCCTTGATGATTGGCTGGGCACCGGGCCCTGGCTTTTTATTTTTTTGTTGATTATGGGTATTGGCGCCGGCTTCAAGAACATGTATGTCGACGCCCAACGGCTGATCAAGAGCCAGGAGCATGAACGGGACGATGAGACTGATCCCCCCCCGCGCGAGAGTTGAGAAATCTCTCCATGCCAGCGGATTCGCCTGGCCGGTCGCGCGCCACATCCTGTGCACGCAGTTGTGGGTCGTTGATATAAGCCTTGCCCTTGGCGTCGTGTGTGTATGGTTCAGCCTGTGGCCGCTGGCTTTTGCGTGCGGAGCGGTCATCGCCCTGTACAATTTTTGGTTTCTGACAAAGTCGATTCAGGCTTGCGTAAAGTCGGGCTTTAGGGCAAAAACGGCCTTCAAGGTAATCATCGGATTGAATATACGCATAGGGCTCACCGCTGTTGTGTTGTATTTTTTCATAGTCACATGGGCCATGCCCCTGGTCCCGCTGCTGTTTGGGCTAAGTTCGGCTTTAATATCCATAATGGTTTGGGGGACATCCAGGCCAGAACAGGTAACTGCTTGCAAGGAGAACTAAGATATGGCCGGTGGTGTAGAGCATCCGATTCTTCTCTCCGAGGTCCTTGGCATCGCCGAGGCCCACAAGCACATCTTTTATACCTGGATGGCCATAATTGTCATCGCCGCCCTTGGCTTTTGCGTTAGAAAAACGAAGCTGGTGCCCACCGGCATGCAGAACGTCCTGGAATCGTTGATTGGGGGGCTTGAAGACTATACGGTCTTGACCATCGGGGAGCAGGGGCGGAGTGTTTACCCCTATTTGGGCGGTATATTTATCTTTATCGTCGTCCAGAACCTGCTGGGGCTCATACCTGCCTGCGACGCTCCCACCGCCAACATAAACACCACGGCGGCCATGGCCATCACCACGTTCATCTATTATCACTGGGTTGGCATAAAGACCTGGGGATTCAAGTATATCAATCATTTTCTCGGGCCGATGCTGCCTTTGGCGCCGCTGATGCTCATCCTTGAAATCATCAGCCACTGCGCGCGCCCGCTGTCTCTTACTCTTCGTCTGTTCGGCAACATTCGCGGCGAGGAGATCGTGCTTGTGATGTTTTTCGCCATTGCCCCGGTTGCCACTACCTTGCCGGTGTATGCTCTGTTTTTGCTGGCCAAGGTGCTGCAGGGCTTCATTTTCTATATGCTGACAATGCTGTACCTGAAAGGCTCGCTGGAGCACGCTCACTAAGAAAATTTTATAGAGCCGTTGAATTTGCTGGGAACGGTCGATCCTGACCATAACAAAAATACATTTTTTAAGGAGTGTTTCATGCGTAAATCGCTCTCCATTCTGCTCGGACTGCTTGCTGTGTTCGCATTCGCCGGCGTTGCCTTTGCTGCCGAGGGCGGCGCTAGCGCCGGTGGCACCGACCCTGTTTCCGGCATGGTCCTTCTTGCTATCGCCGCCGGCATGACCGTCGTCGCCGTTGGCTGCGGCATTGCCCAGTGTATCGGCCTGAAGACCGCTTGCGAAGGCACCGCCCGCAACCCCGAAGCCAGCGGCAAGATCATGGTTACCCTCATCCTGGGCCTGGCCTTTATCGAATCCATGGCCATTTACGCCCTGGTTGTCAACCTGATCATCCTGTTCATGAAGCTGTAAAATTTTGCTCAGGCAAAACCGAGGCTGCGGGAATGCTGCCATTTCCGCAGTCTCAGGAATAATTGCCGGCGCAAAACCGCCTTTTTCACGGCGGCTTCTATGGCTGTCTTGGCTGTTTTTGGCCAGACGGTCATATTGTTGTCAATAAGGCCGCTCATTTTACGGCGGGGACCAGATGTCAGCCAAGACAGATTCCATACCAAGAGCGACAATCCAACGCCTGTCGGTATACCTGCAGGAGCTGGAGTCATTTGAGCGGGACGACATCAGGGTAGTCTCTTCCGAACAGCTTGCCAAAGCCTGCCATCTCAACGCGACCCAGATCAGAAAAGACCTCACATACTTCGGCGAGTTTGGCGTGCGTGGCGTCGGGTATGACGTCAAGGGCCTGATCGGCTCCATTTCCCAGGCATTGTCCATTGATCGCCCCTGGAAGGCCGCTTTGATCGGGGTGGGCAATCTGGGCAAGGCCCTTTTGCGCTATCAGGAGTTCAGGCGGCGCCGTTTTTTGATAGTCGGCGCGTTTGACCTTTCCCCCAGCATCATCGGGACGGTTGTCGGCGACATAACGGTTCTGCCATATGACTCGCTTAAAAACGCAATAGGCCGCCTCGGTGTGGAGCTTGGAATCATTACCACTCCCGCCAGCCACGCACAGCGCGTGGCTGAAGAATTGTGCCAGGCCGGGGTGAAAGGAATATTGAGCTTCGCGCCAACCAGACTGGTCTTGCCCGGCAACGTGTTCGTTGAATACGTTGACTTTTTTAACCATCTGTATTCACTTGCCTTTCATGTGTCGGAATCCAAGCAGGGCAGATCCTGATCCCGGTTCGGGCGTTTCGCCAAAATTGCTCCCAACACCATCATGAAAACTGATCCTGGTACGCCCCTGTCAACGCTGCGGGCGGCCGTTTCCGTTCACCTGGAATTGTTCCTCGTGGCGCTGGGTTTTTTGACCAGGCTCGGGCCGGTGCGAGTGGTTCCTTCATCCTCCCTGGCCAAGAGCCTTCTTTATTTCGCCCCTGTCGGCGCTATTATAGGCGCAATCATCGCCGCGCCGCTATATTTGGGCTTGTTTTCCGGGCAGCCTTTGGCGGCCGCGCTGGTTGTGGCGGTTTTGCACGCATGGCTGACCAGGGCCTTGCACCACGACGGCATCGCGGATCTGTTCGATGCGCTGGGCAGCGGAAAACGAGGAGAGGAATTCTGGATGGTGATGAAGGACAGCCGAGTCGGCGCTTTTGGCTGCCTGGCGCTGGTTTTCACGGTCTTTGGGCATATTGTTCTGACCGCGGCCTGCCTGCGCTCTCACTCTATTGCGGTGGTGGCATTCTTTCCGATTTTCGGCCGCTGTCTGCCCGCAATCCTGATTTATTCAGCCGGGAAAAATGCAAAAGCACCTGGACTTGGCGCGATCTTCACCGCCCTGGAAAGGAAAGAGATTTACGCGGGGGCAGCCCTGTTTGTCCTGGTGACCGTCGGGTTGCTGCTGATCGGCTGGGCCGCGCTTTTGGTGGGGATGCTGTTGTCCACAGCATTCCTGTCCTTTCTGGTGCGCCTTGGAAAACGGGAGGGCAGAATCAACGGCGACTTTCTGGGCGCGTTGATCATTGTGGGCGAACTGTCAATTTTGGCCGGAGTCGCAGCCACGGCAACGCTGTAGCGCTTCGGGCAAAAAGCGCAAATGGTGAGTTGGGCATACAGCGCAGAGTCCCTTCCCGCAGCCGGTGGGGCCGCCGCCGTTGCTTTTATCCCCGGGCCTTCTTTTCCGCCTCAAAGGCAGACCAGTTCCACGTCGCTTTCCAGGATGTGCCGTCCCATGAAAACGCTGCCAGTTCTGGCAAAACGGGCTTCATTGTCGGTGGTCAGCAGGGAGATGGTTCCTGGAGTGGAGCCGCGGTTGGCGTTCAGGAGGGAATACGCGGCCAGGGCCTCGGCCACGGTCAGGGCCGTGGATTCGGCGGAATCAACAAGGGTCACGCCATTGCCTGCCACTGCCTTTATCGATGCGGCAAGTGGGGGGAAGTGCGTGCAGCCCAGGACGAGGCAGTCCGGCTCGGGCTGAACCGGCCGGTGGCTCCCGCCATCGCCTGAATCAAGGGCAAATATCCCTTTGAGGTACTCCTTGGCGACGGACTCGACGATAGGCCCATTTACCCAGCCTTCTTCGGCCAAGGCCACAAAAAGCGAGCAAGGCACGCCTGTTACTTCGGCTTTGGGCTGTATGGCGTGAATGGCTCTCTGGTAAGCCTTGTTCTTGATGGTCGACTCTGTGGCCAGCACCAGGATTCGCCCGTTGACGGAAGCAGCGCAGGCAGCACGGGCTCCAGGCTCGACCACGCCAAGGACCGGCAGATCCGGATAGGCCTTTTGCAAAGCGGGCAGAGCTGCGGCAGAGGCGGTGTTGCAGGCGACCACGAGCAGTTTTACGCCGCGTTCGACCAATTTAGCCGAGGCCTGCAGGGCGTAACGCGTGATGGTGTCCACGCTTTTGGTTCCATATGGGAGCCTGGCGGTGTCTCCGAGATAGATCAGATCCTCCCCGGCCAGCTTTTTGGATATGGCCGACAGCACGGTCAGGCCGCCGACCCCCGAATCAAATACGCCAATGGGCATTGATGCTTTCATGTCAATCTTCTTAATCTTCCAATCAATCTTCTTAATCTTCCAAAATGGCGTAACTGCAGGTGGTTGCCGGTCCGTCCAGGGTCCGCAGGACGCGTTCGAGCAATATGCCCTCGCGGTAGGGCAGCCGGTGTCCGAAGGTGGCCCTGATGCCAAGGGTGACAAATTGGACCGCCCTGTCCATGGCCAGCGGCAGGCTGTCCCCGCGCAGCAGGCTTCCGGTAAGAACGCTCGTGAAAGTATCGCCGGTGCCGGGGAAATGGGCCGGGATGTATTCGCAGTCCACCTTCCAGAAGCGGTTTTCCGAGCGCTGATAGGCAAGGACCGCGCTGGTGTTGCGCCCGTCGCCCGTTGGCACGCTGGTGATTACCACTATTTCCGGGCCAAGATCCGAAAGCCTTCGCAGCCAGCTTTTGCAAACGCCAAGGTCCATGCCTTTGTCGGTGGACTGGGCAGGGTAAGGCTCGTCCAACAAGAGCGCGGCCTCGGTCAGATTCGGGGTGATGCAGTCGGCCTTGGCCACGAGGTTGCGCATATGCCCGACCATGGCCATATCCATGGTCGGCTCAAGCTCCCCGTTGTCTCCGAGAACCGGGTCCACGACCACAATGCCGCCTGGCTTTAAGCAGTGGTCAATGCACCTTATGACCAGGTTGACCTGATCCGGAGAGCCGAGAAAGCCGCTGTAAATGGCGGTGAAGTCAAGGCCGAGTTCAACCCAGTGGTCAAGAAAGGAGCGCATGGCATCAGTAAGATCCACAAAGCGGAAGTTTTCAAACCCGCTGGTGGAGGTTGATAAAACCGCTGTGGGAAGGGGGCAGACCTGGATGCCCATGGCGGAAAAGATGGGGATGACGACAGTCAGGGAGGTGCGGCCGAAACTCGACAAATCGTGTACGGCCGCGACCCTGGTTACCGGATTATGCAAGGCGCTCATCGCTTGACTGCGTCAAAGGCTTTTACACATGGTTGGTGAATACCCGGTAGCAGACCGGTTTTTGGTGGACGAAGCCGCTGCCCTCCAATTTCGCGAGAGCCAGGCCAATGCCCCTGGCCGATGCCTTGTGGGTCATGAACACAAAGGGCTTGGTCGGCGATTCCGGGCACAGTCCGTCGTCGCAGTCGCCCTTTTGAATGGCCTGGGCGATGGAGATGTTGTTGTCGGCCATTACAGCGGCCACATCGCGCAGCACTCCCGGCTTGTCCAGCACAAGCAGCCGGATGTAGTAGTGGCTTTGGGCCTCATCCGGCGGAATGACGGCGGCGGGCGTCGGCAGCGGCGGGGCGCAAAAGCCGGTGTTGTCCGGCGTGTGTCCCCTGGCTATGGTCAGAAGATCCGCGGCCACGGCGCTGCCTGTGGGCGAGTCGCCGGCGCCTTTGCCGTGAAGGAATACCGGCCCAACGGCATCGCCGTCAATCCTGACCGCGTTGTAAGCGCCGCTGACCTGCGACAGGAGCAGGGTTTCATGCACCAGGGCCGGGAAAACGCCGGCCTCAAGGCGTCCGTCGATCATCTGGGCTTCGCCGATCAGCTTTATGCGGTAGCCGAATTCCCTGGCATAAGCGATGTCAGAGGCAGTGACTTCCGCCACCCCCCTGACCGGCAGGTCGGAGAACGGGTATTCCACTCCCCAGGCCAGGCGGATGAGCAGGGCCAGCTTGTGGGCCGCGTCAGTGCCTTCGATGTCCAGAGTCGGATCGGCCTCGGCGTAGCCCAATTGTTGGGCTTTTTTCAGAACCTCAAAAAAAGGCAGGCCCTTGCTGGTCATCTCGGACAAAATATAGTTGCATGTGCCGTTCAGGATGCCGAGCAGGGATTTGACCTTGTTTGCTCCAAGCCCCTGTTTCAGGGTTTCGACAATGGGAATGCCGCCGCAGATGCTGGCCTCGTAAGCAAGGTGCAGTCCCTTTTCCTTGGCAATGGCGAAGAGTTTGTTGCCGGTTTCAGCAAGCAGGGCCTTGTTGGCGGTCACGACGTGCTTGCCGGCGTTGAGCGCCTTTTTGATCAAGTCGAGGGGGGCCTGTATGCCGCCCATGAGTTCCACAACAACCTCTATCTCCTGGTCGTTGATCAGGTCGTCGGGGTTGGTTGTGAGCCTGACATCCTCGGGCAGGGGAAAGGTTCTGGTCTTCTTCGGGCTGCGGACCAGAATGGTCTTGACCTTGATTTCCCGTCCGGTTCTGGCAAAAAGATGCGCCTTGTTTTCCACGAGAATGCGCAAAAGACCGGAGCCGACCGTGCCGAAGCCGGCCATGCCAATGATGAGAGGATTTTTCGGGCTAACCATGTTCTCTGCTCCTGTAGGTTCGTCAGGCGTAAGACTTAAGGGTTAATAGACAGGCCCAGGCTGCGGCCGGTACCCCCGGCGACCGCGCGGCGGCATCATTTTTACGTCCTGGTCATTTCTTTTGTCTAATCTTGGAGGATACTGTATATTCGTCCCTGCCAAGAGTAAAGAGAGTAACTGCAAATTTGAGCATGGAGCGCCAGATGATCATTTTTCTCATCGGCCCAAGGTGCAGCGGAAAGACCACTGTAGGGAAAATGCTGGCCGAGCGTCTCAACTTTTCGTTCGCCGATACGGACGAGATGGTTTGCGCTGCCGCCGGCTTATTTGTATCCGAGATAGTGAGGGAGGAAGGCTGGGAAGGATTCAGGGAGCGTGAGAGCAAGGCCCTGGCCCTGGCTGCCCAGCCGGATACTGTGGTGTCAACAGGCGGCGGGGTGATCCTTTCCCCTGAAAATCGGGAGTTCATGCGCGCCACCGGAGTGATTGCCTATTTGCAGGCCCCGGCCGGTGTGTTGCAAGAGAGGTTCAGCGCGTTGCTGGAAAAGTCATATTACCCATCCCTGAGCGGCAATGACCCGATGTTTGAGATGGAGGAGATTTTAAACCAGCGCGCCCCGGTCTACGAGGCCTGCGCCGATATGATTGTGAACGCCAGCCAGACGCCCGGCGAGGTCCTTGGCGAGATTTTCGATGTTATTGCCCGGAATTACACCTTCAGCAATCTGAAAAGGCAGGTCAGCGCCTGACATGGGAAACATATTCGGCAAAATATTCAGGCTGGCCACGTTCGGGGAATCGCACGGCCCGGCGGTCGGCGGCATAGTGGACGGATGCCCGGCCGGGATCGCGCTTGCTGAGGAAGCTCTGCAAAAAGAGCTGGATGCCCGGCGTCCCGGACGAAGCCCGGAACTCGCCCATGCCCAGGCTGGCGTGAGCCCGCGCAACGAGCCGGACCATGTCTCAATTTTGTCCGGGGTGTTCAACGGCCTGACCACCGGCGCGCCGATCGCTTTTGAAGTGAAAAATACCGACGCCAGACCAGGTGATTACGATCGGTTGCGGGAAGTATACCGCCCCGGCCATGCGGACGCCTCCTGGCAGGCCAAATTCGGCATAAGGGACCATCGGGGAGGCGGGCGGGCTTCGGCCAGAGAGACCGTCGCCAGGGTGGCTGGCGGCGCGGTGGCCTTGGCCTTGCTGGCGACCAAGGGTATCATGGTGCGGGCCTTCACTCTTGAGCTTGGCGGCATATGCGCGACACCTTCCGACATTGAAGGCGCGGCCGTTCGTCCGTATTTCTCGCCTGACCCAACGGTGATAAGCCGCTGGGACTCCATAATCCGCCAAGCGGCCGCCGAAGGGGATTCTCTTGGCGGCATTGTGGCCGTCGAGGCGCTGGGCGTTCCTGCCGGCCTTGGCGAGCCCGTCTTTGACAAGCTTGACGCCTGCCTGGCCTATGCCCTTATGGGCGTCGGCGCGGTCAAGGGCGTGGAGATCGGGGCCGGTTTCCCCTCCTCCCGCCAAAAAGGCAGCGCAAACAACGATCAGATGTCTCCCGGCGGCTATTTGAGCAACAACTGCGGCGGCATTCTGGGAGGCGTGAGCACCGGCGAAACGATCAGCATCAGAGCGGCTGTAAAGCCGATCCCGACTATTGCCGGGCCGCAGAAAACCATAGACGTCCACGGGGCTCCGGTAAGCCTAGAATGCGCCGGGCGCCATGATATCTCGGCCATTCCGCGCATTGTGCCGGTCTTGAAAGCCATGGCCGCCCTGACCTTGGCCGACGCCCTGCTTTTGCAAAGACGCATGAGATGACACCCACTATATAAGGCTGGGCAGCGCCGCCAGGCTCGCCCGAATGCCGCGCATGCCCATGTACTCTATCCAGACGCTCTGCCGCGCCCACGTAAAAGCAGCGCTACTCTTGTGAGGGCACTGCCAAGACTGATATTTTGGTAAAACGTACGGTCTGTTGTTGACAAATAATTGTAACAACAGTATATCAAGATTTCTTGATTATATTTTCGGCAGGTATGCGACATGACCCAGGCTATCCAGTATTTCAAGGCTCTGGCTGATGAAACCCGGTTGAGGCTTTTGCACATCCTCTACCACCATGAGCTCAACGTCAACGAGTTGGTCGGGCTCATGAAAATGGGGCAATCGAGAATTTCCCGGCATTTAAAGATTCTGTCCTCAGCCGGCCTGCTGGTTGCCAGGCGCGAGGGGCTGTGGGTGTTTTACGCTGTCCCGTCCGAGGGCGGCGCCAGGGAGTTCATTGATTCCATCGTCGCCTTTCTGGGAAATACCGAGGCCTTCAAAGCCGATATGTCCGTGGCCAAGGGCATGATCGAGGAGCGCATTCACCGCGCCAAGCGTTTCTTCAACTCCATCGCTGCCGACTGGGATAAACTGTCCCGCGAGATTCTGGGAGATTTTGATTTGTCCAGAGAGGTGCTGGCTGTCATGCCGAGCTGCGGCGTGGCCGCTGACCTTGGCTGTGGCACCGGGAACGTGCTGCGCGCCATGCGGGATAAGGCCGACGTCGTTATCGGGGTGGACGGATCTTTGCGGATGCTTGAAATCGCAAAGAGCCGGTTTGCCCCCAATGAGCCATGCGTGTCCCTGAGGATCGGCGACTTGTCCCACTTGCCGCTGCGCGATGAAGAAGCTGACTTTATCTGCCTCAACCTGGTTTTGCACCATGTGCCCACGC
Source organism: Desulfovibrionaceae bacterium (assembly GCA_031551565.1). GTDB lineage: Bacteria > Desulfobacterota > Desulfovibrionia > Desulfovibrionales > Desulfovibrionaceae > Frigididesulfovibrio. The sequence continues at coordinate 9,462 of JAVBNM010000053.1, read as the reverse complement.
CCAGGGAGGTGCTTGTTGAGATCAGGCGCGTGATACGCCCCGGCGGCTATCTGCTGGTGACTGATTTCAACAGCCATAACATAGACAGCATGCGCGAGGAGTACGGAGACCATTGGCTCGGTTTTAACGCAGCCACCTTATGCACCCATCTGACCAAGGCCGGGTTCAGCATCAAAAGCATGAAGACCGCCCCGGTGGAGCGTCAGCTTTCCCTTCACATCATATTGGCTGAAAAAACAGCCTGACGGAGAAGAATGACCATGAAAAAAGCACCCCAGCAAGCTAAATCAGGTTCCAAGTGCGCCTCGGGCGCGGCGAAAAAGTGCAACGCCCCGGCCGCCAAAAAGGCTTCGGCTGCCAAGGCGGCCGCCCCCAAGGCCCCGGCTTCCGGCGCAATGCCCCTTGATCTTTCCCTTGACTACAAAATCGCCGATATATCCCTGGCTCCCTTCGGCCACAAAGAAATGCAGCTCTCCGAGCGTGAAATGCCCGGTCTTATGGAGCTCATCGCCAAATACGGCAAGAAAAAGCCGCTCAAGGGCCTGAAAGTGGCTGGTTCCCTGCACATGACCATTCAGACCGCCATGCTGATCAAGACCCTGCATGCCCTTGGCGCGGACATCCGCTGGGCTTCGTGCAACATCTTCTCGACCCAGGACCACGCGGCCGCTGCCGTTGCCGACGCCAAGCTGGCCAAGGTTTTCGCCTGGAAGGGCGAGACGCTTGAGGAATACTGGTGGTGTACGGAAATGGCCCTGACCTGGCCCGACGGCTCCGGACCGGATCTCCTGGTCGACGACGGCGGCGACGCCACCCTGCTCATCCACAAGGGCGTGGCTGTAGAGAAAGATCCCTCCATTCTGAAAAAGAAGGTGGACAACAAGGAACTTAAGCTGGTCATGGACCGCCTGGCCGCCAGCTACGCGGAAAATCCCAAGCGCTGGCAGGCCGTGGCCAAGAAGGTCAAGGGCGTGTCTGAAGAAACCACCACCGGCGTGTTGCGTCTTTACCAGATGCAAAAGGAAGGCTCGCTGCTGGTCCCGGCCATCAACGTGAACAACTCCGTCACCAAGTCAAAGTTCGACAACCTTTACGGATGCCGCGAATCTTTGGCTGACGGCCTTAAGCGGGCCACCGACATCATGGTCGCCGGCAAGACCGTCGTGGTCTGCGGCTACGGAGACGTCGGCAAGGGCTGCGCCCAGAGCATGCGCGGCTTTGGCGCGCGGGTGCTGATTTCTGAAATCGACCCGATCTGCGCTTTGCAGGCTGCCATGGAAGGCTACCAGGTCATTCCGCTGGATGAATCAGCGCCTCTTGGCGACATCTTCGTGACCGCCACCGGCAACTACAAGGTCATCACCGACGAACACATGATGAAGATGAAGGACGAGGCCATTGTCTGCAACATCGGCCATTTTGACAATGAAATCGACATGCTCTGGCTTGAAACCAATAAAAAGTGCGTTTGCACCAACATCAAGCCCCAGGTCGACAAGTGGCTCCTGCCCTCCGGGCGCTCCATCATCGTGCTGGCCGAAGGACGCCTGATGAACCTTGGCTGCGCCACCGGCCACCCCAGCTTCGTGATGTCGGCCAGCTTCACGAACCAGGTCCTGGCCCAGCTTGAGCTTGTTCAGAACAAGAGCCTGAAATGCGAGGTTTATGTGCTTCCCAAGCAACTGGACGAGGAAGTCGCCCGCCTGCATCTTGGCCGCCTCGGGGCCAAACTGCAAAAGCTGACCAAGGAACAGGCCGATTACATCGGGGTCTCGGTGGAAGGCCCCTACAAGGCCGAGCATTACAGATATTAACAAGACGGGATGAAGAGCTGGGGGAGGAAACCAACAGGGGACGCGCCCCTGATGGACGCGGCACAGGCGCTATTCCCTCCCTCAGCCCCTTCTTTTCTTTACTCGTTTGTTGGGTTTTTTGCGGTTCGGAATGTGCAGGCTAAAACAGCTTGACAATATTTGCGCTTCCCGTTGTTCTGGAAAGAACAGCGGGAAGTGTTGTTGTGTCGGGGGATGCGCTGAAAATATGGCGCGCACATAGGCGATTAGGTGGGGGCTTGTCCTTGCTGGAGGAGTATAAAATGATTGTAATATTAACCGGAGCCGGCATCAGCCAGGAGAGCGGCATCCCGACTTTCCGAAGCGCGGACGGTTTGTGGCAGAATGAAGAAATCGATGCGGTGGCAACTCCGCGGGGGTACGCCAGGGATCCGGACCGGGTTCACAGATTTTACAATGCCCGCAGGCGTGAGCTGTTGAGCGCCGGAATGCGGCCCAATCCCGCTCACAAGGCCCTGGCGCGGCTTGAGAGGGAATATGAAGGGCGGGTGCTGATAATCACCCAGAATATAGACAACCTGCACGAAAGGGCTGGCAGTCTCAATGTGCTGCACATGCACGGCGAGCTGCTGAAAGCGCGCTGCGAAAATTGTTGCGCCGTGCACCAATGGGAAGCGGACCTGGGCCGTGAAACCTCCTGCCCCAGATGCGACGAACATGGGGGCATGCGTCCCCATATCGTCTGGTTCCAGGAAATGCCCTTTCACATGGAAGAGATAGAAACAGCCATAATGAGATGCCGCACATTTGTTTCCATCGGAACTTCCGGAAACGTCTACCCGGCGGCGTCATTTGCCGGTATGGCGCGGGCCAACGGCGCAATGACGCTGGAACTCAACCTGGAGCCCACCCAGGGACAGCATGTATTCCATAACAGCATGCACGGCCCGGCTTCCAAGGTGGTGCCGCAGTGGGTTGACAGCGTGCTTTTCAAGAAGATGGGGTAGCGACGTTGCCCGCCGGATAAAAAATCCACGGCTCGCATCTTTGGTGCGAGCCGTGGATTTTTTATCCGGCGGGCAAAGGGCGGCGACGCCTTTGGGTTTGCTATTTCTTATGTACCTTTATATAGCCGGCATACGTCTCCCGCATGCCGTCCTCAAAGGAGGTGTACTGGAAGTCGAGCGCCTTGGCGAGCTTTTGGCCGTTATATGACTCGTCGTCGTAGAGCGGGAACGGCAGCGGCACTCGCTGCTCTTCAATCTGCGCGACGGACAGGCGCTCCACCGGCAGGTCGGCCCCGTGGATTTTTATGAGCGTGGCCAGGTAATAGTCGTAGGTTACGCGGTCCGGCGCGGCAAGGTTGAATGTTTCACCGTAGGTGGCCGCATTGCCGATGCACTTCATGAGTATTTTCGAGACGTCCTTCACATAGACGAAGCTGAAAACGCTCGTGGCGTCAGTGGGATGCGGAATGGGCTTGCCTTCAACAATCAGCTTGAAATAGTAGGGCTCGCGCGGGGCGTAGTTATACGGCCCGTAAATGAAGCCGGGGCGCAGTATGGTAAGGGGGATGCCGCGCTCGTCGCAAGCGGCCTTGCCCTCGCTCTCCAGTTGGAGTTTTTTGAAGGCATAGGCGTAGGCAGGGTCAGTGCTTGTGGAGGGCAATACCATGGATGCTTCGGTCTTGGGCGCAGGGGCCTTCGGATCGTAGACCGTGCATGTGCTGATGTAGATGTATTGCCTGACGGACCCGGAAATGACTTTCACCAGCGAGGCAATGTCATTCGGTTCATAAGCGCACAGGTCGAGTACCGTGTCCCAGTCGCCGTCCGGCAGGATCTTGGCGAGGTCGGCCGTGTCGTGGCGGTCGCAGACGTATTCCGTGACGCCGGCAATGTTCAGCTTGACGCGGCCGCGGTTGACCACATGGAACTCGTAGTCGCCCGTGCGCGCCGCCAGCACCATGAATACCTTGCCGACAAAATAGGAGCCGCCGATCACAAGAACCCGCTTTTTCATGCTATCCTCCTGCCCGCGCGCGGGCTGTTTCGCAGCTTTACAAAGTAAATATCAGACACACGCAAATACGGCGCGCAAACATTCAAGCGGCAAAACCCGCACTGCGGCGGGCGCTGTTTTCTGCCGCGAAGCTTTGCCCACAGGCGGCCCGGAAATAATTTTTTCGCGTAACGGCTGGCGTGCCTTTGTGACGCGCAAAGACGGCAACCGCTTGCCTCTGGGCATAATCTCGCACGCCTGTGCGAAATTAGCAAGCGCATCCAAATATAATGGCGGTCTGGTTTTGAATTTTGCCCGGCGAACGGTCTATCGTTTTAACCGGGATAAGCCATTAGGGCTTCATGCGCCTATTGCGGCTGTAACTTTACCGTCACCGACCCTTTGCTGTCGCGCCCGATATATTGGGCGGCCGCGTCGAGCATGTCCGGAAAAACGGAGCGCAGGTCGCCGTCATCGCCGGTGCTTGTAATGCTGGTTTTCCAAAGGCTTTTGACATTGCCCTGCTCTTTGGCCGCGCCCTTGGCGGCAAAAGCCACCGCGTCCAGAACGATCATGTAGCGCCAGCGTGGCGAGGAAGAAGAGCCGCCACCCAGGGGAAAGCCGAGTCCCAGGCCGAAAAACGACCCTCCAGGGGACCAGCCGCCGTCATCCCAGTCGCGGCCATGGTAACTGCCCGTGCCCATGCCGATGCCGACCCGGGTGTCGCTGGAGCCGCCAGAATCTCCGAACATGCGGGCATCGTAGGAGAGCAGCACGGCTGCCGTGGCCTGCTTGTCATCCTCGGTGACTTGATAGCCCAGGCTTTTCAGCAGTCTGGCCACTTGACCTTTGTATTCCGCGAAATAGAGATCGTCCGGCCGGACGTTCGCTTGTCCGGGCTTAATCAGATAGAGTTCCCCGCGGTGCGCTTCCCCCAGGGAATCGATTCGCGCGGTTGGCCGGGCGCAGCCGGCGGTCAGCAACACCAGGAAAAGGGCGGCGGCGCAAAGCGGTTTGCAATGGGTCATGGCATCCTCCAAGTGAAAATGGAAGCGTAGGAATTTTTTCCTCCTTGCGCAAGTATATTTATCATGCTGAAATCTGTCCATGTCTTTGATTGTTTGGTACTGCCTCAGTTTAAATTTTTTAAATTTTCTAAAAACAGTATAATATAGGTTCGGCCTTTTTCAGCGGACAACCATGGCACCTAATCTGACCAATGCCTTATATCGATGACGCTCATGCAAATGCGCCTTGATACGCTCGACCGCCTCACGATCATGTATTCCTTTCTCTCCCAATTCCATATTACCCGCAGGCTCTCTAACAAAGCCTCCTACCTGACCCTGTAAAGACTGGTTTTCCTCGTATTCCTCAGTCTCGGTCAATGGATAAATCTTCAAACCCCAAGGCTGTAAGATGGCAAGCATCCACTCTCGATCTTCCTCGCCGTAATGATTCCGTGGATGTTCTTTCGGCACATTCCCATCAGCAAGCCAAGCTTGATACTCAGGGTCATCGGCAGGGACTTCGCATTCTCGTCGGGAATGATAAGCAGAGCCGTCTTGCTTGCGCCAATAATGATCGTATGGATTGTAAATCGGGGGCATGGGTGAATCTCTCCTTTTGATCTCGTATAATACGAGAAACGCCCTTTGTGGCAACAAAAAGCCCCTCATCAAGGAGGGGCAGGAGGTGTTACATGATTTTTAGCGATAAAAGACTTGACTCCATAGTGATTACTATTACATCTGAAACCACTGGCAGACTTGTAACTGCTGAGGACAATCAAGAAGTGATAGCAATCATATCCGACGACGATATTGTTGTTAAGGATGGCTATGAAGTAAAGTTGGTCCCTGCAACTTCTTAACCTAAGTTATTGTCCTTATTGCCATCTGGGTTGGAGCGGGGAATGCGTTTTCCATTCATGTGCATATTATGATAGTCAGGATACTGTCCTTGTTTGATCCTGTCTGCGACTTGTGTGCGAGTGAGAATCTCCCCTGTTTTGGTATCCTTAAACCGTGTGTTTAGTCCCGTCTCAGATTCATTAATGACTTCAAGGCGTGGCTTTTGAGATGATTTGCTTGACATATAAAGCTCTCCCTGGGTCCGGCAATCCACCGGACCCAAATTTTGTTTAAAAACTAATTGCCAAAACTTATTTTCAGTATTATTTCAGGACTGGGCCAGGATCATTAGTTACTTGTTTGGAGTGGAACGGCGATGGCCGCTGACTGGAACCTTTTTGCCGTCGCTATCTTTTCTAACGTGCGGCTTAACAGGAACTATCCTCTTGCCGGCATTTGTTTTAGCTATGATTTATCACCTCCTTTCTTCCGCCTAGGGCTGGCACCCTCGTGAAGTATTTATAGAAAAGTATCAGTCAAACGGATCCTGGCCCGTCTTATACCAGATAATGTTTATTCGCACATTGTCTAGACCTTTTCAAAAAAATTTAGCTCGTTAGATCAAGAAAACCCCGACCTTGGAATATTTCCAGAGCCGGGGTTTTCGATTACTCAATTGCAAAGCTAAACGGGCTACTGCATCTTCTTTTTCTCGAGAAAATCAGCCATATCTTTGGAATTCCTCTCCATAACTATCTTATTGCACGGCGTCTTAGCGACGAGCATTGTAATTTCGTCATTGATATTATCAATGACATCACTACAGATTTGCCCTTCAACAAGAAAGACCCCCATCGGCTTCATGCCAACATAAGCGCCGAAGGCGTTTTTGGCGTTCACATTGGCAATCGCTAACCAGATATTGTGATTGCCAATCCCACCATTCACCAGCTTACCGACACATTCAATTTTCGCAGAATATGGATCACGGAGTCTCGCCGAGATGGCATCCGTCACCATTTTTTGTTCTTCTTCCGACAGAGGAATGTCTGGCTTTGGCGAAGCATCAGCGGGAATACATGGGGTGACTAACCCCATAAGCAAGATAAGGCTCAGAAGAAATTTTTTCATAGCTACCTCCGTAAATGATTTTGCGCCCTTTGTTCTAATATATCGAAACATATTAAGTCAAGTAGTTACGCTATGATGAGCATAGTCAGGAGGACGCTATGCTCACGAGTAATGTCAAAAGAATCATGCAAGAGAAGAAAATAACTATTCGGGCTATGAATGAAGCAACGGGCCTATCTTTGGAAACCATCACTAGGGCAAGAAAGGATCAGATAAGCCTGTGTAGGTTGGATACCTTAGAAACGATGGCTAAATACCTTGGTTGCAGAGTCAAGGATTTGTTCGATGAAAGTTAATCCACAAGCCGCACCAGATCCTCAATGCTCCAGAGCCTATTTTCAATTCCGGCCTCCTGAGCAGGTGTGACGCGCAATGTTTTATGGATTCTCACAAAATTATAATACATGAAGTACAGGCCCAACGCGGCACGATGATTTGCGAGTTTCTTGCTGAACCCGTTAGTCTCACGTGTGAGGCGGCGTAGCCCCATTCTCAAGGATAAGTTTTGTCTTTCAATTAGAGACGTGCTGATATGATCTGGATCAGGGTTTCCGCAAACAACCTCCCTGGTGATGCCGCTGCACTCAGAGCGCCGACACTTCTTTCTCGTGCCATCTCGGTAAACCTTGACGCCGCCGTAATGCTTTACCTGTCGAGCAAAATCAACCTTCCCGCCAAAGGCTCCTTCAACGGCCTCCAGATACGGCACATGGCCGTCTGATGTGAGTTGAATCCGATTGCTCAAACGCCAGGCCAGATCATCCATAAATTCTTTTGCGGATTCGGTGCCTCTACGTCCAACCAAAAAACAGGGGACGATCTTTGAATCGGGATCAAGCGCGATCCAGGCATAGGTATCGCCGAAGCCAAGCTGCCCTTTGAGATGAGAAGGGACACGCTTTTCCTTCATTCTGCAAAATGACCAGATCTCATCAACCTGGATACGCGTACAGGGAAGCTTGACCATATTGAAGTGCAGATAAACATTGCATTCCGCCCCAACATTTTCCAGGAGCTTGGCAACGGTGTTTGGGGATACTCCGGTCAGGCGCGCAGTCGAGTTCATGGAATTACCTTCCACAAGGTGAGCGATGATTTCAGCGCGTTTTGATAACCTGAGTCTGTTCATGTTATATTATACTGATCTGCGCACATGAAAAATGGCCCGGAAAGTGATTTCAGGGCCATAAGTGCCAACATCTTGCTGAAATTGTTTGCTATAAATTTTTTATTGCTGCTTCGTTTTTCCTCCTCTTCTTTATGAGGCAGCAACCTTCTTTTGGTTTTTCGCTATCGGCGGGTTGAGGTTCCTCACTCCATGCAATCACTTGCTCCATGATGCCATGAGCTATCTGATTGCCGTCCTTTGGCCGCTTCGGTTTTGTGCGCGTATTATGTTTCATGTGAAGATTATACTGGCAGGAGCAGCACGGCAAAGGGTGCTAGGTTTTTTGGGAATGCTCGTAAAATTAAGCAGCAGGGCCGGGAGTTAGGCGGTTACTTGGAGTCCGGTGGAGAGCGTTTATGCTTTTTCACCGGGACCAGTTTCCCATTCTGTTCGCGGGTGTGCTTACGGACGGGGACCGTCTTTTCCTTGCCAGTACCTTTGGCCATGACAAACCTCTCTTGTTCTGATTGTGCCGATATCGGCGCTACTCAATCAGACGGAGGTCCCGGCCCTGCTCCTTCATAAAATAAAACAGTCCCCGGTGCCTGTCTATGGCTGATCGGGGACCATGAAAAAATTAAAACCTATATTATACTGTTTTTAGAAAATTTAAAAAATTCAAACTGAGGCAGTACCGATTGTTTGCCCGGTTTCAGACAGGGAAATGTGGTGGTGACTGGGGCCGGAATGCGAGATGGCCCGGATTTCGGGAGCTGCCGCTGTGTCATCTTTTTTCTAAAACACAAAAAAAAAAGCGAGGTGCAGTGCATCTCGCTTTTTTTGTGTGAAATGGCGGAGCAGAAGGGACTCGAACCCTCGGCCTCCGGCGTGACAGGCCGGCGTTATAACCGTCTTAACTACTGCTCCGTAGTCGCTGCGGCATAAGCTCTTGCGCTTACCCGCGAATTTTGTGAAATGGGCAGGCGCCCGAAATTTTCTGGCGGAGCAGAAGGGACTCGAACCCTCGGCCTCCGGCGTGACAGGCCGGCGTTATAACCGTCTTAACTACTGCTCCGCATCGTGCGGTCTTTAATGCTCAGTGGTGGGCGGTGCAGGCCTCGAACCTGCGACCCTCGGCTTGTAAGGCCGATGCTCTACCAACTGAGCTAACCGCCCGTGAGGGAATATCCTTAAAAGATGCGGGGCGAATCGTCAAGCTTTTTTACAAAGAATCGGCGTTGAGTCGGATATTTTATTAAATAAAACAAATTATTAATATTTTTGCCACGGCCATAATTGTCCCGACTCAGGCCTGCAGGTGTATGGTGCTGAATTTACTTTAAAAATACGCAGCATAAATAAAAGCGCCATCGCGCGGGCAGGGCGGTGGCGCTTTACTGTGAAGTCCAACAAACGGGTAAAGGAAGGGAGGGGCCTGGGGAGGGAAACCATCAGGGCGATTGCCCTGTTGGTTTCCCTCCCCAGCGCTTCAACCGGCCGGAACTTCATCCGTTACCGGTTTGCCTGTGGGGTCTGAGGTGGCTTCGCTCCAGTCTTCGGCCGTTTGCCGGCACTA